>JANQOZ010000119.1 GCA_028285525.1 Lysobacterales bacterium
AGTCTGCGGGCTGGCAGGAAGAACGCCGTCCGCATTTTTACGAAACCAGCTGCCCTCGGGTATTTGCGGTTGGCGACGTGCGCAGCGGTTCGGTGAAGCGGGTCGCCTCAGCGGTTGGCGAGGGCTCGGTCTGCGTTCAGTCCATTCACCAGCTGCTCGCGGACGCCTGACGAACGGGCGATCAGTAGAACCCGAGCAGGCCCGCCAGGCTGGCTAGCCCGACCGCCGCGGCGGCGGTGAGCCCCAGCGCAAAAGGCTTTAGCCCCAGCTCACGGAGGACACCCAGTCGGGTTGTCAGGCCGACCGCAGCCATCGCGATAGCCAGCAGCCACTTGGCCGCCGTGGTCAGGATGCTGACCAGCTGCTGCCAGGCGCCGGCATCCAGCAGCCCCAGGAACAGACCCTGGGCCGCCTGATCGGCGCTCAGCGTCATATCACCCCAGGTGCGAAGGGCACTCATGGCGATAAACGCCAGAATAAACGGTGGCAGCAGGCTGAACCCCAGCCCGCGCCTGGCATCCGCAGGCGCCTGAGCGCGATACAGCAGTGCCAGCAGCGGCAGGAGCAGCACCATCATCAGGTTGCGCAGCAGCTTGGTGACGGTCGCGACATCCAGCGCCAGGGGCGCCAGGAACTGGTCAGCGTAGATCAGCGCAGCGCCTGCAACCTGCGCCGTGTCGTGAATCGCGGTACCGAGAAAAAAGCCGGCGAGCGCGGGCTCGTCGGCGAACAGCAGGTGTGCCAGCCAGGGATAGCCGAGCATCGCCAGCATGCCGAAGACAGCAACCACGGCAATGGCGTAGCTGACCTCCGCATCCCGGGCCCGGATGAGCGGCGCCAGCGCCACGATGGCGGTGCAGCCGCAGATGCTGGTGCCCACAGCAATCAGCCCGGTCAGTCTGCCCGGCAGCCCCATGATTCGTCCCAGCCCGGTGACGATCAGCAGCGCCACGGTGATGCAGGTCAGCACGAGCGGCAGCGCCTCCAGGCCGATGCTGCCGGCACTGGCCAGGCTCAGCCGAAAGCCCAGCACCACAATCCCGGCCTGGAGCAGGGTTTTGCTGCAGAAAGCGAAGCCGCAGCGCCAGGCGTCCGGCGCGAGACCGAGGTTGGCGATCAGGGCGCCAAAGACAATGGCCAGGATCACCGGGCTGAACGGTGAGACCTCAAAACCCAGCGAGCCGGAGTCCAGCAGCGCGGCAAGGGCGAAGCTCAGCGCGGCGATCGAAATTGCCAGGATGACGCCTCTTAGCCAGGGGCCCCGGCCGGCGCTTTGCGATAAGTTCGTAGGAGAGGTGCCTGGCTGGTTGCGCACGTACAGTTCCGCTGCCGACGCAGCGACACTGCCGCGTCAATCGAGCGGCACTTTAGCAGAATCGGTGCTGCCCGCGAGCGGTGTGCCTCGGCGCACTTCGCCGAGGCGTCCGCCAACGGGCCAAACTACATGCGCTTGCGGCTTTTGCGGCTCTCGGGGAGTGACACGTCCCCAGCGACGTTCCGATGGGTGATCCCCCCATTGCCGTCACGGTCGACGGTCAGACTGCCGACAACGTCTACCACGCGGATGCCGCCCGAGCCGTCGCGATCGATGCGGACGTCGCCACCCACCTGGCTCACTTCGATGCTGCCGGAGCCGTCCTCCTCGACGACCACGTCCAGACCCACGTCGCGAATCTTGATGCTGCCCGAGCCGTCCTCCTCAATGAAAACGTCCTGCTCAACGTTGACGATCTCGATGCCGCCAGAGCCATCGCGCAGATAAACGCGTCCAAGCGTATCGCTGATGCTCAGGCTGCCCGAGTTGTCATCGACGGTGACGTCACCACCGATGTCACTGATCTCCAGCTTGCCGGAGCCGTCTTCCACGTCGACCGACGCCACGCCACGGATTGTGGCGGCGCCGCTGCCGTCATCGACCACGACGGCAAAGCGTCGCGGAACGGTGATGTCGAGGCTGATGCCCGCATAGCGATTGCCGATGCCCCAGCTCGTTCCGTCGTTTTCGCGTGTCTCAAGCCGCAGCGTGTCCGAGCTGATCCGCTGGTCCAGGCTCAGGCCATCGAGAATCTTCTGACTCGATGCGCAGGCGGAGGCGATAACGGTCACCTCGTCAGTACCGGCCTGACCCTTGATTTCCAGATTTCCGGCGCCGGCGGTCAGGTCCAGCGTCGTCAGTTCAGCGGCCGGGACCGTGGTATCCAGCGATTTGCGAAACTCGCAGTAGTCTTCAGCCTGAACGGTGGCGCTGACCAGCAGACCCGCAGCAATCACTACTCTCATCGTTTTCTCCCTAGATTTGTTGCACTTCAGCGCGTAGCAAGCTGCCCACTAGATGGTCCTGGGGCGAGGCGCCGGTAACCTACTTAAGATGGTTGTCCTGCGGCGAAGGTTTAACCCGCCACCGACGCATCTTGGCCAGCCTTGCGGTTCCCTGACAGTGTCAAAAGGCGCCCCCGAATGGACGCTGGCAATCAACAACTTAGCGGGCGACCGGGCCCCGCTGCCCTGCTCGATGTTCACCTTCGAAAAAAGCGTCAGATTTTCAACGGCTTGCGGGCTGGCACCCGTCCTCGCAGGGAACCTATAATATGCGGCCCCGATTCACGGTAGCGACATGTACAGCCACAACAGCGAACCCATCAAGCTGGAGCGCGACTGCCCGGCCATCATCGTCCCGGCGGGCGACGAGGTGACGCTGCCGGCCGGCACCGTTGGCTACATCACCCAGCAGCTCGGCGGCAGCTTCACGGTGTTCGTCGAGGGCAATCTGTTCCGGATTGACGGGATGGACGCCGACGCGCTGGGCAAGGAGCCGCTCCCCCGCCCGGAGCTGCCGGAGAATGCGTCAGACGACGACTTCGAGGAGCTGGTCTGGACCCAGCTTGGCACCTGCTACGACCCCGAGATTCCGGTGAATATCGCCGACCTTGGGCTCATCTACCGCTGCGATATCGAAAGGGAGGAGGACGGCCAGCGTCGCATCGAGGTGGATATGACGCTGACGGCCCCCGGCTGCGGCATGGGAGACATTCTGGTCGCCGACGTTCGCAGCAAGCTGATCATCATCCCGACGGTCAGCGAGGTTGACGTTGAGCTGGTGTTCGACCCGCCCTGGAACCAGAGCATGATGACGGAGGCAGCTCGCCTCGAAGTTGGGATGTTTTGAGGCGATTGGTTCTGCCGCGTATCGCAAGCGCCGCGTTGATTATTGCGGCGCTCCTGCTTACGGCCGTTGGCACCGGCAGCGCACAACCCCTGCTCGATGACGCCACTCTGAGCCAGGCCGCGTCGCTGCGCGATGAGGCGCGAAGCAGCGAGCTTGCGTATGAGATTCTAGAGAGTCTGACCACCGAAGTCGGACCGCGGATGGCGGGCTCGAGCGGAGACGAGCGGGCGGTCGCGTGGGCCCAGGCGAAGTTTGAGCAGCTGGGTTTTGACCGCGTCACGCTCGAGCCGGTGACGTTCCCCGCGTGGCGCCGCGGACGCGAGACGGCACGCGTCGTCGCCCCGTTTCCGCAGCCGCTGGTGGTGACGGCGCTCGGAGGCAGCATCGCTACCGATGGCGAGCTGCACGCTCCCGTCGCCCACTTTGCAACGCTCGACGAACTGGCCGCCATTCCCGACGGCAGTCTGGACGGTCAGATTGTTTTTATCAGCAACCGCATGAAGCGTTTTCGCGACGGCGCCGGCTACGGCCAGGCCGTGGCGGCCCGCAGCAGCGGGGCTGTAACGGCCGCCAAAAAGGGCGCCAGCGCCATCCTGATTCGGTCGATCGGCACCGATCAGGACCGCCTTCCCCACACCGGACTCATGTCCTATGCCCTGGACGTGCGCCGAATCCCGGCCGCGGCCCTGTCCAATCCCGACGCTGACCTCCTGGCCAACATGGTCAAGCGCGGCCGGCCGGTTGAGGTGGCGCTGGAGCTCGGTAGCTACTGGGAGGGCGACTACACCTCGTACAACGTGATCGGCGACATTGTCGGCTCGACCCAACCTGAAGAGTACGTGCTGATTGGCGGTCATCTCGATTCCTGGGATCTCGGGACGGGTGCGATCGACGACGGGGCAGGGTGTGCGATCACCATGGCCGCTGGCGCCCTGATCGGCCGCCTCGACGCGGCGCCCAGGCGAACGATTCGGGTTGTCCTTTACGCGAACGAAGAGCAGGGGCTCCACGGGGCGCGCGCCTACCGGCAAGCGCACGCCACCGAAATGGACCGGCATATCATCGGCGCCGAATCCGACTTCGGGGCAGGGCCCATCTATCGCTTCTCAAGCCGGGTTAAGCCGTCGGCTCTTGGCCTGATCGATCAGCTGACGCAGGTGCTGTCGCCGCTGGGCGTTGTGCGCGGCGACAACAACGCTAGCGGCGGACCGGATCTGATACCCATGCGGCAAGCCGGGATGGCGGTTGCCACCCTGCATCAGGACGGCACGGATTACTTCGACTATCACCACACGGCCAACGATACGCTGGATAAGGTCAATCCAGAGCACCTGGCCCAGAACGTCGCTGCCTACACGGTATTTGCCTTTCTCAGCGCCATGGCGCCCGGGGATTTCGGCACGCGCCTGGGGCTGGAAAATGCTGATGACTAAGAGACTGGTTCACTTCACGCTGCTCACCCTGGCGCTGCTGCTCGCTGATGCCAGGCCGGCCCTGGCGCTGCCCGACCTGGCTGAGGAGACGGCGGGAGCGCGCCGCGTGGACGGATTTATCCCGCTCTGGTGGGACGCTGAGAAGGGTCGGGTGCTCGCTGAAATCAGCCGCTTTGACGAAGACATTCTCTACATGGTGTCGCTGCCCACCGGCGTGGGTTCCAACGATATCGGGCTTGACCGGGGTCAGCTGAGCGACACGCGGGTGGTCTACTTCAGCCGCAGCGGGCCGAAGGTTCTGCTGGTTGAGCGAAACCTGGCGTTCCGCGCCGAGTCGGACAATCCCGACGAGCGGCGGGCGGTCTCCGAGGCGTTTGCGCGCAGCGTGCTGGCCGGCTTCACCGTGGTGGCCGAGCAGCGCAACGATACCGGCGAGGCCCCAGCCGTCGCGCTGGTGGACCTGACGCCGCTGCTCACCAGCGATGCCTACGGCGTCGCGGCGCGGCTCGCAGCGCTGGAAGAGGGTGCCTACCGGGTGGACGCCGGCCGCTCAGCGCCTGATCCGGAGATGCTCAAGAGCTTTCCGGAAAACACGTTGCTCGAGTCCTGGGTCACGCTCACCGGGGAAAAACCCGGTGCGCAGCTGCGCAGCGTGGTGCCAACCCCGACGGCGGTCACCGTAAAAACCCGCCATGAGTTTATCCAGCTGCCTGACGATGACTTCCCGCTCCGGACCTATCATCCGCGCTCGGGGTTCTGGTCCGTTCCTTACCTGGACTATGCCGCGGGCCTGGATGAGGCGCTGCGCAAGCACCTGATCGTGCGGCACCGCCTGGAAAAGAAAGATCCGCAGGCGGCGGTCAGCGAGGCGGTAGAGCCGTTGATCTACTACGTGGATCGGGGGGCTCCGGAACCAATCCGCTCAGCGCTGATCGAAGGCGCAAGCTGGTGGAACCAGGCGTTTGAGGCCGCGGGCTTTCGCAATGCCTTTCAGGTCGAGGTGTTGCCTGAGGACGCGGATCCGCTGGATATCCGCTACAACGTGATTCAGTGGGTGCACCGCTCCACCCGCGGCTGGTCCTACGGCTGGGGCATTATCGATCCACGCAGCGGCGAGATTATCAAAGGGCACGTGAGTCTGGGATCGCTGCGAGTGCGTCAGGATATGCTGATTGCTCAGGGCCTGACCGCGCCGTTCAGCGAAAACGGGGACGGCGGCACCGCGGCTCGCGAGATGGCGTTGGCCAGGCTGCGCCAGCTCTCGGCGCACGAGGTGGGCCACACGCTGGGCCTGGCGCACAACTTCTTTGCCAGCGCCCGGGGCGACGCGTCGGTCATGGACTACCCGCATCCCAACGTGAAGCTCGACGACAGTGGCCGGGTCAGTCTAATAAACGCCTACGACGTCGACATCGGTGAGTGGGACAAGGCAGCGATCAACTATGGCTATCGGGTCTTCGCGGACCCTGAGCAGGAGCCTGCCGGTCTGCAGCAGATCCTGACTGCGGCCCAGCAGGAAGGTCTGCGCTTTATCTCAGATCCCGAGGTCCGTGGGCCCGCAACCGCGCATGCCGGCGCGCACCTGTGGGATAACGGCGACAGCGTGCTGGAGCGGTTCTCCGAACTGCGGGCGGTTCGTCGAGCCGCGCTGGACGGATTCAGCCCGGCGGTGATCCGGCCAGGCGAGCCGCTGGCAAAGCTGGAAGAGGCGCTGGTTCCGACCTACCTGCTCCATCGCTACCAGGCAGAGGCGGTGGCGAAGCTCATCGGCGGCGTGGACTACGACTACGTGCTGCGGGGTGACGACACCGATGGCGTGAGGATCATCCCCGGCGACGAGCAGCGTGAGGCGCTGACGGCCCTGTTTGACGCGCTGGCACCGGACGAGCTTCGGCTACCCTCGTCACTGCTTACCTTTCTTGTGCCGCCATCTTATGGCGACGGGCGCAGCCGGGAGTATTTTTCTCACCGCACGGCCAACCACTTCGACCAGGCCGCGCCGGCCCGGGCGCTCACCCAGGCGATCACCCAGATGGTGCTGGAGCCGAACCGCCTGCAGCGCGTCCATCAGCAGACCGCCACGGATGACGATCAGCTCAGTCTCGATGAGCTGCTGGAGCAGTACACGGAGCAGCTGATTATGCCGGTGATCGAGCGAAGCGCCGGCCTGATTGAGCTGGCCACGGCCTGGGTGGCGCTGCGCGAGCTGCAGCGCGCAGCGGTGTCGGGTGGTCCGGATCCAACGGGCATGGCCGTGCGAAACAGGCTGATCAACCTCGTCGACGAACTCCGGCGTACGCCTCAGGCGCGCCAGATGGCCAGCGAGATCACGCGGTTCCTGGAAGACCCGAGCGCTGAGGGGCTGCCGGCCCGCGAGACCGTTCCCCCCGGCTCCCCGATCTAACGCTAGCCCCGTTTATTCGATCCGGGCGAACGCGTCCCGGGTCAGGTTCTCCGGACTGCCGCTGCTGCGAGCCACCACGTCATCCTCGATCCGGATGCCGCCGAACGGCAGCCACTGCTCGATCAGATCCCAGTTCACCGCGCCTTTGTGCGGCCCCTCCCGCAGGGGCTCCAGCAGGGCGGGTATCAAATAGAGTCCCGGCTCGATCGTCAGCGCGAAGCCGGGTTCAATTTGCCGAGTGGTTCGCAGAAAGGGGTGAGCTTCCGGCGGTGCTTTGAGGCCGCCGTCGGGCTCCGCCTGCTGGCCGCCGACGTCGTGCACCTGAAGCCCGATCAGATGGCCCAGACCGTGGGGCAGGAAGGTGCTGGTGATGCCTTCCTCGAGCATATCGGCCGCCGGCATGTTCACCAGCTCAAACTGCTCCAGCAGTTCCGCCACATGCTGATGGGCCTGCTGGTGCAGGTCCGGGAACCAGACGCCCGCGCGGACGCCGTCGACCATCTGCTGCTGGCGTTCCTCCAGGGCGCTGACCAGCTCGGCAAAGCCGCTGTCGGCCCGCGCGTAGGTTCGGGTGATGTCGCTGGCGTAACCCTCACACATCGCGCCGGCATCGATCAGGAAACTGTTGCGGGGACCACCACGGTCCCGGGACAGGTTCTGGTAATGCAGCACCGCGGCGTGGTCATTCAGCGCGATGATGTTGTTGTAGGGCAGCTCCTTTTCCGCGTGCTGACACGCGGCCATGTACTTCAGATGGATTTCATATTCGCTGTCGCCGTCAGCAAACGCCTGCGCAGCGGCGAGGTGGGCCCGGGCTCCGCTGTCTGACGCGATACGCATCAGGCACAGCTCATACTCGGACTTGGCGGCGCGCTGCCAGTGCAGGCGGTTGATCAGCGTTTCGGGGTTGACCTCAGCAAAGCCCCAGTCAGGCGGGTTCTCACCGATCACCGCAACGCGCGACAGGTCACCCGGCAGCGCAGCCCGCGCCTCGCTGTCGTTACCCGTCACCGTGATGTTGAAGTGAGACGTCCAGTAACCATCCGGATCGGACGGCGGGAGGTGCCAGTAGTCGGCCGGCTGATGGTAAAGCAGCCGGGGCCGCTCTCCGGGCCTGACCAGAATCCAGCTCTCGGCATGCTCCTCCAGCGGGACCCACCATAGGAAGTGCGGATTGGCTTTGAACGGAAAGTGGTAGTCGTCCAGGAACGCGATTTTGGCGGTGCCCGCGTATATCGCTACGGCATCAAAATCCAGTCCCTCAAGCGCCTGCTCATAGATGCCCTGCAGGCGTTGATGATGATCGGGGTAGTGGCTGTGGGCGGCAGACATGCGGTGGTCCTTGCTGAGCGGGGCGTCAGTATACCCCTGACTTCAGTCCCGGAATATGCGGTCGGGGGCTGCCGGCACACCGCCGAGCGTCGACTCGTGCAGGTGGAGGAATCAGGAGCCGATCTTATGGAATCCGGCGTGGTGGGTGGACCGGGCCGCTCGGCCCCTGGGCGCGGGGCGCGCGTCAGAGCGTAACGACAATCCCTTCCAGGATTTCCGCCTCGTCGTCGGCAATATCGATGACCTCAAAACCGGCCCAGAAAGTGCCGGTCGACTCGGCTTCCGAGCACCACAGGCACATGGCGCCCACGTTGAACTGCCGGGGCGGCGCGGGGTCCGGTTCGGGCAGGGTAAAGCTCAGCTGATAGAGGTGTCCTTCACCCACCTTCTTCTGGCAGATCACCATCATGCCGGAGCGCGAGATGTTGCCGATGTGGCCAACCCGCTCCCCCGACATCGTGTCGAACACGTCGACGATCGTCGACAGTTCCTTTCTCGTGGCCGAACGCTGTTCAGCCCTCACTTGTTGACTCATGCGGAGACACCTTTTCCCTCAGTTGCCACCAGCTCCCCCTGGTGAATTCCGGATCGGCGGCGATTTTGAAACCGTCGGTCCTTTTGATCTGTCTGGCTTTCCTGACGTGCGTTAAGGCCGGAGGCTCTTCCTCAGGCCGTAGACTTCTTCGTAACCAGCCCCTTCAGCCGGTTGAAGATCGATTCAAATGCGCGATCCATCAGAGGCCTCGCGTTGGCCTCAAATACCCTTGCCCGGCCTTCCGACATGGCGATTGCCAGATCGTGCAGGTTCAGCTCCTCGGCCATGCCGCCCCGGTTGTTGACGAACAGGCAGCGCCCGGTGACGGGGCTGTACCAGGACAGCTTGCGCTTGATCCAGTTCTGGTTGTCGTCGAGCTTCAGCTCGAACCAGGTACCGAAGGCCATCAGCCGCACTTTGGCCAGGTTGTGTTTTTGATCGGCGGTCAGCTCCGCCAGCTTGACCGGCTTGATGCTCGGCTCCGCGAGCTTGCTGCCGGCATCGCTGCGAGGTGCTGCCTGATGCAGGACCGCCGGCGGTTCCGGTTCGGCCTCCGCCATGGCCGCCACGTCCTCGGGACTCTCAGCAGCACCAGCCTCAACCGGGTCTGCGGTCGTCTCTTGGGCCTCGTCAGCCGCTTCGGGCGCTGTCTCAATCTCGGCCTCGGGCGTAGCGGCCTGCTCAGCGGCTGGTGGCGGATCAGCTTTGGCCCACTCGGGCGTGGCTGCCTCGTCCGTAGCGGGCGGGTCGGCGTCGGCGGCGGCGGGCGGATCAGCAGTGGGGGCTGCCGGTCTCGCGGTGCGCCCGGGCCCGGTCCGGAGGGCCGGCTGCGCGGCCTTTTTCTTGCGCTTTTTGGGCGCGAGGGACCAGCGGTGGCAGGTCTCGAGGTTGCCGAGCACGACCTTCACATCCTGCTCGAAATAGCCGACCTGGCTGAGTCCGTGCGACAGCTTCTGCGTCAACCAGGAGACCTTGCTGCGCAGCTTCATCTTGACGCTTTCCGACAGACCCTTGCGGACCGAGAAAATCAGCGTTTTGGCAACCTTGCGCGCCTCTTTCCACTGCTCGCCTTCGTCCCCGTAGCGCAGGGCCGTCAGCGCCATAAAGTCTGTCCAGGGGTGTTCCAGGACCGACTCGACGAAGCGGGGCGGCTGATACTTTTTGATCAGGCGCTCCATCTCATTGCGCGCCTGCTCCCGGGCCAGCTCGAGCTTTTCCTGCCCGCGGGCCCGCTCAACCTGGCGCTTCTCCGCCAGCTTCGCTTTCTTGCTGAGGGTTCCGATGTGTTTATCCAGGTCGCCGATCAGCTCTTTAAAGACGTTCAGGTCGTCCTGGTAATCGGTGAGGATGCGATCGACGGCAACCTGCATTTTCTGGAACGTGGGAGACTCCTGCGGCTCGTCCTCAAGCCACAGCTCCCCCGCGTCAGCGATCGTATTGAAGAATTGGCGAGCGGGGTGCTCGCGTTCCTCGAAGAAGCTCTCTTCCTGCAGCGCCACCCGAATCATTGGCAGCTGCAGCCGGTGAAGAAGCTGCTGGACCGGTTCGTGGAGCAGATTCTCCTGCTGGATGTGATCGTAGAGCATGCCCATGATATCGATCGTTTGAGCATGGTGATTCGCCAGCGCCATGGGCCGGCCGCTGGGGTCGGTTCCGAGCGCCTTGCGCACCAGCTGCTTGATCTCCGCCGCGCTCAGGAGTTCGGCGACCTGCTCCGGGCCCGGCATAGCTAGCTCAGACTGCAGACTGGACAGCGCGGTTTGCAGCGCTGGCGGCGGGGCAAAGCTCACGCCGGCGGGCGGCACCTGGGCCGCCGGCCCGGCAATCTCGCTGAGCATCTGGCGGATATCCTGAACCAGCCCGGCGTCGGTCGCGTTCTGGGGCAGTCCGCTGGCGTCGGCGACGCCCTGGGTCGCGCGGCCGAAGAAATCGAGTTCCGGCGTGTTGCTCACCGGGTCCATGGCCGGCGACGGGCTGTCGGGCTCGCTGCCTTCGCTGCCTTCGCTGCCTCGAGGCGGCGCCCGGCGGGCGGGCTTGGCGGGTTTTTCGAATTTCAAATTGGGCAGCACGCCCGCTTCGATCAGCCGCTTGTTGAGCTCTTCATAACACGTGCTGATTTGCGCATGGATCTGGCGGTCCAGCGCGTTGAAGAGCAGCACTTTGGGACCTGACGGCACCTCGATGCACTCGGCGGCCTTGCGGATCGCGCGACCCAGCTTGAGCGGTCCGCACGGATTGGTGTCGTTCTTGACCGGGAGCCCGCGATTGAGCACCGAAAACCGCTGGTTGAGCGCGTAGATCGCCTGGGTATTGCGTATTTCCGCCTTACTGACCATCTGCGTGATGGCCAGGCCCTCTTCCAGGTCCTGCTCCTCCACGAGGCTCATCTCGTTGTGCCCGAAGGTCAGGCCGTGGTCTTCCGGTTCAGGAGTGCCTTTGATGAAGTCGGCGAAGGCGGTGCTGACCTGCTCGCTCAGGGCCTCCGTGAAAATGGTCTTCTTGCCCTTGATTGTGTTCATCGCCTCGAACAGGCGATTTTGACCTTCGGTGCTGGCGGCTTTGGCCGCCTGGTCGAACAGCGCTTTGTCTGTGTCCTCAAAAGCCGGCGTGATGTAGGTCAGCAGGTGCTTGATCAGATCCCGCTCACAGGCCCCGAGCAGCTCTGTTGGCCTCTTCGGAAGAGCACCCAGCGCCGGGTTGTGATCCTGAGACGTATTCGATGGGACCTTGGACATGGCCTAGCTTTTATCAGTATCCGAAAACAGTATTATCAGGGCGGTGTCCGCCTTATTATCGGTAACAAGCATAGCAGCTTTAAGGCCTTGATTCGTCAGCATCAATTGGCGGTCACATTGTTTGACACAACGGTCCGCAGGGGTGCGCTGGGACGACTTGCCCGAAACGGGTCGCCCGTGGAACAATCCAACGAGCAGTGGAGGATAAGGATGATCGATCCGGACGGCTTTCGTCCCAACGTCGGCATTGTTCTCAGTCGGGACGACGGCAAGCTGTTCTGGGCGCGGCGCATTACCCGGGACGGCTGGCAGTTTCCCCAGGGAGGCATGCGCAGTGACGAGACGCCTCAGGAAGCGATGTACCGGGAGCTCGAGGAAGAGACCGGTCTTGCGCCTGGGGACGTTGAGCTGCTCGGGGCGACCCCGGGCTGGCTTCGCTATCGTCTACCCCAGCGTCTTCGGCGTCGAACCGAACGGCTGCCCTGCCTCGGCCAGAAGCAGGTCTGGTTTCTGCTAAAGCTCGTCGCCAGCGAGAGCGCGCTGCGCCTCGATCATAGCGACAGCCCCGAATTTGATTCCTTCCGCTGGGTCGATTTCTGGTACCCGGCACAAAACGTGGTGCACTTTAAACGACCGGTTTACCGGCGCGCGCTGACGCACTTTGAGCCGATGCTCGCGCCCGTGCTCGAAAAACAGGACACTCGCTCCGTTTCTTATTGACAATCATTCGTGTTTGCATTTTAATTACGAACGTGATTATTTGCGTTTGTAATGCGGTGTCGGAAAAGCAGATTCGCGAAGCGATTCGCGGCGGCGCGTCGAGTATCGGTGATCTGCGGGCCCAGACGGGCTGCGGCACCAACTGCGGAAGCTGCGTGGAAACGGCGATCAGCCTGCTCGACGAGCACCGCGGCGAGGATTCGGGCAGCGCGCTCGACGTTCTCAACCTGCACAACTTGAGCCCCGCTTAAGCCGGCAGGACAAACGTGTTTTTTCAAGACTGCCGTAAGCTGGCGGTTTTCGCGTGCTCGACTATTTTTCACGCTTCGATTACGCTCTTCTCCTATAATCCTCGACGTTCACCGAGTCTGGTCCACCCGAATTCAAGGAAGCTGAATACATGAAAGGCGATACCAAGGTCATCGAGCATCTCAACAAGATCCTCTACAACGAGCTTCGCGCGATCAACCAGTATTTTCTGCACTCACGCATGCTGAAGGACTGGGGCCTGGACAAGCTCGGTGACTACGAATATCACGAGTCGATCGAGGAGATGCAGCACGCTGACAAGCTCATCGAGCGGATTCTGTTCCTCGAAGGGCTGCCGAACCTGCAGGATCTGGGTCGTCTGCGCATCGGTGAGAACGTCCCCGAAATCCTGCAGTGTGATCTGGACCTGGAGATGGAGGCCATTCCCGATCTCCGCGAGGCCATCACCTACGCCGACTCCGTTCACGACTACGTCAGCCGGGAGCTGTTCCGTGAAATCCTCGACAACGAAGAGGAGCATGTGGACTGGCTGGAAACCCAGCTTGGGTTGATCGAGAAGGTCGGCCTGGAGAACTACCAGCAAACGCAGATCAGCCCCAAAGAAGGCTGAAACTTTCCCTGGCGCTCCGCGGCCCCAACCTGATTAAGGGGCTGCGGCGGTGGCCCGCTACGAGGCTTTGATGTCCTGTAGCTCCGCGGCCACCTGATCGAATTCTGACTGGATCGCTTTGAGCTTCTGAGCCACGTCACCGATGGTTCCTTCGCGGGCGCCGTGCTCGACCGCCTTGGCCAGCTCTGACAAACCGATCGCGCCGAGGTTGGCGCTCGTGGACTTGAGCGAGTGGGCCGGGGCGATCAGCCCATCGATGTCATCCGCGTCGGCCGCCTCCGCAAGCTGGCCGATGCAGTTAGGCGTATCTTCGAGGTAAACCTCAATCAGGTCGACATACTCGTCGCCCATGATGTCGATCAGGTCGTTCAGGACCTGGCGGTCCAGCACGGACTTCTGGGCGGCGGCCTTTTGACGAGGCCGGAGCACCGCCACGCCCGGCGGCAGCTCATCATCGCTCTGCTCAGTGATCGGCGCGGCGTCCGGCGTCGCAACTTCCTCCGGGTCCAGCTGCGGCGCCGCCGGCTCGGTCAGCCAGCGCTTGAGCATCTGTTCCAGGAGCTGCCGATTGAGCGGCTTGGCCATGTAGTCGTCCATGCCGGCATCGAGGCACTTCTGCCGGTCACCCGCCATGGCGTTGGCCGTCATGGCCAGGATCGGCACCCGCTCGCGGTCTTTCTCGGATTCAAACTTCCGCCATTCGCGGGTCGCCGAATAGCCGTCCATCACCGGCATCATGCAGTCCATGAGTACGGCGTTATAGTTGTTTTCGTGCAGCTGACGAATCGCCTCTTTACCGTTCTTCGCCACGTCATGCTCCACGCCGATCAGCGACAGGAGCTTCTGCGCCACGTGCAGGTTGACCGGGTTGTCCTCGACCAGCAGAACACGACCGCCCGGCTTGCTGTCCTCGGCCTTGGCGGCTGCCGGGGGAGCGCTGGTGGGCTCCTCTTCCTCGGCTTCGTACGTGTCGCCGTAGCCGATGTCCTCGCCGCCCAGCGTCGGCGGCCGCTCGATCTCTTCGCCGCCCTGCAGAAGCGTTTCGATCGCCTCGTGAAACTGGCCCTGCGCGCTGCTGCGATCGGCGGCAGCAATGTCTTCGAAATCCGCCAGCGGCTCGGGGAGAATGCCGTCCCGGTTGAGCACCAGGATGTTCATCGTGTTGAACCGCGAGTCGCGCCGAATTCTTCGGATCAGCTCAGCGGACTGATTGCCGAGCGACGGCGCGTCGAGCACCATCACGTCATAGGCCCAGGTGCCGCCGAGCGTCAGGGAGTCTTTGATTTTTGCAGCGACCTCGCGAAGGTTGGACGCGACCGTCACCCCCGAGCCCCAGCCCTCAAAGAAGGTGCCGACGCGCTGACGCAGCGCCTCGTCGCCGCAGCCCAGAAGAATCCGCGCGTCCTGGAGACTCTTGCGGTCCGCCTGAATGTCGCCCACCGACTTCTTCAGGTGGATCGAGAACCAGAACACCGAGCCTGAACCGGGCTCCGACTTGACCCCGATGCGCCCGCCCATCAGCTCGACCAGCCGCTTGCAGATCGCCAGCCCAAGACCGCTGCCGCCGTAGGTCCGGGTGGTCGACGCATCCGCCTGGGAGAACGGACGGAACAGGCGGTCGGAGGTTGCCTTGTCCATCCCGATGCCGGTGTCTTTCACCGCAAACAGCAGCTCGGTCTGCTCCCGCGTTTCGCTGCGGTTGCTGACCGTGACCTCAACCTGTCCCTGGTCGGTGAACTTGATGGCGTTGCTCACCAGGTTGGTCAGCACCTGGCGCAGCCTGACCGGGTCGCCGCGAAGCGCGATGCGCACGCCCGGTTCGATCCGTACCCGAAGGTCGAGGCCCTTTTTCCGCGCGCTGGAGTTCATCAGCCGGAGCACAGAGTCGAGCAGCTCCCGCAGGTTCATGCCGACGGTTTCGAGCTCCAGCTTGCCGGCCTCGATCTTCGAATAGTCGAGGATGTCGTCGATGATCGACAGCAGATGTTTCGACGACTGGAACGCGGTGTTGAGGTAGTCCTTCTGGGTTTCGTTCAGCTCGGTGCTGCGCAGGATGTCCAGAATCGGCAGGATGCCGTTGAGCGGCGTGCGGATTTCGTGGCTCATGGTGGCCAGGAATTCGTCCTTGGCCATCACGGCGGCCTCGGCGGCACGTTTTGCCTGTCGGACCTCTTCCTCGATCCGCGCGCGACGGTCGATGTTGCTCGAAAGCTCTTCGTTCAGGTTCTCGAGCTCGTCCTTGGACTGCGCCATCACCTTGGCCAAACGCCGGTTTTCCAGCGCATGGTGCAGCGACTGGCGCAGGCCGCTCTGCAGCCTCAGCGCGGACAGATAGACCGCCCCAAGGACCAGCACAAACGCGGCCGCGGTCACCCAGAAGGCCATTTCGTTGCTGGTGGCGAGCTTGATCAGCAGCGGGGCCGCTGAGGGCAGGGCAAACGCCACCATCAGGCGGGTGAACGGTGCCAGCAGCAGGATGCCGGAAACGATCATCGAAGTGGCAACCACCGATACGATCAGGGCGCTGCTCGGCAGGTCGAGGTCAAACAGGAACCACGACATGGCGCCCCAGCCCAGCCCGCTGAACGCCATGGTGATCGTCGCCGCCAGGATCCAGGAATCCGGATTGGTTTCGACGTCGTCCGCCTTGCGGTACTGCAGGAACACCACCGCTCTGGCAAGAGCGATCAGGGCGAAGTAGATGACCAGCGCCAGCGCAACAGCGCTTTCCTTTTGGGTCCAGAAATACAGACCGACCAGCGCCGCTACCGCGGTTGCCGCAACCGTGCCAAAACCCGACATGCGGTACATGAACCGCACCCTTTCCGCGCTCAGCCGCGTGCTGTGCTGGGCGTCAGCGGTGGAGGTGTAAAGTCCGTCCTGCGCCATAGGTGTCCCCAATATTCAAATTTGCGACTCGTTAAACTGGTACGCCAGCTCCGCTTCCGGCGCCTGTACAAAATAGCCCTGTATAAAATCGACGCCGGTCTGCCAAAGCCTCGCCGCCGTTCTTGCATCCTCAATCGCCGGAATAATCACCAACTGCCCCGTGTGGTGCAGCCGATCGATCACCGACGTCAGATTCTTGCCGAGCGCCCCGTCCTCATCGGAGGCGGGCAGCTTCACGTAATCCACCGACAGATGGTTGAGCGTCTGGAAGGCGGTGTTGCTGCCGTCAAACGCACCCAAGGCCACCTTGACGCCGATCTCCTGCAGCTTTCGGCAGTGCTGAACCGCAGCTTTAAGTCGGTTGGCAATCTCCGGCAGCTTGAACTCTAGCACCAGGTAAGAGGGTGTCAGACCGCGGGTTTGCAACTGTTTGTAAAGCCTCGGAAGGACTTCCCGGTCGGTCAGCGAATGCGCAGACTGGTTCACGAACAGCCGGATCGGGCGCTCCAGCCGCTGACGTTCGTCGAGCACCGCCAGCGCCCGCTTCAGCATCCAGCGGTCGATGCGACCCAGCAGGCCGTGTCGCTCAGCGGCCGGGATCAGGCGCGAAGCGGCGATCGGCTTGCCGTCATCACCATTGACCCGGACCAGCGCCTGATACTGCTCCTCGGCATCACCTCGCAGCGACACGATCGGCTGAAACAGCACCTGCAGGTCGTCTTTGTCCAGCGCCACCTCCAGCGTCAGCGCGACTGAGTCATCACTTTCCTCGGAGAAATCGAGCGCCAGCTCCTGGACGTTGACCCGCGAGGTCCCGCTGCTGTAGCCGAGGTTGCACGCCCGCTCCGCTGCGGAGATCAGGGCGCCGGCGTCAGCGAACTGGCTGGTCAGCTGGCATACTCCGATGGAGGCCGACATGTTGGTGGTACCGTCCCCGGTCTGGAAAAGCTGGCTGCCGACGCGCTCAACGCATTTCTCGGCAGCCTTCTTCAGCGCGTCGACGCTCCGATCTGCCAGCAGCAGGCAGTAGGCGTTGTCGCCATAGCGTGTGGCCATATCCTTGCTGCCCAGCTCGCTGCTGAGCAGCGGGCCGAGCTGATCGGCGACCGTCTCGAAACCCGCGAGGCCCAGACGCTGCCGCAGATCGAATGGGTCGTCGATTTCGACGTAAAGCACGCCGCCCGGATGATCCGGATTGCCGTTGTCCGCTTCCGCCAGAAGATCATTGATCCGTTCCAGCAGCTGGGGCCGGTCGGCCAGGCCCGTGACCGTATCGGGTTCGGCGCGCGTCAGCTTGCGGCGCGCCAGCGCTCGAGCCCGCTGCACCCGGTTGGTGACCGCCTGAATCAGATGCCTCGGTCGGATGGGCTTGGAGAGAAAGTCGTCCCCGCCGGCCAGGAGCGCGTCGAAGTGTTTGTCGGTGTTGCTCTCACCCGAGAGAAAAACGATCGGGGTATTGATGAAGTCATCGCGCTCCCGAATGATCGAGGTGAGCTCCATGCCGTCGCATTCGGGCATGTAGAGATCCATCAGGATGAGCTCTGGATTAAATTCCTCCAGGTGGTCGAGCACCTGCAGCGGGTTGCGCTCCATTTTGACCGCCATCCCCGCCTTGCGCAGTATCGATTCCGCGAACATGGCCTGGGAACGGTCGTCCTCAACGATCAGGACCCGATAGGGGTCATCCTGCGGATCGCGCATCAGCTCGCTGAGGCGGCGCTGGACCTCCGTTGAGCTGGCGGTGCTCTTCATGAAGGCGTCGGCGCCGGCGCGCAGAATTTTCAGGCGCTGCGCCACGTCGGTTGCCTCGGAAAAAGCCAGCATGGGCATGGGCCGATCCTGCTTGCGCCGGATCTTGCGCACCAGTGGGCCGAGCGTCTCGATCTCGTCGATGAACACGCCGTCGATGAGGACGGCGTCCGGGCCCATGGCGCTCAGCTGATCCCGAAACTCGTCGACGTCGGCAAACGAATTCACCTCAAAGCTGCGGCCTAAATGCGCGGCGAGAAGCTTCGAGTGATCGTTGTCCCGATGCAGATAGTAAAGAGTGCGGGTCGCCGGTTCCGGATCGCGAGACGTTTCAACAGGTTCAGCAGGTTCGTCGGGCTGCTGGTCGACCGGCTCTGACGGCGCGGGCTCCGGCTGCTGCGCTTTCGCCGCGTCGCGCTTCCAGTCATTGCTGATCTGGTCGGACTCCTGCACGTTGAACTGCTCGTCGCCCGTGATGATCTGACTGGCGATGTCGCCGAGCTCGAGGTTCAGAGTTTCTTCGGCGAGCCGGTTGAGCTCCGGATCGCTGGTGGGCTCCAGCGGGGCGGCCAGATCATCGGCCACGCCGGGCGAGAGCCGGTGGAAGGGCCTGACCGCGTTAGGCTCGAACGGCAGGAACTCGGCCGGCGGCCTGACCCAGGTCGGGATGTTCTCGAGCGCGGGCAAGCCGGAGGGTGATACCACCGGATCCGCCAGCTTGGGCGTGGCGATCATTTTGGCCACCACGGTCGGCTGACTGACGTCCAGATCTTCCAGGTCTGCGCCGCCGCTGATCTGGTCGAGCTCGCCGACCAGCCGAAGAATGTCTTCGTTCTGCTCCTGCTGGGGCAGACCCGGTCCGCTTAGGTACGTTCCCAGCATGATTTCCAGCGCCGAGAGCTGCTCGCTGGCTTCGATCAGACCGTATTTGCCGCTCGATCCGGCAAGCTGCTGAATTTCAACGAATATCAGGTGAAGCGTGTTGATGTCCCAACCGTTTTCGGCGAGCGCCCGCAACCGCCGCTGGACGCCGCCGATGCGCCTCGGCAGCGTTTTCTGGAACGCCTTGCGAAGCTGCGCGTCGCGGCTTTGTTGGGAGTCGCTGCTCACGTCAACGCCCCGGGTTTGGCCCGCACTTTGAGCAGAACTTGGCTGCCACCTTCATTTTTCTCTCGATATCCACAGCAAATGGCTGATAAATATAGCATTAGTTGCAGCAAGCGTATTGTGTCCTGTGGCTCGTTTTAGAAAGGTCTCACCACAACCATGACGACCACGCCGATCAGCATGACGGCGGGAACTTCGTTGAACCACCGATACCAGGTGTCGCTGTGCGGACTGTTGCCCTGCGCCAGCTGTCCCATCAGGCGTTTGCACCAAAGCTGGTAGCCGATCAGGCTGGCGACCAGCAGCAGCTTGACGTGCCACCAGCCAAAGCCCCAGAGCGCTGCGTCAAGGCCGCCCAGGCGCCAGATCAGCAGCAGACCAAACACCACCGTCAGCGCGCCGCCGATCGTGGTGATGGCGAACAGACGCCGCTCCATAACAACAAAGCGTTCCAGGCTGATCTCATCGCTGGCGTTGTGGTGATAAATAAACAGCCTGGGCAGATAAAACAGGCCGGCGAACCACGTCACCATAAAAATGATATGAAAAGCCTTGATCCAGAGCACGGGAATTCCTTGTGCGATCGCAAGCACGCAATCTACTGCGTCGCGGGCTCGCCGCCAAGCAAAGGAGTAACGGCCAATCGGCGGGGCCGCTTGACCGCCGCGACCCGGCCCGCTCAAGATACATTGAGCCCACTGCGCCAGCCTTCTCATGACTGATCATGCCGCCGCCAAACCCCGGGTAGTCATCGGGCCTCACAACCCGAGTCCGAAACCGATGCTGCTGGGCGTCTGTGTCCTGGTCGGCGTCGCGCTCGGCGCAGCCGGTGCGCTGCTGGTGACCCGCCCGGACTCCGGTTCAGCGGGCTCGTCGGAGGAGTCCACGCAAGCGCTTACGGCTGAGGTCGAGGAACTGGGTCGGCAGGTCGCCGTCGCCGAGCGTGCAAGACAGGTGGGCGAAAACGCAATGGCGGAGCTGAAGCGCTCAGTCTTCGAGCTGGATCGGCAGCTCGCGAGCCAGCGGGAAGAGGTCAGCTTTTACCGGCGGCTGCTCGATGCGGGCGGCAGCGTTCGCGGACTTGCCGTCCACGAGTTCGAGCTCACCCCGACACCGTCGTCCCGGGTTTTTGGCTATCGTCTGGTGCTGACCCAGAACCTCAAAAAGACGCGGCGCGTCGACGGTACGCTGAAGCTGACCGTCGCCGGCGTGGCCGACGACCGAGCCACCCGGCTCAGCGGAGAGGCGCTCGGGCTCGCCGATCCGGCCCGTGCGTTCGAATTCAAGTATTACCAGCTGCTGGAGGGGCGCATCACGCTGCCCGCCGGGTTTACGCCGATGGAGGTTGTGGTGGAGGCCAAGGCCAAAGGCAGCAAGCGGTCTATCGAGCGGACGTTTTCCTGGCAGGTCGCCGAAGAGTCAGCGCCGGCGGCCTGACGGTGGGCGCAGTCACAGATTTTTACCTCAGCACTGGTATGATCGCCGTCCGAGTACGAGGCCCAGGAGAGCACCATGTTTAAGAACGAGTCAGGCGAAGACGGCATGCCGATCGAGACGCTGATCGGCGAGAAAAGCCGAATTAAGGGTGATATCCATTTCACCGGTGGGCTGCACATCGACGGCGAGGTCGACGGCAGCGTGACGGCAGCTGAAGGCGCCGGCGTTGTGCACCTGAGCGAAAGCGCGGTCGTCAAGGGTGAACTCAGGGCGCCGGTGATCGTGGTGAACGGCAAGGTGGAAGGTGACGTCCATGCCGACGATCGGCTCGAGCTTCGCGACAAGGCCCGGGTTTCGGGCAATATTCACTATCAGGCGATCGAGATGCGCCTCGGTGCGGAGGTCAACGGGCAGCTGGTTTCCAAAAGCAAAGCCAGCGTCACGGCCGTGAGCACCAAGCCGGCCGCCACCAAAGCCAGCGCCGCTGACGCTTGAAAGATTGGTCCACTAGGCCTACCTTTTACTTATGGATACCGCCGCCGTAGATTTTACCGACGCTGCCGCACGCAAAGTGCGGGAGCTTATCCTGGAAGAACAGAACCCGGAGCTTAAGCTGCGGGTTTATATCAGTGGTGGAGGCTGCTCAGGCTTCCAGTACGGCTTTACGTTCGACGAAGAGATCACTGACGGGGATCTCGAAATCGAGAAAGAGGGCGTCATGCTGCTGATCGATCCGATGAGCCTGCAGTATCTGCTCGGCGCTGAGATTGATTACTCGGAGTCGCTGAAGGGCGCCCAGTTTGTCATCCGCAACCCAAACGCGACCACCACCTGCGGCTGCGGCTCGTCCTTTTCGGTCTGACCTGAGGTTTGACCCACGAGGCGGAGAGACCGCTGTTCCGCCCTTAGCCGCAGCGGATCCTTTCGGCTTTTAGCAGCCGGACTCTACCGGTGCAGGTTCTGTAGAGCGTCATGGCGGCGGCTCGCCCGGCGCTCGCTTCGGAGTCACCCGCAGCAAACGCAGGCGGTCTCGCAAGCAACCGGCAACAACAGGAACTTTGCCATTGAGCATTAACCCCATGAGCGGTCTACCGATCAATCGCCTCGCTGAGCGGCGGGGTGATGAGGCCTGGCTGAACCGGGAGTTCGCCAATCCGCGGTCCCGGGTCATGGTGGTGTCGGAGGGGCGCGTATTGGTCTGCGGCCAGGGGCGCGAGGCTAGGCTGGCCGACCTCCCGCCGGACCTGCGTCAGGAGAGCCACTATCAGGCGCTGCTGGGAAAGCTGGAGTCCGATACCTGGTTTGTGGCCAGCGTCTCCAAAGCCACCGCGGAGAATCTCGCCAGCGAGCAGGGCGCCAGGCTGCGAGGGCTGCGCAGCATTGTCGCTGACCTTGAAGGCCCGCTGGCCGGGCTCGCCGCCTACGCGCGCGGTCTCGATCTCTGGCAATCTAACCATCGCTTCTGCGGACGCTGCGGCACGCGCTGCGAGATCGACCAGGCGGGTTTTCGCATGGTTTGCCAAAATCCGGACTGCGGGCGGGTGCATTTCCCGCGGCTCGACCCGGCGGTGATTGTGGCGGTGGGCTATCGCGGCAGCATCCTGCTGGGCCGCCAGCCTTCCTGGCCGCCGGGGCGCTACTCCACGCTGGCCGGTTTTGTGGAGCCGGGCGAATCGCTGGAAGACGCCGTCAGGCGAGAGGTGGCCGAAGAAAGCGGGGTTGTCGTCGGGCACCTCAGCTATCACTCCTCTCAGCCCTGGCCTTTTCCGTCCTCGCTGATGGTCGGTTTTATCGGCGAAGCCGTACGAACAGACATTCGCCTGGATGACGAGCTGGAGGACGCTCGCTGGTTTGCACCGCTGGAGCTGCAGCAGCTCGTAAGAAGCGGGGAGATCATCCTGCCTTTCAAGGCGTCGGTGTCCTGGCACCTGATTGCGGACTTTATGGCGAGCCGGCACCAGCTGGACATCAGCAGCTGGGGCGGGGGTGTCTGGCAGCGATGACGCTGCTGATCATCCTGCTGGCGCTCATGATCGGCTGGCTGGCCGGCCGGCAGCTGCGGGACCTCAAGCACCTGCTGATCCACACCTGGTTTGCCAGACTCATGGGGCGAAGCGGTCATCCGCTGCGGCCCGTGGTGCTGACACTGCTGCCTGGCCTCGCGGTGGCGGTTCTGCACCTTTATCTGCTGCAGCTGGGGCAGCTGTTCACCGGCGCGCTGATATCACTCGCGGCGCTGGTGTTTGCCTGGGGTTCCCGAGATCTGGATGCCGACGTGCAGCACTATCTGGAGGCGGACGACCCTAAGGAGCGCCGCGACGCGGCCTGCATGCTGCTGATGAACTATCGGGAAGCGGCGTCGGTCTCGGACGACGAAAAGGCGGAGGTCCTGGTCGAAGGCGTTTTCTACCAGGCGCTCGCCCGTTGGTTTGGGGCGCTCTTCTGGTTTCTGATCGCCGGGCCCGGCGGTGCGGTGATGTTCCGCTTCCTCCACGCGCTGCTTGCCGAAGAGCGGAACGTGGCCCTGCTGAGCGAACAGCAGGTGCGTTCCGGCCAGCGCTGGCTCAGCATCGTCGACTGGCCCGCGGCTCTGCTGGCCAGTCTTGGCCTGGCAATGGTGGGCGACTTTGACCGGGTGGTCAGCGGGTCACGACAGCTGGTCGCCGAAACCGGTTGGCAGACCTTTGCTCGGGACGTGTGGCCAAAAACCGGCGCGATGATCGTCCGGGTGGCGCCCGATGACGCCTTCGATCACGATTTCAGCGGCGCGCCGGGCCGCGTCAACATCGCGATGAATCTGGTGTGGCGAGTCCTGGTTTGCTGGCTGACGGTGGCGGCAGTGGCGACCGTCGTTATGGTATTGAATTAAGCTTGGCCGTTACTGGCGTGTCGGCGCGTCCTTTTCACATTTTCTATGATCGCCGGTTCAGCACAATCGCGCGCTGTTGTGGCGCCAGGCGTCAGGCCTTTCTGGGAGTGAGCTAGCTTTGGGACATCGACTTTCTAAGATCTACACGCGAACCGGCGATGACGGGACCACCGGCCTGGGCGACGGCAGCCGGGTGGGGAAGGACAGCCTGCGGGTTGAGGCCTACGGGACGGTTGATGAGCTGAACAGCGCGATCGGGCTGGTGATTGCGTTCACCGCGGACGAGGCGGTCAAGACCTGTCTGATTACGGTGCAGCATGACCTGTTTGATCTCGGCGGCGAGCTCAGCATTCCCGGCACGGAGCTGGTGAACGCCAAGCAGGTGGAGCGTCTGGAGCGAGACCTTGACACCTTCAACGCGGAGCTCAAGCCGCTGAAGGAGTTTATTCTCCCCGGCGGTGACGCCGCGGCTGCGGCATGCCATATGGCCCGAACCATCAGCCGCCGCGCGGAGCGTCGCCTGATTACGCTGTCCACAGACCAGCCGGTGGCCGACGTGGCCCGGCAGTATCTCAACCGCCTGTCCGATCTGCTGTTTGTTGTCGCCCGTCGCCTGGCGGCGGCCTCCGACGCGGGCGAGACCCTCTGGGACCGGGAGCGCTACAGCTAGATCTTTTTTCGAATGTCCACCCTGCTGCTGACTCACCCCGCCTGCGAGGCTCACGACCCGGGGTCGCACCATCCGGAGCATCCGGGGCGGCTACGGGCGGTCGTCGAGCGGCTCCGGCAGGACTTTCCGGCGCTTTCATGGCAGGAGGCGCCGCTCGCTGAAAACGAGCACCTGGCGGCCGCCCACAGCGATGCGCTGATCGAGACGTTGGCGCGCATCGCGCCGGAAAGCGGATCGGTCAGCGTCGACGCGGACACCGTGATGTCGCCAGCCTCGCTGACCGCCGCCCGCGCGGCGGCCGGCGCGGTGGTTGCAGGGGTCGACGCCGTGGTGACCGGCACGCACCTGAACGTCTTTTGCGCGGTTCGCCCGCCCGGACACCATGCCGAGCGCGACCAGGCGATGGGGTTCTGCCTGTTCAACTCGGTGGCCGTCGGCGCACTGCATGCCCTGAACCATCACGGGCTCGAGCGGGTTGCGGTCGCAGATTTCGACGTCCATCACGGCAACGGCACTCAGGATATCTTTGCTGCTGATCCGCGCGTCATGTTTTTGTCAACGCACCAGATGCCGCTCTATCCGGGTACCGGCGGCCGCGATCAGACGGGCGTGGGCAACATCGTGAACGTGCCGCTGCTCAGCGGCAGCGGCGGTGAGGCCTTCCGCGAGGCGGTGCAGCGGCACTGGCTGCCGGCGTTGGCGGAGTTTAAGCCGGAGCTGCTGATTGTGTCCGCCGGCTTCGACGCCCACCGTGACGATCCGCTGGCGGGTCTCAAGCTTAGCGTCGACGACTATGCCTGGGTCACCCGGGAGCTGCTGACGGTGGCTGATCGACACTGTGCGGGGCGGCTTGTGTCCTCGCTTGAGGGCGGCTACAACACGCAGGCGCTGGCCGACTCGGTCAGCGCTCATGTCGGCGCGCTTGCGACGCCGATTTCGGCGTAACTTGAGGTATCATGCCGATCCCTTTATCCGTGGACAGGACCGTGCCCGCCCACACGCCTCTTTTTGAGCAGCACCAGACCCAGGGTGGTCGCATGGTCGACTTCGGCGGCTGGGCGCTGCCCGTCCACTACGGATCGCAGGTCGAGGAGCATCACGCCGTTCGCCGGGAGGCGGGCCTGTTCGACGTGTCTCACATGACCGTGGTCGACTTCGAGGGTGACCGCTGTCGCGATTTCCTGTCGAATCTGCTGGCCAATAACGTGGCCAAAATCAAGCGTCCCGGCCGGGCGCTGTATACCTGCATGCTCACCGAAAACGGCGGGATCATCGACGACCTGATCGTCTACGGCAGAGCCGACGGGGCCTATCGCGCCGTCGTCAACGCAGCGACCCGGGAGAAAGACCTCGACTGGATTCGAGCGCGGGCTGAGGGTACCTCGGTGAACGTCATCGAGCGCGAAGATCTGGCGATGTTGGCGGTGCAGGGGCCGCAGGCCCGCGACGCGGTGCACGGGTTACTCGATGGCGCGGACCGCGAGGCCGTATCGGCGCTCGATCGATTCTGGGCCTGGGACAGCGAATCGCTGTTTATCGCCCGCACCGGCTATACCGGCGAGGACGGCTACGAGATGCTGATGGACGCGTCGGCGGCGACGCGGTGGTGGGAACAATTGCTGGAGGCGGGCGTTGCGCCCTGCGGGCTCGGGGCTCGCGATACCCTCCGGCTTGAAGCTGGCCTGAGTCTCTACGGCCAGGACATCGACGAGACCACCACGCCGGCAGAGTCGCGCCTCCAGTGGACCGTCGATCTGTCTGACAACCGCAGCTTCATCGGACGCTCGGCGCTGGAAGCGCAGCTTGAAGCGGGCGTGCCGCGGAAGCTTGTCGGGCTCGTGCTCGAGGGTCGGGGCGTGCTGCGCCAGGGCCAGTCGGTGGTGGGCGAAGAAACGGCAGGGGTGGTCACCAGCGGGACCTTTTCGCCGACGCTGAAGCAGTCGATCGGGCTCGCTCGGGTTCCGGTTACCACCGGCGATCAGGTGGCGGTCGACATTCGGGGCCGGGAGGTGCCGGCGCGCGTCGTCGAGCCGCCGTTTGTCGAAGCTGCCGACAGCTAGATTCTGGTCGGTAAAAATCCATGACAAGACAGAGGAACATGACATGAGCGATATCCCGGGCGACCTGAAATTCATGGCCTCCCACGAGTGGGTGCGAGTTGAGGACGACGGCCTGCTTCGGGTCGGCATCTCCGATCATGCGCAAAACCTGCTGGGCGACCTTGTTTACGTCGAGCTGCCGGAGACCGGTGACGACATCATCCGCGAAGACGCCTGCGCCGTGGTGGAATCGGTGAAGGCCGCGTCCGACGTGTACGCGCCGGTCAGCGGTGAGATTGTCGACGTCAACGAGGCGCTGGCCGATTCGCCGGAAACCGTCAACGAATCACCTTATGACGACGGATGGCTGTTTACTGTGCGCCCCAGCGACGACAGCGAACTGGCCCAGCTCCTCGATGCCGAGGCCTACCAGCAGTCGATCGCTGACGACGACGATTAAGAAACACCCGCTGCAGCGGGCTGGCGAGTAACAACCTTGCCGGCCCCAACGGCTCTGACTGACGACCATAAAGACCATGCCATTCATTCCCCATACCGCCAGCGACGTTGAGCAGATGCTCAGCACCATCAAGGTTGACAGCATCGACCAGCTGTTCGACGAAATCCCCGATGCCCTGCGCATCGAGGGCCTGGCGATCGACGACGGCATGTCGGAGATGGCGGTCTCGCGACACATGCGGTCCCTGGCAGAAAAGGATGCCGGCGTCGCGTGTTTTGCCGGTGCTGGCGCCTATGAGCACCACATTCCCGCCGCGGTGTGGGAAATCACCACGCGCGGTGAGTTCTACAGCGCGTACACGCCTTACCAGGCGGAAGCGAGCCAGGGCACGCTTCAGGTTATTTAT
Source organism: Lysobacterales bacterium (assembly GCA_028285525.1). Taxonomy (GTDB): domain Bacteria; phylum Pseudomonadota; class Gammaproteobacteria; order Xanthomonadales; family SZUA-38; genus JANQOZ01. The sequence continues at coordinate 26,832 of JANQOZ010000119.1, forward strand.
GAGTATCAGTCGATGATGGCTGCGCTGATGGCCATGGAAGTATCGAACGCGTCGCTGTACGACGGCGCTTCAGGCCTGGCCGAGGCGGTGCTGATGGCTCTGCGGGCCAACCGCAAGTCGAAGTCGCGTCGGGTGCTGGTGCCGGAAACGGTGCACCCGATCTACCGACAGGTGCTCACCAACCTGGTCTCCGCGCAGAAGATTGAGATCGAGACGCTGCCGATGAATGCTGCGACCGGCCAGACTGACGTCGAGGCGCTGGTGTCGCTGGCTGACGAGGACATCGCTGCGGTGGTGATCCCGCAACCAAATTTCTTCGGCGTGCTGGAAGACGTCGACGCGCTGACCGACGCCGCCGCAGCTACCGGGGCGCTGACCATCGCGGTGGTTAATCCCATGGCGATGTCGGTGCTGAAGCCGCCGGGACAGTGGGGTGAGAACGGTGTCGATATCGCCTGCGGCGAAGGTCAGCCGCTGGGCGTGCCGCTCTCGTCGGGCGGCCCGTATTTTGGCTTCCTCTGCTGTCGCCAGGCGCTCGTGCGCCAGATGCCCGGTCGCCTGGTTGGCAGAACCACCGACCTCGACGGCAAGCCCGGTTTTGCGCTGACGCTTCAGGCCCGGGAGCAGCACATCCGCCGGGCCAAGGCCACCTCAAACATCTGCACCAACCAGGGGCTGCTGGTCACGGCGGCGACTATCTATATGTCCCTGCTCGGCGCCTCCGGGCTGGAGAAAGTGGCCGCGGCGAGTCACCAGAACACCCAGCGCCTGGTTGCGGGGCTAACCGCGATCGAAGGCGTCAGCCAGTGCTACAGCGGTGTTTACTTTCACGAGTGTGCGCTGCGGTTGCCCCGGTCGGCCAGGTCCGTCATCGACGCGATGGCTGAGCGGCGGGTGCTGCCGGGCTTCGATCTGTCATCGGTCGGCGAGGGGCACGAGAACAACCTGCTGGTGTGCGCCACGGAGACCAAAACCGCGGCGGACATCGATGAGTTTGTGGCGGCCATGCGCGAGGTGCTGGCGGCCTGAGCCTTCGGTTCAGGCGATAAACCGCCTCAGTCGGCGGCGAGCCCGGGAAAGCCGCGGGCGGCTGAGGGATCATTCTCGTCCACGATATCCCGCCTCTCGGCTTCGAACTCAGCGACGATATTGCGGGCCTCCGCCTCATGGCTGTCTGCGACCGACACGGTGATGAGTCCGGATGCCGGCACGTCACCGATGGCTCCCGCGAGATATTCACCGTTGACGAAGGCCAGAATGCTGGCGTTATCCAGCAGCGCTTTCACCAGGTTGGCGTCGATGATGTTCTCAGCGTGATAGACAACTTTCATGCGGGTTCCAGTCAGGCGGTGGTTCGCAGCGCAGGATAGCGGCTCGGGCCGGGTGACGCCATCGCGCGACGGCAGGTCACGGCTGGTTCCCTGGCCGCGACAAATCCGCTATCGTTCGCTGCTTTCATTTGTGCCGCGCGGCGGCTCGACCCATGGAAGACATTAACCAGGCTCTGGCCCTGCTGGAACGCGGCGCTGACGAGCTGATCAAACGCGAAGAGCTGGTCGAGCGGCTCAAGCTCGGACGACCGCTGAGGGTGAAAGTCGGCTTTGACCCGACGGCGCCCGACCTGCATCTGGGCCATACGGTCATCATGAACAAGATGCGCCAGTTCCAGGAGCTGGGGCACACGGTGATTTTCCTGATCGGGGATTTCACCGCGATGATCGGCGACCCCAGCGGGCGCAACGCAACCCGTCCGCCGCTGTCGCCGGAACAGATCAAAGCGAACGCTGACACCTACGCTGAACAGGTCTTTAAGATTCTGGATAAGGATCAGACCGAGGTGCGCTTCAACTCGGAGTGGCTCGGCAAGATGGACGCCACCGACATGATCCGTCTGGCTTCCCGCTACACCGTCGCCCGCATGTTAGAGCGCGATGACTTCAGCAAGCGCTTCAAGGCTGAACAGCCGATCTCGATCCACGAGTTTCTCTATCCGCTGGCGCAGGGCTATGACTCGGTGGCGCTCAAGGCCGATGTCGAAATGGGCGGAACCGATCAGAAGTTCAACCTGCTGGTCGGCAGAACGCTCCAGCAGCAGCATGAAATGCCGCCGCAGATCATCCTGACCGTGCCGCTGCTGGAAGGGCTGGACGGGGTGCAGAAAATGTCCAAGTCGCTGGACAACTACATCGGCATCGACGAGTCGGCCGGGGAGATCTTCGGCAAGGTCATGTCGATTTCCGACACTTTAATGTGGCGCTACTTCGAGCTGGTGAGCTTCGCCAGCAACGACGAGATAGCGGCGCACCGCCAGGCGGTCGAAGAGGGGGCCAATCCTCGGGACATCAAGTTTCAGCTCGCCCGGGAGCTGGTGGACCGCTTTCACGGACCGTCCGCCGGTGAAGCGGCGCAGCAGGAGTTTATTGCCCGGTTTCAGAAAGACCGGCTCCCCGACGATCTGCCGGAGGTGACGGTGGCGGCGGTCGAGGGTGGGCAGATCGGCCTGCCGCTGCTGCTCAAGGAGGCCGGCCTCACCGCGAGCACCTCCGAAGCCCACCGCATGCTGAAGCAGGGTGCGGTGCGCATCGACCAGGAGCGCGTCAGTGACCCGAAGCTTCAGCTCGCGCAGGGCGCGGAGCTGGTGCTGCAGGTGGGCAAGCGGCGCTTTGCCAAGGTGACCATCACCTGATGTCGGATCTGGTGAGCGATCCGGCCAAGGCGCGTCGCGTCGATCAGATCGACTGGTCGCGCTGGCAGGCCAAAGACCTGGCCACGCTGCTGTTTGTCGTGCGCGACGGTGAGATTCTGCTGATCCGCAAGAAACGGGGGCTGGGTGCCGGGAAGATCAACGGGCCCGGCGGCAAGCTGGATCCGGGCGAAACCCCGGAAGCCTGCGCGGTAAGAGAATGCCAGGAAGAGCTTTGCATCACGCCGCTGGCGCCGCGCTACTGCGGTCAGCATCTGTTCCAGTTTGTTGACGGCTACTCCATTCACGTCTGGGTTTACCGGAGCGACAGCTATGAGGGGGAGGTCACCGAGACTGATGAGGCCCTGCCGCTGTGGTTTCCGGTGGACGAAATCCCCTTCGACGAGATGTGGGAAGACGATCGACTGTGGCTGCCGCTGATGCTGGAGGAAAAGCCGTTTCTCGCCCGCTACATCTTCGACGACGACAGCATGGTCGATCACGCCATTGAGCTCGTCTGAAGTACACTGACCGACAGCGTCAGCAACCGTAGTATCGTTAAACCATGGCCGCCAACGCGATTCGCCCGGCCCGGCCTGAAGATCAGCCGGCTATCAATGACCTGATTCGTCGCGCCACCCTGGCGCTCGCCAGCGATGACTACTCTCCGCTTCAATTGGAAGGGGCGCTGGAGTCGGTGCTGGCCCTGGATGAAATGTTGATCGATGACGGCACCTACTACGTGCTGGAGGTCGACGGGAAGATCGCCGCCTGCGGCGGGTGGAGCGCCAGGGAAACCTCCCTAAAGGGGCGCGCCCTCAGCGGTGAGCGCCGCCTCGACCCGTCCCGCGAAGCGGCTCACCTGCGGGCCTTTTTTGTCGAGCCCGCCAAAGCCCGGCAGGGTCTGGCCAGCATGCTGCTCGCCCACTGTGAAGAACAGGCCAGGGCCGCAGGTTTCAAGACGCTAGAGACGGGCGCGACCATGCCCGGCGTGCGCCTGTACCGCAGTCACGGGTATCGGGGTGCCATGACGCTGGAGCACGCCATGCCAAACGGCGAAAAGCTCCGCCTGGCGCCGATGCACAAATCTTTGATCGACTGATCTTCTCCTCAAGCCAGGCCTCAGGGACGCGTCCCATTCTCAGGATTTGAGAATCCGACGTGTTACACCGGCTTGATGCAGTGGCGGCACTTCCATCCGCAGGTAAAAGCCTGGTTCGAGGACACCTACGAGCGTCCAACCCCGGCCCAGGCGCAGGCCTGGCCGCTGATCAAGCAGCAGCAGAATGTGCTCATCGCGGCGCCCACCGGGTCCGGGAAAACCCTCGCCGCGTTCCTGGCCTGCATCGACGATCTCGCGCAGCGCTCCCAGGCCGGCGACCTCCGGGAAGGCGTACAGGTGCTCTACGTGTCGCCGCTGAAAGCGCTGTCGGGCGACATCCAGATCAACCTAGAGGCGCCGCTTGCGGCCATCAGCGAGCGCCTCGTGCTGGGAGAACCGGTTACGGCTGCGGTTCGCACCGGTGATACGCCCGTGGCAGAGCGCGAAAAGATGAAGCGCCGGCCGCCGCACATCCTGGTCACTACCCCCGAGTCGCTGTTTATCCTGCTGACCAGCGAAGCCGGCCGGCGCATGTTGGGCGGCGTGCGACAGGTGATCGTCGATGAGATCCACGCGCTGGCTGGCTCCAAACGCGGCGCACATCTGCTGCTCTCCCTGGCGCGGCTTGAAGCGCTGACCGAACGAGCGCCGGTCAGAGTTGGGCTGTCGGCGACGCAGAAGCCCATTGACGCGATGACCGGCTTTCTCTGTCACGGTCGACCCTGCGCGGTGGTCGATGCGGGCCACCAGCGGCGCCGGGACCTGAGTCTCTGGGTGCCGCCGTCGCCGCTGACCGCGATCATGTCGAACGAGGTCTGGGAGGAGGTATACGACCACCTGGCTCAGCTGATTGCGGAACACAGCACCACGCTGATCTTTGTGAACACCCGGCGTCTGGCGGAGCGGGCGACCCGGCACCTGGCTGACCGGGTCGGCGACGAGCTGGTGATGGCGCATCACGGGTCGCTCGCCAAGGAGCACCGACACAAAACGGAGCAGCGCCTGAAGGCCGGCAGGCTCAAGGCCGTGGTGGCCACCGCCTCGCTGGAGCTGGGGATCGATATCGGCGACGTTGATCTCGTGTGCCAGCTGTCCAGTCCGGGTTCGATCGCGGCGTTTGTCCAGCGGGTGGGACGCTCCGGCCACGCGGTCGGCGCAACGCCCAAAGGCCTGCTGGTGCCGGTGTCGCTGGATGATCTCGCGGAGTGTACGGTGCTGCTGCGCAGCGTTGGTGCCGGGCAGCTGGACCGAATTCGCATTCCCCCGAAGCCGCTGGACGTGCTGGCACAGCACGTGGTGGCCGAGGTGGCCGGACGCGAGTGGCAGGCAGACGACCTGTTTCAGCAGCTCACCGCCTGCCGCAGCTACGCCGAGCTCACCCGCAACGAGTTTGAGCAGGTGCTGGTGATGCTGGCCGACGGCTACTCCACGCGCCGCGGGCGCCGAGGGGCCTACCTGCACTACGACCGGGTGCACGGCGTACTGCGGCCCCGGCGGGGCGCGCGGCTGACGGCCCTGACCAACGCGGGCACCATTCCGGATCTGTTCGATTACCAGGTGGTGCTGCGCCCGGCGGACGTGCCGGTGGGTACGCTCAACGAAGACTTCGCTTTCGACAGCGTACCCGGCGACATCTTTCAGCTCGGCAATACGTCTTACCGCATTCTCAAGGTTGAGACGGGCAAGGTTTTTGTCGAGGACGCCCACGGCCTGCCACCTTCGCTGCCGTTCTGGTTTGGGGAGGCGCCGGGCCGCACGGACGAGTTGTCGGAGGCGTTGTCCGAGCTGCGCGTACGCGCGAGCAGACTGCTGGCCGCTGACGACCCGGCGGGTCTGAAGCGCTGGCTGATGGATTCGGTGGGCCTGGGCGAACCGGTGGCTGACCAGCTCACGGCTTATCTGGACAAGTCTTATGCTGCGCTGGGCGCGCTGCCTAACCACCAGCTCCTGATGGTCGAGCGGTTCTTCGACGAAGTGGGTGACATGCACCTCGTGATCCATTCGACCTACGGCTCGCGGCTCAACCGGGCTCTGGGGCTTGCGCTGCGCAAGCGCTTTTGCCGCAAGTTCAATTTTGAGCTGCAGGCATCTGCCGTGGAAGACGCGCTGATCCTGTCGCTGGGGCCAACCCACAGCTTCGACATGGACGAGGTGATGGGCTACCTGAAACCGGAGACGGTGCGGGACGTGCTGATCCAGGCGCTGCTCGACGCGCCGATGTTCCCCACCCACTGGCGCTGGAACGCCTGCATCGCGCTGGCGGTCAAGCGCATGATCGGCGGCAAAAAGCGACCGCCGCAGTTTCAGCGTTCGGACGCTGAGGACCTGATGGCGGTGGTGTTCCCCGACCAGCTCGCGTGCGCTGAAAACCTCGCCGGTTCCCGGGAGGTGCCGGATCACCCGCTGGTGGCCCAGACGCTTGAAGACTGCCTGACCGACCTGATGGATATCGAAGCGCTGGAGGACCTCCTGCGGCGCATTGGGGCAGGTTCTGTGAAGGTGGAGAGCCGGGAGCTGGTTCACCCGTCGCCGCTCACCGATGCCGTGCTCAACGCCAAACCCTATGCCTTTCTGGACGACGGCGATGCGGAGAACCGGCGCACCCGGTCGGTGCGGACCCGGCCCGATCTCACCGTTGAAGACGCGGCTACGCTGAGCCGGCTGGACCCCAAGGCGATCGCCCGGGTGCTGGAAGAGGTGCAGCCGCCGGTGCGCGATAGGGACGAGCTGCACGACCTTCTCATGGTGGGCGGGCTGCTCGACGAGACGCTGCTTGAAGCGGTGGGAGGCGCGTCCTGGGCCGGCGCGCTGCGCCAGGCCGAGCGAGCGCTTGCGATTAAGGTCGGCGAGCGGCGCCTGTGGGTCGCTCGCGAGCGGCTGGGGGAAGCGATGGCGGCCTATGGGCAATCCACCAGCGAGCTCAGTCCCCTCGATGCGCTTCCCGACCCCGACAGCGCGCGGGTGGACCTCCTGCGCAGCGTGCTGGAGCTGTCAGGTCCAATCGGCGAGCTGGAGCTGGCTCGACGTCTGTGCTGGGAAGCGGAGGAGCTGGCTTTTGCGCTCGCCGCTTTGGAGCAGGAGGGAATCGCCATTCGAGGGCGGTTTCTGGGTGACGAGGAGCTGTGGTGCAATCGTCGCCTGCTGGCCCGCATACATAAATACAGTCTGAGCAACCGTCGCGGACGGATTCGGCCGGTCAACATGGCGGCTTTCACGCGGTTCCTGCTGAGCTGGCAAGAGCTGGCTGAGCCTGACGGGCGAGGCTCCGGCGCTCTGGATCGGGTGCTGGGACGGCTGGAGGGGTGCGCGGCGCCCGCTCGGGAGCTGGAGAGGATCCTGGAGGCACGGCTTCAGAGCTATCGAAGTGAATGGCTGGACGATCTCTCGCGCAACGGCACATACACCTGGCTGCGCTTGAGCCCGGGTGCTGAGGCAACCGGTATCGGGCAGTCCACGCCAGTGGCGTTGGTAAAACGCTTAGCGGCACGCTTCTGGCGGAGCGGGCTGCTGGATAGTCAGGAGAGAGAGCCGACGCTCAATCCGGTCGTCGGCGATTCGAGCACCGACCAGGAGGCTGCGGCCTGCGAGGGATTTGCTGACCTATCGGTCCCTGCCCGTAAGGTGGCGGAGGCGCTGCTGCAGCGCGGGGCGAGTTTTGCTGACGAGCTCGGGCCGGTGACAAAGCTGGCGGATGCCAGCATCGAGGCGGCGCTGGCGGAGCTGGTGGCGCGAGGCCTGGTGACGTCGGACTGTTTTCAGGGGGCGCGCTATCTGTCGCTGTCGCAGCGCGAACGCAGCCGCCGCGAGCGACATCGCCAAGGTGGTTTGCCGGTAGCGGGGCTGGCTGAGGCCGGTCGGTGGGTGCTTCTGCCGCCGCCGGGTGATGCGTCAGACGAACGCTGGCAGCGGGCTGAGTACGCGGCCCGCGCGCTGCTTAACCGCTTCGGCGTGGTGTTTCGCGCGCTGGCTCACGGGCGCCCGGAGCTGCCGCCCTGGCGAGACCTTCACTACGTTCTGCGACGCCTGGAGCAGAGCGAAGAAATTGCGGGCGGCCGCTTTGTCGACGGCGTGGCGGGAGAACAGTTTGCCCTGCCGGATGCCGTGACGGCCCTGGGGGAGGCGAGGCGCAGCAGCCAGCCGGCGCCGGTGGTGATCTCCGCGTGTGATCCGCTCAACCTGACCGGCCGCCTGTTCAGTGCCTATCGCCGGGTGCCGGCCGTGGCTGGCAACCGGCTGGCGTTTGTCGACGGGGAGGCGGTGGCGGCGCTGGTCGCCGGCGAGCTTCAGTCGCTGGCGCCGGGCCAGCCCGATGCGGCGCTGCGCCAGGCGCTGGTCAGCGGCCGCTTTGCGAGCCAATCGCCGCCAATCCCTTGCACACCCGTCGCCCCCATGCCATATTCAGCGCCATGACTGCACATGTTCACTTTCAGACCCAGCTGCAGGCTTTGGGTTCGCACGCTGCGCTTCGCCGCCGCCGCCGTTCAAGCCAACGGCGCGCTGGGTGATGGCTGCATAAGCAGTTAGACAAAGACATCAAAACCCAGCCCGACGGCTGGGTTTTTTTTTGCCGGAGAAAACGATGCGACATTTTCTGTCCACCGAAAGCTGGTCCGCCAGCGAAATCGACAGCCTGCTGGCCACCGCGGGTGAGCTCAAGAAGCATCCGGTGAACGAGCGCATGAAGGGTAAATCGGTGGCGCTTTTATTCCTGAACCCTTCGATGCGAACGCGAACGTCTTTTCAGGTCGGCATCGGCCAGATGGGCGGCATCGCGGTGGTGCTGCAGCCAGGCCAGGACGCTTGGGGCATCGAGTTTGAGCCTGGCGCTGTCATGGACGGTGACGCTGAAGAGCACGTAAGCGAGGTCGCGGCGGTGCTGTCGCGCTACTGCGACCTGATTGCGATCCGGGCGTTTCCGAAATTCCAAGACTGGTCGTACGACCGGCAGGACCCGGTGATCAACGCCGTGGCCAAACACGCCACCGTTCCGGTGATCAACATGGAGACCATCGTCCACCCGTGCCAGGAGCTGGCGCTGATGCTCACGCTCAAAGAGAAGCTTGGCCTGGTGCGGGGGCGGCGTTTTTTGCTGACGTGGACCTGGCACCCGAAGCCGCTCAACACCGCCGTCGCTAATTCGGCGCTGATGATCGCCACCAAGATGGGCATGGACGTGACGCTGCTTTGCCCAGGCGAGCAGTATCTGCTCGACCGTCGGTTCATGCGGGCGGCCAAGGAGAATGCCGAAAACGCGGGCGGCAAGCTGTCCGTGTCACACGATATCGAAGCCGCCTACCGGGGGCAGGATGTGGTGTACGCCAAGAGCTGGGGCGCGCTGCCTTACTACGGCAAACCTCAGGATGAATGGGCGCTGCGCAAGCAGTGTCGGCACTTTATGGTCGATCAGAAAAAGATGTCGCTGACCGACGGCGCGCTGTTCAGCCACTGCCTGCCCCTGCGGCGAAACGTCAAAGCCACCGATGAGGTGATGGACGCTGACTACTGCGTGGCCGTGCAGGAAGCGGAGAACCGACTCCACGTGCAGAAAGCGGTGATGCTGAAACTTCTGGAAGGGAAATAGGATGAGTCAAACGGTAGTACTGGCCTTCTCCGGAGGCCTCGACACCAGCTACTGCCTGCGGCAGCTGGTGGAAGATGGCTACACGGTCCACTCGGTGTTTGTCGACTCCGGGGGTGTGAGTGACGAGGAGCGAGACTATATTGCGCAGCGGGCCGCGGAGCTGGGAACAACGCAGCACCACGTCGTGGATATCGGACAGGACCTTTGGGATGAGTTTGTTGTGCCGCTGGTCCAGAGCGGCGCCAGGGCCAACGGCCAGTACCCGCTGCTGTGCTCAGACCGGTATCTGATCGTGAAGCGCTGCCTGGCGCTTTGTGACGAGCTGGGGACCAGGCTGTTCGCCCACGGTTGCACCGGTATGGGCAACGACCAGCTGCGGTTTGACCAGACCGTTCGCTCGCTGGGTGAGTACGAGATCATCGCCCCGATCCGAGACCTTCAGGCGCGGACCGACAAGGTGCGCGACTATGAGATCTCGCTGCTCGAAGCCGCCGGCGTTGAGGTCAGAGCCTCCTCCAGCGCGTATTCGATCAACGAAAATCTGCTTGGCGTGACTATCTCGGGATCGGAAATCGACGAGTTTCAGGCGGCGGGTCCCGATACGCGCGCGCTCACGAAGCCCCGTTCCGAATGGCCCGAGGCGCCGCTTCGGCGAGTTGTGTCTTTCAAAGAAGGTGTGCCAGTTGCTCTCGACGGAGCCGCCGTGGCGGGCCCCGAGATGCTCGCCACCCTCAACGATGAGTTCGGCCGCTTCGGGGTGGGTCGGCACGTGTACACGGGAGATGTGTCGATCGGTCTGAAGGGCCGGATCGTCTTTGAGTGTCCAGGCATCGACGCCCTGCTTACCGCGCATCGAGCGCTGGAGGAAGCGGTCAACACACGCCTGCAGAACCAGTTCAAGCATCAGATTTCCCAGCGCTGGGCGGAGCTGGTCTACACCGGCTTCTTTTACGAGCCGCACAAGTTTGACCTCGAGGCATACCTCACCAGCTCGCAGCGGGTGGTCACGGGAGACGTGACGCTCGAAACGACCGGTGGCGAGGTGACGGCGGTTGCGATCGATTCACCCCATATCCTGCAGGACCCTGGTGCGGTGTACGCCCAATCATGTTCCTGGTCGCCGGAGGAGGCGGCGGGCTTTATCAAGCTCCTGGGTCAGAGTTCCACGTTGTCGGCGCGTGTTAACGGCGTCATGAAAGGACCAGCAAAATGAGTCATGCAGCAACCGATCCGGCCCTGGCAGCGACCACCGAACCCGGGGTAGACGCCATCGTCAGCCACCTGGAACAGCTGGTGTCGTTCGACAGCCAGAACCCGCCTCGGAAGATCGACCGCGATCACCCGATGTTCGGCTACCTTTCGAGCAAGCTGCAGGGCTTCGACATCGACATCACGGATCATGGTGACGGCCATGTTTCCTATCTGGCCCGCCGCGGCAGGCCGCGCCTGCTGTTCAACGTCCATCTGGACACGGTGCCGGTCGGCGAAGGCTGGAGCACCGATCCGCTCGAACTGGTGGTCAAAGACGGCCGCGCCTACGGCCGGGGCAGCTGCGACATCAAAGGAGCCGCCGCCTGCCTGCTCGATATGGCGGAAACGACGGACGTCCCCCTCGCGCTGCTGTTCACAACCGACGAGGAAGGGTCGGGCGGCTGCTGTGTAAAGCGCTTTTGTGAGGGTCTGAATTCCGGCGAATATGGGCTGGTGGTGGTCGCCGAGCCGACGAGCTGCCGGGTCGTGACCGCTCACCGCGGATACCTGTCGGTCATCGGCAAGTTCACCGGCGTGGCCGGTCACTCCTCAGACCTTCGCGGCATCAAAGACAACGCGCTTCACGACTTTGCCCGCTGGGCTGGCGCTGCCGTCGAGCTCGTCGAAAGTGAGCACCCGGACTCGCGTTTCAACCTCGGTCGGGTCGACGGCGGCATCAAGAGCAACGTCATTGCCGACAACGTCCACGTGGCGTACAGCGCGCGCCTGGCGCCCGGCAGCGACAGCGACGAGTTTCTTAAGGCGAGCACCAGCGCAGGCGCTGAACTGCTGTCGCGACAGCCAACGTGGGAGGTGCCGTTTCTCGGCCCGCCGCTGCCCGCTCCGGGCGTCGACCCGGCGCCGGCGATTGCGCTCGCTGAGTCGCTCGGCCTGCCGCTGGGTGAGGCGGTCGGCTTCTGGACTGAGTCGTCGCTGTTTTCCGCTGCGGGCCTGCAGACTTTTGTGCTGGGGCCCGGGGACATCGCGCTGGCCCACGCCGTGGATGAGTGGGTGCCGCTCGCGGACCTGGCGACCGCCAGGGCCCAATACGAAAAACTGGCAAGAAATCATGACTGAAACACGCAACATCATCCTGGAGCTGCTCGGTCAGCTTGGATCGAGCCGAGAGGCCCGGGAGTACCTCCAGCGCTTCTCTGCTGTCGACTCGGTGCAGTTCGCCATCGTCAAGGTGGGCGGCGCGGTGCTCGCCGAGGAGCTGGAGGAGCTGGCGTCTGCGCTGTCGTTCCTGCGCCACGTCGGCCTGCTGCCGATTGTACTGCACGGTGCCGGGCCGCAGCTCAATGAAGCGCTGGCGGAAGCGGGGGTGGAATCGCAGGTCGTGGACGGCATGCGCGTCACCACGCCCGAAGTGATGGCGGTGGCCCGGCCTGTGATCTACGAGCAGAACATGAAGCTGACCGAGGCGCTGGAGGCCAAGGGAATTGCGACCCGCTCCCTGCTGCACGGCGTTTTTGAATGCGACTACCTGTCGCCTGGCAAATACGGCCTGGTGGGCGACGTGACCGAGGTGCACAAAGACACGCTGCGCTCGGCGGTGAACGCCGGCGCCCTGCCGATTGTTGCGTGCCTCGGGGAGTCGCGCTCCGGCCAGGTGATGAACATCAACGCGGACGTGGCGGCCCGCGCGCTGGTGCTCGCCGTGAAGCCGTTTAAGGTCATCTTCCTGACCGGCACCGGCGGCCTGTTGAACGAATCGGGTCAGATCATCCCGGCCATTAACCTGCACACCGATTTCGACAATCTCCTCGCGGAAGACTGGGTGCACTCCGGCATGCGCCTGAAGCTTGTCCAGATCAAATACCTGCTGGATCAGCTGCCCGGAGCAACCTCGGTCTCCATCACTTCGGCCAGCGGCCTGACGCGGGAGCTTTTCACACACAGCGGCTGCGGCACCCTGATCCGGCGGGGTGAGGGCTTTTCAGCGCACAGCAAGCTGGACGCAGAGCTGTCGTCGAAACTCGGCGGTCTGCTCGGTGAGTGTTTTGATCGGGAGCTGAAGCCCGGCTACTTCGACGAACTGCCGCTGGACCGGCTGCTGCTGTCCGACTCCGGCCGCGCCGCGGCGGTCATCAGTCACGGGCTGAACGACCATCCCTATCTCGACAAGTTTGCGGTGACGCCGGCTGCGCGGGGTGAGGGTCTGGCGTCTGCGCTCTGGCGCGAGCTTCGAGGCAATTTTGACAAGCTCTACTGGCGCGCCAAGCTGCACAACCCGATCAACGACTGGTATCACCGCCAGGCAGACATCAGCTTCAAGGCCGGCGACTGGCGGGTGTTCAGCTACGGCATCGCCATGGACGACATGCAGCAGTATGTGGATGACGCCCTGGCCCGGGACGAATCGTGGCTGGAGTAGTCCGCCTCGGGCTGGTCGGCGGCCGAGGGTACGTTGGTGAGGAGCTGCTGAAGCTGCTGCTGCCGCACCCGGCCTATCGGCTGGAGTTTATGGTTTCCCGGTCGCTGGCCGGCCAGCGCCTCAGTCAGGTCTTTCCCGATTTATCTGACCTCCCGGGCGCTGACACAGCCGCATTTGAGTCGATGGATGCAGCCACAGTGGCCGCGCGCGATGTTGACGTCGTCGTGCTGGCCCGCAGCAACGGCGAGGCGGCTGAGTTTGTGGAGGCCCTGGATGAAACAAAAAATCCTGCGGGCGTTCTCGATATCAGCGCCGACTACCGGTTTGATTCCGCCTGGACCTACGGTCTGCCCGAGGTGAACCGCGAGACCCTGGCGACCAGCAAGCGTGTCGCCAATCCGGGCTGCTACGCCACCGCCACGCAGCTGGGTCTGCTGCCGCTGCTCGATCAGCTGGCGTCGGTCCCGGCAGCCTTCGGCGTATCGGGCTTCAGCGGTGCCGGGCGCACACCCTCGGAGCGAAACAACCCCGACCGGCTGGCTGACAACCTGCTGCCCTACAAGCTCAGCGGCCACCTCCACGAAGGTGAGGTCAGCCATCAGCTGGGGCATCCGGTTGCGTTTATGCCGCACGTCGCGGAATTTTTTCGGGGCATAAGCGTGACGCTGCTGGCGGAACTGAAGGAGCCGCTGACGACGGACGCGCTGCTCGATCTTTTTAGCGAGTATTACCAGGCATTCCCTCTTGTCACGGTAGATCGCGAGATTCCGGAAATTGCGCAGGTTCGCCATCGACCCACGGTCCGCATCGGCGGTTTCAGCGTTGACGAGCGCAATCCCACGCAGCTTCGCTGGGTCGCGTGTATCGACAATTTACTGAAGGGCGCCGCGAGCCAGGCGCTGGAAAATCTGAACCTGATGCACGGCCTCGACCACCTGGCGGGGCTGGAAACCCACTGAGCAACGGGAAGCACCGATATGAGTGATGCGCTTTGGCAAAAGAAAGGCTTGAGCGGCGCTGACGAGGAGGTCCAGCGGTTTCTGGCCGGAGAGGACGTGCTGCTGGATCGGCACCTCCTGCCGTTCGACATTCGAGCGACCGCAGCACACGTTCGCGGGCTGAGGACCATCGAGTTGCTGACGGCCGAAGAATGTGCGCAGCTCGAGGAAGGTCTGGCCGCACTGGAAGCTGACGTCAAAAGCGGCGCGTTTGTCCTGGGTCCCCCGTTTGAAGATGGGCATTCGGCCATTGAACATTTTTTGACCGAGCGCCTGGGGCCGCTGGGCGGGAAGGTGCACACGGGCCGCAGCCGCAATGATCAGGTGCAGACCGCGCTGCGTTTGTACATGCGCGACCGTCTTGAGCAATTGGGCGGGCTCTGTCGTGAAACCGCGCTGCGGCTGCTCGATCGGGCTGAAGCGGACGCGATGACCATCATGCCGGGGTATACGCATTTACAGAGAGCCGTACCCTCGACGGTGGGGCTCTGGCTGGGTGGTCTTGCTGAGGCGTTCGTGGACATAGCGGCGCTGGCCCACAGCACGCGTGACTGGATCAACTCGTCGCCGCTCGGCACGGCCGCCGGCTACGGCGTCAACCTGCCCCTGGCGCGCGAGCAAACGGCGCAGGACCTGGAGTTTGACCGGCTGCAGATCAATCCGCAGTACGCGCAAAACTCGCGGGGGCGATTCGAGCTGCAGGCGATCACCGCGCTGGCTCAGGCGACGCTGGAGCTGCGTCGCCTGGCCTGGGATCTTAGCCTTTACACCAGCGGCGAGTTTGCGTTTGTGAGTCTGCCGCAGCGGTATGTCACCGGCTCCTCGATCATGCCGAACAAATACAACCCAGATACGGTGGAGCTGCTGCGCGCGCAGCACGGCGTGGTGGCGGGCGCGCTGACGGAGCTGCAGTCCGTGATTGCGCTGCCTTCGGGCTACCACCGTGATCTCCAGGCCACCAAACCGCCGCTGCTGCGGGCGTTCGAGTCAACGCTGCCGGCGCTGGCGCTGGTTCCGGCGCTCGTCAGCGAGATGTCGTTCGACCGGGAGGCGATGGAGCGGGCGCTGGAGCCAGCGATGTTTGCGACCGACGTTGCGGTAGAGGCGGCGCGCGACGGCATACCCTTTCGCGAAGCCTATCGCGCAGCCATGGGTCAGGAAGTGGGGCAGCGCACCGGCGCGGACAGCGTGGCGGCCAGGGTTTCGCCCGGCGCATGCGCGCAGCTGATGCTCGAGGAGATTCGCGCGAGAGCGCAGGTGGTGGGGCGTTGAGATGCTGAGGATCGCAGACCGGAAAAGCCAGCGCCTACGGGGCTACCGGCGGGCTTTGTCGGCGCTGTTTCGTCGGCCGTCGGTTCGCGCTCGAACGGTAATCCAGGGACGTTCACCCAGGGATCACAAAAAACTTTCCGAAAGTTGTTGACAGGCTTCCGGCCACCCCTATAATACGCCTCCTCAGCGCTGCGGAGGCACTTCGCGGCGCTTTATTTTGGAACAAGTAAACGGCGGTTGACGTCGTTTTTTCTTGACTCAAAATTACCTCCGGCCGATAATGGTCGGCCCGGTGAGCGAAAGGCCCCGGGCGCAACAAAGCTCTTTAAAAATTAAGCTAGGTCATTTGTGTGGGCGCTTGCATTAAGGCAAGTGTCATAGATGTAAAGAAGCCTAAATTCGTTTTGAGAAAAACTGGATTCAGGCTCTTCGAAAGTATCGCTGAGTGACCGCGTCGGCCGTCAAACGTCGAGGTGGAAACAAAGCAACCTTTATAAACTGAAGAGTTTGATCCTGGCTCAGATTGAACGCTGGCGGCATGCTTAACACATGCAAGTCGAACGGCAGCACGAGAAAGCTTGCTTTCTTGGTGGCGAGTGGCGGACGGGTGAGTAACGCGTGGGAATCTGCCCTGAAGTGGGGGACAACCCGAGGAAACTCGGGCTAATACCGCATAAGCTCTACGGAGTAAAGTTAGCTTCGGCTGACGCTTCAGGATGAGCCCGCGTCCGATTAGCTAGTTGGTAGGGTAATGGCCTACCAAGGCGACGATCGGTAGCTGGTCTGAGAGGATGATCAGCCACACTGGGACTGAGACACGGCCCAGACTCCTACGGGAGGCAGCAGTGGGGAATATT
>JANQOZ010000002.1 GCA_028285525.1 Lysobacterales bacterium
CAAAACTCGTGCTGGCGATGGCGCTGGCGCAGTCGAACGGGCAGTCGAGCCGGATCACCTCGCAGTCGTCGTCGACGCTGCAGTCGGTAGCGCTGAGAAGCTCCGACTCCAGGGCTGTTTTCAGCCCGTCGCACTCAGCGCTTCGCACCACGTTGTCGAGCGCGCCGGCCGGCGTGGGCTCCATCGGCAGCACCGGCTGCTGATTGGGCGCCGTAGCGATCAGCTGGGAGGAGAACCAGGCCAGGATGGAGGTCATGGCCAGGGCCCCCAGCAGGACCCAGCTCATCCGACTCATGGCCCGGCGCCGCCGACCGCTGCGGCCTTCCTCGCAAGGTCAGGAAACAGCCCCGCCAGCCCTTCGCTCGACGCGCTGCAGATCCCTCGTTCGGTGATCAGGCCTGTCACCAGGCGGGCGGGCGTCACGTCAAAAGCGTCGTTGCGGACCGCGCTGCCGGCCGCCACCACGTTCACTTCGCTGGTCTGCCCCTGGCGATCCACGCCCTGAACCCAGCTGACCTCGGCGCCGTCCCGCTGCTCGATCGGGATGTCGCTGAGGCCGTCACTGAGGTCCCAGTCGATGGACGGGGAGGGTGCGCAGACGTAGAACGGCACGTTGTTGTCCTGCGCTGCCAGGGCCTTGAGATAGGTCCCGATTTTGTTGCAGACGTCACCGCTGGCGACGGTTCGATCGGTGCCCACCAGGCACAGATCGACCAGGCCGTGCTGCATCAGGTGCCCGCCGGCGTTGTCCACGATCACCGTGTGCGGCACGCCGTGCGCGCCCAGTTCCCAGGCGGTCAGTGCGCCCCCCTGATTTCGCGGACGCGTCTCGTCCACCCACACGTGGACGTCGATACCGGCGTCAAAGGCTTTGTAGATCGGCGCGGTGGCGGTGCCCCAATCGAGCGTGGCCAGCGCGCCGGCGTTGCAGTGGGTCAAGACGTTCACGGGGCCGTCCCGCTTTTCGGCAATCGCCTGGATCAGAGGAAGCCCGTGATCGCCGATCGCGGAACAGAGGCTCTCGTCTTCTCGACAGATCTCCTGGCTGAGAGACAGGGCCGCTGCGGCTCGCTCAGCCGGCGGCAGGGGGGTTAAGTGTTGCACCACGCGGGCGACGGCCCAGGCCAGGTTGACGGCCGTCGGCCGGGCGCCGGTCAGCCGTTCGGCCCCCGCGGCAAGCGCGGCGTCAGAAGGATCGCGGCGCATCTCCAGCGCCAGGCCGAAGGCGGCCGTTGCGCCGATCAGCGGAGCACCCCGGACCTGCATATCGGCGATGGCCCGCACCGCCGCGGTCAGGTCGGGCAGGTCACACAAGACAAACTCACCGGGCAACCGGGTCTGGTCGATGATCCAAACCCGATCGCGGTCGGCGTCGTAGCCGATCGTTTCCTGACGCTTGCCCTGATAGTTCACGGCGGCGAAGACTCTTCCGACGGCTGATCGAGCTCACCTTCGGCCGCTTTCAGCGAGGCCTGCCAGGCGAGCTCACGCTCCCGCTGGGCCTCCTGTTCGGCCAGCAAAGGCGTCCACAGCAGAATGATCAGTCCGCCGATGTTAAGCAGCGGCAGGGCCCCGACGAGCATCCAGGTCATCACCGGCCGACCGCGGTTGCGCGCAAGCAGCCCGAGCAGCGGCGGCAGCGCAACGCAGGTGCCCGCAACGATCATCAGCAGCTTGTCCGGTGTGAGTACCAGCATCAATTCATCATACGTGATCGAACGTCAGACGGGCCGGCTGGGCCGGGTGACCTGCGCTGTTTGTGCTATCGGCCACGGCTACCAGTGCCCGGTTCCCCGGGTGCCTTTGACCGGCCCGACAATCTCGTTGGTCAGCCACCCGCCGTAGAAACCGCCGGGCTGCGGCCGCACCGTTTCGCCGTCAACGCGGCAGCTGACGCGGCCCGGGTAGAACGACGGCCAGCCCGCGATGCTCGCGAAGGCAGCCGTTGGCTCCGGATAGCACCAGCCGACGGGCTGACCGGCCAGCGGCTCGCCGGCTGCGGTGATGCTCGCCGCCAGGGCGTAGTACCGGGCGGCCCCTTTCCACTCGCAGAATGAGCTGCCGGATACGTGCTCGAGGAGATCCCAGTTGACGTCGCCGGGCGGCAGATAAAAGGTCGGCGGGCTGGCGGTTTCCAGGATCCTCACGCTGCCGCTGCTGCGGGCCAGCAGATGATCGCCGTGCAATACCTCGACCAGCCGCGCGTCAGGCCGCAGGGCCGGCGGGCGGGGATAGTCCCAGACCGACTCCTGGCCAGGCTCCGGGGCCTCGGCAAAGTCCGGTCGCTGTTGTCCTCGATAGTGCCACATGCGATTGCTGCTCATAGGCTGTGCGGTTAGAACGACAGTCGGCCGCACAGCGGGTTAACTTCAAGAAATAGCCTGCACCTGCTGCCTTGGCAAGTGAACAAACGTCTCAGGGGTTGCCGGCTTCGGCCATCGACTCCAGCTCTCCCCAGCGCTCGGTCAGGTGTGCCAGTTCGACCTCGAGCGCCTTGATCTGTTCCCAGGCATCGCTCTGTTGCTCCGCGGGCGACTGGTAAAACTCGGGTTCCGCAACCTGCTGCTGCAGCGCGCCCAGAGACGCCTCCAGCGCCTCGATCTGATCGGGCAGGGCGTCGAGCTCGCGCTGCAACCGGTAGGTCAGCTTCCGCTTAAGCTTCGCCTTTTTCGGTTGTTCGGGCGCGTCTGGCCCCGGTTCCTGGCCCTCTTTCGCCCGGCCGCCGGGGCTGTCCGCCTCGGCCAGGCGCTTGTGGTGTCGCAGCCAGTCGCTGTAGCCCCCGACGTACTCCCGGATCATCCCGTCCGACTCGAACACCAGCACGCGGTCCACCACGTTGTCGAGAAACTCGCGGTCGTGGCTGACCACAATCAGCGTGCCTTCAAACTCCCGCAGCCGGCCCTCCAGCGCGTCCAGCATCTCCACATCCAGGTCGTTGGTCGGCTCGTCCAGCACCAGCAGATTAGCGGCGCGGGTGAAGATCTGGGCCAGCAGCACCCGGTTGCGCTCACCCCCGGACAGCACCTTGACCGGCGTCATGGCGCGTTTGGCGCTGAACAGAAAATCCACCATGTAGCCGA
Organism: Lysobacterales bacterium; assembly: GCA_028285525.1. Taxonomy (GTDB): domain Bacteria; phylum Pseudomonadota; class Gammaproteobacteria; order Xanthomonadales; family SZUA-38; genus JANQOZ01. Next base: position 3,081 of record JANQOZ010000002.1, read on the forward strand.
CCACGTGGCGGTCTTTGCCGTTGAGCTTGATGTACTCCTGGCCGGCGCCAACGGTCTCGGCGACCGTCTTTTCCGGATCCAGCGCGCTGCGGTGCTGGTCGAAGTAGCCGGGCTTGAGGTTGGTCCCCAGCTTGACGCTGCCGGTCTGTGGCGTCAGTTCACCCAGCATCAGCTTGAGCAGGGTGCTCTTGCCGACGCCATTGTTGCCGATCAGGCCGATCCGATCGCCGCGCTGCAGCTTGAGGTCGAAGTCCCGCACCAGGTGGAGGTCGCCGTAGCGGAAATTGACGTTCTTGGCCGTGATGACCTTTCGACCGGAAAGCTCCGCTTCGCTGATTTGCACCTTGGCTTTGCCCTGGCGTTTGATCCGCCCGGCTCGCTCCTCGCGCATCGCCTCCAGGGCGCGAACCCGGCCTTCGTTGCGGGTGCGCCGTGCCTTGATGCCCTGCCGGATCCAGGCCTCCTCCTGCGCCAGCTTCTTGTCGAACTCGGCGTTGTGCTTGTCCTCGTCCTGCCACGCTTTACGCCGGGCCGCCAGAAAATCGCGATAGTTGCCCGGCCAGCTATTGATGATGCCGCGGTCCAGTTCAGCGATGCGGCTGGAGAGCCGGCTGACAAAAGCCCGGTCGTGGGAGATGAACAGCACGGCGCCGGGGTAAGCGCGGATCTCGTTTTCCAGCCACTCGATCGTGGAGATGTCCAGGTGGTTGGTCGGTTCGTCCAGCAGCAGCAGATCCGGGCGTGACACTAGCGCCTGGCCCAGGCTCACCCGCCGCCGCCAGCCCCCCGACAGCTGCGACATCTGAAGGTCCGCCGGCAGGTCGAGCTGGCTGATGGTCGTGTCCACCGCCTGATCGATATTCCAGCCGGCGCCGGACTCGATCCGCCGCTGCATCGCCTCGAGCTCGCGCAGCGTATGTTTGTCCTGCGGCTGATCCGACAGCTGCTGGTACTGCTGGATCAGCGCCTCGTGATCGGCCATGCCGGATCGGACAAAGTCGCGCACGAGCGTCTGGCTCGCCTCGGCCAGGTCCTGGCGCAGCTGGCTCACCCGGAGGCCGGTCTTGCGCACGATCTCGCCGCCGTCCGGCTCCATTTCCCCGGTGATCAGCTTGAGGAGCGTCGACTTCCCCGCGCCGTTGCGGCCGAGCAGACACACCCGCTCGTCGGCCTCGATCGAGAAGTTGACGCCGGTGAGCAGCTTCAGTTCACCGATCTCCAGAGTTACCTCGTCGAAGCGAACGAGCGTCACGCGGCGGCCCTCAGCTGGTCGGCAACCGCGCGCGCTTCGCGGCTGATCTGGTTGAGCATGCCCCGGGTCGAAACGCGGAAGCCACAGAAAAAGAGCCCCGGCAGAACCTCGGAGCCGCTGACGCGAGGCGCTCCGGCCGCGTTGAGCTCGTCCGCCAGCGCCGGCATCAGCTCCTGGAGCCGTGGCCGATAGCCCGTGGCGAGCAGCACACCGTCATAGCTTTGGCTGGAGCCGTCGACGAAGCGAACCTCCGTTCCACGAAGCGACTCGATCGCCGGTCGAACCCGAATTTTGCCGGCACGGATGGCGTCGATGGTGCCGACGTCGATCAGCGGCACGCGCTGATGCTCATCGATCTGGCAGTGGGCGCTGTAGGGCAGGGGATGCAGGCCGTAGCCGGGCAGGTCGCCGTACAGCCGATCCAGGGTGCGACGGTTCATGCGTTCGGCAAGCCGATTGGGAATCAGCCGGCTGAAGCGGGCAATGGTGTTCAGCGGCAGCCCGTAAAGCTCGCGCGGCACCACGTTGAGAGGACCCCGCACCGAGATGTCCACCTGACGACCCGCTTCGGTCAGATCCAGGGCAATCTCGGCGCCCGTATTGCCGATCCCGACAACCAGATTCGCCGGGCCGGGAATACTGTCCGGGTTTCGATAACTTTTGGCGTGCATCACAACCGCCCCCGCTTCGGTCGCCTCCGCTGACTGCGCGACGGGCAGCGAAGCCGGCGTTTCAGGGCGGCGATTATAGCCGGTACAGATCACCACCTGCCGGGCCTGAATCAGGCCTCCGCTCGTCTCCAGCAGCCAGCCATCCTGCGCCGGCTCCAGCTTCAGGAGCGCACAGCCAAACCGCGGCTCCAGCTCGAAGTGCCGGGCATAAGCCTCCAGGTAGGACACAACCTCCTTGCGGCTCGGGTACCGGGGCGTACCTCGAGGGAAACCCAGATGGGGCAGGGTCGAGTCGGCGGCCGGCGTATGCAGGTGAAGCCGTTCATAGTGCTCGCGCCAGCGATGGCCGACGTCAGCCGAAGCCTCGATGAGCAGAAACGGCATGCCCAGGCGGCGCAGGCAGGCGGCAACGGCTAGGCCGGCGGGGCCGGCGCCGACGATGACCGTATGCTGCTGTTCGGGTGGGTGCGCCATGGAGGTGAGGCGAATCGAGGCTGGACCGAAACGCCGTCGCTGCCGACGGGTTTCACCAGCGTGATTCAGGTCATAACACCGTGGCGATCTCGAGCCTTACCGGCTGGGCCTGGTTGTTGGCGATCGGCTCGGACAGCGCCTCCATATCACCCGGCTGGGCGGTGGCGTTACCGGTTTTGGAGATGCGCGCTCCAACGACAACCTCGGGAAAGGCCGCCAGGTTCATCGCCGGCATCATGGCCATCGTCGAGTCGAGTCTGACCGACGTCGGCAGCTCCGCAGCGGTCAGCCGCTGAATCGCCAGGGGCATCGGCGGACCGTTGTGGGCCCGGGCGAACACAAACAGCACGTCGTCAGGCGTCACCCGTGAGGCGAGTTCAGGCGCGAGCGAAATCTCGACCGTCAGCTGGGCCGCACCGTCCGACTGGTCCGCGCCTCCTGCTTCTGAGCCGGGTCCGGGAGTCGCCGCAACTGACGCGGGGATGGAAGGCTCGCGGCCGAGCGCCTGTTCAACCTGCGCGATCTGTTCGGCGATCTGGCGGGCGCCGTCGCTGCCCGGCTCGAGCTGCGCCGCTAGCGCCTGCCAGCGTTCCAGCGCGCGCTCATAGTTTCCGAGGTTGAACGCGTCGAGGCCCTGGAGCCAAAGCCCTTTCTGCAGCGTCGGGTCCTGCGCCATGGCTTTGTCGAGCGCGTCGCGGGCTTCCTGCGGCAGCGTCGGCTCGCCGCTCTGAAACGCCAGCGCCTCCGCCAGCTCGATCAGAATCACCGGCTGGTCCGGCACCAGCTCCAGCGCCCGGCGGAAAGCGTCAGCGGCCTCAGCGTAGCGATCCATGGCGCGGTAGGAGCGCCCCATCAGAAACCAGCCGTCGACGTCTTCCGGGTTCTGCGCCAGCCGCGCGGCGAGCTGGGTGACCGCGCTCGCCAGCTCCGGGGCACCGGGTTGGCCCGAGCCGTCGCCGCCTGCGCCTGAGCTTCCGGCCACGGGACGGCCCAGCTCGATTGCCCGCGGATTGCCGATCTGCAGGTACATCATCACGGCAAAGATCGGGGCTGCAATCAGCAGCAGCACGCCGGCAGCAACCGATCGCGGCGTTTGCTGCTGCGGTTCAACCGCGTCCAGCAGACTGCCGGCGATGGCCTGCTTGCGCTCCGTGTAGTCTTCTTCCGACAGATGGCCGTCACGGAACGCCTGCTCGAGTGACTTGAGCCGACGCCGTGCGTCGACGGCGGCCTCGGAGACGTCCGGGGTGCCGCCGCGCAGGAGGCCTGGAACCACGAAGGCCAGCGCCACGGCCAGCATCACGCAGGCACTGATCCAGAAGGCGGTCATTGCTCTTTGCCCTCACGTTCCGCTTCGAGCTGCGCCAGCTCGCGGTCGAGCTCCTCCTGATCGGGGTCAGCGAGGACCTGTGCCGGCAGGGCCCGGCGTCGACGTAGGTTGAACGTCAGCGCGATACCGCCGATCAGCACCAGCACCAGCGGGCCAAACCAGAGTCCCCAGGTGGCCGGTTTGACCGGCGGGCGGTAAAGCACAAAGTCGCCGTAGCGATCAGCGAGAAAAGATTTGATCTGTTCGTTACTCTGGCCAGCGACCATCATTTCCAGCACCTGGTCCCGCAGGTCTTTGGCCAGCGTTGCGTCCGAGTCGGCCAGGTTCTGGTTCTGACACACCAAACACCTCAGTTCCTCGATCAGCGCCCAGTAGCGCGCCTCCTGCGCCGGGGACTCAAAGTCCTGTGGATCGATGGCCAGCACCTGGCTGCTGAGCAGCAGACCGGCGGCCAGAAGCACCGCGCGCAGCGGCGTCGAAAGGCGAGATTCAGGCACCGTCAGGACTCCGGTTCGGCGGTCAGCAGCGGCGCGAAGGTCTCGGCGAAGATCTGGGCGTCGAGGGGACCCACGTGTTTGGCCAGCACCGTTCCGTCGGCATCGATCAGAAAGGTCTCGGGCGCGCCGTAGACGCCGAAGTCGATGCCGGTACGACCGCTGGGATCGTAAAGGTTGGCCCGATAGGGGTTGCCGAAGTAGTCGAGCCAGCGTTTCGCCTCGCCGGCTTCGTCTTTCCAGTTGAGCCCGTAGACGGGCAGCTCGCCGCCTTCTGCGAGCTCCGTGATGTACGGATGCTCAACCTGGCAGGCCGGGCACCAGCTTCCCCACACGTTCAGCAGATAGCGGGTGCCCAATAGGTCGTCGCGCGTCAGGCGCTGCTCCTGATCGGCCAGCAGCGGCAGGTCGAACGCCGGCGCCGGTTTGGCGATCAGCGGCGAGGGAACCAGCGTCGGGTCTTTGCCGATACCGCTTTTGAGCAGCACGCCCAGGGCCACAAACGCGAGCAGGGGCAGGAGCAGCGTCAGCTTCATGCCGCTGCCGGAGCCTCGTCGCCCTGTGCGGCCGGCTCTCCGTCACCCTGCGCCGCAGCACGGGCCTTGCGCGCCGCGGCGGCCTCGCGGAAATAACGTTGATCGGACGCGGCCAGCATGCCGCCCGCCATCATCATCAGCGCACCCAGCCAGATCCAGCGAATGAATGGCTTGAAGTAAACCCGAACGGCCCAGCTGCCGGTCTCGTCGAGCGGTTCTCCTAGCGACACGTAGAGATCGCGCGTGAGTCCCGGGTCGATAGCCGCTTCGGTCATGATCTGTCCGCCTCGCGAATAGCCTCGCTTCTCCGGCCGCAGCTCGGCGATGACATCGCCGCCGCGACTGACGCTGAACACACCCTGGTCGGCCTGATAGTTCGGGCCGTCTACGCGGTTGACGCCCAGAAACTGGAAGTCGTAGCCGTTGGCCTCGAATGACTCGCCGGGCTTCATCGCCACGTCTTTTTCGATGCCCCGGGTCTCCACCATGGTCACGCCGATCAGGAACACACCGACACCGAGATGGGCCAGCAGCATGCCCAGGGCCGCGCGCGACAGCCGCGGCATCCCAAGCCAGCGCGACTTTGCGCTGCGGTTGACGTGAAGCAGGTATTTGATGGTCATCGCCATCACCCATATACCGCCCGCGAGCCCCAGGACGCCTCGAATGCTGAGGTCTTGCCAGACGATCCAGGGCGCCACGCCGGCGACCACCGACACGGCCAGCAGCGGCAGGCTGTCACGCACCAGGCGCCCGGCGTTGTCGCTGCGCCAGCGCGTGAACGGTCCATAGGGCATCAGCAGGATGATCGGCGCCATCAGGATGAAGAACATCAGCCCGAAGTAAGGAGGGCCCACGCTAATTTTGCCCCAGCCGGCAGCCTCCGCGATCAGCGGGTACAGCGTGCCGACCAGCACCATGGCCGCGGACCCGGCCATGAACAGGTTGTTGGTGAGCAGCGCCGTTTCGCGGGAGACAGTCGAGAACTGCCCCCCGGTGGCGATGCCCGGTGCTCGGATGGCGTAGAGCAGCAGCGCGCCGCCGCACAGCACAAACAGGAAGCCGAGGATAAACATCCCGCGCTCGGGATCACTCGCGAACGCGTGAACCGACGTGAGCACACCCGAACGGACCAGGAAGGTCCCCAGGAGGCTCAGGCTGAAGGCCGAGATTGCGAGCAGGATGGTCCAGCTCTTGAAAGCGCCGCGTTTGTCGGTCACGGCCTGGGAGTGAATCAGCGCGGTTCCGGCGAGCCAGGGCATGAACGAGGCGTTCTCCACCGGATCCCAGAACCACCAGCCGCCCCAACCGAGCTCGTAGTAAGCCCACCAGCTGCCGAGCGCAATACCGATGGTCAGAAACGCCCAGGCAACGTTCGTCCAGGGTCGGGACCAGCGGACCCAGCGGCTGTCGACCCGGCCTTCCAGCAGCGCGGCAATGGCGAAGGCAAAAGCCACCGAGAAGCCGACGTAGCCGGTGTAGAGCATCGGCGGGTGAATGATCAGGCCCGGGTCCTGCAGCAGCGGGTTAAGGTCGTTGCCGTCGGGCAGCGCCGGCACGTGGCGCAGGAACGGGTTGGAGGTCAGCAGGGTGAACAGCAGGAAGCCGACGCTGATCCAGCCCATGACGCCAATCACCCGGGCGATGAAGCCGTCAGGCTGCGACCGGCTGAACAGCGCCACGGCGACGGTCCACACGGCAAGAATCCAGACCCACAGCAGCAGGGAGCCCTCGTGAGCGCCCCACACCGCCGACACGCGGTAGGGAATCGGCAGCAGCAGGTTGGAATTCTGGGCCACGTAAACCACCGAGAAATCCTGGGTGACAAACGCGTAGGTAAGGACCGCCAGCGCGATCGTCACGAAGGTGGCCTGCCCAAAAGCGGCGGGCCGGGCGACGTTCATCCAGGTGGTCTTGCCCATTTGCGCGCCGAAGATCGGGAGCGTGCCCTGGATCACCGCCATGGCCAGCGCCAGGATCAGCGCAAACTGTCCAAGCTCAGGAATCACCCGCAGCCTCCTTTGCTTCCTCAGCCTTCTTCAACGCGTCGGCCACCTCTGGCGGCATGTAGGTTTCGTCGTGCTTGGCCAGCACTTCGCTGGCGATGAAAACCTGCTCACCCGACGCGCCGGTGGACAGCGCGCCCTGCGCGATGATGCCCTGACCCTCGCGAAACAGGTCGGGCAGGATGCCCTCGAACTCAACCGGCACGCTTTTGTTGTAATCGGTCAGCACGAAGCGCACCTTCAGGTCGCCCGGGGTGCGGCTGACCGAGCCATCGAGCACCATCCCGCCGAGGCGGAAGTTGCTGCCGCTGGGGACTTCCCCGGCGTGCACTTCGGCAGGGGAAAAGAAGAACAGCATGTTGTCGTTGAGGGCGGTCAGCGCCAGCGCGACGGCGCCGGAGACGCCGACGGCGATGGCCAGTACGGCATACAGCCGCCGTTTCCGGGTCGGTGTCATGATTTACTCCTGCGTCGGGCCAGCGCCTGACGTTGCTTCAGCTCTTTCATCAAAGCCCTTTTCTTCACCATCGGTGCTGCCAATACGATTAGCAGAATGACCGTGAACACTGCGTAGGACCCCCACACAAAGGTCCCGTAGCCGCCCATGGCAAAAAAGGCCTGCCAGTCCATCGCGAGCGCCTCAGGCGGCGCTGCCCGGCATGTCTAACCCGATCGCCCGCTGGGCCCAGCGCTTATTGCTTTCCTGATCCAGCAGCATCACGCGTGCCCGCTGCAGCACGTTGAAGGCGTAGAACAGCTTGGTGGCGAGCGCCATGGCCAGCAGCGGCCAGAGCATGCTCGGGTGGATCGCGTTTTCGCCCATGAGGTTCACGGTTGAGCCCTGGTGAAGCGTGGCCCACCATTCTACCGAGAAGTGGATGATCGGAATATTCACCAGCCCGACCAGCGCCAGGATCGAAGCTGCCCGCGCTGCGCTGCGGCGATCCTCGATCGCCTGATACAGGCCGATCACGCCGATGTAGATGAACAGCAGCACCAGTTCGGAGGTGAGCCTCGCGTCCCACACCCAGTAGCTGCCCCACATGGGCCGACCCCACAGCGCGCCGGTGACCAGCGTGATGGCCGTGAAGGCGGCGCCGATCGGCGCGCTGGCCATGGCGACGATTTCCGCCACCTTGATTCGCCAGACGATGCCGACCACGCCGGAGACGCACATGGCGACATAGATAAAGAGGCTCATCCAGGCGCTCGGCACATGGATGAAGATGATTCGATAGCTGTCACCCTGCTGATAGTCGGGCGGCGCGACAAACAGCCCGCGATAGAGTCCCCAGCCCAGCACCACCGTACACGCCAGCGCCAGCCAGGGGATCAGCTTCCCGCTGAAGCGGTAGAAGTATTCGGGAGAACCCAGCTTGTGAAACCAGAGGGTAAGTTTGTTCATGAAACACTGATCCTGAGGCCCGCCGCAATGGCAAAGGGCGCCGTGGTCACCGCCAGCACCAGCATGGCAGCCAACAGATAGAGGCTGGCCGCGGGAGAAAAGCCCTCCAGCGATGCCGTGACGGCTGCTGTCGCAAAGATTATCACAGGTACATAGAGCGGCAGCACCAGCAGCGACAGGAACATCCCGCCGCGGCGCAGGCCGACGCTCAAAGAAACACCAATCGCGCCGATGCTGCTCAAAATTGGGGTGCCGAGGAGTAATGACAAGGCCATAACGCCGATCGTTTCCGAACTCAAACCATAGGCGACGGCCACCACCGGCGCCACCAGCACCACCGGCAGGCCGCTGACCAGCCAGTGTGCGCCAACCTTGGCCAGCGCCAGTACCGGCAGAGGCCAGCGCGAGATGATCAGCTGATCCAGCGTTCCGTCCTCCAGATCGGCATAGAACATGAGGCTGAGCGACAGCATGCACGCGAGGAGCGAGATCACCCAGATGACGCCGGGTGCGATGCTCACCAGCAGATCCCGGTCCGGGCCGAGCCCGAGCGGAAACAGCGTGGCGACCATCAGCAGAAACAGCACCGGCGTGAGCATCTCCGAGCGGCGCCGCAGCGCCAGGCGAAGGTCGCGCAGCAGCAGTGCCAGCACGGCGCGGGGCAGGCTCATGGGGTCCACCCGTCGATCTCGAGTTCGCGGTGGTTGCTGACCTGCGGCACGAAGGTGCCGTGACTGGTCATCAGCGCCCGTCCGTCCTCGCTGATGTGGCGCTGCAGCAGCCGGTCCACCAGCGTGATGCCTTCCGCGTCGAGGTTGCTGTAGGGCTCGTCGAGAAACCAGATTCGGGCCGGGCACAGCAGCAGCCGCGCAAGCGCAAGGCGTTTGCGCTGGCCGGCCGAAAGCCGTCCGGCTTCGCTGTACTGGTAGCCGTCAAGACCACAGGCGTTGAGCGCACCCTGAACCGTTACGTCGGCCCGCCGACCCAGAAAGTCGGCGTAGAACTTCAGGTTTTCCGCGCAGGTGAGGTTGTCTTTGAGGCCCAGGTTGTGCCCGAGATACTGAAACTGCACCTGACACCGCGGGTCGCCCGGGTCGAACCGCTCGCCGTCCAGGCTGACCTCGAAGGGCTCCTGGGCCGGCACCAGGCCGGTCAGCAGGCGGATCAGGGTCGATTTACCCGAACCGTTTTCGCCCCGGATCAGCACAACCTCACCCGCGTCCAGCGTCAGCTGAACGTTTTCCAAGATGGTCAGCTGATTGCGCTGAAAGAAAAGGGAGTGAACCTGCAGCAATGTCTTACGAGGGCCCGACGGGGTCGCAATGCTAGCAGGCTGGCCGAGCGGTTTCATCATCTTCACGCGATTGGTAGATAATGCGCCGCGACTTTGGTGAAAGGAACGGGTAAATGGCCCAGTACGACTACGATCTCTTTGTCATCGGCGCAGGCTCCGGGGGCGTGCGCGCCAGCCGGATTTCCGCCGGCTACGGTGCGCGGGTCGGCATCTGTGAGGAAAGCCGGGTCGGCGGCACCTGCGTTATCCGCGGCTGCGTGCCCAAGAAGCTGATGGTTTACGCGGCGCACTTTCACGAAGATTTTGAGGACGCCAGGGGCTTCGGCTGGACCGTCGGCGAAAGCCGTTTCGACTGGCCGACGCTGATCGCCAACAAAGACAAGGAAATCGACCGGCTCAACGGTGTGTACAAGTCGCTGCTCAGCAACGCTGGCGTTGAGCTGTTTGAAACCCGGGGAGAGCTGGTTGACGCACACACCGTCCGGCTGGGCGACCGCGAGGTCACGGCTGACAAGATCCTGCTGGCGGTGGGCGGCTGGCCTTCTGCGCCGGCATTCCCGGGCGTTGAGCTCGGCATCACGTCGAACGAGGTGTTTCACCTGCCCACCCAGCCAAAGCGGGTGGTCGTCTACGGCGGCGGCTACATCGCCGTGGAGTTCGCCGGCATCTTTCAGGGAATGGGCAGCCAGGTCACGCAGGTGTATCGCGGTCCGAGCCTGCTGCGTGGCTTTGACCAGGACGTTCGGGACACGCTCACCACGGAGATCCAGAAAAAGGGCATCAACGTGGCGCTGAGCCGGACCATCAGCCGGGCCGAGAAACACGATGGCGCGCTGCGCATCACGCTGGACGACGGCACCACCATCGACACCGATCTGCTGCTGCTCGCCACCGGTCGGGCGCCGAAGATCAGTCACCTGGGGCTGGAGCGGGTCGGGGTTGAGACCAACTCCGACGGGGCTGTGGTGGTCGACGACTACTCACAAACCTCCGTCGAGAACATCTTTGCGGTCGGCGACGTTACCAACCGGGTCAACCTGACGCCGGTGGCGCTGATGGAGGGGCAGGCTTTCGCCCAGACGCAGTTCGGCGACATGCCCACCCCCGTAGACCACAAATACATACCGTCTGCCGTGTTCAGCCAGCCGCCTGTCGGCTCGGTGGGACTTACCGAGGATGAAGCCCGGTCCGAGTATGGTGATATCGAGGTCTACCAGTCGAGCTTCCGGCCGATGAAGCACACGCTGTCGGGGCGCGACGAGCGGACCATGATGAAACTGATTGTCGCCGCCGATAGTCAACAGGTAGTTGGCCTGCATATCGTGGGCCTGGACGCGGCCGAGATGCTGCAGGGGTTTTCGGTGGCCATCAAGATGGGCGCTACCAAGGCTCAGTTCGACGCCACCATCGGCATTCACCCGACGGCGGCCGAAGAGCTGGTGACGATGCGGACGCCCCGCGACTGAACGCCACCAAAAACCCCGGGCTTCAGCGTTAGGAGGCTCGGGCAAAACGCCGGACAGCTGCCATACTTGAGAGTGTCGGCAGCGGCAGTCGGCGCGGCGGTAAAACTGGAGAAAGGATGACTCGGAAAATTCGATCGCTCGCCGGCCTGCTGGTGTTTCTGACCCTGGCGGCGACCGGCGCTGCAGCCCGCGATCCGGCGAAGCCCGAGGTGCTGCCCGGCCGCTACATCGTCGAATTCACCGATCCGCCCGTGGCGCTGTTTGACGGGCGCCGGGCTGCCGACGGCAGCTGGCTGATGGCGCCCACCCGCGTCAAGAGCGGCCGGCTTGAGCCGGAAGCGGACAGCGTCAAGGAGTATCGGGCCTACCTGAAGCGAGAGTCGTCCAAAGCGCTGGCGTCCGGCGCGGGGCGTCTGGCGCGAGATCTCATACCCCGTCATCGCTTTGATCTCCTGACCAACGGCGTATCGCTCGACCTGACGGCTGAAGAAGCCGGCGCGCTGGCGGGAGTCGATGGGATCAAGCGGATCTACCCCGTGACCGTCCAACGGCCCAGCACGGACTCTGGCCCCGTCTGGATCGGCGCGCCGCAGGCGTGGGGCGCCTCCGGGACCATGGGCGAGGGCGTTGTAGTCGGCGTGATCGACTCCGGCGTCAACTGGGATCATCCGGCGTTTGCGGACGTCGGCGGCGACGGCTATGACCACGAGAACCCGCGCGGGCGGCAGTTCGGGCTCTGCGGCAACGCGCAGGTGCGCTGCAACGACAAGCTCATCGGCGTCTATGACTTCACCCAGGAGGGCGCTCGCCTCGGCCGGGACACCGACGGCCACGGCACCCACGTGGCGAGCACCGCGGTTGGCAACGTGCGGACGTCCAACGTGGTTGGCAACACCGCTTCGATTCAGCTTGACGTGTCGGGGGTGGCGCCGCACGCCAACCTGATCACTTATAAGGTTTGCCTGGCCGACGATCCGGCGACGCCGGAAGACGAAAACTTCTGCGTGCTGGACGCCATTCTGGCTGCGCTGGATCAGATTGTGGTCGATCAGGTGCCGGTCGTGAACTATTCGATCGGCGGCAGCTCGTCCAACCCCTGGGAGGATGCGGACACCCGGGCGATGCTTGCGGCGCGCGCTGCGGGCACGCTGATCGTGACCTCCGCCGGCAACAGCGGCAGCGACCCGGGCACGATCACCTCGCCGGCCAACGCGCCGTGGATGCTGGCGGTCGCCAACTCCACGCACAATCGGCGCTTTCAGAACGTGCTCGACAGCATGACCGGGGGCAACGCCGCGCCGCCATCGGATCTGGTGGGCGTCGGTTTTACCGGTGCGTTTGGGCCGGCCCCGATTGTCTACGCCGGCGATTTCGGCAACGCCCTGTGTGGCGCCGGCGAGGCTGAGCTGCAGTCTTCATGTGATGCCCACACGGGCCGCTCCAACCCGTTTGCACCCGGCACCTTCAACGGCGAGATTGTCGTCTGCGACCGGGGCACCTATGGGCGGATCGAGAAAGGCTTCAACGTTCGCGCCGCCGGTGCGGGCGGCTATGTCCTGGCCAACACGGCAGCCCAGGGTGAGTCGACGGTCTCGGACGACCACTGCCTGCCCGCGACCCATCTCGGTCAGCGCGACGGCGACCAGCTCCGCGCCTGGCTGAATGCCGGCGGCGAGGGGCTGAGCGCGCGAATCGCGGGCCAGGCCGTAGTGGTCGACGACGCGCTCGGCGACCGCGTTTCCGCCAGCAGCTCGCGCGGGCCTGACGCTTTTGTCCCCGGCGTGATCAAGCCGGAGGTGGCGGCCCCGGGGTCGAATATCCTGGCCGCCGGGCTGACCGGAAACACCTCGTCTTTCAAAAGCGGCACCTCCATGGCGTCGCCCCACGTGGCCGGCAGCGCCGCGCTCCTGCTGGGCCTGCGCCCGGACCTGACGCCGAGCCAGCTGCATTCGCTGCTCGTCAGCAGCGCGGTGAACAACGGCATGGTCGACAGCAACGGCACCTCTCTTGCTGATGCGTTTGACGTGGGCGCAGGCAGGGTCAACCCGGAGGCGGCGCTGCGCGCGGGCCTCACCTTTGATATCACCCGGCGAGAGTTCGATCTTGCCGATCCCGACCTGGGTGGGGATCCCGGCAGCCTGAACCTGCCGACGCTGGCCAGCAGCCGCTGCGTCGGCAGCTGCAGTTTTGTCCGTCGCGTGCAGGCGCTTGACGGCGGTGATTGGTCGGCGAGGGTGGTCAGCGACGACGGCGTCACGGGGCAGGTCACGCCCGCCAGCTTCAGTCTTGCGGCAGGCGAGAGCCAGAGTCTGACCATCGAGTTGGACGTGACCGGCGCAGCGGCGATCGGTGGGTCGGTCACCGGGTCCGTGGTCCTGACGCCTGCGGCTGCAGACGTTGCGTCGCAGCGGATCGTGTTTCAGCTCACGGCCGCAGCCGGTGATCTGCCGGAGGTGCTCCGGCTCACCACGGCATCCAACCGCGGCTCAGAACAGGTGGAGCTGGCCGGGCTTGTTGCCCTGCCGCAGGCCAGTTTCGACACGCTGGCGCTGGATAGGGCGAACGTCTTGAACCGCTCGCTGGCCGCGGACAACACCAACAGCGACCCTTACGACAACGTCGCCCAGGGAGCCTTTTTTGTCACCCGGCAGATCAGCGAAGCGGGTTCGCTTCTGTACGCCCAGACCGGTGCGGAGAGCCCGGCAACCGATCTGGACCTGTTTGTCGGCCGCGACCTGAACGGCAACGCTCGCCCGGACGCAGAGGAGGAGCTCTGCAGAAGCACCTCGCCGACCGCGGTAGAGGTCTGTCTCACAACCATCGACGAACCCGGCCGCTACTGGGTGCTGCTGCAGAACTGGCGGGCCAGCGAGACCGGTGTGATCGATGCGGTGACGCTGACCGTGGCCGCGCCAACGCCGTCTTCCGAGCGCTCATTGGTCGCCACCGGGCCTGGCAGTGTGGCGTTCCAGCAGTCGTTTCCCGTGCGTCTTGCGTGGGATGAGGGACAGATGGCGCCCGGCGAACTGTGGGTGGGTGCGCTCCTGCCGCGCGCGTCGGATAACCAGCTGGCGCTCGGTACGATTCCCGTCGCGCTGACGCGGGTCAGCGACGGCAGCAACGGTTCGGCCGGCAATCCCGATCTCCTGACTCGGGCACCATTGCTGATGCGGCCCGACCAGCCGGTTGAGCTGACGCTCTCACCTCACCAGGGGCACGCTCGCTTGTTCATCGACGTGCCGGCCAGCGCCACCGCACTGACGCTCGATCTTGAAGCCCCGGGTGATATTCAGTGGGAGCTGCGAAGCCAGGCGAGGGCCTTTGATCCGCCGTCTGTAGTTCCTGTCGACAGCGCCGCCCAGGTGGTGGCGAGCGGCAGCGGCGGCGGCCGGACGGTGGCGCCCGTCACCGCCGGTCGGTATTACCTCGTGCCCATCAACCAAAGCGGCAGCCATCAGCGCATGACGGTGAGCATGGCGCTGGAGCGACAGCCGCCTCGGCAGCTGCAGGGTGCTGACGGGCAGGCCGGCAACGGCCCGTTGCCGGGACTGTGGTTTAACCCGGCGCGAGACGGTGCCGGCTTCAACCTAAATCAGGTGGACAACCAGCTGATTCTCGAGTGGTACACCTATCTGGAGGACGGCACACCCACCTGGTATCTGGCCCAGGGGGCCTACACGCCCGGTGACGACTTCTGGGAGGCCGAGCTCAGTCAGTTCAGCTGGGATGGCGCCAGCGCGCGGGCGACCGTCATGGGGGCTGTATCGCTCGTGTTCGAATCGGCCAGCAGCGGCATCTTTAACTTCCAGCTGCATGGGCGCAGCGGGAGCGAGCCTTATCAGGTCATCATCAGCGACCTGAGCTGCAGCTCCAACGGCGCGACCGTCGCCCGGACCGGGCTCTGGTTCGTGCCGGCGCTGCCGGGCTTCGGCTACTCCATTCTGAGCGCCGGCGGGGACCAGGTTCACGTGAACTATCTCTACGGGCCCACGGGCCTGCCTCGCTGGGTGCTGGGGCAGGGCTCAGCACTGGACGAGACGGTGCCGCTCGCTCAGTTCAGCGGGTTTTGCCCGAGCTGTGCCGCGGTGCCGGTGAGTTCGCAGCCCGTCGGCGAAAACCTCCTGATCTATGACTCCAGCGTGGCCGGAAGCGTCGATACGCTGCTGCAGTTTGCCCCGCCGTTGAGCGGTAGCTGGGAGCAGGCCGGCGCCTTGAGCAACCTTACGCCGCTGCCAGAATGCAACTGAAACAATAATTTAAGATTTGTTTCATTCGATTAAGTAAAGTCTTTACAGCTATTTAGAGCTACTTCCTAGAGCTGATCTGAGGAAACGTGCGGCAGGCCGTGCGTACGTCACAAACTGACGTTGCAGGTCAGATTAGTTTGCGGTCATGAGACTATGCACGGGGGTAGCATGATCATGAGCAGGGTGTTGCTCACTTCGACATTCACGGACGATCCGTCGATCGCGGCTAACGCTGGGGCGATGTCGGCGACAGGCGCGCGAGCAAACCGCGCGGTCTATGCGCTGGTTCTGGCGGCAGTAGCTTTCTCAATGCCGTCCACGGGCCGCGCACAGGCGGAAGCCGCGGAAGCGAGGATCGCCGAAGGTAGTCTGCCCGCGGTGGTGCCCACCGTGGATCCTCGCCCGCGTCGGCTCGGCGATTCGCTCAATGTCGATAATTCCCAGGAGTGGACCCCTCAGCTGAGGTCGGGCAGTCGAAACACTCGCTCTTCGGTGCTTGAGGGCCAGATCCGCGACGCCCGACGCGCACTCGCAGGCGGTGACATCATGACGCCGGAAACCGGCGCGCTTGACCGATTTCGGGCCATTCTGGAGCTCGATCCCGGCAACGCCACGGCGATCAACGGCATCGCCGATGCCACGACCGCTCTGGCGGCCCGCACCACCAAAGCCTACGCCGACGGCGACCGCGAGGGTGCGGCTGATCGCCTGGCTGAACTGCGCGCTATCGATCCGCTGCATCCGGCGGTCGAGCGGGTGTCGCAGCTGCTGCTGAAAGACAGTCAGATCGCCGAGCTGCTGACGGCCGCCGCTGACGCCACCGAAGCCGGGCGGCTGCTGGGCGAAGACAGCGCGAAACTTGCGTACGACGCGGCCCTGGCCATCGAGCCTGAGCACCCCGCGGCACTCGCCGGCCTTGAAGGCCTTGAGCGGCTGATGCTGGCCCGCGCGGCCGAGCTGACCCGCAGCCAGAAATTTGCCGCGGCACGCGAGCTGTTGGCAAGAGCACTTTCCGTACGGTCCGATCCGGAGGAAAAGGTTGTGGCCCAGCGGGTTGCCACCGACGGCGCGGAGCGCGTGATGTTCAACGATCGCCGCCGCCAGGTTCAGAAGCTGGCGGATGAGGGGGAGTATGAGCTGGCGTCTCAGCAGCTCTCCCAGCTTCGTGCCCTGGGCTATTCGGAACCAGCCTCTGCGCTGGAAAACCAGATCAAGGGCGGCCAGCTGGTGCTGGCGTATGCGCCGGGTTCGACGGTCGAGGATCAGGCTCGCGCCGACGGTAAAGCGCTCTCGCGCGAGGCGGTTGTGGTGCCCCGCGGCCGCTTCCTGATGGGGTCGCCTGATGACGAGGAAGGCCGGTCGGAACGCGAGGGACCGCGCCGACCGGTTCGTTTCATCCTGCCCTACGCGCTGGCGCCGACCGAGGTGACGGTTGGGGAATTCCGCGAGTTTGTGCAGGCGACCGGCTATCTCACGGACGCGGAGAAAAGCGGCGGATCCACCGTGTTCGACCCGGCTGCCGGCGGTGTGGTTGAGCGCAAGCGGGTGAGCTGGGAGATGGATTACCGGGGCCGACCCGCCAAATCCAGTCTCCCCGTGGTCCATGTCTCTCACAACGATGCGAAGGCTTATGTCGACTGGCTCAGCGCCTCGACCGGCGAACGCTACCGCCTGCCGACGGAGGCCGAGTTCGAATACGCGCTGCGCGCCGGTTCCAGCACACCGTACTGGTGGGGCGACGGTGCTCCGAAAAAGCGACAGGAAAACCTGACCGGTGAGCGCGACCAGCTGGAGGGTCTGCGCTGGCCCGCATCGTTTCGGCGCTACGGTGACAATCACTGGGGGCCGGCGCCGGTCGCCAGCTTCGACGCCAATCCGTTCGAGCTCTACGACATGGGCGGCAACGTATCCGAATGGGTCGAGGACTGCTACCAGGCGGATTTGTCGCGGCTGCCCAAGGACGGCTCAGCCTTCGAAGCCGATTCATGCGAGCTGCGCGTCTTGCGCGGCGCGTCGTGGGCCAGCCAGCCGCTGGCGGCTCGTTCCGCGTTCCGGGCCGCCGCCAGACCGACGGCCGCCTCGTGCCTGGTGGGCTTCCGGGTCCTACGCGAGCTGTAGCGGCCCGCAGCCGGTTTCTCCGGGACCGTCAGAACGCTGGAAAACGAGCGGAGAAAAGGATCTCCGCAGCGGCATCCGGCGTCGAGTCCGGGTTGCCGAAAACGCCCAGTTCGGGCTTCGGTTTGCGTCCCAGGCCGCCGTTTGACACACTCGACGTGGGAAGGTGTTGCGCTCAGGCGCATGCAATGACAACAAAGCGACACATCAGGCTGGAGCCCTGCTCAGGATGGCTGGCGGCTCTGCTGATCGTTTTGATCAGCGGTGCGGTGCCGGTTTGGGCTCAGACTGCCGACAGCTCCGGCTCTGACGGAGCGGCCGCCTCCGGCACTCCGCCGGAGCGTAGACCTGCGCGGCTGGGTGATTCTCTGGCCGTCGACCCCGGTCAGGAATGGACACCCGGTACCCAGTCCCCGGCTGATCGAAGCGATGAGCTTCGTCGCAAGCTGTCGCTGGGTCGCAACGCGCTGGACGCCGGTAATCTTCTGACCCCCTTCGACGCCAGCGCTCTCAACTATTTCCGCCAGGCCCTGGCGGTGGACCCCGGCAACGCCGAGGCCTCGGCTGGCCTGGATACGGTGGCGCAGCGCCTCATCGACAGCGCCAGCCAGCAGCTCGACGCCGGCAATCGCCGTGCCGCCCAGGCTACCGCTACAACGGTTGCGGAGTTTCGGCCGGGACTGCCCGCGCTCGCCGAGCTGCGCAGCCGGCTCGACCGCTCCGCTCGGCTTGAGACGCTGGCGGCCAGGCTCCAGGAGGCCCAGACCGCCGGCGTGCTTCTGATGCCGCTGGAAAGCAGCGCCCTCGGCGTACTCGACCAGATGCTGCTCCTGGACCCGCAGAACGAAACGGCGCTTGCCGGCGCCGAGGCGCTGTTGGCGTCGGTGACCGAGCAGGTGCTGAGCGGCGCACAGAGCGGCGACTACCAGACGGCGTTTGAGCTTCTCGACCTCACCGATTCCGCGATCGCCGCGACCGAAAGCCAGGTGATCGACCCGTCGCTGCTCGTGGCGCTGCGTGAACAGGTCACCGGCCGACAGACGGACGGCTGGCGCTCGGATCTCGCTGAACTGGAGCGCCTGCTCGCGGGGGACGAGCTCGAGCAGGTGGAGGAAGGCCTGGTGGCGCTGGCCAGTAGCGGCTATCCCGGAGATCTCCAGCCGCTCCGGACACGGGTCGAACGGCGACGGCTGATTCTCAGCTATGAGCCGGGCAGCATCTTCGCCGACAACCTGAGTAACGGCATCAGCGGTCCGAGCATGGTTGTGATCCCGTCGGGCCGCTATTTCATGGGATCCCCTGCCGGCGAAGACGGTCGGAATGAGCGGGAAGGGCCGATCCGGGAGATCACGTTTGCCATTCCCTTTGCCCTGGCCCGCACCGAGGTGACGGTCGCGCAGTTTGCAGCCTTTGTTGCCGCCACCGGCTACCAGACGACCGCCGAGCGCATCGGTGGTGGCCAGGTCTATGACGGCGACACCGGTGGCTTCAGTGCCGCCAACGACGTGACCTTTCGCGACGACTATTCCGGCGATCCGGCTGACGGCGAGCTGCCGGTGATCCACGTGTCGTGGGACGATGCGAACGCCTACGCCAGCTGGCTTAGCGAGCAGACGGGGCAAGCCTACCGTCTGCCTTCGGAAGCGGAATTCGAGTACGCACAGCGGGCCGGCACCACCGACCCCTACTACTGGGGTGACGGCTCGCCGCCGGAGACGCTCGAGAATCTGACCGGCAGTCGCGACCAGTTTCGCGACTGGAGCTGGCCCAACGCCTTCAGTCGCTACGGCGACGGCTACTGGGGGCCCGCCCCAGCGGCGAGCTTCACGCCCAACCCCTGGAATCTGCATGATCTCGGCGGCAACGTGCTGGAGTGGACGGCCGACTGTTTTGAGGAATCGCTGGAAAACGTCCCCAGCGACGGCCGGGCCTGGCAGGTCAGGCCCTGCAGCAATCGATCGTTGCGCGGCGGTGGCTGGGCCGTGGCGCCGACCATGGCACGCTCCGCCAGTCGCGCCTCCGCGTCAGCCCAGCGCGCAAGCCCCCTGGTCGGATTCCGCGTCGCCCGGGATCTTTAAGTTCCCTGTCGGACGGTAAAACCACAGACTTACCGGTTACGCCTCCGGCAGCGGCTCCAGCAGCTTGTTGACCAGCGTTTCTGCTCGTGCCCAGTCGACCTCGTCCAGTGAGCTGATCCCTTCGGTCAGCGCCCGCAGAATTCTCAGATTGATCCGGCCACGCTGCTGCGCTCGCGCGTAGTCGAGGTGGCGGAACATCACCAGCGAGTAGCGTGGCACGAAGCGGCTGGGAAACCGCCGCTCCAGCGCCTGCTCGAGCGCTCGCCGCAGGCGGTAGGCAGCGTCCGCCACGGCGCTGCGCATTTCGTGATAATTCTCAAGCGCCATCTCGGCAATCGCCCGAGCGTTGTCCTGGCGACGCACCTGAAATTGCCGAAACGCCTGCGACCACTGCGTTGAGTCTGCAATGCATCGATCCAGCTCGGCGACGTCCTCGAAAGCGCAGTTCATCCCCTGGCCGTGAAACGGCACAATCGCGTGGGCCGCGTCCCCGACCAGCAGCGCGTTGCCCTCGTGGTGCCAGGGTTCGCAGTAAAGAGACCCGAGCACACCCACCGTCGGTCGGCTGGCGTTGGGTGCCTCGAGCCGTGACGCGACGTCGGGAAAGGTCTCCTCCAGGAATCCGGTCATCGCCGAGGGCGCTTCGAGACTGGCGAACGAGGTTTCGCCTTCCCGCGCCATAAACAGCGTGGCGGTGAAGCTGCCGTCGGTGTTCGGGAGCGCAATGAGCATCAGCTCACCCCGAGGCCAGATGTGCAGCGCCTCCGGATTCATCGCATGTTGGCCGTCGTCCTCCGGCGGAATCTGAAACTCCCGGTAGCCGTGATCGAGCAGGTCGCTGCGGCTGCTGCCGCCCGTGGCGCTTTCGATGGCCTGCCTGACTCTGGAGCCGACGCCGTCGGCGCCGATGGTGGGACCAAGCGGCATCTCGTATTGCCGGCCGGAGCTTTCGTCAACCAGCTGAGCTTTGCCGGCTGTCAGGTCCAGCGTTTCGAGACGCTGCCGAAAATGGCAGCGTACCCGGCGGGTCCGCTCGGCCGCGTCCAGCAAAGTCCGGTTAAGCTCAGCGCGGTGGACCGAGTAGATAACTTCGGCGCTGGTCTGGCCGTAGGGCAGGAGGGTGGGCTCCTGCCCCGGCAGATGAACCATGCGCCCAGCCATCGGCAGCGCGATGGCACCGACCCGGTGCTGCAGGCCAACGCCCCGGAGCGCCGCGATACCGCGGTTGGCCAGCGCCAGGTTGATGGATCGGCCTTCGTTGCCTTCCGCCAGCGTCCGGGGATCGGGGTCACGTTCGAATACCTCGACCGCAAAACCGCGCCGTGCCAGGTAGATCGCCAGCAGGCTGCCCGCCAGGCCGGCGCCGATGATCGTGATCGTGCGGGTATCGCCGATAGCGTCTGTCGGTGCCATGGCGCGGAATGTATCACGCGCGCTGCGGGCGGTTGTCACCGGGAACGCGAGCCGGCTTGTCGGGCTTGCGAACGGCACGGCAGCAACAGTAATGTGGCGGCCCGCTCTCAGGTGAGATCAAAACCACAGCCGACGTCATGACTCCCGAGTTGAACAAATCGCTCCAGCAGGCTGCGCGGGCGCTGCACGACGGCCAGGCCGCGCAGGCGGTGGCCGTCTGCCAAAAGCTGCTGACGGAGCATCCCGGCCAGCCTGACTGTCAGCATCTTCTCGGCGTCGCGCTGATCACGGCCGGTGACGTGGCCACCGGCAGCCAACTGCTGGACGAGCTCCAGCGGCAGCGTCCGCAGGACGTTGAGGTCATTTACAACCACGCCAGTGCGCTGCTGGGTCAGGACCTGCCCGCGGAGGCCCTGAAGCGCTTCGATCAGGTCCTGGCCATGGATCCCGCCCATCTGGCGGCGCTCAACAACCGCGGCAGTGCGCTGCTCGCGGTCGGCCGGACGGACGACGCGAGGCAAAGCTACGAGGCGCTCCTGAAGCTTGCGCCTGACCACGCTCGCGCCTGGTTCAATCTGGGAAACCTGGAGCTTGCCGCAGAGCGTCCGGACGCCGCTCGGGACGCCTACACCGAAGCGCTGCGGCGCCAGCCATCTTACGAGCAGGCCCTGACGGCCCTGGGTTCGGTTCAGCTGGAGCTGGGTCAACCCGCGGCGGCGTTGACGGCGCTGACCAAAGCGACCCAGCTCAATCGCGCCAACGCGACGGCCTGGCGACTCAGCGGCCAGGCGCTGGCCGGACTGAATCGGTTTGACGAGGCGCTGGCGGCAGCCACGCGGGCGACGGAGCTGGCGCCAGACTCGGCTGAAGCCTGGAACAGTCTCGGGTCGCAGCTGACGGCCCTCGAACGTCTGGATGAAGGCGAGCAGGCGCTGCGGCGCGCGCTCGAGCTGGACCCTGATCTGGCAGTCGCGTGGACCAACCTGGCGGCCCTGCTGGAGCTGGCCAACCGTCTCCCGGCGTGTGCTGAGACGCTCGAGGCCGCGCAGGCGCGCTTCCCGGACCATGGGGGTCTCGCGCTGACCCGGGCCAGGCTGCTGCAGCGGCAGAAACAGTATCCGGAGTCACTCGCCGCCCTCGACGGTATCGCGCTGACCGAGGCGCCGCGACAGGTTCAGCGTGACGGCAATTTTTTGCGGGGCCAGGTGCTGGATCGTCTCGGCCGCTACGGCGAAGCGTTTGAGTACTATCAGCGGGGCAACGCGATTGCCGCGGAAGACTGGCGCCGAGGCGCGTCGGGGGATGACGGCCTGTTTCCGGCGATGGGTCGGCTGCTGGAGGCGTTCACGCCGGCGCTGGTCACCCGCTGGCCGGTGGAAGAGCCGACGTTGTCGACCAGGGAACCTGCTTTCCTGCTGAGCTTCCAGCGCTCCGGTACCACCTTGCTGGATACGATGCTGGGCGCTCACCCCCAGGTCGACGTCATTGAAGAGCAGCCGGCGCTCAACGCCGTGGTTGGAGAGATTCGGTCGTACCCGGAGACGCTGGCAACCGCCGCTGACGACGTGGTTGCCGGCTGGCGGCAGCGCTACTGGTTGGAAGTTGAAAGGTTGACCGGCTTCACTCCGGATCGGGATCGGCTGCTCCTCGACAAGTCTCCGCTGCATACCGTGCACCTTGGCCTGATCAAGCGACTGTTTCCCGGCGCGCCGATCATCTTTGCCCTGCGGCACCCGCTGGACGTGGTGCTGAGTTGCTTCATGCAGGACTTCACGCTGTCGCCGTTTATGCTCCGCTACACCACGCTGCGGGGTGTCAGCGAGGTTTACCGTCGAGTGATGGACCTGTGGGCGCGGTACCGGTCGCTGCTGTCGCTGAACATCGTTGAGAGCCGCTATGAGGAGCTCGTACTGGAGCCAGAGGATCGAATGCGTACGCTGCTCACCTTCCTCGGCCTGCCGTGGGACAAATGCGTGCTCGACAACGTGGGTCAGGCGAGTGGACGCGGCCTGATCAATACGCCCAGCTACCATCAGGTGAGTCAGCCGCTTTACGCCAGCTCAAGCTACCGCTGGCGCAACTACCGGGCCGAGCTTGAGCCCGTGATGGACGAGCTGGGCCCCTACTGCGAGCAGTTCGGCTACGAGGTCGCCTCAGGAAACTAGTGGGCCGTGCGGAAAGTTCTGTCACTTCAGCGAGCGTGTCAGGCGTCAGGCCAAGGCGATTCGTCGGGGTCATAGCCGTAGCTATGGCCGCGGCGGATCAACGCCGGCATGGCGCCTGACGGGCTCGCCCTACGGGTCCATCGCTGGGCACGCCTGGCCGCGTTGCGAACCTTGCCAAGGACTACGGCCATTGGCTGCGGCTCGCGCCTTGCCAGACGAGCCCAGCGATGGACTGAAGGCACAGAACTTTCCGCACGGCCCACTAGAAGTCAGCGTTACCGGGAACGCGGGGGTAGGGGATCACGTCGCGGATGTTCTGCATGCCGGTGATGTAGCTGACCAGGCGCTCAAAGCCCAGTCCGAAACCTGCGTGAGGCACGGTGCCGTAGCGACGCAGGTCCAGAAACCAGCTGTACTGGTTGAGATCCATCCCGTGGCCCGCCATGCGTTGCTCAAGCACGTCGAGCCGCTCCTCGCGCTGGGAACCGCCGATGATTTCACCGATGCCCGGGGCCAGCACATCCATGGCGGCGACGGTCTTCTGATCGTCGTTCTTGCGCATGTAAAACGCCTTGATCTCCGTTGGGTAGTTCATAACCACAACGGGCCTGCGGGCGTACTGCTCGCTCAGGAACCGCTCGTGCTCGGTCTGCAGGTCGAGTCCCCACTTCACGGGATACTCAAAACGTTTCTGCACCTTGGTCAGCAGCTCGATGGCTTCGCCGTAGTCCATGCGGGCAAAGTCGCCGGTGAGGATCTGCTCCAGGCGCTTGATGGCGTTGCTTTCGATATGTTTCTGGAAGAAAGCCATGTCGTCAGCGCACTCGTCCAGCACCGCGGCAAACACGAACTTCAAAAACGTCTCGGCCAGGTCTGCCAGATCGCCGAGGTCCGCAAACGCCAGCTCCGGTTCGATCATCCAGAATTCGGCCAGATGGCGGGAGGTATTGGAGTTCTCCGCGCGGAAGGTCGGGCCGAAGGTGTACACCTTGCTCAGCGCGAGGCAATAGGCCTCCACGTTGAGCTGGCCGGAAACCGTGAGGAACGTTTCGCGCCCAAAAAAGTCTTCTTCAAACGCAACCGCGCCGTCGTCGCCTCGCGGGAGGTTGGCGAGGTCCAGGGTGCTCACCCGAAACAGCTCGCCGGCGCCTTCGGCGTCGCTTGCCGTGATGATCGGCGTATTGACCCAGAAGTAGCCGTGCTCGTGGAAATAGCGATGGATGGCCTGTGCCACCGTGTGACGGACCCTCGTCATGGCGCCAAACGTGTTGGTCCGCGGCCGCAGGTGGGCCACCTCCCGGAGATACTCGAAGCTGTGCTGCTTGGGCGAAATCGGATAGGTGTCCGGGTCTTCGACCCAGCCCAGCACCTGCACCTCCGAGGCCTGAATCTCGAGCGATTGCCCGCGCCCCTTTGACTCGACCAGCTTACCGCGCACGGCCACGGAGCAGCCGGTGGTCAGCTTCTGCACTTCGCTGGCATAGTTCTCCATGTTGGCGTCGACCACGGCCTGAATACCGCTGAAGCACGAGCCGTCGGACAGCTGCAGGAAAGAAAACCCCGCCTTGGAGTCGCGCCGGGTGCGAACCCACGCCTGAACGGTCACTTCGCTGTCGATCGCCTGAGCGCCGTCGAGCAGCTGTTTGATAGAGAGAATGTCGGTCACGGCCAGCTTCCAAGCTCGGGAAAACGGCAGATCATACCAGCGCGGTGGGGCGGGACCAGCGTCCCGCGAGCGCGCCCTGGCAGGCCATCTTGAATAGGCGGACCGAAGCGCGCATATTAAGGGTCATGAACGCGAACAATGCTGCCACCGAAGCTGCCCACGACAGCGCTGCGATCACCCTGACCGATGAGGCGCTGGCGCACGTACGACGTTATCTGGCCCGGGAGGGACAGCCGGCCCTGCGCTTGGACCTCACGCGTACCGGCTGCTCTGGCTATGCGCACGAAGTGTCGCTGGCCGACGGTGTCGACACAGAGCTCGATCAGGCATTCCAGCAGGATGATGTGACCCTGGTTGTTCGCCGGGAGCTGCTGCCCCTGCTAAGCGGCACGCGAATCGATTTTGTGACGCAGGGCCTCAACCGGGTGTTCGTGTTCGACAACCCTCAGGCTGGCGAGGCCTGCGGCTGCGGCGAAAGTTTTACCCTGGCCGAAGAAGAGGCCTAAGAAATAGTCCTGCTCGACCGTACGTCGCGTTTCTCCTCCACTTGCACAGCGCCCGCCTAAGGGCGTAGAATCGCGCGGCTTGGCTGGTCGGAGAGCTGACCAGTCTGATTCCTTGCTCCACTCGAGGGCCCAACTTTAGGGCACGTGAGGGGGCTTATACCGAAAGGACACACAATGAGACACTACGAAATCGTGTTTCTGGTTCATCCGGACCAGAGCGAACAGGTGCCGGCCATGGTCGAGCGCTACCGCGGCATCATCGAAGGCGGCGAAGGCGTCATCCACCGACTGGAAGACTGGGGCCGTCGCCAGCTTGCATACCCCATTCAGAAACTCGCCAAGGCGCACTACGTCATGATGAACGTGGAGTGCAGCGCCGAGGTGCTCGCCGAAATCGAGTCCGCTTTCCGCTTCAATGATGCGGTTCTACGCAACATGGTCATCCGCCGCAACGAAGCCATCACCGAATCGTCGTTGATGCTGAAGGCCAAGGAAGAGAAGGACCAGCGTGAGAAGGCGGAAGCTGAGCGCCAGGCTGCCAGCGCGGCCGCGCGGGCGCAGGCTGCCGCAGAAGCTGAAAAGAAAGCCGCTGAAAGCGCCGCCGAAGAAGCGGACGCCGGCAGCGAAGAAGCGAGTGCCGCCGAGTCTGAAGGCGACGCCGAGTCAGAAACCAACACTGAGCAGGAGGCCTGATCATGGCGCGTTTTTTCCGTCGGAGAAAATTCTGCCGCTTTACCGCGGACGGCGTTAAGGAAATCGATTACAAGGATCTGGCCACGCTCAAGCAGTATGTGGGCGAGTCCGGCAAGATTGTTCCCAGTCGGATTACCGGAACTAAAGCACGCTACCAGAGACAGCTGGCCACCGCCGTCAAGCGGGCCCGCTACCTGGCGCTGCTGCCCTACACCGACAACCACTGAGGGCGAGGACCCTCGCGGCGCCCGTGGCGAACCAAGGTCCGCACGGGGGCTGTTGGACCCCAGCTAGAGCTGGCGGGAAGCGGGTTTGTTGGCGCCGCTGATCGACCGCAGCCGGCTGTCGGCGATCCTGATGCTGGCGCTGGGGCTCGTCGTGGCGGCACTGCTGCCGCTGGGGCTTGTGCTGGCTGGCGCGGTTGCCGCCTTTGTGACCCTGCGAAAGGGTTTGGCCGAAGGGCTGGTCGTGACCGCCACGGGCCTGATCCTGCTGGCGGTTATGACGGCGGCGGCGGGTTACGCGCCGGGCAACGGCATGCTGCTGCCGACGGCATTTCTGGCCGCGGCGTTGGCGAGCGCCTGGACCCTGGATCAGAGCCGCAGCCTGACGCTGGCGGTCCTGACCATGGCGGGTCTGGCGCTGCTGGCGCTGCTGCTGTTCTGGCTTGCCGTGGACAGCCCTGAGCAGTTCTGGCGAGCCTTGTTTGACGAGGTGGTTCAGGCCGCCGCTGAGTCGGGCCAAAGCGATTTGGCGGCTCAGCTTGGCCAGATGGCTGAAGCGCTCCAGTGGCGTGGCGTTACCGGGCAGTTTTTTGGCAGCCTGTTTCTGCTGCTGACGCTGAGCCTTTTTTGGGGACGCAGCTGGCAGGCGAAGCTGGTAAACCCCGAGGGGTTCCGCCAGGAGTTTCAGGCGCTGAGCCTCGGACGGCCGCTGGCCTTGGGATCCGCCGCTGCGTTTATGCTGGCGGCCGCGCTGGGTCAGGACCTGCCGCTGAGTATCGCGGCGGTGCTGCTGTATGTCTGGCTGGTGCCGGCGTTTGCGCTGATCCACTGGCTGGTGGCGCGGGCCGGCCTGGGGGCCGCCTGGCTCTGGGCTGCGTACCTGCTGTGTGCGCTGACCTGGGGCGGTAACAACATGCTGTTTTTGCTGTTTCCGCTGGCGGCTATGTTGAACGAGTATTTGGATTTTCGACGCCGAGGCCCCCGCGGGGCAGGCGGCGAATAGCGAGTAACCCGGCGTTGCTGGACGACGCCATTGAACGTGAGGCAAGACGATGGAATTGATTCTGCTGGAAAACATTCAGAATCTCGGTGGTCTGGGTGATGTGGTCAAGGTGAAAGCCGGTTACGGCCGCAACTTCCTGGTGCCCCAGGGCAAAGCGGTTCCCGCGACCAAGGCGAACCGGGAGCACTTCGAAACCCGTCGCGCAGAGCTCGAGGCTCGCGCTGCAGAGCGCCAGAATGCGGCAGCTGCGCGTCGGGATGCGGTAGCCGATCAGACGATCACCATTCACGCTAACTCCAGCGCTGAAGGCAAGCTCTACGGATCGGTCGGCACGCGCGAGATCGCCGAAGCGCTGACCGCTGCAGGCTTCGCCGTGGACAAGGCAGAGGTGCTGCTGCCGGAGGGGCTGATCCGCCAGGCGGGTGAGTACACGATCGATCTGCACTTCTACGCGGACGTCGATGCGCAGATCAACCTGGTAGTCGCCGGCGACGAAACCTGATCGGGTGCTGCAGAGCACCCCATCCGAAAACGTTCCGGGCCCCGCGCCCGGCCCGCACGATAGTCGCCTCAGCGGCCTGCCGCGGCGCTGCGTAACCGGCCCCGAGGTGCATGTTGGCCGTTAGCGCTGAGTCTATCCGGGTACCACCACACTCTGTTGAGGCAGAGCAGGCGGTGCTTGGCGGCCTGATGATCAGCACCGACGCCTGGGACCAGGTTGCGGATCTGGTGACCGAGGACGACTTCTACCGGCGCGATCACCGCGTGATCTTCCGCGCGATGAGCCACCTCCATCAGAACGAACAGCCCTGCGACGCCATCACGCTGGGCGAATGGTTCGAATCGAACGAGCAGTCGGACCATGCCGGCGGCCCGGCCTATCTCATCTCGCTGGCGAACAACACGCCCAGCGCCGCCAACATCCAGGCCTATGCCAAAATCGTTCGCGAAAAGTCGATCCTGCGCCAGCTGATCGACGTCAGCCATGAAATTGCGGGTGACGCCTTTCATCCCGAAGGACGCAGCAGCGCTGAGCTGCTCGAGTCTGCCGAGAAAAAGGTGTTCGACATCCGTGACAAGGGCGCCCGCCAGCAGGCGGGTTTTGAACACGTCCGGGAGGGTGTAAAAGAAGCCTTCCGCCAGATCGAGTACCTGACCGAGCTCGACGGCAACATCACCGGCGTCGCCACCGGGTTTCACGATCTCGACGAAAAGACCGCCGGACTGCAGCGCTCGGATCTGATCATCGTGGCCGGCCGACCCGCGATGGGCAAAACCAGCTTCGCCCTCAACATCGCTGAACACGCGGCGATCTCGGGCGGTGAGACGGTTGCGGTCTTTTCCATGGAAATGTCCTCGCACCAGCTCGTCATGCGGCTGCTGTCGAGTCTTGGGCGGATCAACCAGCAGCGGCTGCGAACCGGAAACCTGCACGACGACGACTGGCCGCGGCTCACCTCGGCCATGAACATGCTGGTGAACACCAACCTGTTTATCGACGAAACGCCGGCGCTGTCACCCACCGAGCTGCGGGCCCGGGCACGACGACTGAAGCGCGAACATAATCTGGGCCTCATCGTGATCGACTACCTGCAGCTGATGCAGGTCCCCGGGAACAGCGAAAACCGCGCCACGGAAATCGCTGAGATCTCCCGCTCCCTGAAGGCACTGGCCAAGGAGCTGAACGTCCCGGTGATCGCGCTGTCCCAGCTCAACCGCGCGCTTGAGCAGCGGCCCAACAAGCGACCGGTTATGGCCGATCTCCGGGAATCCGGATCGATCGAGCAGGATGCTGACGTGATCGCCTTCATCTATCGGGACGAGGTGTATAACGAGGACAGCCCGGACAAAGGCAAGGCCGAGATCATTCTCGGTAAGCAGCGAAACGGCTCCACGGGCACCGTGCCGCTGACCTTTTTGGGCCAGTACACGCGCTTCGAGAACTTCGCCGCCGACCGCCTCCGCGTGGTCTGATCCCCCCGCCGGAAGACGCTGCTTCCGCTTGTCAGGATTTCGCGTAGCGCACGCGGAACAGGAGCGAATAAAGTGTCGGCACCACCAGCAGCGTCAGCATGGTGGCGAACAGCAGTCCAAAAATCAGCGTGATCGCCATCGGCTTAAACATGGCGGTGCCGCCCCACCATAGCGGCATCATCCCTAGGACCGTGGTAGCGGTTGTCAGCATGATCGGGCGAAAGCGCTGCACACACGCGGCCACCACCGCTTCGCCCGGAGGTTTCCCCAGTTCCTCGATTTCGGTCTTGATGCGATCGATCAGCACAATGGCGTTGTTGATGATGATGCCGGACAGGGCAATGATCCCCAGCAGCGTAAAGAACCCCATGCTTGAACGGGCCACGATCAGGCCGATCGTGACGCCGATCATCCCCAGCGGGATCGTCAGCAGGATGATGATCGGCCGTCGAACCGAATTGAACTGGTAGACAAGCAGCAAAATGATCGCCATCAGGGCCACCGGAAGTTTGGCGATGATCGACGCATTGGCGTCGCCCGACGTTTCTGACTCACCGCCGATCTCGTAGGTGTAGTTCTGCGGCAGGTCCAGCGCTGCGAGCCAGGGAATCAGGTCGGCGTTCACCTCCGCGGCCGTCACACCCTCTTTGAGCTGCGTCTTTAGGGTCAGGGTTCGGTCGCGATCGCGTCGCTCGATGATTCCCGGTTCGAAGGAAAGACGAATATCGGCCACCTGCTTCAGCGGAACGGGGGCACCCCGGGTCTGGGAGTAGATGCTGAGGCCGTCCAGTTTGCTGATGTCCTGCCGGTCGGAGGCGACCGTGCGTAGCGTTACTGGAATCTCCAGATCGTCCTCGCGGTATTGCGTCAGCTCAATGCCGGTGAGGCCCGCTCGCAGCGAATAGGCGACATCGCTGCTGGTCACGCCGGCCCGCAGGGCGCGCTCCTGATCGATCGCAACAATCAGTTTTTTGGTCTGCAGGCCCCAAGTGTTTTTGACCGCCAGCACGCCGGGGTACGAGTAGAGCTGGTCGGTGATGGTTTTGGCCGCCTCGTACAGGCCGTTGAATTCCGGCCCCGACAGTCGAATCTGAATGGGATACCCCACGGGCGGCCCGTTTTCGAGCCGGGCAAGCTGATTGCCCATGTCCGGGTGCCTGGTGAAGAGGTACTCCTGAATCCCGGGAATGACCCGCTCAACGTCTTTGCCAGCAACCGTGTTGCCGATCAGAAAGGAGTTTGCGGGGTTCTGGGTTGGCGGATCGAGCGCCAGCGTAAAGCGCGGGCCGCCCTCGCCGACAAAAATCATCCAGTTTTTCAGCAGCGGGTCGCCGTCGGCGGGCCGATAGTATTGCGTCTCCACATACCGATTGAGATCGCGAACCGCGCCCTCGCTGGCTTCTACCGAGGTGCCGAGCGGCAACTCGAGCTTGCCGGTGAAGACCGGGTCTTCGGACGGCGCAATAAACTGCGAGGGGACCAGCCCCAGCAGCATAATCGCGCTGAAAAAGCTCCCTGCCACGGCACCCAGAAAAAGCAGGCGGTTTCGGAGCGCCCAGCCGAGCACTGATCGGTAAAGGGTGTACCACCTGCCGCTGTATTCCTCCTCCTGACCGTCGGACGCCAGAGGCTTGACCTTCAACACCGCGGTCGTGAGCAGGGGAATGATGGTCATCGCCAGCAGCCAGGAGATCAGCAGTGCGATGGTCACAACGTAAAAGATATCCGCGGTGTATTCGCCGACCGCGGATTCGGCCAGGCCAATGGGCATGAAGGCCGCGCCGGTGGTCAGCGACGAAACGAGCAGCGGAGCCTTGAGCTCCTGGCCTGACTCCACCGCTGCCTGGACGGCACTCATGCCGCGTTCTCGCTTCACCAGCACGGACTCGACCATCACGATGGCGTTGTCCACCAGCAGGCCCAGGGCAATGATCAGCGCCGCCAGAGAGATCTGGTTGACCGTGATCCCAAAGAGGTCCATCACAAAAAACGTGATGATCATGGTGCTGGGGATCAGGGCAGCCACAACCAGCCCGGTGCGCAGCCCGAGGAATCCGATCATGACCAGGACCACAATTCCGATGGCCTGGAGCAGGTTGCTGGTGAAGTCGCTGACGCTCTTGGTGACGAGGTCGGCCTGGAACCAGATTTTTTCGATCTCGATACCCCAGGGGAAGCTCGCCTGGATCTGCGGCATCAGCTCATCCAGCCGCTCCCCCAGCTTGAGGATATCGCCGCCATCACGCAGCGAGATCCCGAGCGCGAGGGCGGGCTCGCCGTTGACGAAGGTCAGGCTTTCGGGCGGATCGCGGTAGCCCCGCGAGATGTCGACAATGTCCCCGAGGTAGACCACCGAGCTGCCCGGCAGCTCGATCACCGTTCGCTTGAGCTCCTCCAAAGATTCGAGGTTTCCGGTTGGCTCGAGCACAATCCTTTCGCGACCGCTGGTCAGGTTGCCGCCTGAAGACAGGATGTTCAGGCTCGCCAGCACGTTGGACAGGCTCTGGGGCGTCAGTCCGAGCTCAGTGAGACGCGCGTTCGCATACTCGACGAAAACCACCTCGTCCTGCGCGCCGTGAATGCTGACCTTGGCGATGTCGGGCTCTTTCAGCAGCCGATCGCGGATAGCGTCAGCGACGTCTTTCAGCTCCGCGTTGCTGAAGCCGTCCCCGGTCAGGGCGTAGACGCTCCCGAACACGTCCCCGTATTCATCATTCACAAACGGGCCGGTGACGCCGTCGGGCAGGTCCTGGGCCACATCCTCGATCTTGCGGCGAAGATCATCGAAGATCGGCCGCATCTGCTTATAGCTTTCTTTGTAGTTGACCTTGACGATCGAAATGCCCGTACGGGACTCCGATTGGATATTGTCGACCTCCGGCATCTCCTGGGCTTTCTTCTCGATTTTGTCCGTGACCAGCAGCTCCACACGCTCAGGGCTCGCGCCAGGAAGCTGGGTGGTCACAACGGCGGTGCGGATGATGAAGCCGGGATCCTGTGCTTTCGGCAGGGCCACGTATGCCAAGCCACCGGCCATAATCAACAGTGTGACCAGCACCGCGGTTACACGGTTCTGGTCAATCGCCGCGGACGTGAGGCTCAAAAGGTTCAGGCCCCCGGCAGCAGGACGAGCTGGCTTTCGCGGATCACCGAGACCCCGGCGGTTACCACCTGGTCACCCGGGTTCAGGCCGGTCAGGATTTCGACGCCGCCGGCGGTGAGCTCGCCGGCCGTCACCGGCCGCCGCTCAATCGTCGCCCGACCGTCTGCCGTGGGCCGCGCCAGGTACAGAAAGGTGCCGCGCTCATCGTTGATCAGGGCGGCCGCAGGAACCAGGTGGGTGTCCGGCGACTGCCCGCTGCGAAACTCGAAGGTCACCTCAGCCGCCATGCCCGGCTTCACGCGGCCGTCGGTCCCGTTGACGCCAACCACCACCGGGAAGGTTGCTGAGCTGCTGGCGGCCGCCAGCCCCAGTTCTGTGATCTGCGCCTCGAAGGACCGCCCCGGCACCGCGTCGAACTGGACCTTCCCCGCCATCCCCAGCTCGAGCCCGGCAATCAGGCTCTCCGGTACGCTGCTGCTTACCTCGATTCCCGAGCCGCAGTTCACCGTGGCTACCGTTGTCCCCGAATTGACGTTTTCGTTCAGTTCGACCGCGACGGACGCCACGGTGCAGTCCGAGGCGGCCTCCAGCTCCGTGTAAGACCGGTTGAGCTCGGCGATCTCCAGCGATTTCTCAGCTGACCGAACCTGCGCCCGGGCGGACTCGGCGCCCGCCCGCGCGCTGTCCAGATCGTTGAGTGACGCGTTGGTGTTCTCATAAAGCTCTTTGACGCGGCTGTAGTTGGCCTCGGCGTTGCGTTCATTGGCCAGCGCTTGTGCCAGCGTCGCTTCCGACTGCTGGACGGTCAGCTCGTAGGTTGAAGGGTTGAGCCTAGCGATCAGCTCACCTTCCTGCAGCCGGTCACCGACCTGGACCGGCATCTCGATCACCGTTCCACTGACGCGAAAGCTCATGCGCGACTCCTGCGTCGATTGCGAAATCCCGCTGAACGATCGCGATCGGTTTTCCGAGCCGTCAGCGACGACCATCACCCGAACGGGCCGGAGCTCATCCTCCGCGGTGGGTGCGGGAGCCTCCTGGCAGGCGGTCAGCGCTAGCGCCAGCACCGACGCAGCGGTTGTGGCGTTCCTCATGGTTGAACCCTCTCGGCGGCGCGCTGCGCCTCGCGTTGCTCGATGTAGTCGGTCAGCATGCGGCCGATCTCCTGCTGTTCACTTTGCGGGCGCAGAAAGTCGAAGCTCCCGATAGCGCGGTCGTAATTCATGATGTCGATCAGGAAGTCCTGCACCGCATTGTTGGCCGCGAGGTCCGCCTGGAGACTTTGGTTCTGTGCATCCAGTAGGTCGATGATCGAGACAGTGCCCTGACGGTAGGCGTCGGATACCAGCTCGAGATTCTGCCGGGAGGAGACGGCGGCCCGCTCGGACAGGTCGATGTTCACGTAGCTCGCCTGAGCCGCGTACATCGCCGCCCGAATCCGCTGCTCGACGCGCTGTTCGGTGGCCAGGCGCTGGGTCATCAGCTGCTGTTGCTGGAGTCTGGCGCGGGAAAGCTGGGAGCGGCGTGCGCCCGAATCGAGCAGCGGCCAGCTCGCGTTGACCGAGACGCTCCAGTCGTCCAGCTCGTCCAAAGGCGTCCCCGCGCCCAGGCCGGATGCGTCGATGCTGTCGGTGTACTGGGCCTGGAGGCTGACGTCCGGCGCCCAGAAAGCCCGTTGTCGCGCCAGCACGTCCCGCGAGATGGCGTCCAGTTGGGAGTCGATTCCGGCCAGCTCCGGGGCGTTTTCCAGCCCTTTCTCCACGCTGAAGTCGACGAACCACTGATAGCGACGGGGGTTGC
The DNA here is from genome assembly GCA_028285525.1 of Lysobacterales bacterium. Classification (GTDB taxonomy): domain Bacteria; phylum Pseudomonadota; class Gammaproteobacteria; order Xanthomonadales; family SZUA-38; genus JANQOZ01. The sequence goes on from JANQOZ010000002.1 coordinate 36,996, forward strand.
TGATCAGGCCTTCAAACTCCTCGCCGGTCATCGTAAACGGATCATCTCGAGCGGGCTGAGCCAGCCGCAGCTGGGTGCCCATCGGCTGGTTCAGGATCCGGTTCAGCGCGTCGAAAGCCTGGTCTCTGGCCGCGAGCGCCGCCAGCACGTCTGATCGCGCTCCGGCAAGCCGGGCTTCCCAGCGATAGATGTCCGCGTTGCTGGCTGAACCGGCCCGCACGCGGTCCCTGGCAAGCTCAAGGTTGGTTTGGGTCAGGTTCAGATTGTCCTGCTGAATCTGAAGCTGGTTGACCGCACGCAGCGCCTGCAGAAATGCGGTGGTGCTGTCCAGCAGCCGATCCAGCCGGTCGATCCCGAAGCTCGCGATGCGCGCCTCCTGGAAAAACTGCTCCTGCTGATAGCCGGACCGGGCTGCCTCGGAGTAGATTAGCTGGTTGAGGCTCGCCACGCCGGCCGTTGCCCGTTCGGGAAACAGGGAGTTTCTCGCCAGTTCGTCGTCTCGCCTGACCGTATAGCTGCCGCCGAGATTGATCTGCGGCAGGAGATTGGAGCGAGCAAACCGGACGCTCTGCTCGCCAATCCGAATGTCGAGCTCCGACACCGCCAGGTCCAGGTTCTCGCTGAGCGCCAGCCGGGCCACGGAAAGCAGCGTCAGCTCCGGACCTGCGGCAGCCGGTTCTTCATTGATGAGCTCCGCCTCACTCAGCACGTCGAAGCGAGGCGACAGGCCGATCGCCCGCGCACTGTCCATGTTGATCGTCAGCCGGCGTTTGCGTTCGTAGTAGACCCGCTGGTCCTGCGCCCGTTCACCCAGCAGCACCGCCTGCATGTTGAGCGCGTTGCGCCGCGCCAGGCGGCGATAGTCGGTTTGGTCGGTGTTGGCCGCCAGCGCGCCGCGTGCCAGCGCGGTGTCGCTCACCAGGCTGAAGACCGGCAGCCCCCGCTCCTGCAGCTCGGTCAGCATCCGGTCGAACGCCGGATCCGGCATCCGCGGCAAACCGCCCAGCAGAACGGCGTCGGTGCCCGGGGGCAGGCGGTCGCTCAGGCGGTGGTCATTGCCGTCATGGCCGACGAAAGACAGGTTGCTGGTCTCCACCAGTCGCTGCACAGCTTCGGCGGCGCGTTGGCTTGAGTTGATGATTACCGCGTCGGCCAAAAGCGCAGCGTTGCCGAACGGCGAGACGCGCTGAAAGGCCTCCAGGTCTTCGCGGAAGGTCACCCGATCGGACAGAAAATTCAGGTTAGGGCGGCCGGAGCCTTCCTCAAACTGGGCGTTTTCCTCGAGATTCGGATTGAAGACCAGCGGCAGAAAGGTGGGTTTATCGAACCGGGTTCGATTGACCAGATACTGGTTGGCGGCAAAACCGACCACCAACACGAGGTCGACTTCGGGATTCTGGTAGGCGCGGTCAAGGGCCGCATCGATGCCCGCTGCCGACCAGTCCGCCGGCGTGTCGAGAAAGGTCACGGCAAACTCGCCGTCGGTCAGATCCAGCAGCTCCTGGCGGAAAATCGCTTCCACCTCCTCAAGCTGCAGGGCAGGGCCATCGGTCAGGAGGGCGACGCCGACGGGCGTCTCAGCGTTTCCGGGCAGCGGTTGGAGCACCACCGCCAGCAGTACCAGTACCTTCGCCCGGCGCAAGATTGATTTGATCAACCCGGTTCCCTTTCGCTGGCAGGAAGACGACTCACGCCGCCGATTGTACGTCTTTTGGCGCCGCCGTCAGCTGCCACGTTCTTAGTGCATCCGGGGACGGCAGCCTCCCGGTCTACAGCAGCTGCGGTTCGGGCTCCAGATTGACCCCAAAAGTGTCGTGGACTGAGCGCGCCACCTCCTGCGCCAGGTGCCAGATTTGCTGTCCGGTCGCCTCACCATGATTGACCAGAACCAGGCTGTGTCGCTCCGAGACGCCCGCATCCCCGCGCCGTTTGCCCCGCCAGCCACAGGCTTCGATCATCCAGGCGGCGCTGAGCTTCTTGTGGCCCGGTTCGGCCGGGTAGGTCGGCAGTTCCGGGTGGTCCGTCTTGAGCGATTCGCAGTGCGCCTCGGTTACGATCGGATTCTTGAAGAAGCTCCCGGCGTTGCCGACCACCTCTGGACTAGGGAGCTTCTTTCGCCGGAGTGAACTGACGGCTCGCGCGACCTCCAGCGGTGTGACCGATGCGTCGGCGCCGGTGCCGGCACGCTGTCGCAGGAGCTCCAGCTCAGCCTGGACGCCGGGGTAGGAAAGATTCGGCTCGCCGTCGCGCGTAAGCGTCAGCACGCATTCGGTGATCACAAACCGCTCGGCGTCCGCCTCCCGGAATCGGCTGGTTCGATAGCCGAAACGGCAGGCCTCGCCGGTCAGCGTACGCCAGCGCTTCTGGGCCCGGTCGTAGCAGTTGAGCTGCGTCAGCACCTGCGCCAGCTCAGCGCCGTAAGCGCCGATGTTTTGCATCGGTGCAGCCCCCATCATGCCGGGGATCAGCGCAAGGTTTTCGATGCCCCACAGCCCTTCGCTGGCCGCCCACATCACCACCGCATGCCAGCGCTCACCGGCCGCCACGCGGATCTTGACCTGTCCATCGCGCTCGTCAACGATCTGACAGCCCTGGTTGTGAATACGCAGCACCAGGCCGGGATAGTCGCCGCGGAACAGCAGGTTGCTGCCCTCGCCGAGAATCAGGAGCGGTCGGTTGGCGTCCTCAGCCAGCGCCACGGCGTGGGCCACCTGCAGCCAGCGTTCGACGCTGACCAGCGCCCAGGCCTCGGAGGGAACGCCGAAGGTGTTGAGATCTTTGAGACTAGCGTTGTAGGTAATCGGCAGCAGCATGTCCGGCCTCGCCCAGCAGTTCAGGCCCGCGGTAGATCAAACCGGAGTAAATCTGCACCGCGCGCGCGCCCAGTTGAACCTTAGCAGCCGCATCCTCGCCCCGGGTAATACCGCCCACGCCGATCAGGTCGATCCGGTCGTCGAGCTGGCCGCGCAGCTCAGCGAGTATCTCGTTGGCGCGCTCCAGCAGAGGCGCGCCGCTCAAGCCCCCGGCCTCGTCGGCGACCGGATCATCGCCCAAGGCGCTCTTGTCGACGGTGGTATTGGTCGCGATCACGCCGTCGGGCGCTGCCCGGTTGATGGCTGAAACCAGCGCTTCGAGCGACTCTGGGCTCTGGTCGGGCGCCACCTTGACGGCCATGGGAACCCGGCGATCGTGTTTCCTCGCCAGCGCTTCGGCTTCGGTCTTGAGGTCGGAGAGCAGGGCATACATGGCGTCACCGGCCTGCAGGTCGCGCAGCCCGGCGGTGTTTGGCGACGACACGTTCACCGTGATGTAGCTCGCGACCGCAAAAGCCTGGCGCAGGCAGTGAACGTAGTCGTCGACGGCTCGCTCGTTCGGGGTGTCTTTGTTCTTTCCGATATTCACGCCGATCACGCCGCGGAAACGCGCCTTTTGGATCTGCCCCACGAGGTGATCGACACCGGCGTTGTTGAAGCCCATCCGGTTCACCAGCGCCTGCTGCTCAGGTACGCGAAACATCCGCGGCTGCGGGTTGCCCGGCTGCGGCCGCGGCGTCACGGTCCCGAGCTCGAGAAACCCAAAGCCCAGGGCGGCGAGCCCGTCGATCGCCTCGCCGTCCTTGTCCAATCCGGCGGCCAGCCCAATAGGGTTTGGCAACGGCAGCCCCATCACCTCAACCGGGCAGGGCGGCGGCCGGTGCGCCAGCACGCGGGCGAAGCCGCCGGCTTTGCCCAGCGCGGCCATCGTCAGGTCGTGGGCCCGCTCGGGGTCGCGGCGGAACAGCCACGATCGCGCCAGCCGGTACATCAGCGTGCTTGCCGCGATGCCGGCGCCGGCAGGCCCTCGACGAGCACGGACCTAAAGATCAAATTTGATGCCCTGCGCCAGCGGCAGCTCATTGCCGTAGTTGATGGTGTTGGTCTGGCGCCGCATGTAGGCCTTCCATGCATCGGAGCCCGACTCGCGGCCACCGCCGGTTTCTTTTTCGCCGCCAAAGGCGCCGCCGATCTCAGCACCCGAGGTGCCGATATTCACGTTGGCAATGCCGCAGTCACTGCCGGCCGCTGACAGGAACTGCTCGGCGGCGCGCAGATCGGTGGTAAAGATGGAAGAGGACAGCCCCTGGGGAACGCTGTTCTGGATCTCGATGGCCTCATCCAGCGTTTTGTAGGGAAGCAGGTAGGCGATCGGGGCAAAGGTCTCCTGGCTCACCATCGGCATGTCGCTGGTGGCGCGGACCAGCGTCGGCTGAACGAAGTTGCCGGCGCCTTCGATGACGTCTCCACCGGCGAGCAGCTCGCCGCCCTGCTCTCGGATGACGGCCACGGCGCTTGAGAAGCGGTCTACCGAGTCCTGGTCGATCAGCGGCCCCATCAGCGTCTTGGGATCGAGAGGATCGCCGATGCGGACCTGCCCGTAGGCATCAGCCAGCGTCGCGCCAAGCTCGTCGATGATCGACTCGTGGGCGATCACCCGGCGAGTTGTCGTGCAGCGCTGGCCGGCGGTGCCCACGGCGCCGAACACGATGGCCGGCACCGCCAGCTTCAGGTCGGCCGTTGGGTCCACAATCATGGCGTTGTTGCCGCCAAGCTCGAGCAGCGACTTACCCATGCGCGCGGCCACCCGGGCGCCCACCTTGATTCCCACGGCGCTGGAGCCGGTGAAGCTCATCAGGTCCACGCGCCGGTCGTCGACAAACTGCTGCGCCAGCTCGTTGCTGCCGTCGTTGAACAGCATGAAGATCGGCGGATAGCCGCCGTCTTCGAGGGCCTGGTTGCAGATCTTGATGGTTGCCACCGAGCACAGTGGTGTTTTGGGTGACGGCTTCCAGACGCTCACGTTGCCGCAGACGGCCGCGATGAACGCGTTCCAGGCCCACACGGCGACCGGAAAATTGAACGCTGAGATAATGCCCACGACCCCCAGCGGATGCCACTGCTCGTACATGCGGTGAGAGGGCCGCTCCGAGTGCATGGTTTTGCCGTAGAGCATGCGCGACTGACCGACGGCAAACTCGCCGATGTCGATCATCTCCTGCACTTCGCCGTCTCCCTCGGCCTTGATCTTGCCCATCTCCAGGCTGACCAGCGAGCCCAGCGCGTCTTTATTCAGCCGCAGCGCTTCGGTGGCCAGGCGGACCGCCTGCCCGCGCTCCGGGGCAGGGACCTTGGCCCAGGCCTTTGCAAGCTCCGTCGCAGCTTCCATCGTGGCGTTGTAGTCGGCATCCGAGGTGCTCGCGACACGCGCGATGAGTTCACCGGAAGCCGGGCTGAAGGAATCGATGGCGTCGCCGGTCGCCGGCGCCCAGCCGCCGTGAAAGCAGCCTTCGTTGACCGTGTCGGCGGCGAGCTGCAGCCGGGTGAGGAGATTGTTGTGAGTCATGGGTTTTCCTGTGGCTCGCCGCCTTCCAGCGGCCATTGTTTAACCAGCGCCACCACGCCAAAAAAGCGGTGATCGAAATAGTTGACCGCATTGAGGGTCACCTGGCGCCGCTGGGTGATGCGGTGCGTTGTGTAGTTACCCGGCTGCTGCAGCGTTTTGATGTCGTCGTAGTGCGGTGCGCCGCGACGGTCTTTCCGGTGCAGCGCCAGGTCGATACGCAGATGCAGGAATCGTCCGCGCTCCAGCGCGACCGTACCGTCCACCGCGAACACCGGCTCCCGGGCTTGTGCGCCCAAAAGCATGCCCGCGCTGTCCAGTTCCTCGCGATCCAGCAGCGGCCCGCCGAACAGCCGGACCGGCTGTGGATCGCCAAAGGTGGCCGCCGGCTGATGCCAGCCGCGCAGGGTCAGCGGCGTAAAGCCGGGTTCGGCTCCGAGCGCGCGCCATTCACGAACCATGATCAGCGACTCCGCCGGGACCGCGACAAACAGGTCGGTCATCGGCAGCAGCGGCGCGCTGCGGGCCAGCGCCGGCGGCGCCGGTGGGGGGAACAGCTCGAAGGCTGGACTTTCTGCATTGATCGCGCCGTCCGCTAACTCTTCGGTTTCGGGGTCCAACGGATCCCTGGGCGGCACCGCGTCGGCTGCATCTTCAGCACGCGACTCAAACGTATCGCCGGAGCGCGGATCCGGGCGCTGTCGATAGCCAGCGTCCGACGGCTGCCTGCGCCATCGGTCCGGCGCATAACCGGCGGGTGGCCTGGCGAGGGTTCGTTCCAGCAGGCCACTTTCGGGGTTGATCGCCAGCCCGGTCTCGACCAGCGGCCAGAGGGTCAGGGCCTGGTCGACAACCGGCTCGTCGGGGAACCGGTACAGCGGCTCGCTGGCGGTGTCGCGCTGGAATACCAGGACTTCAACGTAGTACCGCGGATCGTCTGAATCCCCCGCTTGCGGCTGGCCCCAGGCGGGAGCCAGCGCGAGCGCCAGCAGCGGCGCCAGGACACGAACGGGTATCGAAAGCCTGCTCATGCCGCCTGCCGCTGGTTCAGCCGCGCAAGCAGCTGCTGGGCGGCCTCGACACGCTGTTCCGTGCTGTCCAGGTCCATGCTCACCTTGAGCCGATGCTGACCGTCAAAGGCGTAGCGGCTGGGTTCGCTCTGCACCATCTTGATGAGCGTCAGCGGCTCGACGGAAGCACTTTCCAGGAATTCGATGATGCCGCCCCCATCGTGCATCTGGACGCGTCGAATGCCCAGCGCTTCGGCACTCTGGCGGAGCCGCGCGACCGTAAACAGATGCTGGGTCGGTTCGGGCAGCAGCCCGAAGCGGTCGATCATTTCGACCGCGATTGCGTCGAGGGCCTCGTTGTCCGGAGCGCTGGCGATCCGCTTGTAGAGCACCAGCCGCATGTGGACGTCGGGCAGATAGGCATCGGGGATGAGCGCCGGGATCGAGAGGTCCACCTCACAGCCGTGGGCCTCCGGCAGGTCCTCTTCAGGAAGCTGCCCGGCTCGCATTGCGCGGACCGCCCGCTCCAGGAGCTCCATATACAGCTGGAAACCCACCTGGGCGATCTGGCCACTCTGGTCGTCGCCCAGCAGCTCGCCGGCACCGCGGATCTCCAGGTCGTGTGTGGCCAGCGTAAAGCCGATACCCAGCTCCTCAAGCGATTCCAGCGCCTCCAGGCGCTTGATCGCGTCCGCGGTCATCGCCTTGGGCGGCGGCGTGATCATGTAGGCGTAGGCCCGGTGGTGGGAACGGCCCACCCGTCCGCGCAGCTGGTGCAGCTGCGACAGCCCCAGCCGGTCGGCCCGATTGATGATGATCGTGTTGGCGGACGGCACGTCGATACCGTTTTCGATGATCGTTGAGCACACCAGCAGGTTGATCCGCTGCTGATAGAAGTCGCGCATGATGAGCTCGAGCTCGCTCTCAGCCATCTGTCCGTGCGCGACGCCTGTGCGAGCGTGGGGAAACAGCTCCTCAAGCTCGCGCGCCATGCGCTCGATCGTTTTGACCTCGTTGTGCAGAAAGTACACCTGGCCGCCGCGATTGAGCTCACGGGACACCGCATCCTTGATGGTTCCGTTATCCCACTGCGCGACGAAAGTCTTGACCGCCATGCGGTGCGCCGGCGCGGTGGCGATAATCGACAGATCGCGCATCCCGGACAGCGCCATGTTGAGCGTTCGGGGGATCGGCGTAGCCGTCAGGGTGAGGAGATCGACCTCAGCGCGCATCTGCTTGATGCGCTCTTTTTGCCGCACGCCGAACCGCTGCTCTTCGTCGACGATCAGCAGGCCCAGGTTTTTGACCTTCACGTCCTTCTGCAGGAGCCGGTGGGTGCCGATGACGATGTCCACCTTGCCCTCGGCGAGATCGCTCAGCACCGCTGCCGATTCGCCTTTGGACTGAAAGCGCGACAGCGCCTCCACGCGCACGGGCCAGCTGGCGAAGCGTTCGGCAAAGCTGCGCCGGTGCTGCTCGGCTAGCAGCGTGGTCGGCACCAGCACCACCACCTGGCTGCCGGCCTGCACCGCGACAAACGCCGCGCGCAGCGCAACCTCGGTTTTGCCGAAGCCCACGTCGCCGCAGACCACCCGGTCCATCGGCTGATCGCTCGCCAGGTCCGCCAGGACCGCCTCGATGGCTTTAGCCTGGTCGTCGGTTTCCTGAAACGCAAAGCCGGCACAGAAGCGCGCGTACATTGTCTGATCGATCGGCATGGCGCGGCCGCGCCGGGCCTCGCGCCGGGCGTACAGCTCGAGCAGCTCCGCGGCCACGTCCCGAACCTTCTGGGCCGCCTTGCGCTTCGCCTTGGCCCACTGATCCCCGCTGAGCTTGTGCAGCGGCGCATGCTCGGGGTCGGCGCCGGTGTAGCGGCTGATCAGGTGCAGGGCGGAAACCGGCACGTAAATCTTGTCGCCGCCCGCATATTCCAGGGCGAGAAACTCAGCCTCGACGCCACCGGCCGACATACGGTTGAGGCCCTGATACCGGCCGACACCGTAGTCCTCGTGCACGACCGGTGAGCCCGGGCTCAGGTCGTTCAGATCGCTGATGATGGTCTCGGCGCTGCGTCCGGTTCGCCGCTCTCGGCGAAGCACGGTGTTGCGCCGACCCAGCAGCTCCGTTTCGGTGAGGAAGGTTGGTCCATCCTCCATCACAAAGCCGGTGTTGAGGAGACCAACGGCGGTGTGCAGCCCGGTCTCGACGCTGGGCCAGTCGGTCAGCTGGTCCAGTGCGCCCGGATGCTGTCCGTGCCCGAGCAGGTGCTCGGTCAGGATCTGCCGCCGACCCTCGCTGCTCGCCACCGCAATCACCGCACCATTGCTGGCGCTCAGCTGCTCGGCGAGACGCTCCTCACCGCCGTCCGCTTCGAGGTCGGTGATCGGTGCCGGTCTGACGCTGAGCAGTGGCTCAACCTTTGGATTGGCGCTGTAGCTGGCGCTGACGAAACGGCTGAGCACCGCCTGCGTCTCCTCGGGGTTCAGCAGTAGCTCGGTTGGACTCAGAATCGGGCGGCGCACGTCGTGACGCCGGTCCTCATAGCGCGCGTTGAGCTGCAGCCAGGATTCCGACAGTGCCTCGCCGAGGCGGTCACTCTGGAGCAGCAGCGTGCGGTCCGGCAGATAGTCGAAGATCGTGGCCGTCTGCTCGAAGAACAGCGGCAGGTAATACTCGATGCCGTTGCCCGGCACCCCGGCCTTGGCGTCCTTATAGATTTCGCAGTGCTGGAGGTTAACGTCGAAACGATTGCGGAAGGCCGCGCGGAAGGCGTCCGCTCCAGCTTTGTCGAACGGGTATTCGCGTGCGGGCAGCAGCGCGATGTGGTCCATCTTTTCCAGGCTGAGCTGCGTTTCGGGGTCGAAGCTGCGGATTGTCTCCACCTCGTCGTCGAACAGCTCGATGCGCAGCGGATGCTCAGCCCCCATCGGAAAGAGGTCCAGCAGGGAGCCGCGCACGGCAAACTCGCCTCGCTCGTTCACCTGCGGGACGCAGCGATAGCCCGCGGCCCCAAGCCGGGCGCGCTCCTGTTCCGGATCGAAGCGATCACCGATCTTCAACACCAGACCCTGGCCGTGGATAAAGCTGGGTGGCGCGATGCGCTGAGCCAGCACCTGGGCGGGCATGACCAGGGCCCCGCGCGTGGCGGATTTGAGCTGGTACAGCGTCGAGATCCGGTCCGACGTGATATCCGGGTGAGGCGCAAACTGATCGTAGGGCAGGGTTTCCCAGTCGGGGAACGGCAGCACGAGCTGCCCGAAAGCCTGGATTTCGTCGGTCAGGATCTGCGCGCTGCGCGAGTCCTCGGTAATCACCAGCACAAATTGGCCACGGTCAGCCACCTGGTGCGCCACGGCGAGCGCGAGGGCGCTGCCCGGCAGATAGCCCCAGTCGGCCAGCCGACCCGGGTTTCCGGGAATGGGCGGATTCAGCAGCTTCATGCGGTAGACCCGAGCGCCTCGGCGTCTTTGGCGGGTCGGCCAAGCACTCGCGGCGCCACGATCAGCACCGCCAGGCAGATCGCAAAGCTGGCCCACCAGGGAAAGCCAAATCCGATCGGCAGCAGGCCGCCCGCAATAGCGACGGTCGCCACGGTCATCGCGTAAGGCAGCTGCGTGTTGACGTGCTCAACGTGATCACAGCCCGACGCCATGGACGACAGGATGGTGGTATCGGAAATCGGTGACACGTGGTCACCCCAGACGGCGCCGCCGAGCACGCTCGCGATCGAGGCGTAAAACACCGCGGCGCCCGTACCTTCGAGCGGTGCACCGCCTGAAACGGCCCACGCCAGAGGCACGATGAGCGGAATCAGAATGCCCATGGTGCCGAAGCTCGTGCCCGTACCGAAGGCCGTCAGCGCCGCGAGCAGGAAAACCAGGGTCGGCAGCACGGCCGGGTTGATCGCGTCGCCGAGCTGCTCGACCAGAAATTGACCGGTCCCAAGCGCGTCGGTCACGCCGGACATGGCCCAGGCCATGACCAGGATCGTGATTGCGGTCATCATGCTCGCGGCGCCCTTGAGCCAGGCCTCCATCGTCTCTTCCAGCGTCATGATGCCCTGCAGCACGGTCAGCGCGACGGCCAAGATGCAGCTGGCCGTGGACGCCCAGACGAGAGCCGCGTAGGAGTCGCCGTCGCCGATGACCTGCTGCAGCGTCTTGCCGGAACCGCCGCCGCCGGTTTCCCAGAGACCCCACATCACGCCCAGCACCAGCACCGCGATCGGGGCAATGGCGTTAATGGCCCGTTCGGGTCTCCCGGGCTGGTCGCTTAAGCCCTCGGGCGTCGCGGCCGGCAGCTGCGGCTTCGCTGCCGCCTCGATGCCCGCCATCGGACCGTAATCCCGGCGCGACATGATGATGATGAACACAAACGCAATGGCCAGAAATGGATAAAAGCTGTACTGCAAACTGTAGAGAAAGATCAGGTAAGCATCTGTTTCAATGCCAATTTTCTCTGCCGCATCTCCGATCAATCCCACCTGGTATCCAATCCACGTGGTGATGAGCGCCACGCAGGTCACCGGCGCAGCGGTCGAGTCGACGATGTAGGCCAGCTTGGCCCGGGAAACGCCCATCCGGTCGGTCACGGGGCGCATGGCGTTACCCACCACCAGCGTGTTGGCGTAGTCGTCAAAGAAGATGGCAAGGCCGAGGCCCGCGGTTGCCAGGCTGGCTCGACGCGCGTCGCGGGCCCAGCGGGTCAGCCGGGCAACTACGCCCTGCATGCCGCCGTTGTTGGAGATCACGCCCACCATGCCGCCGATCAGCAGAGAAAACACGATCACCGAGGCGTGGCCTTCGTCGGCCAGGGCCTGCACAACGTAGACCTGGCTTACGTCCAGCATGCCCTGTCCCAAGCCTGCCAGGCTGAGGTCATAGACCGCCCAGGCGCCGACCCACAGGCCGATAAACAGCGCCAGGATGACCTGCCGGAAGACCAGCGCTATCCCGATAGCAAGCAGTGGCGGCAGAATCGAAAACAGGCCCTTGTGGGCTGGCCCATCAGCAGCGGCCTCCTGCGCAAGTCCCAGCTCCGGCAGCGCAAAGCCCGTGGCCAGCAGCATGGCGGCGATCAGGAGGCGCCGGCTGAGCGGGATCGCATGGCTGTTGGGGCTTAGAGACATAGAATTCCTGGGGGGTTGGTTCGTCGTTGCGCTGCGGTGCGCAAGGATACCGATTTGTGGCTCATCCGTCGCCTGTCCGGAAGCGGAGGTAGCAGCGGCTCACCAACTCCGGGGCCTCGAGCTGCGGGTAATGCCCGATGGTCGGGTCCCGGGTCAGTTCAAGCTTCGGAAACTCCTGCGCCAGCGCGTCGGCCATGTGAGCGCCGGAAACGGGATCGAGGTCGCCAATCAGGGCCCCGGTCGGGCAGGGCGCCTCGCGCACCGCCTCGATCCATCGATCCCGGTGCTGGTCCCGCTCCCGGTTGTACTGGCTGATGGCCGCCATGACCCGCCGGCCGCCGTGCTGATCGATCAGCTGCCAGCAGGCCGCCAGCTCCGCCTCACTCGGCTGGGTGTCGGGGCCGAAGACCGCGGCAAACGAGCGGTAGAAGCTTTGGCGGCTGATCAGCCGCGCCACCAGCGGGCCCAGCGGGCTGATCAGCAGGCGCTGGACGGGCCGCGGGCGATGCAGGCCGGGGATGATGCCGCCGTTGAGCAGGAAGACCGACAGGATCTCAAGGTCTGGCGTTTTCAGGCTCAGCAGCTCCTGAGCCACGCTGTCGCCGTAGTCGTGAGCGAGCAGGTGAACCCGCTGGATTTTGAGCTCCCGACACAGCGACAGGCACAGCTGGGCCTGATCGCAGATCGAGTAGTTGTAGTCCCTGGGCTTCGCCGAATAGCCAAAGCCGATCATGTCCGGCGCGAGCAGCGGTCCAAGAGGCTGCAGCGCGGGCCAGATCGGGTGCCAGTCCCACGATGCGGTGGGAAAGCCATGGATGAGCAGCGTGGCCTCACCCTGATCCGATTCATGCTGCTGCGCGACCACGCGATGGCCGCGATAGGTGAACCATCGGGTGGTTTGATACCAGCGGGCCAGCGAGGGGGCGGGCGTGAGACCGGAAGCCGTCATGCGCGGCATTTTACTCCCTGTCGCAGCGGGGGTGTGCGGGGAACGGCCATCAGCAAAAATTGCGGGCGCGGATCTTGAGATCACCCAGCAGGTGATCGAAGCAGTGCAGCCGTTCAGCGATCAGGTGCCAGACGCCTTCCTGACACTCCAGCACACCGTCCACCGCCATCAGCGTGCTGGCCAGCAGCACGCGCCGCTGGGTCACGGCCAGGTCTTTCCAGACGATCACGTTGAGCATGCCGGTGTCGTCCTCCAGGGTCAGGAAGGTCACCCCGCTGGCGGTGCCCGGCCGCTGGCGCAAGGTCACGAGGCCCGCGCAGCGCACGCGGGTGCCGTGAGGGCGGGCCTGCACGCGTTCGACGCTCGAGACCCGCTCCTGCTCCAGCATCGGGCGCAGCAGCGCCAGCGGGTGCCGACCCAGCGTGAAGCCCTGGCTGGCGTAGTCGGCGAGCAGGTTCTCCGCTTCGCTGGGCTCGCGCAGGTGAACCGGCGCCTCGTCGATGCGGCTGCCCTCCAGCAGCTTGGGAAAATGCTCCACGCCGGCCACGTCCCAGGCGGCCTGATGCCGATTGCCGGACAGAGAGGCCAGCGCTCCCGCTTCCGCCAGGCAGCGCTGCTGCTTGCGATCGAGCCCGGCTCTCAGCACCAGATCCTGGACGCTGCTGAAAGGCCTGGCCTGGCGCGCCTCGAGAAGCCGCAGCGCGGCGGCCTCGGGAAAACCTTTGCACTGGCGCAGCCCCAGGCGCAGCGCCGGGCTGCCTTCGGGCGTGCGCTGCCGGCCCGGCTCCGGCTCCAGCGTGCTGTCCCAGTCGCTGAAGGAGACGTCCGCCGACAGTACGGTCACGTCGTGCCGACGCACGTCCTGAATGAGCTGCGAGGGAGAATAGAAACCCATCGGCTGGCTGTTGAGCAGGGCGCAGCAGAAGGCGGCCGGTTCAAAACACTTCAGCCAGCAGGACACGTACACCAGCAGCGCAAAGCTGGCCGCGTGCGACTCGGGAAAGCCGTAGGAGCCGAACCCCTTGATCTGTTCGAACACGCGCTGGGCAAACGCTTCGTCGTAGCCGCGCTCACGCATGCCCTCGATGATGCGCCGCTCGAAGTGATCCAGGCCGCCGTGGCGCTTCCAGGCCGCCATGGAGCGGCGGAGCTGGTCGGCCTCGCCGGCGCTGAAGCCGGCCGCCACGATGGCGAGCTGCATCACCTGCTCCTGGAAGATGGGCACGCCCAGCGTCCGCTCAAAGACCTCCTTCAGCGCCTCAGACGGGTAGGTGACATTCTCCTTCCCCTGGCGGCGGCGCAGGTAGGGGTGCACCATCTTGCCCTGGATCGGGCCGGGCCGGACGATTGCCACCTCGATCACCAGGTCGTAATAGCAGGCTGGCTTGAGTCGCGGCAGCATGCTCATCTGGGCCCGGGATTCGATCTGGAAGACGCCGATCGTGTCGGCTTTCTGGATCATCCGGTAGACCTCCGGGTCCTCCGCCGGAATATCCTCGATACCCAGCCGGCGGCCGCGCCAGCGGCTGATGAGGTCCAGGCAGCGGCGGATGGCGCTGAGCATGCCCAGGGCCAGGCAGTCCACCTTCAGCAGCCCCAGCGCCTCGAGGTCGTCTTTGTCCCACTGGATGATGGTGCGGTCGGCCATCGCCGCGTTTTCCACCGGCACCAGCTCCGCCAGCGGCTGCTGGGAAATCACAAAACCGCCCACGTGCTGGGACAGGTGCCGGGGGAACCCCAGAATCTCGCCCGTCAGCACCAGCAGCCGCTGGATGGCGGGCGTGCGGGCGTCAAAACCCGATTCGGACAGCCGCTCGGTGAGGGCCTCCAGGCTGTCCCAGGCGGTGATGCTGCGCGCCAGCCGGTCCACCTGCTCCAGGTCGAAGCCCAGCGCCTTGCCGACGTCGCGGATCGCGCTGCGCGGCCGGTAGCTGATCACGGTGGCGGCCAGCGCCGCCCGCTGCCGGCCATATTTGCGGTACACGTACTGCAGCACCTCCTCGCGGCGCTGGTGCTCGAAGTCCACGTCGATATCCGGCGGCTCGTTGCGCTCCTTGGAAATGAATCGCTCGAACAGCATGCTCATGCGGGCCGGGTCCACCTCGGTGATGCCCAGGCAGTAACAGACCGCGGAGTTAGCTGCCGAGCCGCGGCCCTGACAGAGAATCTTCTGGCGGCGGGCAAACGCCACCACGTCCTCCACGGTGAGAAAAAACGCCTCGTATTTGAGCTCGGCGATCAGCTTGAGCTCGTGCTCGACCTGCTGGCGAACGCTGTCGCTTGCCCCGTCCGGCCAGCGCCGGGCCATGCCGGCTATCGTCAGCTCCCGCAGGTAGCTGGTCGGGGTGTGGCCATCGGGCACCAGCTCGCGCGGGTAGGTGTAGTTGAGCTGGTCCAGCGTGAAGCGACAGCGCCGGGCGATGTGGACCGACTCCGCGAGCAGCTCGGGTGGATATACCCGACGCAGCACCTCGCGATGGCGCAGATGCCGCTCGCCGTTCACCGACAGGGCCGCGCCGGCGGCGCTCAGCGGTTTGCCGATCCGGATGGCGGTCAGCGTATCGGCCAGGGCGCGGCGGCCGCGCCGGTGCATGTGCACGTCGCCGCAGGCGGTGAGCGGCAGCCCGCAGTCCCGGCTTAAAGCGCGCAATTCCTCCAGCAGGCG
>JANQOZ010000006.1 GCA_028285525.1 Lysobacterales bacterium
TCGCTGCCTTGGCCGACGCGGTCAGTTCACCGATAACCTCATCCACGCTCGCAACCCTGCCCCAAAGCCTCTGAAAAGTTTTGAGAGTTGCCGCCTGCATCTCTTCGCTGCAGGTGCCGGTCGCGTCGTCGACCAGCACAACTCCGTATTGTCGATCCGAGGCTTCCATTGCCGTCATGCCAACGCAGTTGTTGGTCGAGACTCCAGTTACCACGATGTTCTCGATGCCTTGAGCGGCTAGATAGCTTTCGATGGCCGTCGAGCCAAAGGCACCAATCGTGACTTTGTTGAACACGGGTTCGCCGGCCAAGGGCTCCAGGCCAGGGACGATTTGGTGTTCTGGCCGACCCATGACGTTGTTCGTTGCCTCGAACCACGCCCGAAGGTGTTTGGGCGCGTCACTGAAGTCTTCCTGAGTGGGTCCGAGAGTAACGTAGATGACGGGTGCTCCCGTCTGCCGAAACGCGGCAAGGAGTCGTTTGATATTTGGGACTATGAGCTTCTCGATCCGCCCGAAACGATACTCTGCTTCGGCCAGACGGTTTTGATCGGCGAGCAGTTTGCCCAGGCCGTGGGTTCTGCTGCCGCTCGCGTTCTGCATATCCACAATAACGAGGGCAGTCGTTGCTGGACTGATCGTGACCTGACGGGTGAATTCATCGACGAAGGTGGGTTGCATGCTGTGCTCGTCCACTTTTGGTTAGCGGCAACATAGCAGATGGGCTCGGCCAATGCCGGGCGGGCACGGTGGGCTAGGAGTTTGCCGCCTTGTCTACTGGCGCTTCGGCCGAATGGGCGCTTCCCTCTAGCTTGGCGATCTCTTCCTCATAGCTGGATGCCAGCGCTTCTGCAAGGAGCTGCGGCAGGCTGTCCGCGGCGTGTTGGGTCATGGCTTGATAAAGCTCAGAATAGAGGTCCCAATACTTCATTTTGTTGGTGGCGCCTAGGATCGCGCCCCGTTTCATACCCCGGTCGAACTTCCCCTGCAGCTCTTCGGGATCTAGTCGTTCGATGAAGTTCACTAAGGCCGACTGAAATCCGATCTGCAGCGCCTTTTGGTGACCGTAGACGTCTCGGAAAGCAGCGCGAACGGCCTGTTCACCTGCTAAGTAGCCGTCAGTCTCCTCAATCAGCGTTTTTAGCAGAGCTTCCTCCGCAGTCGCTGCAAACTTAAGTGGGTTATTTTCCTGGGCCTGTATGGTGGTGTTGCCAAGCTTGAGCTGCGCTTTCTGACGTGAGCGAAGTCGAAGCGATTCCTGAACGCCCAAGACTAACTCGCGCATGATGAGTCCGAGTCGTTGCAGCAGTACGCGCTGCTCGCGCTCGCTGAGTCGAACGCCGGACAGACCTGCCGCCGAGAAGAAGGGCTCCAGGTCCATGCGTCGGCCTTTCGCCGCGCGAGCCGGCCCAGTTTTGGCTGGCCCGGTGACTTGCTCCTCGCTGACCGGTGGCTCTGGCTTCTTGACCTCCTGGCTTGCCGCCAGGCTGAGCGAATCTGCTGCTGCTGCGGTGGCCTGATCGACGTCATAGCGATTAGCGCCGGTTTCGATCATATCGACGATTTCTACGGCGCCGGTTATTTCCTTTAGGTCCAGCAGATCCGTGCCGGTCGGATCGGGCGGGCTAACCTGCGCC
>JANQOZ010000008.1 GCA_028285525.1 Lysobacterales bacterium
GGGCCGGGTGACGGTCAACCCGCGATTTACCACCGATCCCGAACAGGCGCAGATCCACCTCGATCCTCGAGAGCGGCACCAGTGGTGGCCGTTTGCGCCCTCCTGTGACGTCACGGTCGAGTTCGATCAGCCGGACTGGCGGTGGCGGGGTTCAGGCTACTTCGACACCAACCAGGGCGCCGAGCCGCTGCACGAGGGTTTTGAGCTGTGGAACTGGAGCCGCAGCCATCACGCTGACCAGACGCTGCTGACCTACAACGCCACGCCGCGCAACGGTGAAGCAAGCCACCTCGCGCTGGGAATCGACCCACGGGGGAAGATCGCCCGGCATGAGGTTGCGCCCGCGCAGCGCCTCCGGCGCGGACTGTACGGGATGGATGGGGAGGTGCACCTGGCTCCGCCGGTGTCGTCCGTCAAGATGCTGGAGGACACACCTTTCTACACGCGCTCGATGATCACCGCTGCGGACCAGCAGGTGATGCATGAGAGTCTGTCGCTGCGTCGGTTCAGGCAGCGATGGGTCCAGTTCCTGCTGCCTTTCAAGACCCGACGGCAGCGCTGACGCTCAGGCGTCTTTCGGCGGCGGCACTTCTGTGCCCTTTGTGGCCTGTTTCTCCTGCGCTTCGCGCTCGCGCTGGAGGCGCAGGCGGCGGAGGTTGTAAAGCTCGAGCAGCGCCAGCCCGAGCACCGAGCCCGCGATCCCGATTTCGATCCAGGCGAGCTTCAACGAAACCGCGCCGCCGCGGCGTCCACCAGGAACGCGACCTCTTTCAGTGGCGGCGAATAATCGCTGCGGCTGCGCCGCACCACCGAAGAAGCGGCCTGCGCGAGCAGTGAAATCTTGCGCGATCGCGGCACCACGGCTCGCTGGGAAACGCTGTCGAGACCGTTTGCCCGGATGACCGCGCCGATTTCCGAGTAGATCCGGCGCGCCGCCTCGATGCCCGGACGGCAGCCGGCCGGCAGCTGATCGATGCCGGCGACCGCGCGTTGGTAAAGCCCGTCCGCGGTATCCAGCACTTCCGCCACAACCTGGCCCAGCGCCGGGCTGAAAGCGGGGTCTGCCAGAAAAGCCTCAACGTCCACGCCCGCCGCTGCCAGCAGGTCCAGCGGCAGATAGACGCGTCCGGCGCGAGCGTCTTCGCCGACGTCCCGAGCGATGTTGGTGAGCTGCATGGCCACACCCAGATCACAGGCCCGCGCGAGAACCTCCGGCGCCCGGGCGCCCATCAGCATCGCCATCATCACCCCGACCGTACCGGCAACCCGCGCCGCATAGCCGTAGAGTGCCGACATGTCCGGGTAGCGGCGCTCGTCGACGTCCCATTCGAAACCCTCGATCAACGCCGCCGGCAGGGTATAGGGGATACCGAAGCGGCGCACGACCTCGGTGAGCGCGCGGTCGGCCGCAATAGGCTGAGGGTGGCCCGCGTAAATACACTTCAATCGCGCATAGAGCGCTTCGACCGCCGGCGTTGGATCTTCACCCTGAAAATCGTCGATGGCGTCATCCGCCTCGCGGCAAAAGGCATAAAGCGCTGAGGCCGGATCTCGCACGGGTTTGGGCAGAACCATGGAGGCGGCGTAGAACGACTGGGACCCCACCCGCAGCTGGCGGCGGCAAATCCGGATGTCAGCGGGGTAGCGAAAGGTCTTCTGCCAATTTTGTCTTGTTGTCATTGTAGGCTCCCCTCAGAGCGATTGATCAAGCCGTGTTCCTCGGCGATGTGGTTGAGCAGGTCGGCCACCGACGCCGGCTGCTCCTCGTGTGCCAGGTGGCCGAGGCCCGGCAGGTGGTGAACGGCGGCCAGCGCGATTCGTCGACCCAGCTGTTCGGCCTGGCGCGGCGGTACGGTCTTGTCGCGGTCGCCAACCAGCAGGTACAGCGGTCGAGGCAGGCGCCGCAGCTCGCGCAGCAGCGGGCGCAGGTCCCAGTGGGCCATCATCCGCAGCGTCCCCGACACGTGTTCCGGTCGCTGGAGCTGCTCCCGATAACGCTCGGCAGCCTCCTGCGTGACGGCGGACCCGGTCTGTTCCAGCAGTCGCTCGACGGCCCCCGCCTGCGACGCCCGTCGCGCGAGCTGCCGGACGATCATCCCGCTGTCGGCACACCACCGCGCGATGGGCATCATCAGGCCCGCTGCGGCGCCGCCGTAAGGCATAAACGCGCCGTTGATAGCTACCAGGGCTCGCGGCGTGATGCGGCCGTCCAGGGTGAGGCGCGCCGCGAGCGCCGCGCCAGCGGAGTGCCCGACCACAAGATCAGGTTCGAATTGTTCGGTTTCGAGCAGCGCCGCCAGACCGTGAGCCATCGCCGGCAGGGAGGGCCGCCAGTGGTCGGGGGCGCTGCTGCCCGCGTGACCGGGCAGGTCCGGCGCCAGCAGCTGAAAGTGATCGGCCAGCAGCGGCCAGATACCGTTCCAGGAATGAACACCGGCCCCGGTGCCATGCAACAGCAATAGACGAGGCCGGGACTCCGCCTTGGCATGATCCGCCCGGACCCGCCAGCGAATGCCACCGGCGCTGACCTGTCGAAAGCTACCTAGCGCCAGGCTCGCCTGATCGCCCTCATCGATCAGCATAGGCCGGCGGCCTTCCGGCTCAGGCGAGCAACGGTCGAGGGGGTTAAGGCGGGCGGCGCTGTTCATGGCGATGAGGCCTGCTGCACGGCGGCCGACAGGCTGTGGGCATCCACCCTCGGCAGCACGAGGTAGCTCGCGCCGAGCGTATCGGCCAGCTCACGGGCTTCTTTTCGCGGCCGGCGTGCAACGTCCACCAGCAGGGTATTGAAACCTTCGAGTCCGAGCTCGCTCGCTGCGTCGAGCGTCTGGCTGGCAGCGTCGGGGTGACCGGGCGTACCGTCCCGCCCGACGTTGCCTCGCCCGTCGGTCAACACGACGAGCACGGGCTGCTGATGTTTGCGCTGAAGCCCCGTGGCGAGCTCCCGCGCAGCGTCCAGCGCGCCGGCGAGCGGCGTCGCTCCGCCGCCCGGCAAATCGGACAGCGCGCGCTTGGCGCGTGCCAGGGAACGGGTCGGCGGGAGCAGGAGCTCCGGCTCGCTGCCGCGAAACGCCAGCAGCGCAACCTGGTCGCGCCGCACGTAGCAGTCGGCCAGGAGCAGCTCGATTGCACCCTTAACCTCACCCAGGCGCTGCATGGCCGAAGAGCCTGAAGCGTCGACGACAAATACGGTGGTGAGCTGACTTTTCTGTTTGAACCGAGACACCCGGAAATCGTCGGTACGCACCGCCAACCGACCTTTTCTGCCGCCGCGCACCCGTTGCCAGGGGGCCGCTGCTTTGACCGTCGCCAGCAGGTTGAGGCGCGGACCCCGACCCAGCTGTCCCCGGCGGATACCGATCGGCCGGCCTCGCGTTGCGGGACGCCTGATGCGCGACCGTCCGCCTGCACCGGCGCGCCGACGGTTTTTGCCGCTGCTGAGCGATGCGAGAAGGCCCGGTGGCAACACGGCCTTGGCCGCGGCGATCAGCATCTCGTCAGGAATCTGGTCACCCGCCGGCTCGCGGTCGGATTCGCCCGCGTTGTCCTCTGCCTCAGTCCGGGTATCGGGGGGCTCGGGGCTTTCGGCTTCGGGCTCTTCGGCTGACGGCAGTGTCAAGGCATGGGGCAGCAGCACCAGTCGTGCGGCGTCCCCGATTTCCGCCGCACCAACCGTTTCGAGGCTGCGAAGCGCCGCCAGTGCGCAGGCCGCCAGAGACGCCTGGCGAACGCGGCGGAGGGAGTTGATTCCCATGCTGAGCGCCGCCCGATCCAGGGCGGCAATCACCTGCTCCGTGAGCTCGGGCAGCGCGATTCGAGCGGCGCTGATGCGATCGGGCGAATACGGGACGGCGGGCAGCTCATGAAAAGTGTCGGTGAATGTCCTAAACGCGAGCCGGTCGGTCAGGCCGGTGTCCATCGCCTCGTCGTCGAGCGATTCGTCCAGCGCCAGCGCGACAAAGCGCGCCTGACGCGTGGTGGAAAAACCGTCCCGCTCCAGCCGGTACTCACCGCGGTCCAGGGCCACGGTCAGCGCGCTGGCCACCTCGCGGCTCTGGCGCTCCGCCATGTTGATCACCAGCAGGCCGCCGTCCGCCTCCGCCAGCAGCCCCTCCTGGAGCATGGGTTTACCCAGCCCAGCGCCGGTCGCCGAGGATGCCGCCAGCGAAGCGGCCAGATCCAGACCGCCCAGCAGCCGCTCCGGGCTCACGCCCAGCGGCAGGCGCACCGCCCGGCGTCCTGAGATTAACGTTTGCTCCGCGCGCTTCAGCACCGCGTCCCGGCCGGGGCCCGGCAGCCCGCAAAGCTGCAGTCCACCCAGCTTCGGCGCCACGGCGAGCAGCGCGAGCGCCAGGGCCGCGTCGCCAGCCGCGGTCGGTTCGCCGCTCATCCAAAGACCTCCTCAACGGCTCGCTCAACCCTGACCAGGGCCCGCGATTCGTCCAGCGGATTGCGGCGCAGGCGATGGCCCAAGGCGGGTCCCGACATGGTACGCAGGTCGTCGGTCGTGACCGCATCACGGCCGTGGAAGGCCGCCAGCGCACGGGCCCCCCGGATCAGCGTCAGCTCGCCGCGCAGACCGTCGGTTTCCAGCGCGAGGCACAGCCGGGCAGCGTCTTCCAGGACCGCGGTGGAGACCTCAACGTCATCAAGCCTGTCCCGACCGCTGAGAATCTTCTTGCGGATAGCGCCTTCGCGGCGAGCCCAGCGGCGGCGAAAACCGGCGGGGTCCCGATCAAAGTCGTCGCGCCGCCGGATGACCTCGACCCGCTCGGCGAGCTCAGTCGGCGTGGTGATGTCCACCGCCAGACCAAAACGGTCGAGCAGCTGAGGACGAAGCTCACCCTCCTCAGGGTTGCCGCTGCCGATCAGCACAAAGCGAGCGGGGTGGCGTACGCTCAGACCCTCTCGCTCAACCGAGTTCTCTCCGGATGCGGCCACGTCCAGCAGCAGGTCTACCAAGTGATCTTCGAGGAGATTCACTTCATCGATGTAGAGGAAGCCGCGATTGGCCGCCGCCAGCAGCCCAGGCTCAAAAGACTTCTCGCCGCGGACCAGCGCGGCCTCCAGATCCAGCGCGCCGACCACTCGATCTTCCGTGGCGCCCAGGGGCAGATCCACCACCGGGATCGGACGCTTAACCACGGCTTCCGCGTCGCCTTTGAAAGGGGGGTACAGTCCGCTCGGACTGTCCGGCGGGCGGTTGTAGGGACAGCCCTTCACCATCTCAATTTTGGGCAGCAGCGCAGCCAGCGCCCGTACCGTGGTGGATTTCCCCGTTCCCCGATCACCCAGCACCAGCACGCCGCCGATGCTCGGATCGACCGCACTGACCAGCAGGGCCTGTTTCATGGCCTCCTGGCCGACGATCGCGGCAAATGGGAAAACGGTTTTCATCAGCTTGCGGGCGTTCGCTTTGCTGAGCTGTACTCAGCGGCTGGGGTGAGAAGTCCGGGCCAGCTGCCAGAGCTTCCCGTCAGGCACATCCAACATCAGAAAAATATGTTCCAGCAAGGCCAGCGCCGCCAGCGTTGCAAGCAGCAGCGAGCCGCTGACGGCGTAGCTGCTGGCACCCGCCGCAAGACCCTGCACACTCCAGTAGCCCACCAGGCCGAGGCCGACTGCCAGCGAAAGCGGGAACAGCGGATTCATTCGACGCCGGGCCATGTAGCTCGCCAGATAGGATAGGCGCGGCGGCAGGTATTCAATGTGAAGGTTCCAGACGCCTAAAAAGATGTTCAGCTTGGTGCTCCAGCGCATCAGCCAAAGCAGGCAGAACGTTGCGAGGCCAACCTGATTGGGCTGGCCCAGACTGATCCAGGCGATGATCCCCGCGGTGGCCACCACGGCCAGCTCGTGCCAAAGGCAGGCCCGTACGCCGTGCAGAAACCGCTGCCACTGGCTCAGGCCCGGCGGGCAGGGCTGCGGCCGCGGACCGCTGACATACCCGAGGAAATAGCTGATCTCGTGCCAGCTCCAGATCGCCAGCGCTGAGATGAAAGCCAGGTAAGCATGACCGCTGCCGGCATGACCGACCGAAAACGCCAGCCCCGCAACGCCCAGCATGGCGATCGCGCTGGCCAGCCAGAGCGTAGAGCGATACGTATGCTCCGGCAGGCCCGTGCGATACAGCGCCAGGATGGTAAACAGCCACCAGCATGCGGCGGCTGTTGCTATGGGCAGCAGTATGTCCAAGCGGTTACCAGGTGGGCGCCAGACGAACGTTGCTGCGTCGCTCGTTCTTTTTCACCGGCATGAAGTAAAGCCGGGCGAAAACCCCGAAGGCACGCAGCCCAAGGCCGGCCTGGCGAACGCGATTGACGATGCCGCCCTCCGCCTTGGCTTTCTCCACCGCCTCGTTGATCTCCACCAGGCGATCCAGCATCTGCCAGAATCGGGGATTCTCGAGATCCAGCGAGATGGGAAAGATCTGCTCGCTGATGGTGGAGGTCACGTTAAGCACCTCCCTATCGTAGTCGGTGGGATCCATCCCCAGCGCCTTATGCAGCTCGGGCCTGCCGTGATCGCGAACGTACATCGTCGCAAACACCGCCAGCAGGAAGAACCGGATCCACAGCTTGTTGTGTCCTTCCAGCAGCTTGGGGTCAGCCTTCATGATCAGGGCGAACACCTCACCGTGGCGGAACTCGTCGTTACACCAGTCCAGGAACCAGCGGAAAATCGGGTGGAATCGCTTGTCCGGATTGCGCTCAAGCTGGCGGTAGATGGTGATGTAGCGGGCGTAGCCGATCTTCTCCGACAGATAGGTGGCGTAGAAAATGTACTTGGGTTTGAAGTACCGATACTTCTTCGCCTTGCGCAAAAAACCCAGGTTGACAGGCATATCGAAGTCATCGAGACACTTGTTGAGGAATCCAGCGTGCCGCGACTCATCGCGCGCCATGTGGGCCATGACCTCTTTGACGTCCGGGTTGTTCACCGCCTTCTGAATATCTTTGTATAGCACGCAGCCCGAGTACTCGGAGGTGATCGAGGAAATCAGAAAACCGAGAAACTCTTTCTGCAGCGCCGGCGGCAGGGTTTTGATTTCTTCCAGGAACGCCTCGTCCCGCTGAAAGTGGTCGTGGTTGGCGTCACCGCGGAACTCGTCCATCAGCTCGTCCCACTCTCGCCGCACGGGCTCGAGATCCAGACGATCCATGGCGTCGAAATCGGTGGTGTAAAAGCGGGGCGCCAGCAGCGCCTCCTGTCGGGCCACTTCCGTAGAGTTGGCGATACCCGCCTTGCGGTCTTGCGTAGTCATCAGCTCTTCTCCTCGACGACGGAAAGGCCGCCGTCGCCTTCATGAACAGGCAACACATATTTCTCAAAAACGGCCTTGTTGGGGGCGCCGAAGGCCCAGAGATCGATCACCCGCTCGGTGGTCGGATCGATCAGCAGCAGCTGGCCGCTAGCGTACTGCTCAAGGTGAAACGGGGCGTCCATCGGAAAGCCTGCGTCACGGCGCGACTTGCCCAGGGCTCGAAGCGTCGCGCGCAGGAAGCCGTTGCCGGTCCCCAGCGTTTCGACCGCCTCCCCGGTCTGGGCGTCGGTGACCACGACGGTGCCGTCCAGGCCGTCGGCAAACGTCAGCGACCGAAAGCCGGTCATGGCCGTCTGCGGTGAAATCTGCGCGATCGGCTCGGTCCAGGTCGCCGCCAGCGTAAAGGTCAGCAGCAGCACCACGCCGATCGCCGTCAGCGGCTTCCACATCATTTTGGCCGGCGAGTGGTCATGGCCATGGTGCTGATAGCCGTGGTCATGGTGATCCATGATCAGCGCCCCGCGGCGGCCAGCGGCAGGTCGGGATGGGCATCAGCAACGCCGCTGACGTCCGGATTACCACGGTCCCGCGTTCCTGGTTCGGCTTGTGCGGCGGTGACCGTCGGCTTGATGGCGTCGACGAATACCTTCGCCACCTGTTCAACATCCTCCAGACAGCGCAGGCTCGGCTGCGGCGACACGAAGCGGAACGGCCGCACGTGAGGCCACATGAGGCCATAGCCGACCCGCTGCCCGGGCATCAGCTTGAGGCAAAGGTCGCCGCTGCCGTTACGGCTGCGGCGAATCCCCGCATCCTGGATATGCTTGAAGGGCAGGTTGACGGTCATCGGCAGCGCTACGCCAATGCGCATGACAATGCGCTGGCTGGTGATGGTGTACTGCGTGGTTCGCGCAATCAGGTGAGCGAGCAGCTGCAGAATACCGATCGCTCCAACCCCGACGATGGCCAGGTTGACCACCGACCCCGCGCTCGCGGCAACGCTGGTTTCCAGCTCACCACCGCTCGGGCTGATCAGACGCCAGGCCCCGAGCAATACAAAGTAGATACCTACCTTGCGCCAGTGAAACAGACGCTGGGCGATCAGCGCCCGGGTCGGGGCGCCCCGCCAGAGCAGCGTTTCACCCTCGGTCAGCTGCTTTTCCAGCTCGACGATGTCTTCCGCTTCGGTCAGCTCGGTCACAGCAGCGGCTCCTGGCGGGTTTCATTGGCGTACAGCGTGCCGCCGCCAAAGTAGCCCATGATCTTGTCCTCCTCGAGCCGGGTCACGCGATCGGGGTTGCCCAGCGCGGGCACCTGCGCGAACTGATCAGCGTTGATGGAGGCAACGTTGATCCGGTCGCTCTTGATCCGAGAGAACGTAAACGGCAGCAGCACCGTATGGTTTTCGGTTCCCTCTACCGCAACCTCAAAGAACACCACCATCGGCTCGCACCGATCGACCCAGATGTCGACAACCTTGCCAGCCAGCTCGTCGTCAGCACCGTAAACGGGGAAGCCCATCGGATCGGTGCCCGAGCGCTGGCCGGTGCCGATCAGGTCGATGCCCGGGTTGACCTTGAAATCCGTTGCGACACGCATCGGGACGATGCGATCTTCGCCGTGAATCGTGTGGTCCGGTACATCATCCCGGTCTGACCAGGACGCCGGCCCAACGCCGTCCAGCATCGGGTTACCGGTCGGTTCGCCGGGAGCGCCTGGATAGCGGCCAGCCGGCTTCAGCGCCAGCTTCCGCTCGTTGACCGCCCGCGGCACGGTGATCGTGTCACCGTTTTCCAACGTGAACGTCTTCGGCGGCGGAGTCCTTGGAAAGCCATGCACCAGCACCCGGCCGCCGCTGCGGTCGGTGCGATCTGAGTCCAGGGGATAACCTTCGCGCTTGCTCTCGCGATGCAGGTACAGCACCAGGATGCCAAAGAAAATCCAGAACAGCGTGAACAGGATTTCGACCAGATCAATTTCGTTCATGACACAACTCCACCTTGTTTAACTTGCATCTCGATTCGCCGTCGGCAGGCTCTTGGAAAGCGTTTTCTTTCTGCATGGCTACCCAGGAAACTCCGCCAGACCGACCGAATCGTCTTCCCCCAGCGGCTCACGCGAGTGCCGGGCCAGAGGCCCAATCACCACCAGCGTGATAAACAACAACAGGATTTCAAACTGATATACCGCGCTGTAACCGGAGCCGATCGAGCTCATGGCCGGCCCAAACATGCCTTCGCTGCCCAGCATGCTGACCAGGTCCCGGGCACCACCGCCAGCAGCCACCGCCAGCCCGGCTGCCGTCGCCTGGACGGCACCCCAGGCGCCAAGCGCCAGTCCGTTCCGCTCGCCGGCGCCGGCCTCGTCGCTGTCGGCCAGCTTCATCGCCGCCGTCATCGTACCGACGCCAAACAGCCCGGCGCCAAAACCGACCAGGGTGACACCGAGGCGAAACAGGTTGGTCCAGTAAAAGGCCGCAACCAGCGTCAGCATGGCAAAAGCGATGATCCCCACGAGCGCGCCGTAGCCCGCCAGCCGGTTCGGGTCGATCCCGAGCTTCAGAGCTCGGGCTGCGCAGGCAAAGGCCAGAAGGGTCCCAAAGGCGAACAGCGCCGTGAGTACCGTGGTCGCAGAGACCGACAGACCGAGCACCTGCCCTCCAAAAGGTTCCAGCAGGATGTCCTGCATAGCGAAACCGAAGGTACCGAGACCCACCGCCACCAGCAGCCGGACGCAGCGGCTGTTGGCCGTGAGCTGTCGCCAGGCCTGGCGAAAGCCTATTCGAGGCCGGTCCGGGCGGGTCAGCTCGCGGTTGCGCGGCTCCTGTTTCCACAATGCGAGCAGGTTCAGCGCCATGGTGACAACCGCAGCACCCTGGATCACCTTGATCAGGCGAAGCTGGCTGAAGTCGGTCAGCAGCGCTCCGAAGATGAGGGCGCTGACAAACATGCCGACCAGCAGCATGACAAACAGCAGTGCCACCACCTGGGGTCGCTGCGACTCGTCAGCCAGATCGGTTGCCAGCGCCAGACCGGCGGTTTGCGACATATGCATACCGGCACCGAGCAGCAGAAAGGCCAGACCCGCGCCGAGCTGGCCGTAGATGATCGGTCCGTGCGTGTCGCCGGACAGCACCAGCAGCGCAAACGGCATGATCGCGAGTCCGCCAAACTGCAAGAGCGTGCCGAACCAGATAAAGGGAACCCGCCGCCACCCGAGCGCAGAGACATAGCTGTCGGAGCGATGCCCGATCAGGGCACGCAGCGGCGCGAAGACCAGGGGCAGGGCAACCATCAGCGCCACCAGCCAGGTCGGAACACCGAGCTCGACGATCATGACCCGGTTCAGCGTGCCGGTCAGCAGCACCATGGCCATCCCGACGCTGATCTGAAACAGGGCCAGCCGCAGCAGACGCGACAGCGGAAGCTTCTCGCTGGCGGCGTCGGCAAACGGCAGCAGCCGGCTGCCGAGCTGGGCGACAAGCTGATGCCAGTTGTTCACCCGGGCGTCGTTCATCGGCGACGGAGCTCCAGAGCCTGCGAGGTATAGAAGCCGCCGCTGATGCGGCGCGTCTGGCCGATTGCCCAGTCCCTGAGCGCGGGCTCCTGCTCCACCCGCCGGCACAGGTCGGCGTCGGAAACCGGGATAATCGCCGGCGCGCGGTGGCTGCGGCTCGGGATCAGCCGACCCACGCCGTGCATCACCGTCAGCGCAGGCGTCCGCGGCGCAAACGTCATCAGCATGGCCTGACTCACCCGCGGCGACCAGGCACTGAGCATGCGCACCATGTCGGCCGGCTCGTAGTGAATCATGGAGTCCATGGCAACCAGGTAATCAAATTCACCAAAATCGCCGTCGAGCATATCGCCGACGTGAAACGACACGCGGCCGTGAAGCTCGTCGGGCGTCCGCTCCCGGGCCAGCTCGATCAGGGTGGGCGACACGTCGACCGCCACTACCTGGCCGCCTCGCCGGGCAACCTCCAGGGCCAGCGCCCCGGTACCGCAGCCGGCGTCCAGCAGACGCTGGCCGCCCATGTCCTGCGGGAGCCAGCTCAGCAGCGTGTCGCGCATGGCGTCCCGACCTGCTCTCACCGTGGCGCGAATGCGCCCCACCGGCGCGTCGCTGGTCAGCCGCTGCCAGGCAGCAGCAGCCGTCCGGTCAAAGTACTCGGTCAGCTGGTCGCGGCGGCTGAGGTACGAACCGTTCATCAGTCGAAACCCAGAAAATCGAAGATATCCCGATCTTTCATCGGCTGAGCGGTCAGCGGATCGGTGCCGTCCCAAAGCTGCTGCGCCAGGCGCAGATACTCCGACTGCACGGCCTCCAGCTCCGGCGACTCCTCCATCTCGAAGAGCGTGGACTTTTTCAGGCGGCTGCGGCGGATCACGTCCAGGTCCGGAAAGTGGGCAATTCGGTTGAGGCCGATGGCTTCGTTGAACCCATCGATCTGGTCAGTACCCGCGCTGCGGTTGGCGATGACGCCACCCATCCGCACCTTGTAGTTCTTCGACTTAGCGCCGATTGCCGCAACAATCCGGTTCATGGCGAAGATGGAGTCGAAGTCGTTGGCGGTGACAACCAGCGCCCTGTCGGCGTGCTGCAGGGGCGCGGCAAAACCGCCGCAGACCACGTCGCCGAGGACGTCAAAGATCACGACGTCGGTGTCTTCGAGCAGGTGGTGCTGCTTGAGCAGCTTGACCGTCTGCCCGACGACGTAGCCGCCGCAGCCGGTCCCGGCCGGCGGTCCGCCAGCCTCGACGCACATCACGCCGTTGTAGCCTTCGTACACAAAGTCGTCGGCTCGCAGCTCCTCGCTGTGAAACTCGACCGACTCCAGCACGTCGATCACCGTCGGTACGAGTTTTTTGGTCAGCGTAAAGGTGGAGTCGTGTTTCGGGTCGCAGCCAATCTGTAGCACCCGCTTGCCAAGCTTTGAAAACGCCGCCGACAGGTTAGACGAGGTTGTGCTTTTGCCGATGCCGCCCTTGCCGTAAACGGCAAAGACCTTGGCGCCGTCAATTTTGTCGTTGGGGTCCATCTGGACCTGAACACTGCCCTCTCCATCAGGCACTCGGTGCTCTACCTTTACCGGCAGGGGAAACGGGGTCTGGCTCATGCGATGTTCACCTTCATACGTCGGGGATGACGGTCTTGGTTGCCAATACGGAGGGACCTGGCGGCGACGCTAACGACTGAAGTGCGCTTTGGCATCGTACAAAGTCTCTACGGTTATGGTGGAAACACCCTGCTCGCGGGCGAATGATTCGGTGTTGCGCCGGGCCTTGCCGCGGACAAAAAACGGGATCTGACCCAGCGCCTTTTCGGCGTCCGGCGCCCAGCAGGGCTCGCCGTCTGACGCGGGCACAGCCGGGGCCGGCTCCGGCGCAGCAGGCTCGGGCGAGGCGACGGCGGTGGGTCCGCCGTAGCGCCCAAGATGGGACGGTGCGGCGTTTTCGTTGAACTCGAAGTCTTCCCGGAACATGCCGAGCAGATGTTCCTCCAGGCCCATCATCAACGGATGGACCCAGGTATCGAACAGCACGTTGGCGCCTTCGAAGCCCATCTGCGGCGAGTGGGCCGCGGGAAAATCCTGCACGTGGATCGGCGACGAGATAACCGCGCAGGCAATGCCCAGACGCTTGGCGATATGCCGCTCCATCTGAGTACCGAGAACGAGCTCAGGCTGCAGCTCGGTGACCCGCTGCTCCACCTCCAGGTAGTCGTCGGTGATCAGCGCCTCCAGCCCCATCTCTTTAGCTAGCGCTCTTACCTCGCGGGCAAACTCCCGGCTGTAGGTACCGAGACCAACCACCTCGAAGCCTAGTTCATCCCGGGCAACTTTCGCCGCCGCCAGGACGTGGGTGGCGTCACCAAAAACGAACACCCGCTTGCCGGTCAGATACGTTGAATCGATGGAGCGCGAATACCAGGGCAGGCGGGACTGCTGGCGTTCCAGCATCGGCTGCGCATCGAGCTCAGCGAGCGCGGCCACCTCGCGGATAAAGTCGCACGTCGCGTTGACGCCAATGGGTATCACGCTGGTCATTGGCTGACCGAAGGTCCGCTTGAGCCAGCGGGCCGCCGTATCGGCAATCTCAGGATAGAGCACGACGTTGAAATCGGCCTCACCGAGACGGGCGAGATCCGCGGGTGCGGCATCGAGCGGCGCCACCACGTTGATCGCTACGCCAAGCTCCTGCAGCAGCGCAACGACTTCCCGCACGTCGTCGCGGTGCCGGAAACCGAGCGCCGTGGGCCCGAGAATGTTGCAGCGAGGTGTCCCGTCGGGACTCGACTCGCGGCGTTCACCCGGCGGCGGAGCGTGGGGCCCGGCGAGGGCTCGGACCAGGTGGTAGAACGTTTCCGCCGCGCCCCAGTTCTCCTTGCGCTGGTAGGCAGGCAGCTCCAGAGGCACAACCGGGATCGGCAGCTGGAGCGCTTCGGCGAGTCCGCCCGGGTCGTCCTGGATCAGCTCCGCCGTGCACGAGGCGCCGACGATCATCGCCTTGGGCTGGAAGCGTTCGTACGCTGCCTGCACCGAATCTTTGAAGAGGGTCGCCGTATCCGAACCCAGGTCCCGCGCTTGGAACGTCGTGTAGGTGACGGGCGGGCGACGGGGGATCCGCTCGATCATCGTAAAGAGCAGATCAGCGTAGGTGTCACCCTGAGGCGCGTGCAGCACGTAGTGCAGATCTTTCATGGCGGTGGCCACGCGCATTGCGCCTACGTGAGGCGGCCCTTCGTAGGTCCAGACCGTTAAATGCATCAGACCCTCAGCACCTGTCGTCGACGCAGCGGCCGACAGAACAGCTCGGCACAGTCGCCGGCCTGCTCGTAACCCTGAATTGGCGTGAACAGCAGTTCGATCGACCACTTGGTGGTAATGCCGTCCGCCTCGAGCGGATTGGCCAGACCGAGACCGCAGACCACGATGTCTGGCTTCAGCTCCCGGCAGCGATCGAGCTGAAGTTCCACGTCCTGACCCTCGCTCAGCTGCACCGCTTCGGGCAGCGCCGGCAGCTCGCAGTCCAGATGCTCCTGATGAAGATAGGGCGTGCCGACCTCCAGCAGCTCCATGCCCAGCTCCCGATAGAGGAAGCGAGCCAGCGGAATCTCCAGCTGCGAGTCGGGAAAGAAGAACACCCGCTTGTTCTCGAGCTGTTCGCGCTGCGCACCGACCGCGTGCCGCGCCCGACGCCGACCCGCCGCGGTCGCCTGGGCAAACTTCTCATCGCTGACGCCAAATTCCTTTGCTGCCGCCTTGAGCCACCCGGTAGTGCCCTCTTCACCGAGCGGGAAGGGTGCGGCCAGCCGGCGAGCTCCGCGCTGATTCAGCGCCAGGGCCGTGTCGGTCAAAAACGGCTGCGCCAGCAGATAGCAGGTCTCCTCGCCCACCGCCGGCAGCTCGGCCGACTGGCGCGGCGGCAGGAACGTCACCGGACCGATGCCCATCGCGTCAAAGAGGCTGCGAAACTGATCTTCCACCACGTCGGCCAGTGCGCCGACCACCATCAGCTGACGCTCAGTGGTGTGGGCCATCTCGGGAACCAGCGCCGCCAGACAGGCGTCTTCACCCTGTGTAAAGGTGGTTTCGATCCCGCTGCCGGAGTAGTTGAGCACCCTGACGTTCGGCATAAAACGCTGTGACAGCCGCTCAGCCGCGCGATGGAGATCGAGCTTGATCACCTCCGACGGGCAGGAGCCGACCAGGAACAGCAGTTTGATGTCGGGTCGTCGATCGAGCAGCCGGGTGACCTCGCGGTCCAGCTCTTCGTTAACGTCGGCAAGCCCGGCCAGATCGCGCTCATCGATGATGGCGGTACCGAAGCGCGGCTCTGAGAAAATCATGACGCCGGCGGCCGACTGAATGAGATGCGCGCACGTGCGTGATCCAACGACGAGGAAAAAGGCATCCTGGATTTTGCGGTGCAGCCAGACGATGCCGGTCAACCCGCAGAACACCTCTCGCTGACCGCGTTCCCGCAGCACCGGTGGTGCGACGCTGATGCGCTGAAGCGCTTCGCTCATGAAGCAGCCTCCGCCGCCGCAAAGGTGGCGGTCAGTCGGGCGCGACGGAATTTCCACAAAAACTGACCGGCGTTGACCACGTAAGCGGCGTAGGCAGCGATCGCGATATACATCTGTTCGATCACGCTGAAGCTTCCGCTCAGCCACGCGTATAGATAAAGGGTGTGCAGCGCTATGACGCCCATGCTCACGACGTCTTCCCAGAAGAAGGCCTTGGCGAACAGGTACTGCCCAAAGACCTCCCGCTCCCAGATCGCGCCGGTCACCATGATGGTGTAGAGCACAAAGGTTTTGGTTACCACGGAGGCCGTCGCGACCCCAGCGCCGTCACCGGTCATCAAAAACCGGACGACCAGCCCGAGGCTGCAGAGAAAGATCACGAACTGGAGCGCAGCAAGCACGCCCTGCACCTGAGTCCAGGGTGACGCATCGCGGCGCCTCCGTTGCTCCGGCGTGTAAATGGGCGGCGGCGAACCAGACACGAGTGGCAAAACTCCTTAAATGCAGGCGGCAGGACCGCGAGATACCGAATCTAAAGGGCGCGAGGCAATGTGTCAACTAAAGTGTACGTAAGTGTAACTTGACAAATGCTGGCCAGCGCGCTTTATTCACACTCCTATATGTCAGATTGGCTGGCAGGCCGCGCGATGCGGTTATGCCGAGGCGGCCTGTCTGGGAGGACAGTCTCAATGCGTAACCGTCAGGGAACTGACCGGATCGACCACACCGAAGGCAGCGCCCGCTGGGACGGCAGCGCCAATTCCGAAAATCCGGGTGGTGGCGAACCTCGCGCTGAATCATCGTGGGATCAGCTTGAGTCGACGATCGAAGGCGAGCTAATTCCCCGTCTGATGCTGGCTTTCCAGCAGCCCAGCCCGGCGGCGGCGACTCCGGCAGTAGCGACCGACCCGGCGGCCAAGCTGGACGATTTCCTCGGCCTGATTCTCGCCGGCGACACGGCTTCTGCCGTCAGCTTCATTCAGGAGCTTCGGGCCGCTGGCTCTTCGCTCAAGACCACCTACCTCAACCTGATTACCGACTGCGCCCGACGTCTCGGCGAACTGTGGAACGAAGACCAGTGCAGCTTTTTTGAGGTCACAGCGGGTTCGACCCGGCTCCGCCAGGTGATGCTCGAGCTGAGCCCGGAGTTCTGCGGCACCAACCGTCACCAGGTCCGGGACAGTCTGCAGGCCCTGATCCTGCCGATACCGGGGGAGCAGCACACGCTCGGCCAGTTTATGGTGGTCGAATTCTTTCGTCGCGCCGGCTGGAACGTCCACGCCAGCGCCTCGGCCTCCGTGCCTGCGATCACGCGGCTCGTGGAACGCCAGCACTTCGACGTGGTGGGTCTCTCGATCAGCGCTGACCGCTTTGTTGACGACGTCAGCGGCGTGATCACCCGAATCCGGGAGGCTTCTTGCAACCCGGAGCTCAAGGTGCTGATCGGCGGTCGATCGGTCGCCGCTCACGACGGCCTGGCGGACGAGCTGGGCGCTGACGCCACCGCCGGTGACGGGTACGCAGCGGTGGCCGCCGCCGAGCGCCTCGTCTGCCACTGATGAGCATCCGACGTGGCTGACAAAAACCCTGCGACTCTCGGCGAGAGCTATTTCGCCGACCTGAGCCCGGCCCAGCTGGCGACGATCATCTCCGGCGCCAACGACCTGGCGCTGATCGTCGACAGCCAGGGTGTGGTTCAGGATGTTGCGGTGGAAGACCCCAAGGGCGCCATGGCGGGCGCTCCGGACTGGGTTGGCCAGCCCTGGGTCGACACGGTAACGGTGGAGTCCCGGCCGAAGATCGAGGCGCTGATGGCCGAGCAGGAGGGCAGTCCTTCACGCTGGCGCCAGGTGAACCACCCGACCAACAGCGGGCTGGATCTACCTATCATGTATCGCACCTTCAACTGCCAGGGCCACGCGATTGTGGTCGGCAAGGACCTGCGGCCGCTGTCCCAGGTGCAGCAGCAGCTGCTCGACGTGCAGCACTCCATGGAAAACGAGTACGCGCGCCTGCACCACGCCGAAACGCGCTACCGGATGCTGTTTCAGCTCGCCGCGGAGGCCATCCTGATCCTCGATGCCGACGGGCGTTCCATCCATGAAGCCAATCCCGCAGCGGCCCAGCTGCTCGGCGAATCGGTGGCCAAGCTGGTCCGCCGCTCGCTGGCGGACTATCTCCAGGATATTGACCTGACAGAGCTGCTCGCCGAATCCCGCTCCGCGGGCCAGGGCCGGGAGCTGAAGGTCAAGCTCCAGGACGGCCGCGAGTGTCAGCTCTCCGCCACCCTGCTCCGGCAGGATGACGCCATGCTGTACCTGATCCACCTGACGCCCAGCGATCGCCAGCTGCTGCCCGACCGCAGCGACGAGGCGATGTCGACGCTGGCTGTCGTCCGCGAGTCGTCGGATGGCTTTGTGATCACCGACATGGACGGGCTGATCCTGGCGGGCAACGAGGCGTTTGTTCGGATGTGTCAGCTCGGCAGCGAATCCCAGCTGAAAAACCAGCCTCTGGAACGGTGGCTGGGACGCTCCGGCGTCGATATGCGGGTGATCCGCAAAAACCTGAGCCAGCGAGGCGTGGTCCGCCAGTACAGCACGACGGTGAGCCCGGAGTTCGGCACGCCGCTGGAGGTCGAGCTGTCGGGGGTTTCGGCCAGCGACGCTGAGCCGCCGTGTCTGGGTTTTGTCATTCGCCAGCTGCGCAGCGCCAGCCGCGGCGAGACGGAGGAGAAGTTCGTCAAGCAGCCGCTCGGCAAATCGCTGGAACAGATGACCGAGCTGGTCGGGCGGGTCCCGCTGAAGGATCTCGTGCGGGAAACCACCGACCTGATCGAACGTCTGTGCATCCAGGCGGCGCTGGAGCTGACCACCAACAACCGAGCCTCAGCGGCCGACATGCTGGGCCTGTCCCGGCAAAGCCTGTACGTCAAGCTGCGCCGCTACGGCATCGCTGACGGCAACGGCTCCGATAAGTAGCGATCAGAGTGGTGTGCTGGCCTGACTGTCAATGCAATGTGACTGTCACGTTTAGTTGACGCTTACCCCCAGTCGCGCTACCGTCTCCTTTACTATGCAGGCCACCGCCGTCCAATCCGCCTCCCCTGGGCTCAAGCCCCTGGCGCTGCTTGAACTGCTGAAACCCATCACTTGGTTTCCCCCGATGTGGGCCTTCGGCTGCGGCCTGGTTTCCTCGGGCGCGTCTTTTGAAGGCCGATGGTGGTTCGTCGTGGGCGGTATCGCGCTGGCCGGTCCGCTGCTGTGCGGCACCAGCCAGGTGGTCAACGACTGGTTCGACCGCCACGTCGACGCGGTCAATCAGCCGGAGCGTCCGATTCCCTCGGGACGGGTGCCGGGACGCATCGGGCTCTGGTTTGCCATCCTGTGGTCCGCCGTATCCATCGCTGTCGCTGCGGCCCTCGGCGTGTGGGTGCTGGCCGCCAGCTCGCTGGGGCTGCTGCTGGCCTGGGCCTACAGCGCCCCGCCGGCGCGCCTGAAGCTCAACGGCTGGTGGGGCAACGGCGCGGTGGGTCTCTGTTACGAAGGCCTGCCCTGGTTTACCGCCGCCGCGGCGCTCAGCGGAACCCTGCCGGGCTGGGAGATCATCACGCTCGCGCTGCTGTATTCGCTGGGTGCGCACGGCATCATGACGCTGAACGACTTTAAGGCCCTGAAGGGCGATCGCCTGCTGGGCGTGCGCTCGCTGCCGGTGCAGCTTGGCCCTGAGCGGGCGGCGAAGGTCGCCTGCTGGGTCATGGCGCTGCCGCAGCTGGCGGTGATCGGGCTGCTGGTTTACTGGCAGGCGCTGCCGTTTGCCGCCGCGGTCGGTACCGGCGTGCTGCTTCAGCTCCTGGCGATGCGCAAAATGCTGCGCGACCCAGAGGGCTTGGCGCCCTGGTACAACGGTACGGGCGTCATGCTTTACGTTCTCGGCATGCTGGTCAGCGCCTTTGCGCTGCGTCTGGAGGTGCTGGCATGAGCGCCGGAGGCCTGGGCTGGCTCGGCATCTTCCGGCTCGGGCTCGTGCAGGCTTCGCTGGGGGCGGTCGTGGTGCTGACCACCTCAACCCTGAACCGGGTCATGGTCGTGGAGCTCGCGCTGCCCGCCATCCTGCCGGGTCTTCTGGTCGCCATGCATTACGGCATTCAGATCCTCCGGCCCCGGTTCGGCCACGGCTCCGACCGCGGCGGCCGACGGACGCCGTGGATCGTCGGAGGCATCGCGGTGCTGGGTGTCGGAGGCGTCCTGGCCGCAGCCGCAACCGCCCTGATGACCGTCTCAACGGCCGCTGGCGTTGCCCTGTCAGCGGCCGCGTTTCTGCTGATCGGAGGCGGCGTTGGCGCCGCCGGCACGTCGCTGCTGGTTTTGCTGTCGGCCACCGTCAGCCCGGCCCGCCGCGCGGCGGCCGCAACCATCACCTGGGTCACGATGATCGCCGGATTCATTATCACTACGGCGATCGTCGGGCAGCTGCTCGACCCGTTCAGCTACGCCCGGCTGGTGACGCTCACGGGCGCGGTCAGCGCCGTGGCGCTGCTGACGACCGTGCTCGCGGTCTGGGGGATCGAGACGCGCTTTGCCCGGCGCGATGTCGAACCCGAAACCTCTCCGGATAAAGCCCAGTTCATCACCGCGATGCGGGAGGTATGGTCCGAACCCCGCACGCGCCGCTTTTCCCTGTTTGTGTTTATGTCGATGCTGGCCTACAGCGCGCAGGACCTGCTGCTGGAGCCTTTTGCCGGCGCGGTTTTTGGCCTGACGCCCGGGCAGTCCACCCAGCTCGGCAGCGTTCAGCATGGCGGCGTCATGCTCGGGATGCTGCTGGTGGCGCTCGTCGGCAGCGGCCTGGCCAAGGGCCGCCACGACGTCCTGCGGCGGTGCACCGTCGCCGGGTGCGCGGGCTCCGCGCTGATGCTGGCGCTGGTCTGCGTTGCCGCGCTGAGCGGCCCGCCCTGGCCGCTGCACGGCCTCGTGTTTTCTCTGGGGCTGGCCAACGGCGTGTTCGCCGTGGCCGCCATCGGCAGCATGATGACCATGGTCAGCGAAGGCCACCGCCAGCGCGATGGCGTTCGGATGGGCCTGTGGGGTGCCGCCCAGGCGGTGGCTTTCGGGCTTGGCGGCATCATCGGCACCGCCGTGGTCGACCTGTCCCACTGGCAGGGTGTTTCTACCGCCAGCGCCTACGGGCTGGCGTTCGCCGTTCAGTCGGCCCTGTTTGTGATCGCCACAGCGTTGGCGGTCAGCCTCGGTCGCAATTCAGCGACCGAGCGTTCGAAACCTTCTTTGGAGATCAGCGATGCAGCAGTATGACGTAGTTGTAGTGGGCGGCGGCCCAACCGGCGCCACCGCGGCCAATGATTTGGCCGCCATGGGTCACAAGGTCATGCTGCTGGACAAAGACGGCCGCATCAAACCCTGCGGCGGCGCTGTCCCGCCCAAGCTGGTGGAGGAGTTCGATATCCCCCACAGCCTGCTCGAGGCCAAGGTGACAACCGCGCGCATGATCGCCCCCAGCAATACGGCGGTGGATATGGACATCGGCGGCTGGGTCGGCATGGTCAACCGGGGCACCTTCGACGAGTGGCTGCGGGACCGGGCGGAGAAATCCGGCGCCACCCGCTGCACCGGGGAATACAAAGAGCTCCTGCGGGACGATCAGCCCGGCCCGATTGTTCGTTACGTCGACAAGGCCGGCGAGGAGCACCGAGTCCGCACCAAGCTGGTCATCGGTGCTGACGGCGCGGCCTCCCGGGTTGCCAAAGAGCATATTCCCAACGCCAAAGAGCTGCCCAAGGTGTTCGCCTACCACGAGATCGTCAAGTCGCCGAGCGAGCCGCAGGCGGGCTTCGACCCGCTGCGCTGTGACGTGTACTACCAGGGTCGGGTCTCCCCGGACTTTTATGGCTGGGTATTCCCCCACGGTGAAGAAACCAGCATCGGCATGGGTACCGCGGTCAAGGGCCACTCGCTGCGCGGGTCGGTGAAGATTCTTCGCGAAGGCTCGGGGCTGGAGGATGCGCCCACGGTCCGGACCGAAGGCGCGCCGATTCCGCTGAAAGCCCTGAAGCGTTGGGACAACGGCCAGGACGTGCTGGTTTCCGGTGACGCAGCCGGGGCGGTTGCGCCGGCGTCGGGTGAGGGCATCTACTACGCCATGCTCAGCGGCCGACTATCCGCTGACGCGTGTGCCCAGTATCTGCGAACCGGCAAAGTTGCCGCACTCAAGACGGCCCGCAAGCGCTTTATGCGTCTGCACGGCCGGATTTTCTGGGTGCTCGGGATCATGCAGAAGTTCTGGTACAACAGCGAAAAGCGCCGCGAGCGTTTTGTCAGCATCTGCCGGGATCCGGACGTGCAGCGCCTGACCTGGGAAGCCTATATGAACAAGCGACTGGTCAGAGCCAAGCCGGTCGCCCACGTGCGCATCTTCTTCAAAGATCTGGCGCACCTCCTGGGGCTCGCGCGCACCGATCCGCGCTGAGTTTCGGCCAGCATGGCAGCCGGTCCGACGCGCCGCTGGCCGGCGGTAACCGTCGCGATTGCCTGCGCGTTCGGCGTATCCGCCGTCGGCGGCTCGCTGACCGATCTGGGGCCCTGGTATCAGAACCTGACGCAGCCGGACATCAAGCCACCGGACTGGGTGTTCGGTCCGGTCTGGACCACCATCTTTACGCTGACGGCCACCGCGGGCGTGCTCGCCTGGTGGGCGTCCGAGCAGCGCCGCACCTTGCTGATCGGCGCGCTCGCGCTGAACGCGGGGATGAACGTGCTCTGGTCGCTCCTGTTTTTCCACCTCAAGAGACCAGACTGGTCCCTGCTGCAGATACCCCTGCTGTGGCTGTCTATTGTGGCACTCGCGGTGGTTTGCGGCCGGCGCCGCAGGGTTGCCGGCTGGCTGCTGGTGCCCTATCTCGTCTGGGTGACGCTGGCGGCCGCGGTCAACTACGGCGTCGTCCAGCTCAATCGGCCCTTTGGCTAGCGTACCGACTCAAGTGCTTGCTCCGTCCGCGGTTAGCGCGGGCTCCTCGAGCCCGTCGTAAAACCGGCGGATGTGTTCAGCACAAGTCTTCGGATGCTCCATGTGGAGGTGATGGCCGCCCGGCGCCGTGATCACCGTCTCTCGCGGGCAGATTCCCTCGCGCTTCTTCAGCAGCTGAACCATCTGCGGATAGCGGTGCTCCTCCGCCAGCAGCACCAGCACCGGACATTCGATGGCCGCCAGGATCTCCCGGACCTGCGCCTCCGTATAGCGCTGCAGTGAAGACCACTTGAGGCGCCGGTCGCCGAGCCAGGTATAGCCGCGGTCGGTCTCGACAATGCCCCGTTCACCCAGGATCCGGCACAGCGCCAGAGGGAAATGGTCGTTTTCGCGGGCCGCGAGCGCTTCGTCATAGGTCGCGAAGTAACGCTGCTTCAGCCCACCGCTGCGGTCGAGCACCCCCTTTCGCAGCTGCTGCACAACGTGGTTTTCCGGACCGCTGATCGGGCCGAGCATGTCGATGCTGACAAACGAAAAGAAGCGTTCGGGAAAAGTCGACGCCAGCAGCGCGCCAAGCCCCCCACCCATCGAGTGGCCGATCAGGTGGCAGCGATCCCAGCCCAGCACGGTCAGCGTCTGAAAGACGAACGGAACGTTATCGATGTAGTGAAACCAGTGGCCCTTATCGCCCATCTCCGTCAGCCCGTGACCGGGCAGGTCGAGAGCAACAACCCGGCAGCCTTCGAGGTGCGGCGCCAGCGGCGCAAAGCTGTCGGCGTGGTCCATCCAGCCGTGAAGCGCCAGGACGGGCGTCCCGTCGGACGGGCCGTACTCTCGCGCCAACAGATCGAAGCCGCCAACCTGAAGCCTCAGGTCACGGGGCGTTGCCTCACTGGGCTGTGTCATAACCGGTCATCTCCAGATAGCCGCTGGCGCTGAGCACTTCCGTCCCCCAGCGGCCGGCGGCGCTTACCGCGCCCTCCCAGTAACGGAAGGTCTGATTCAATTCCTGATCGTCGAGCAGTGCGTTCACCTCAAGTACGAGCTGCTGGCCTGGCGCCTCCAGCCGCCAGCTCAGGGGATAGCGCGCGCCGCTGTGCGGGCTGCGCCAGTAGCCGCCCGGGCTGAGCGTAAAGTCTTTGGCGGTCAGCTGCAGCTGCCGGGAACCGTCCACCAGCGTGCCGGCGGCGTAGCCGTCCGCCCGCCCCTGAGCGTCGCGAAGCTGAAACAGCATCAGATAGCGCCCGGCGCCGAGCTGAAGACTGAACCAGTCCCAGCCGGTCTGATTCTTCGACAGAACGCTGGTGCTCCATTCCCGGTCGAGCCAGCTGCTGCCGCTCACCGACAGACGCTTACCCGCCACGGTCACCGTGCCGCTGCTGGCCAGTTCGGGAATCGAGTAATAGTAGCTGGCGTTGCCGGGCCCCGCACCTTTGACGCTCAGACCCCGGTCGCCATGCGGAACAACCGGGCTGACCGGCTTCAGGTTCAGGCGCAGCGATACGTCATCGCTGGCGGCCTTCAGCTCGATCACGTTTTCCTGCCAGCGTGCCGACCAGTCATCCAGCTCAACCAGCAGACGGTCGGTTGAGGCAGCGGCCAGGCCCGCCGCTCCCCGGCTCAGGCGCTGGTCGTGGAAAAACTTAGCCCCGTCGAGGTCGCTGACCGCAAAGTGCGCCAGGTACAGCTGCCCCGTAGACCAGCCGTCAGCGTTGGCCGCCGGGCTGTCGGGCTTCAGGGCCTGGCGGAAAAACGTGAGCTGATAACCAAAGCGCCGCGGCGTCGCCGAACTCTCCGCCTCATCCTCGACCGCGAGATGCCCGGTGAAATACCACCACTCGGTCTGGTAGGCCGGATGCGCGCCGTGATCCGCCGGGAATTCAAACGGCCGGGGCGTGAGCGCGCGGCGGAAGCCGGGGTCAGCTTCGCCGCCGAGCGTCTGCTGCAGATTGGTGACCGGCGGGGGCTCGGCGCCACAGCCAGCCAGCAGCAGCACCAGCAGCCCAAACAAACGTTGCCTAGTCATGATCGCGGAACCGCGGGCCGATTGAAGCTGAGCGCCGGCGGCACCGCCGCCAGCACCGCGGCGATCAGCGCCAGTGCGCCGCCGAGGGCAAAGGTGGCGAGCTGCCAGTCGACGTAAAGCGTCCAGCCGAACGCCCGGGTATTCACCACGCCGGTCAGCAGCCAGGCCAGCGCGGCGCCGAGCGGCGCCGCGAGCAGGGCCGCTGTCAGCCCCAGCCCCAGCGACTCCAGCAGTAGCAGAGTCCCGATCTGGCGGCGCGTCAGACCCAGACAATGCAGCAGGCTCGACTCACGCCGGCGTTCAAGCTGCAGCGCCAGGATTGCGCTCAGCACGCCGACAAACGCCACGATGGCGGCGAGCCACTTCAGCCCCCGCGTGAGCTGAAACGTCTGATCGAAGACCTCGAGCGATCGTCGCCGGATTTCGCCGGTTTCGCCCAGCTCCAGGTCGGCAAAGTCGGGCCGGTCAGACTGCCTGAGCGCCTCGCGGAGCTGGACAAACCCGGTCTGCGCCTGGCCGGGCTCGAAATAGATTGCGGCCGAGGTAACGTCGAGGTCCGACCAGATTTGTTGGTACCGATCCAGATGAATAATCGCCCGTCCACCGTCCGCCCGGTAATCCTTAAACACGGCCCCAACTTCCAGCTCGACCGGTCCGGCCGGCCCCGGCACGCTGATTCGATCAGCTGGCTTAAGCGACAGCCGCCGGGCGAGCGTTTCGCTGACCAGTGCAACCGGTTGGCGCTGCCAGCGGCCCCACTGCTCACCCGACCAGGGGGTCATAAACTCGTAGGATTCCCGGCCCTCAGCCGTCAGATCCTGGGCCGACAGCCGGTTCACGCCCGCCTCGTCTGGCCAGCTGCGGCTGACGTACCGGGCCACGTCACGAACGGCGCTATTGGCCCGGACCTGGCTGAGAACCTCGGCGCTGATCGGCGCATTCGACGGCCCGTTGCGCAGGTACGCGTCAGCGCTCAGGCTGACGTTTAGCCAGCCGACCACGCTGCCGCGGAAGCTTGAGATCATGTGGTCGACGCCGATGACCGTTGCCACCGCCAGGATCAGGGCGGCCAGCGCAGCACCCGTGCGACTCAGCGTCTGCGGCAGCCGAGCACGGGCAAAGCCGGCAAGGGGCCGACGGGAGACCGCCACAGGCAGCGAGCCCAGGAACCGGACCGCCAGCGGGATGGCGATGGCGATCCAGCCGACCGCAACCAGAAACACCGCCGCCAGTGCGCTGATCAGGCTTGCGTTGAGCTGGA
>JANQOZ010000017.1 GCA_028285525.1 Lysobacterales bacterium
TTTGTGGGACGAGAAGGTCAGCGCGTTGAACTGACCTGACACCGGACGTGCTCCGTCAGAACCGGTAACTGTCAGATCGGGTCGCGACTACTACACCTAATCATTAGAGTTGCTTATGAAATCGTTTGCCCTTTTCCTGGCGGTTCTTCTTTCTCCGGCTGCATTCGGGGAATCAAAGAAATCGATTGCAAAAGCGGTGCTCCACCTTGATTCTTATGCCAGGGAACACCTCGGCATCGGCGTTAAGGCATTGGCGGTTGTTCTTAGGACTCAGCAATCGACCTTTGAGTCTAAATCGGCGCTTCAGGAAAGTGGTGAATGGCAACTGCTGATAGCGTTACGGGACGAGGG
Source organism: Lysobacterales bacterium (assembly GCA_028285525.1). GTDB lineage: Bacteria > Pseudomonadota > Gammaproteobacteria > Xanthomonadales > SZUA-38 > JANQOZ01. Next base: position 352 of record JANQOZ010000017.1, read on the forward strand.
TTTCATTGAGGTATCGATGACAGACAAACTCCCGGATGGGACGTCCGTGGGTGAAGAGCTAGTGAGTAGACGACTTACAGCGAAAGCCAGAGAGGTAAAGCATGCAGTCGAGAAGTTGGCATACTAACAAGGCGCCGGATCCGACCGTGGAAAGTCTACGCGTGCTGCGTGCTCAGGCGTCGCCAAGCGGCGGCGCAACGTAATCGTTAGGGTGCGCTGATCTCGTGAGGTCGTCGAAATCGCTGGAGGAACTGGAAGGTGAGGTTTGGGCAGCCCCAACCTTCGAATCGAATGTGGCCAAAAAGTCATACCGGCTGCGGAAAGTTCCTCTTTCGGAGCTGACAGCGGAAGACCTTCGGTTCTTGATTGGACAGTTGATATCGCTTGAATACACGGTTCCTCTTGCAATCGATTTGCTCGAGAGAAACATCCTGGCGAGCGGGGACATGTACATTGGTGATTTGCTCCGCATAGTGGCCGAAATAGGTGATGGCTTCTGGCGGGAAAACGTGGAGCTCAACAATCGGCTTGTAGAAATTAAGATTGAAGCGGAAGTGGCGCATGAGACGTTACGCGAAATTCTAGTCAGTCTCGGGCGTCGGGAGTTTCAGTAGTGAATCCTAACAAAAGGCCTGTCGGCTTCACCGGCGGCTGAGCCTGTTCGTTGGGAGCTTCTGAAGAATGGAATCTGGATACTGGGTCACTGTCTTCGCAATCGTGGTTGCGGTTTTCCTGTCGGTAGCTTTTTGGGTGATTCCACATGCTGCATCAGGAGCGTTGGCTCCTTGGATCGCAATCATAGGCGTGTTCGCAATTTCAATGACCGCTGCCGGATTGGCTCGGGCAATTTGGGCGCTCATGTCAGAGCGGAAATAGGGTCGCATTTGCAGTATCTGAGACTTGAGTCTGGCCAATCCCTACCGCAGTACTCGGGGAAGGCTCCATTCCGAGCAGTTGTTGTTGTGGATGAGCCCGTCAGCAACGAGTGGCGCCACTCCGTGAGTGAGTGGCTTGTTGAGTCCGGATGTCGTTACATGATGGCGACTGGAATTGACTGCTCGGCGTGGGATGACTCTGTTGATTGGGCGGCGCTGGAGAAATTCGATTTCAGGGATATCTCGGATAAGGATTTCGTTATGACAACTTGGCACGATGATGAGCCACTCTCGGAGGTGTTCTGGTATGCGAAGCATTTGGCATACGACTCGGCGGGTCGTATACAGGATACTGTCGTCATTCACGTTTCTAGCCTTGATCGAGAGGCAGCTTTCGTTGGCCTGTTCACAGCCGCCTGACCAACGGCTGCTGCTGAGCCTAGTCGTTCAGGATCTTGGAGAAGCCCCATGAAGTTTAAACAGTTTATCTCTGCGTCGCTTTTCATTCTGGGGCTGTTTTCGACCTGCGTCGCCGCAAAGGGCCCAACGGTAGAGGTCACGATCGTTGGCCCTGGCATGGATATCCCAATTCACTCCACAAGCCCTGACCTCACTTACCCGAGTGTTTGGAGCCTCCAGTTTGTTGATGCGGAAAACGGCGCCGTTGCTGAGCCCCCCGAAGACCTCGCAAGGTACGAATGCCATTTCTGGGTAAAGTGGGGTGACGCGGTCCGCTTGAAATACACCGTTCTCTTCGTTCAGGAATCGGGTGAATCAGCGGGCTACGTCTATATTCCCGGAATAAAGGAGCGTTGGTACAGCAACAATGCGTTCTCAATTGTTAGGCCCGGCCACGATGGCAAGTGGTTTCGAGCATCCGAACGTTGGGGAAAGGCAGTCTCGTCGGCTGTGGTCAGTGCCACGGATATCTAAGAAAATACTGCAGCTGTCGGCTCACGGTGGCAGCAGAGCCTAGCGGTGGTGTTTTGGAGGGAGGCCCAATTGTAGTCAGGCGGGCGGCAATACAGATGCGAACGAGATACATAAACACCGACCTCGAACTTGAACATCGAGAGGATCTGTCGCCCATCGTCGAGTATTTTGGCTCGGAGATAATGGTGCATTTTTGCGGTCCCGTTGGAAAGCTGCATAGAGCGTCAATGGAGCTAAGTGCCTACCTAGCTGGAGAAAATGAGGCGGTTGGGATGTTTTGTATGCTTGCCGAGTCTCTCGAAGGCGAACTTCGGTCATTATGGGATTCCTGCTCCAAGATTGAATTCGATCTGGGTTTTGCCGCTGAGTTAGAGCCGAGGCGGTGGCATACAAGGCTGGATACGAGCGTATTGAAAAGGGTAGCTTCTTTGGGGGGAGATATCGCCATCACAATTTACCCACCCGGAACCTATTGACATGCCGCACAACAAGAAACTACAGCTGCTCGTCCACGGCGTTAGCTCAACCTGGTCGTTATGAACCAGAGTGAACTGACGTTCTTTCGTCGATTTCTGGATGGTGTGTCCTGGGGAGTTGGCTTTGGTCTGTCCGTAGGGCTAATTCTGGTAGCGATCATTTTCCTAATCGATTGGATGGATTCTAGACCTCCGAATGAACAAGTCGAAATCACGGAATTTGAGAGCTTCAGGGTTCTGAACAAGTCTCATTTCCTAAACGAGTCAACCGAACACGATGGAGGCTTGCACATTTCGGGCGAGATCGAGTTCACTGAATACCCGGAACAGAGCTTCGTTTCTGTTTTGCTGACCGTGAGAAACGAAGCGGGTGGTTTCGTTGATAGCTGCGGGGAAGAGTTTCCGGTCGCGTACCTTTCTGATGAGAAACGGTCATTCCACGTGCACTGCGACAACGTTTTCTCAGAGGAGCAGTTTCATGACTATGAGATTTCCGTCAGGGCGTACGATCGTTAAGCGGTATAACAAGGAAGGAGCCTCACGGGTTTTCGATGGCGCCAGTCTGTCGGTCTCAAACAAATCGCCGCCGCGAACCGACTGCGCCGAAAGCTGTACCTGGTTTTTCAGTGTTTCAGGATGTTTGTGATGGGCTGCCGCGACGGGCGATGACTTCAGATGGACGGATGTAGCGATTCGGAAACGACTACCTACGAGCGATTCAGTTAGTGGCACTCACCAGTACTATTGTGCCTTACGATCCTGGCTGGGTCGCTGAGTATCAGACTGAATCAAGTCGGCTCATGCCCTTGTTTGGGGCTAACCTGTTAGAGATTTGCCACGTAGGCAGCACGGCAATTCCGGGACTATCCGGCAAACCAGAGATCGACATTCTGGTTGAAATCAAGAAAGACGCTGACTACGCAGTACAGCTTGGCTCGCTTGGCTATCGGCAGGGCGGCGATTTGTCTCCCGGGCATCATTTTTTCAAGAAAGACTCGAATGGCATACGGACCCACAAGATTCACGTATGCAAGCAAGGCCATCCCAAGATCCGAGAGCTAAAGCTGTTTCTTGGTTACCTGCGGCAAAATGTCGAAATACGAAAGGAATACGAGAAGCTCAAGCTCTCGCTTGAAGAAACTAACACTTTGGGCATTGCGCAGTATCTGGCTGGCAAGGCACCCTTTATTCAGCGGGTCATCGCTCAGGCGGAAAAGGCTGGGGTTTTTGCTGATCCCTTGCGCTCCGATGGAACGGAAAACGCTCAAAAGCCGAAAATCACCGCTCCGCAATCGGTTAAGCCTTGACGTCGGACCTCTGGAAAGCAATGAAAAAGACAGCATTGACGCTATCTACTCCCCAAAATCAGCGCCGGGAAGATAGCCACATTCCTCGGCAGATGGCGCGACACGAACTAGCCACGAGAGCTTTGTCTTGCTGACTTATGCCCTCATTCATGTTGCGATCTGCGTGTGGCTCATCTGGTTGGGCGGTGCGGAACGCCTGGAAGGGAGTTTTACCACGTGGTTTTTCTTCTACCCTGGGATGACGGTTCGAGAGTTGAAGTTTTTTGCGTTCATTTCGCTGTTTACTATGCCGGTATATCTGTTCCTGCTTTAGATTCAGATACTGAAACGATTCGGTGGAGCGAATCCCTTGATGGCGCTGCGTCAACCCTAAAGTTCAAGGTAACCTGAATGAAACGAAAGCTCATCTCGAGTGGCTCGGAATTTGAATCCAAAATTGGCTATTCACGTGCTGTGGTCGACGGTGACTACGTGTTCGTCTCGGGCACAACCGGCTACAACTACGAAACCATGTCGATTTCCGACGATGTGGTTGAGCAGGCTGAACAGTGCTTTCGCAATATCGAGGCGGCACTGCTCGAAGCGGGCAGCAGCGTCAGCGACATCGTCAGGATCCGCTACATCTACCCAAACAAGGCAGATTTTGAGCCCTGTTGGTCGGTGTTTCAGAAATACCTGGCGAATGTGCAACCTGCTGCAACCATGTTGGTCGCAGGCCTGTTGGACGACGCGATGAAGGTGGAAATCGAGGTCACTGCAAGGGTGAATGCCTAAGACTATGGGTGCCCGTTCAACGAGGCGAGAAGTCGGGATTTAGTGGTGATGATTGTGCCGGCTCCGTTGTCATTTATCTGACAATGATTGCTTCAGTATTCAAAGAAAGACATCGTTAGACGCAGGCGACCAATGCGGAGGATTTCTCTCAATCAGCCATCGGCCCTGACCGACTTTCGATTTTTTGTATGGGCCGGATTTCTAGTCTACTTCGTTGTGTCCTATCTGCTGAGTCTGGAAAGCCTTGCAGAGCTAGAGTGGCGGTTTGTGGCGGGTCCTTTAGGGATGCTTATCGTGGCATTCCTCGTCTTTCGATTGCTCGATCGAGATCTGGTTGATGAAGTGGTGGACTATGGCAGCTACCTGGCGGTTCGCCGTGGGGGGCGAAAACAGCGGGTTCATCTCGCAGACATTATGAACTTATCCATCGCGAGATTTACGCCAAACATAACGGTCCACCTCAAGGAAGAAGGCCCATTCGGCAAAGAATTTACCTTTTCAGCGAACCCCAAGCTTGGGCTCAATCCCTGGAGAAGGCCACCAATCTACGACGAGTTGGTTGATCGCGTGATCAAAGCCAGAGGAAACTAGGTGGATCGGCAAACCCTAAAACCATGGTGAGTCATCGAACTCAATGATGAGCACGATTCTTGACATTGGATTGATGGCATTGGTCGTGTTGTGGCTATGGATGTCGATCATCGCCTGCCTGGCGTTACGACGCGATGATTCGCTGACGACTGTTCAGAAGGCGGCGCAGGCCATTTTTGCGATTGTTGTACCGCTGTTTGGCGCGATGGTTGTTCTTCATCTCGTCTATCAGCATCATCCAGAGGTTGTCTCAAAGTCGCTTGTACCGTGGCCGATTCGCACCGTAATCTTCGGTGGGTCCATTCCGGCAAACACCCTGCGCGATGAGCGCGAAGGTCCTTTCATTGGGGGTTATGACCGTCTCAACCGCAAACTCGACGACTTTGATGGCGATTAGCTTCTAGGCAATAGTGATCACCTTGACTGCTACCCTCCATGCCTCTTCCTCGCCCGCGAGGAGCAGGGCGGCTTTTGGTGATCAAACGTTAAACACGACAACGGAGCTAGCAGATGAACCCGTTTCGAAAACTCTTTGGTGGCAACAAAGGCGTGCTGGGCCACAAAGAGGTTACGACCGTCGAAATTCACGGCCGCCCGATTCGCTGTCTGATCTGTTCCCACGACCAGTTCTGGCGACATGATGTCCAGCTCAACACCGCTATGGCGTCATTTATGGACTTGGATTGGATGAACAAATCGGCGGTTTGCGCCGTGTGTGACAACTGTGGCTACATCCATTGGTTCATACCGCCCGAGGTAAACGACAGCGACAGGCGGTAGAAGCTCACCCTGGCGTTGCCCCAATCAGCCTTTGCATCCGTCAAGGAAGTCGATGATAGAAATACGCCGGGTAAACGTTGAGGCAGCCGCCGAACTCTCTGCGCTATGCATGAAGAGCTTTGCCGAGGCCTATCGCGGGGTTCACAGTGAACTCGCCATCAAAGCTTACTGCGACGAGCAGTACGCAATCGACCAGGTTCGCGCTCACCTCTGCGACCCAGCTGTTACCTACCGAGTCGCCTACCGCGAAGGCCAAGCGGTGGGTTTCCTGATGACTCGTGACGAAGCTTGTTCTGTCCCGTTGCCTGGCGGATCGCTCGAGCTGAAGCAGGTGTACGTGCGGGCCAGCGAGTTTGGATCCGGACTTGGCCAGCGGCTTCTGGCTGATGCGCTGCACCAGACGTCAACGGCCGGCAAGGCGTGGCTTTGGTTGAGCGTTTCCGACCTCAATGATCGAGCCAAAGCGTTCTATATGAAGCATGCGTTTCAGGCGGTCGGGATTGGGCCGGTTTTTCGTGTCGGTGAAGACCGTTTGTCCTCGACACTGATGGCACGCAAAGTGGTAACCGAGAAAAGCTGATGAATCGAGTTTTTACCGGTAGCTGGTGACGTCCAAGAAACTGAGCTTTCCAGTAAGGCTATACGCCACAGCTTTGATCGCTACTTTACAATTGAGGTCTGTGGCCGTTCGAGACTGCCGGTACCCATTGCACCTGGTCGGGCGCATGATAGAGGCGTTCTGACAGTTTCGGAGTATCGCCGTGGTGCCGCCCGCCCAATGGCCTGTTGGATTGAAGAGCGTATGACCCCGATTCGCCTCAAGCCCGCGGACGCGGAACGCTACATCAAGCTACGAAGGCACATGCTCGAGGACTCCCCCTGGGCGTTTACGGGTAGCCCTGATGACGATCAGGCGCTAGACGCCGACTTTCTTCGGTCTACCCTGGCCAGACCAGACAACGCCATCATGGCGCTTGTCGACGCTGGCCCGACGAACGCCCTAATTGCCGTTGCCGGAATCTACCGAGCCGGCCACGCCAAGTTTGCTCACCGCGCGAAGCTCTGGGGGGTGTTTGTCGACGACGCCCACCGCGGGCAGGGTCTGGGTCGCGCCGTCACTACCGCCGCGCTGGATCTTGCTCGCACGTGGAAGGGTGTGGACTACATTGATGTTGCCGTCAGTGCCAACGCGCCCGCGGCGCTGAGGCTCTATCAGGATCTCGGATTTACTCAGTGGGGGCGGGAGCCGGAGACGACGCAGGTGGACGGACAGCGGTACGATGAGATTTATCTGTCGCTCCGTCTTCGAGCGGAGGATCGCAGATGATGCTTTGTCCCGTTGCACTCTTGAGTCTCTTAGGAAAATGAAAACAGCGCTTTACGACACTATCGGTAAGGACTACGTGCTGGGCCGTCGGACCGACCCAAGGATCGCCGCCGAAATTCACCGCTGGCTGCAGGACGCTGAGTCTGTTGTCAATCTGGGTGCAGGATCAGGTTCTTACGAGCCCGGAAACTGCCGTGTAACGGCGGTCGAGCCTTCGGAAACGATGATTAGGCAAAGGTCCGCTTCGTCAGCGCCGGTCGTCAGGGCACAGGCGGAGAGTCTGCCGTTTCCGGATGAAGCCTTTTCTCACTGTATGACGGTGCTGTCCATGCACCATTGGCAGGACCGCGAAAAGGCGTTTACTGAAATCCGTCGGGTGACACGTCAACGTTTTGTTGCGGTGACCTGGGATCCCGAGGCGGAACCTTTTTGGCTGACTCGCGACTACTTTCCGGAGCTGGTCGACCTGGACAGGAAGAACTTTCCGACGATCGACGAATTAAGCCGCGCATTCGCCAAAGTCAGCGTTAGCGTTCTGCCCATCCCCGCCGACTGCATCGACGGGTTTCTGGCCGCCTACTGGCGGAGGCCGGAAGCGTATCTGGATGAACAGGTAAGAAACAACATCTCGACCTTTTCGAAACTTGAGAATCTGGAGGTCGGCCTGGCCCGTCTTCGCGAGGATCTGAGCAGCGGCGAATGGGAGGTTCGGAATCGCGACATTCTGAACCTTGAATCTCTGGACGCGGGTTACCGGATCATTTGCGCGGACCTGGTTGGGAAACCCAGCCCGACGCGGACCTAAAGGAGAAACACATGAGTCACTACGCGCTTGCCCAGCTGAACGTTGCCTATCTGCTGGAACCGCTGGAGTCCCCGGCGTTGAAAGACTTTGTCGACAATCTGGACCGTATCAACGCGCTGGCAGAATCGTCCCTGGGGTTTGTGTGGCGGCTGCAGACCGACGAAGGTGATGCAACCGCGATTCGCCCGTTTGGCGAAGACTGTATCGTCAACCTGTCGGTTTGGCAGGACGTGGATTCGCTGCATAGCTACGTCTTCCGGTCGGCGCATATCGAGATTATGCGGCGCCGAAAGGAGTGGTTTTCCCGGGTGAGAGACGCAACCGTCGTGCTTTGGTGGGTTCCGCACGGACACCTTCCCAGCGTCTCGGAAGCGAAAGCCCGGCTTGAGCAGCTCCGCGACATGGGGCCAACGCCCGACGCGTTTACCTTTAAGCGATCCTTCCCGCCGCCGGACGCGGACAACGCCGACACCCAGGCTTTTGACGATACCTGCCCGGCGTACTAAACCGGTCGTCGGTCAGTCGTGATTAGGAGCGCGAGAAGATTGGCGTGCTATGCCCATCCCTGAAACGCGAGCACAGCTACTCGAGCAGCTCGAGACGAGCTTCAGCAAACTCTGGCAGGAGATCGAAGCGGGCGGTCCTCGGCTGGGCTCGCGCCCGTGCATCGACGGCTGGACGGTGAAAGAACTGCTCGCGGTGCGCACGTGGTGGTCTGAGAGTGTTTGTGACTGGGTTGATCTATGGCGCCAGGGTAGGGCGCCGGAACTGCCTGCTGAGGGCTACCGCTGGAAGGAAACCCCATTGCTCAATAACGCTATCGCGAAGCGTGCTCAGCGGGAGTCATACCGATTGGTATGCCGTCGCCTAAAGGCTGCGCAGCGGTCAGTCGTCAGCCTGGTGAATCGTCTCGATGATCAAGAGCTGCTGGATGTCGGCGTTCTCGCCGGCGCGGGACGCTATCCGGTAAAGCGCTGGATTTCCCTCAATACGATCCGGCAGTACACTACGGCACGCACCTTTATTCGGCGGGCGGCGAAGTCAGGTGGCTGACAGTCTTACCGCCCGCGCTGACGACTCATTCTTCGAAGCCGCCGGCAAACATGGGCGGATTCAGAATCTCAAACTGAAATGGTTCGGTGGCGACGCTGTCGTTGCCCCATTCTTCGGGCAGGGTGCTGGCGCTGTTCGCCCAGAGATAGCTGTCGGCGAAGACGTCGCCGCCCTCCCACTCACTGGTGTTCGCCCACAGGTAGCTGTCCGCCCAGAGGTAGCTGTCAGCCCAAAGATAGCTGTTGGCCCATAGATAGCTTTCAGCCCAGAACGACCCTTTACCCCACATGTAGCTGTCGCCCCAGAGATCGTCGCCCTCGAGACCGCGTAGATAGAAGTTGCCGTCTTCGTCGACGTCAGCGCGGCCGCCGAAGTGTCGGGTGCCGGCGAGGTCTGCCTGAATGTCCAGTCCTCGATTGGCGCAGCCGGTTTCTTCGCTGTAAGCCGCTTCATAGGCATTCACGAGACCGGCTCCCTGCTGGAAAACGGACAGGCCCGGTGCGCCGTCGATGTTGACCGCCGGGCGGGCGGTTGCCATGAGGCGGCACTTGATGTCGTCGGGCGTCGCGTCAGGGTCCACCTGACGCATCAGGGCGACTACGCCGGCCACCATTGCGGCCGACTGAGAAGTGCCGGACAGGTGGTATCGATCGGAACGTCGGCGAAACTCGGGAAAACGATCGGCCAAGGTCGAATCGTCATCCATCACGCCTCGCACGTTGGTGCCGGGCGCAATCACCTCGGGCTTCACGAAGCCTTCGGCGGTGGGCCCGGTCGACGAGAACTCGGCAAGCCAGTCGTCGCTCGGGTCATCGGGGGTGTTGCCATCGTCCATTGCGCCCACGGTAATAACGTACGGAACGTTGCCCGGCACGCCAATGGTCATCGGCTCTGGCCCGCGATTGCCGGCTGATACCACCACCACAATGCCTGCTTCCCAGGCCGCCATCACCGCCTGGTTCAGCGGGTCGTCCCAGTAGTGCGAATAGACCGCGCCGCTGAGCGACAGATTCATGACGCCGATGTCCAGCTCTTCAGCGTTGTCGATCACATATTCCACGCCGGCAATCACGTCCGCGTAGGTGCCGCGGCCTTCATCGTCGAGCACCTTAACAATCACCAGACCGGCGTCCGGCGCAATGCCGTTGTAGCCGCCGAAACCGAGGGTGCTGCCAATGGTGTCCTCCGCCAGTGCAATCGTTGAGGCAACGTGAGCGCCGTGACCAAAGCCGTCGTCGACGTCATCCGGGTCCCGACCTTGCTCTCCGGTCGCGACGTCATAGACACCGTGAATCCGATTCTGAAGGAACGTATTCCGGGACAGCAAAATGGTGTCATTGATGCCGCTATCGAGCACCGCCACCGAAACGCCCCAACCGCGAACGAGGTTCCGATGTAGCCGGTTCGCGCCAAGCTGGTTGGGGAAGTAGCTGTCGACAACTTCGATCATTTTTTGCGCCGGTTGACTCGCCGCCTGTACCCCCCGATTGGGTGTCACCGCGGTGACGCCCGGAAGCGACCGAATGGTCTCCTGAGTATCGACAGTTTCGACAACCAGCGCGTTGATGAGCTCAAGCTCACGCACCACCGTCCAGCCCTGCTGCTTGCTCAACGTGTGCAGCGTGCTTACGTCGGAAGCCTGGACAATCCAGTGCGGTTCGCTGGCTGCCGGCGTCGGTTCGACTGCGGCCGAGGCGTCGGTCGGATGAGCGGCGTGCCAAAAGTTGTGGGCTGCGAGCAGTCCACCCAGCAGGATCACCAGGATGGTGAGCATCCGCTCACTCTTGCGGTCCTCAGCAGCGTCGGAACGATCTACGGTGTTTTTCTTATTCATGATTCGTTTGCTCTTTAATCGTCGCTCAGCGTCAGGGAGACGCTGCCGTAAGACATCAGCGGATCCATGCCCTCAACCAAATTGGCCCACAGGTAACCGTTGGCCCAGAGATAGCCATTGGCCCACAGGTATCCGTTGGCCCAGAGATAACCGTTCGCCCAGAGGTACCCGTTAGCCCACAGATAGCCGTCCGACCAGACGTAGCCGTCCGCCGCCGAGTAGCCGTTGGCCCAGAGGTAGCCGTTGGCCCACAGATAGCCGTTGGCCCAGGCTTCGTCGCCCCAAAGGAGGGCGGTATCTTCAACCAGGATGATCTCACCTTCGTCGGAGCGAGCCATGCGCGGTGAAAGCGCCTCGCCCTGCATCACGCCCGTGTCCGCGAGGGCTGCTTCGATGTCGAGCACGCCGGCGCCGGTGGCGGTAGCGTCGCCCTCAATCTTGCGTGCAGAGCGCATCAGACGGGCCTTTACCGTCGCCGGGGTGATGCTTGAATCGTTCGACAGCATCAGAGCAGCAGCGCCGGAGGTCATCGCGGCGGCCATGCTGGTGCCTGAAAGCTCGAGGTATTCCTGGCCGACCCGCCGACCCGGCAGGTCCTTGTGAAGCTTGGACTTGCCGCTCATCGTGGCGATTACCTTGTTGCCTGGCGCAACGATGTCCGGCTTGAGAAAGTGATCGTTCAGCGTCGGACCCATCGACGAGTAGGTCGAAACGTAGTCGTCACCGAAACTTTTTGTCCCGGAGAAGGTGAGTGAGCCGACGGTGATCACCTTGGGTGAGTTGCCCGGGCTGGTGATCGTGAAGTTGCCGTCCGCACCGTAGTTTCCGGCTGAGGCAACGACAACAATGCCGGCATCCCAAACCGCCTCAACGGCGCGCACCAGCGGGTCTTTGGCGGCGATCGTGTCCACTGACTTACCCAGCGACAGGTTCACCACGCGGATATCCTGCGCACCGGCATTTGCCAGCACCCAGTCCAGGCCGGCGATGACGTCGGAGGTGATACCACGACCCTGGCCGTCGAGAACCCGGACCGAGACGATCCCGGCATCCGGCGCGATTCCCTTCTGAACCAGGCCTGACGCGGTGCCGTCGCCGCCGATAACGCCGGCGACGTGGGTGCCATGTCCGAACGGATCCCAGGCGTCGGTGTCGTTGGCGACCGACTGAATCTCAATGTCGTCGATGCCAATCTTTCCCTGCGGCCCCGAGGTCACCCGAAAGCGGAGCTGCGTATCAGCCGTCGCAAACGGGGTAATGTCGAAGCTCTCGGCGACGTCATCGACCCGGTCGTTCATGACGTAGGTCTTCAGCGTCGTCCAGCTGGCGCCGCCGTCGTCAGAAACCTCTACGGCGAGGTCGCCGCCGTGGGTGTGCGAGTAGACGTAGCTCAACGTCGCGGCTTCTGATCCCGAAAGATCAAGCGCGCGATAGATGGCTTTGCCCGCGACCGGCGTCTCGATCTGGAGGCAGTCGCCGGAGAGACACAGGCCGTCGTCGTTGTCGACTTCGAGGTCGCCGGTACCTTTCCCGTCTTTTTCACCGACCTCGATCCAGTCGGAGGCGAAGCTCAGCTGACCGTTGTTGTTGCTAAAACGGCGATCGTCAAAGCGATCGAGAATCGACCCGGAGGTGCTGCTATCGGTCGGGGTTGCCGCCACGCAGCTCTCTGCCGGGATGGACGCTTTGATCGTCAGGTTGTCGAGCCCAAAAAGTCCATAGCCCTTGCTGGCCGTGGCCGTCGAGCGCACCCGAAGGTGTACCGTACGCGAAGCGTAGCTGGCGATATTGATGGACTCGGCGACCTGGCTCTGAGACGTGCTGAGTGAGTAGGTCCGTAAGGAGCGCCAGCTTCGGCCGCCATCGCGTGAGATCTCCACCGCCACGCTGCCGCCTCCGCTGTCGTGAGAGTAGACGTAGCTGAGTTGCGCAGTCGTCGCGCCACCGATGTTAAAGCTCCGCTCCCAGTAAAGGTCAGATGCACGCGTTTCAACCTGCAGGCAGTTGCCGCTGTGGCAAACGTCGCCGGTCCAGCCGATTTCGAGCGAGCCATTGGTGACACCGTCGCTCTCACCCACCTCAGCCCACGAGCTGGCGAACTGATGGGAGCCGTTGTTGCCACCGGTAACTCGGTCGTTGAAATAATCGGCAAACGACCGGGAAGACCCTTGCGCACCGGAGGTGCAATCCATTCTCGTCGTAACGTTCAGGTCAGCGAGTTCGGATACACCGCTATCCAGAACCGCAATCCGGACGTCTTGTGCCGGCACCGTAAACTGCGCAGAACTCTGCGGGGGCAGTTTAGCGGTTGCGTGTGCGGCGGCTGCCGATCCGGTGACCGGCTGGTCCAGAGACAGGCTGGCTACGCCGCCATTCATGCCCAGCAGCTCGAGCGCGCTGGCGGGAAGTCTCACCTGAGCCACGCCCAGGTTTGCGAAATCCCGGACAAGCTGGCTATCCATCGCGGCGAGGTCCAGCGTCGACGGCAGGTCTTCGTAGGCTACGAGCACGTCAACGAGATCGGTGTTGCCGGTACGAGCCAGCGCCGCAAGCTCGGCACTCATTTTCGCCTCGACTGCGGGAAGCAGCGGTTTTCCGGTCTGCCGCTCTGCAGCGTCTTCATCCCGGGCTACGTCGCTCGAGGGAAGACTGGCCTGCGCGAGAATCGACAGTGCGGCTTCGGTCGCAGGCACCATGGTCATCGCGTCTAAAGGTTCAACGTTTCGCACGGAGGCGACAGGAAACGCGTCGTTCTCAGCGGGGTGGGTTCTCAGCAGCGGGTCCGCTGGCGCTGCTTCGCCCGCCAGGGCGCGTTGAGCTGGGGTCAAATGTGCATTGAGCGCTGAGTTCACGTTCACGCCCGTCAGCAGCACTCCAGCTGCGGCGGCGGTGGCGATGGTCAAAGTCCTGAGTTTCATGGTTCCAAAACAAGTCCGTGTGTTCTGGGCCATTAGGAGCAAACCCCGTGCCATTTCGCTTGAATACGGGGTGCTTCCAGGAAAGGTTTACTAAAACAGTAACTTATAGCGATCAAGCTCAAACTCTGCTTCAGGTTTTTGGCAGGGCTACTCGCTAATTTTGGTGTCCCGAAACAAAATTTCGGTGGACGGTGGAAATATCGGCGGAAAAACCAAAATTATGGTGCTGACCGCTAAAACCGCGCCGACGGATGCATCAAGCGCGGGTCGTCTTGGTCTTAGCTCAGACAGTTCTGAACGTTGTCGTTAAAGACGCTCAGCGCGCCTTCGTACCTGCCAAAGCGCAGGCTGTCGTTAGCGCCGCTCGCCAGCCCCGACTGGATGCTTTCGGCCAGGTCAAAATCTTCATTGAGCGTCATGACGGTCAGCTCGTGGTTTTTATCCCAGTACTCCTGAGGCTGCCCTGACTCGCGCGGAATCAGCGTCACCATGCGAACGTGCGACAGGTTGGGCGCTTCAGGTTCAACGCTGATCCAGATTACGTGGTCGGACTGCACCAGCAGCATCGATTTTGGGAACAGGGTGTACAGCACGTTGGCATGCTCACGAATATCCCAGGATTCTTTCGGCTGTTCTTCGAGCGCCAGAATGGACGAGCGGGGGAGAATCGATCGCAGGTGCGGACCCAGGGCGTGATAGCTGGAGAGGTTGTCGTTGAAACGCTTAGCGATCGTCTTCCGATGCGCTACGCGAAAGTGATACGCCTCAAGTCCGCCCTCCACGAGCATTTTCCAATTACAGCGCCTGACCTGCCGCTCCGACTGGTGAACGGCCAGTCGATCGATGCCGACCCAGGCCAGATCGTCATCGATCGCTGCGAAAAATTCCGCTTCGGTCGCGCCACGATCACTCGTCGGCAACAGCCAGATAAAGCCGTGTCGCTCGATGGCTGGAACGGTTTTTAGGCCAAGCTCTGCGGGATCCGTGCCCGGAAAACCGTCCTCGAAGTGGGGTGCTGCGACAAATTCGCCGCGGCTGTTCCAGGTCCAGCCGTGATACGGACAGGAGAACCGTTTCCTGCACCCGGCTTCGCCGTCCACGAGCCTCGTGCCGCGATGGCGACAGACGTTCAGAAAAACCCGAAGTGCGCCGTCGTCGCCGCGCAGCAGGAGCAGGGGCAGCCCTTGCGCGGTCACTCGCAAAAAGCTGTTGGGCTCTGCCAGTTCGCTGACGTGAGCAACGATCTGCGGATGGCGGGCAAACACTTGGTGACTCTCTCGCTCGAAGCGTTCCACATCGATGTAATGGCTGACGCGATTGGTTGTCGGCTGATCATCCAGAAACAACGCGTTTTGCTGCTTGAGCCCGAGCAGCTCTTCCAGCAGCTTAATCTCTAATTGCCGGTTCATTAGCGTAAACCTTACCAACTGGTAAGCGTATCGTTACCTACCAAGTGGTAAGGTGTCAAGGTATAGTGACCTGATGAAACCGGAGCCAGCCCCGACCACCACCCGCGAACGATTCATTGCCGCCGCCAAGGCGCTGTTCGCCGAGCGGGGTTTTTATGGGGCGAGCATGGATCAAATCGCCCGCGAGGTGGGTCTGACAAAACAGGCCTTGATCCACCACTTTGGCAGCAAAGAAAAGCTGTATGGTGCTGTGCTGAGCGATATCTCCGAGCGCCTGCTTGCCGAGCTTGAGGAAAGTGAACACCAGGTGGCACCTGACGCCGCCGAGGCGTTCATTGGAGCGCTGCAACGAATCTATCGGCGAACGATCGAGAACCCGGCGGACACTCAGCTGCTGATGCGAGAGCTGCTGGACAATCGGCAGCGCGCGCCCAAGGCCGGGAGTTGGTATCTGAGGCCATTTCTGGATCGGCTCGAGCGACTCCTCGCCCGTGATCCACGCTGGGAAACGGAAAAGAAGCCTGCCCGCGAAACGCACGTGTATCAGCTCCTGGGCGCGATCAACTATTTTGCGATCTCGGCCGAAACGCTGAAAGCGATGTACTCAAACCGCCACATTGCGGCGATGCAAAAGGGTTTTCCGGCCCGGCTGGCGCGACTGGCCGGGAGCAGCCCTTGAGTTCCGCACACTACTACCAGCTGGCATTCGACTAGGTTTAACCTCTCGGATTAAGGTTGAAGGCCGCCGAGCGATTTCGGCAGCCCGGAGAAACAGTTCTATGGCCATTACGGGTGAGTGCTTTTGCGGTGCCGTTCGCTACCAGGTCGCCGCGCCGTTGCGAAACGCCAGGTCCTGCCACTGCTCTCGCTGCCGAAAGGCCTTCAGCGCCCAGGCGTCGGCGTACGCAGAGGTCGAACCGGGTAGCTTCTCGTGGCTGGCGGGCGAGGAACTCCTCACCACCTTTGCCACCCACGCTGACTTTGGACTGCAGTTTTGCGGGCGATGTGGGTCCACGCTGTGTGGCCTCTACGCCGGACAGGTTCATGGGGTGACGCTGGGGTGTGTCAACGGTGACCCGGAGGTGGAAATCGGCCAGCATATTTTTGTCGGGTCCAAGGCCAGCTGGGAGGTCATGCCCCAGGGTGTCACCGCCTACGAGGAAGGTCCGCCCGCCTCGAGCGAGTAACTCTTCACAGTTTGCGTACCCGTTCGAGCCGACCCTGACGCCCCATAGCAGTGAGGCTCCATGACTTCTCCGTCTGAAAAACTGTATCGGACGCTCACCGACGCTGATCCGACAGCCGATGCTCCGACCTCCGGTTCGGACGACGCTCTTGAGGTGCCGCGGAGTTTTGTCCTGCTGCTAGGGAGCTATTTCCTCACCAAGCTCGGTGACGCGATTGCCAGTCCCAAGACCACGCTGGCCTGGGTGATCAGCGCCGTGGGTGCGCCCCCGCTGATCCTGGGTTTGCTGGTGCCCATTCGCGAGTCGGGATCGATGCTGCCCCAGCTTTTTGTCGGCGGCGCGGTGAAGCGCCTACCGATCCGTAAATGGGTCTGGGTGGTGGGCAGCTGCGGCCAGTGTGTCTGCATATGTGGCATCGGCTTGACGGCCTGGCTGCTGGAGGGCGCATGGGCGGGTTGGACGATCCTGGCGCTGGTTGCGCTCTTCAGCCTGGCACGCAGTCTCAGCTCCGTAGCCGCCAAAGACGTCCTGGCCAAAACGATCCCGAAGCCGCGCCGGGGCCAGCTCAACGGGCTGTCGGCCAGCGCGGCCGGTCTGGTCAGTATCGGCGTTGGGATCACGCTCATGCTGCCGGGTGTCGCGCTTGATGAGAACACGCTCGGTGGGCTGATCGTGGGGGCCGGTCTGCTTTGGCTTGTTGCCGCACTGATCTACGCACAGGTGCCCGAGCCGGTGGGCGAGAGCAGTTCCGGCGGCGGCGCTGCGCAAGCGCTAAAGAGTCTTCGAATCCTGATAACCGATTCGCCGTTTCGACGCTTCGTGCTGACGCGTGCGCTGCTGATGTGTTCAGCGCTCAGCGCGCCGTTTTACGTTGCGCTCGCGCAGGCAGACCAGCGCGCAGGGATTGGCGTGCTCGGGCTGTTTGTTGCCGCAGCCGGGCTGGCTGGCCTGGTCAGCGGGCCAATCTGGGGACGGTTTGCGGATGCGTCCAGCCGCCGCGTGATGATCATCGGCGGCCTCGCAACGGCCGTAGTGGGAATCGCCACGTTTCTTGTGGTTAAGCTGGCGCCGTCGTTAGCCCAGTCGCCGTGGTTTTTGCCGCTGGCCTACTTTGCGCTTTCGGTGGCCCACGCCGGCGTTCGGGTCGGGCGAAAGACGTACGTCGTCAACCTGGGCACCGGCGGCAAACGCACCGAGTACGTTTCGGTGGGCAACAGCACCATCGGGGTGCTGCTTCTGCTGGCAGGTTCCGTCGGCGTTCTTGCGCCATGGATTTCGAATGCTGGAGTCATCGCCCTGCTGGCCATGATGGGGCTGGCGGGAGCGGTGGCTGGAGCCACGCTCCGGGATGTCGAACGAGTCTAGCGACTCGCTTACCGCCGGTTATTTGTCGATCTCTCCGGTCAGACGCTCCAGGCGGCTTTCCAGCGTGCTCGCGAGCGCGGATTCGGGTGCCGTCGCCTGGGCCAGCTCGAGCGCGGATCGGGTTGCCGCCAGTGCTTCGCGCTCGTCGCCGACTGTCTCATAGTAGTCTGCCAGATGCGCGATGCCCCAGGCTTCCTGAATCGTTCCCGCGACCTCTGAACCGCGAAGGATCTCAAGCCCACGTTCGATCGTAGACTTCGCGCGGTCAGCTTCCCCGACATGGGCATAGAACCTGCCGACGTCGGTGGTGGCAAAGCCGATTCGCCAGTGGTTCTCGCCGTAAGCTCGCGACATTTGCTCGATGCCGCGTTCGCCGAACTGGATGGCTTTTGCATGTTCGTTCGTGTCGGCGTAAAGAGAAGCGAGGTTGAGCAGCGGCGACATGATGTTGTGATCCGGCGGGTCGCTCGCGCGCTCAAAGGTAGCGATCGATCGGCGGTAATAGTCAACGGCCTTCGATACTTCTCCAAGCTGCGCATACAGCCCGCCGATTCGGTTTAAGGACCCGGCAACCTCAGCGTGGTCGGGGCCAAACAACGACTCGTAGATGGCTGCAGCCTGCTGGTGCAGCGCAAGGCCCTCGTCCGCGCGCTTCTGGTCAACGAGTAAGCGCCCAAGGTTGTCGAGCGTTCCGGCGTAGGATGGCGTTTGCGCTTCGCCCGATTTCTCAAACTGCTCGATCGATTCGCGGCTGAAGCGCTCGCTCGCCTCGGCGTCACCCTGCCACATGGCTAGAACGCCGAGGGTGGACAGACTTTTTGCGATGCTGCTGCTGTAGGGGCCTTCGTAGCGTCGCTTGAGATCAAGACTCTGCGTCATCAGCTCGCGAGCGGTCTCGATATTGCCCAGGCGCGCCTGTGCATTGGCGATGAGATGCAGCGGGCGGATCATCGCCTCGTCGGTGTCTGATCGCGTTTGGCTGATCCGGCTGCGGGCCTCTTCGTAGGTTTCCAGCGCCTCGGCGTAGTTGCCCCGGTCGTAGCTCATAATGCCAAGCGCCAGCAGGCTGTCGATTACGGCCGGATCGTCTTCTTCGAGAAACTCGAGCTGCGTTGCGTACGAGGACTTCAGCAGTTCCTCGGCTTTATCGAGCCTGCCGAGCTCCCGATAGACGTGGCTGATGGTCTGGGTGAGTTCCGCCCGCGTAACGGGCTGGCTGCCGAGCTCTTCGAGTCGAGGCAGCGCCTCATCGACCAGATCACGGGCGAGAAGGTCCCGCCTTCCGCCGCGTTCCGGGTTGGCTTTTTCGAACAGGCTGACCAGGAAGCCGGTGATCTCCTCCGCGCGTTCCGCGGCCTGCTGGGCCTCATCGCGCGATTCGGCGAGCTGCAGCGTATAGAGGGTTGCGCCGCTGATGATGGTGGCAAGCGCAACCGCCGCCGTCGCGGCGACCCCTCGGTTACGGGCCAGGACCTTCTTGAACCGGTAAAACCCGCTCGGCCCGGCCGCCTGCACCGGGTAGCCCTGGCGATAGGCTTGGAGGTCGTCCAGCAGGGCGTCGACGCTGGCATAGCGGTGCGCCGGATGGGACCGCAAACACTGCTCGATGATCAGCAGCAGCTCGCGCGGCACCTGGCTGCGCAGGGCGGGGTCGATCCTGATCTCCTGTTCCGTTGCCGCGCGCTGAATGGCGTCCGAAATGGACCGGTCCTCGACCACCGGCTCACCCAGCACCAGCCGCGCAAGGAGAAGACCCAGCTGATAAACGTCCGACCCCACCGTGATGGGCTGCTCCAGCAGCTGCTCCGGGCTGGCCCAGCGCGGCGTCAGCGGATTGTGGCGGGTCGCCGTTTCATCGTCGGTGGTCAACGGCTTGGCAATCCCGAAGTCGAGCAGCTTCGGTTGGCCTTCGGCGGTCACCATGACGTTGCTCGGTTTGATATCCCGATGAACAAGAAGGCGCTTATGGGCGAAGCCGACGGCGTCCACCGCTTGGCTGAACAGATCGACGATGTCGTCACTGCTCAGATCGTGCGAAGCAACGTAGTCGTCAATCGGCTGACCGTCGATCAGCTCCATCACCAGATAGGGCCAGCCTTCTTCCGTGACGCCGGCGTCGTAGAGCTGACTGATGTTGGGATGATTCAGGCTGGCCAGGAATCGCTGCTCTCGCAGAAAGCGATCCTTGAGCTCCTGATTGAGGCCTGAGCCCGCGCTGATCTTGATCGCCACCTCGCGCTCAAAACTGCCGTCGATGCGTTCCGCCCGGTAGACCTGGCCCATACCACCGGCGGCGATAAAGCTGGTGATACGGTAGTCGCCGAACTCGCGGCCCAGCATCGCCTGATCGGCGGAACCGCCGACCGCCGACAGGACGTTCATAGCGCCACCGGTTCTAAGCGCGTTCTCGTGATCGGATGTGATGGTCAGATTCCTTCTGATTAAGAGTTGTCCGCGGCTGACGCCGTGGTCGTACTATAACAACTCTCCAGCCCGTTCCTCCGGCCGGCAGAAGCCATTGCTGGCGCGCCTCAGCGTGATCGACTAACGCCTGAGCGGTCGCTCCAGATAGCTTCGCCAGACGGACAATGCCGGCTTGTCGGCACCGTCTTCGTCGACCAGTCCAGCGGCTTCCCACAGTCGATCCACGTCAGCGCACTGAACCTGTGCACACAAGGCTTCGTAGTCACGGCCGATAAAGTTGACGACAAAGCGATATTGCCGCTTCTCGGCCTCGCGGAGCAGCCGCTCAATCCAGGCCTGCTGCTTGGCCTCGGTGCCCTCGACAGTCAGGGTCGACCCGTTGCCGAAATCAAACTCCCTGAACTCGGAGTAATAGCCGGTTTCTGCGATGGCGTAGGGCAGATCGCTCAGTTCCGCGAGCCGGGTAAACAGATCCTCGGGAATCGGGTCCGTCAGCAGCGCGGTGATAAACGGATAAAGCGACATCGCGAAGAGATCGGTCAGCGGTTCAACCTGCCGCAGCGCCTGCCGCTGCGCGGCCGAGTCCGACTCGGTCAGCCCCTCCAGCATCTCGAAGGCGGAAAACGACAGCAGTACGGTCAGCGACGGCCAGCGCGCCTTAAGCGATGCATAGACCTGCTGCTGCAGCGCGACGTAGGACGGCCACAGCTCGGGTGACTGCTTCAGCAGCAGATTGGCTTCGATCCCCACCAGCAGGAAGTCCGGGCGAAAAAACACCACGGTGTTCATTGCGTGATGCGTGTAGGCCTCCACAACCTCTGGCTGGGAAAAATCAGCCTGGTCCCAGGGTGGCCCGAGGGTCGCCAGGGCCTGTGGTCCTGAGCCGTCGTTGTAGGGGGCCAGCTGGTCGCGGGAAATAGCGATGGGCGTGATGGCCACCATCAGCTTGTGTCCGGGTGGAACCTGATCTTTCTTTCCCTGCCAGTCTTGGCGCCAGGCCTCTGGATAGCTGTCGATGCCGTTGCCGTCGCTGGCCAGTGCCTCCAGCCAGGGCAGGCCGTTGTCGTTGTGCAGCGTTACCAGGTCGCCGTTTTCGCGGATGATGCGGAAAGCCTCGTCCACGCCGGTGCTGCTCGCCTCAAAGGGAAAAGCGGTAAAGCCCAGCAGGAAAGGACGCCCGTTGTCGCAGGGGGCATGACGAAGTCGCGTTAAGCGAGTGAGCGCCAGCGTACCGTCGCCGAATTCCGGCGGTCCGCTGTACTGGGCCTGCGCGGTATCGCAGCCGCTGAAGGTCAACTCCAGTGATCCCCAGCGCGTTCGCTCCACCTGCGCGGGATCAAAGGCAGGACCGAAGACCGCACCCGACGTGCTCAGCAGCTCGTCAACGCGAATCACGCTGCCTTCGATAACGCCGTTCCCAATCAGCCAGAGCTGACGTCCATTGAGGTCGTAGGTGTACCAGGTCACCAGCGCCTGATCGCCGGACAGAATCTCCAGCAGAAATCCCTCGCCGTCGCGATCGGGGTTGTACCAGGCGCCCGTGATGCCTGTGCCGACGACAAACGGCGTTTGCGCCGCTGCTAAGCCGCACGAGGTTAGCAACACTATGCAAGCCAACAGCGTTGGCCAATGGGTCCAGTCCTTTTTCATGCGGTCAGGCAAGATCGGGCGGCAGCGACAGTACCCGGCGGATTTCGTCGGTTTTAAAGCCGAGGGCCATCGGGCGTTTGATCGCGGGAAGCGTGACCACGTCATACAGTTCCTCGACCACACCCTCGATACGCAGCTCATGCACCACATCGCCGCGCTCGAGATCGATGACCTGCAGCGCACACCGAGGTTGCGCGTTGCGCGACGCCAGCGCTTCGCTGAGCGGAAGGCCGGCGAAGGTTCCCTCATCGCGTGCTTTGGACAACCCAACCACCGCGTACCGACCGGTAAAGGTGAGACCCCTCAGGTAGCCCGGGCAAAACGCGACGGGTTCAAAGCGGCCGGCGTCCAGTTCCACGAAGCCGAATTCCCCGGTGCCGGAGTTGTGCAGCCAGAGCTTGTTGTTGTGCCAGCGCGGGGAATGCGGCATCGAAAGACCGCCACAGACGGTTGCTCCGTCATCGATCGACAGCAGGAGGCCACCCCCGACTCGCTGGTCGCGCCAGCCTTCGTTGACGTCGGTGGCGCCGACGCAGGTGGCAAACGCCGGCTTTCCGTCGCGGAGCGCCATGCCGTTAAGGTGGCACCGATCTTCCGCGGCAAGCCTGGATACGAACGGTGGCCGCCACAACGGACGAAAGCTGTAGCGATCGTCTACTGTTGCCAGGCAGCTGAACAGCGTGTTGACGAAAAGCGGGCGGCCATCGACGTCGACCGCCACGTCGTGGATATCCAGATCGCCCGTCGTGTACCCAAGCTGCGGCACGTAAAGGCGGTCATAGCCGTTGTGGTTTTGACCGGGAGGCAGGGCGTTTTCGAAACGCCAGAGCTGGTAGAGCGTTCCTACCCACAGCGTTTCATCGTGAAACGCCAGGCCCATGCAGCGGGCGAACGTGCGTTCGAACACCGACAGGCGTCCGTCAGGCGCCAGTCCGATCAGGAACAGCTTGCCGGCCTGGTATGTCGAGAATGCGAGTGAACCGCCGGTCTCATGGAGCCAGCTGGTGAACTGCCGTGAGCCGGTGAGCTCCAGCTGAGGCGTTGCCATCAGCGTCCTCCCTGTGCAAATCCGTTAACCTGTTTGTCATTATAGGCGCGCTGCTTGAAGCCCAGACGGCTGCCGGGTGCTTGAACGGAGCTCACGCCCTATAATCACCCGCCTGGTAGTCGCTGGTCGAGACGTCTACATGAATGCCAATCGATTGCTGGTCCTGCTCGTTTTTGTCCCGCTGATCCTGCTCGGGGCCGGCGGCAATCCCGTTGTGCAGATTCTCACGCTGGTGCTGGGGTTTGGACTGATGGGATTTGGCGTGCTCGCCAGCCTCAACCGGTGGCGAGAGTATCGGACTCGAGCCGAGTTTAACGAGCGACGTTTTGCGGCCGAAATGATCGCCATGCGCCACCAAAACAAGAAAGACTAGCCGCTCCCCACAGTTTCCTTGTTTTTGGCTGCGGCACTGACGCTGTTACGACGTGCCTCAGACTGCTAACTTGCCTCGACCGTAACCGGGAGGCACAGCTCATGAAAACCATTGGCTTGCTCGGCGGTATGAGCTGGGAAAGCACCCAGATCTACTACCGCCTGATCAACCAGCAGATTCGCGATCAGCTTGGCGGCCTGAACTCTGCGTCCATCGTGATGGTCAGCGTAAATCTGGCTGAGCTCAAGCCGCTGCAGCATGCAGGCGACTGGCCGGCGGCGGGGGAATTTCTGGCAGGGCCGGCCAAGGTGGTCGAGGCCTCCGGCGCGGACCTGCTTGCGATCTGCAGCAACACCATGCACCGGGTGGCAGACGTCGTGGCGCAGGCCGTTTCGATTCCGCTGGTGCATATCGCTGACGCCAGCGCCAGCGCCATCCACGAGGCGGGTATCAGCAAGGTCGGGCTGCTCGGAACGCGCTTCACGATGGAGCAGGCGTTCTATCAGGACCGGCTCGAGTCGCTGGGCGTCAACGTTCTGATACCACCGGCTGAAGACCGCACGATGATCCACGACGTCATTTTCGACGAGCTTTGCCTCGGCGTGATCAGCGACACCTCGCGCGAAAAATATCTGCGCGTCATCAGCGACCTTACCGCAGCGGGTGCCCAGGGGATGATTCTCGGCTGCACGGAAATCGGTCTGCTGGTCGAGCCTCAGCACACCAGCTCGCCGCTGTTCGATACCGCGGCCATCCATGCGGAGGAAATCGTTCGTCAGGCGTTAGCATAGCGGCGTGACCCATGGGCCTTGTCAGTCGGCACGAAGGGCCGTTAAATCAGGCAGCATCCAAAATACGTGAGGTCAGCACAGCCATGACGATGACATCACCCCAGCAGAAACAAGCGTTACTCGAAAGGCTCGAAGCGTTTGAAATTGACGCCGGCAAGCCAAGCTTTGCCTTTGCTGACCGCCTCGCGAGAGACAACGGCTGGACGCGGCCTTTCGCCCGAAGAGTCATTCGTGAATACCGCCGATTTGTCTACCTGTGCGCGACCTCCGGGGAGATGCTGACGCCCAGCGAGGAGGTTGATCAGGCCTGGCACCTGCATATGGTCTACACGCGCTCCTACTGGAACGATCTGTGTGAGGGCGTGCTCGGATTCCCTCTGCACCATGATCCAACGCCCGGCGGTCGGGGCGCTGCGGAGGGATATGCAGCCGCTTACGAGCTCACGAAGCGTCGCTACCGAGAAGCCTTCGGTCACGCGCCACCGGCGGACGTTTGGCCGGCTACCAAAGCGCGCTTTGCCAACGCCGGACGGTTTCGGCGGGTCAATCTTGCCAGCCACATGCTGATTCCCATCAGGGCCGTTCGCGCTGCGCTGCTGGCGGTAGGCCTCGGACTCACCGCCGCGCCGGTATACGCGGCGGACGACTGGTCGAGCATGCTGACCGTTGTCGGCGGGGTGATTCTGATTCCGGTGGCGCTTCTGTGGGTGTTCGGCAGCCGCCTGCAAGCGCTGCAGAACAGTCACCAGCGCAAGGACTCGAGTGCCGCAGGCTGCGGTGCCGGAGCGACCGGCTTCGGATCAAAAACCAGTTCAGCGGACGGCGACGGCGGAGGCGGGGATGCCTCGGGCTGCGGGGGCGGCTGCGGCGGCTGTGGTGGCTGAGCTTTCCCTGCGGCACGCCCGACCCGCTGAAGCTGAAGCGCTGTCGTCGCTCGCTCTTCGTTCAAAAGCGGTCTGGGGTTACGATGAGGCGTTTATGGCGGCCTGCCGCGATGAGTTGTCCGTGTCTGCCGAAGACATCGATCAGGCGGGCACCCGGCTGACCGTTGCAGAGCGGGGAGGGCAACTCGCCGGCTATAGCTGGGTGATGCCGGTTTCCGAGACGGTCTGGGAACTCGAAGCGCTTTTCGTAGAGCCTGAGCTGATGGGGCTTGGCATTGGGGAGAAGCTGTTTCGGCAGGCGGTCGACCAGGCGAGCGCTGGCGGAGCCCGGACCCTATCGGTTCAGTCCGATCCGCAGGCCGCTCGGTTTTACGAAAAGGCGGGCTGTACCAAGGTCGGCGAGAAAGCCTCGGGCAGCGTAGCCGGGCGGATGCTGCCTCTGTATCACTACACGCTCAGCTCCCGCTAACTTTGTACGGTGAGTCTTACGCGCTGCTTGCGGCGTCTCGCTGAATATCGAATTTCCGCATCTTCTCCACCAACGTTGTGCGCCGAAGGTTGAGCATGCGAGCGGCCTGACTCACCACGCCGTCTGACGCGGCCAAGGCCTGTTCAATGAGACATTTCTCGCTGCGTTGGAGGTATTTGACCAGGTTGAGGCCGCTCGGCGGCAGCACCGGGTCCACGTTTTCCGGCGGCGGCTGAAGGCGCCACAGCATGGGTTCGCCCGATAGATTCTCCACAGGGCCAGCGCTGCCACTAGTGCTCTCCAAGCCGGTCTGAAACTCTTCGGGCAGGTCGCCCGGTTCTATCCGCTCACCACCGTGAAAAACAGCCAGCTGTTCGAGCAAGTTGCCAAGCTCTCTCACATTGCCGGGCCATGGATATTCCTGCAGGCTCGCGATGGCACTGCGTGACAGACAGGGCGGGGTGAGGTCACGTTCTTCGAGGGCCCTAGAAAGACTGGCCACCATAAACGGCAGATCCTCGACGCGCTCACACAGCGACGGTACACGTAGCGGCACCACGTTCAGCCGATAGTAAAGGTCCTCCCGAAAGGTTCCGGCGGCCACCGCATTGGACAGATTGCAATGCGTTGCGGCGACCACCCGTACGTTGAGCGGGATCTCGTCTCGGCCGCCGACGCGCTCGATGCTTCGCTCCTGCAGTGCGCGAAGCAGCTTGGCCTGCATCGGCAGCGGCATGTCGCCGATTTCGTCGAGAAAGAGCGTGCCGTTGTTGGCCCGCTCGAAGCGGCCGATACGGCGCTCCAGGGCGCCGCTGAAGGCGCCCCTTTCATGACCGAACAACTCGCTTTCCAAAAGGTCGGCGGGGATCGAAGCGCAGTTCACGGCCACAAAAGGGCCGCTCGATCGGTTGGAATAGCGGTGGATTCGCCGGGCCACCACTTCCTTTCCCGTACCCGTATCCCCGCCAACCAATACCGTGACGTCAGTCTTCGCCACCCTGCGAACCTGGAGCCAGAGCTGGCGCATTTGCGGGTTGCTGCACTGCTCAACCGGGTCGGCACCCATCGCGGCATCAAGCTGAACGGGTTTCCGATCTGCGGTCGGACTCAGCTTGTTCCGCCGAAGCGAACGATAGTCCATACCGGTGATGCGATCAGGCGCGAATTGAGCCATCGGCTAAATGCTCCGGTTGGCTCAGCAGGGGTTGGCGACGGCGGTCAGTCTGGGGCTGCCGATGCGCGGCGCCATGACAGGTTCGTAAGGCTGCTTCGCGCAGCGTCGAGCCGTGTCCAGCGTCAGCCGCGTGTTATGAGCCATGTCAAACATCAACGCGAGCTCAATGTTGATCTTCAGATCCCAGGGGCGGATGGGGTGCACCACAAAATTGAGCGACTCAGGATTGTCGTCATCGAGCGCGGTCTGGGCCTGATCCTGGTTCAGACAGCAGATCACCGGCTGATCACAGGTGCGACGAAGCCACTGGGTCAGCAGTTCGCCCGGTGTGCCCATCATGTCGACGACAATCAGATGCGGCCGCTGAAGACGGAGCATGTTTTTGATGTCCGTTTGATCTCCCCAGACTGCAAGAGTGTCGAACGAGAGTTCTTTGAGCTGTCGCTGGACCGGGAGCGGATCGGGCGACACGAGCAGCACGCGAAGCCCCTCGGTCAGACTCTCCCGGGCGAAAGCGCCCTCTGATTTGGCACGCATCGACTCCTGCACGGCTAAAGCTTGTTGGCGAATCATGGCTTTTCCTTAGGTGTTGTGACTTCCTTGCCAAGGTAAGAGCAAAGCCCGTGCCAACTTTTAAGTGGTTGATTTTAAATGGCCGCTGGTCGTCTACGTCATTTTTGATGCACCGTTTTTTGCGAACGGTGAAAATTTCGGCGGCGGCTGGGCGGGACTTAGGCCAACATTTCGGTGGCTTGCGGGGTCTCGGCGCCGGCGGGCACGTCAAGCGGGAACTCGATGGTGAAGCAAGTGCCGCCGTCGACGTGCATCGAGATGGTGCCCGACAGCTGTTCGGTGAGGATACACACGATCTCCATGCCGAGTGATTCGGTCTCCCGAAAGTCTTTGCCGGGCGGAAAACCGACGCCGTTATCGGCCACCGTGATACGGCAATTGTCCTCGACCTGCTTTGCGCTGATGGCCACTTCAGCCACGCCCTCATGGCCGACGAACGCATGTTTGATGGCGTTGGACACGAGCTCATTGATGATGAGCCCACAGGGAACGGCGTTCTCGATATCCAGGTGCATCCGGGCTGCATCGATGGCGATATCGATCGGCTGTGTTGCCGACTGGTAAGCCCGATTGAGCTTGCTGGTGAGCAGCTCAAGGTAGTCGTTGAAGTCGATTTCAAGAAGGTTCTCGGAGTGGTACAGGCTCTCATGGATCAGCGCCATGGATCGAATCCGGTTCTGGCTCTCTGCCAGCATCCGATTGACCTCCGGATCCTCCAGCGAGTCGGTCTGGAGCCGCAGCAGGCTGGAGATCACCTGCATGTTGTTCTTGACCCGGTGGTGAACTTCCTTCAGCAGCAGCTCTTTTTCGCCCAGCGACAGGCGCAGCTGACGCTCTGTGGCCTTGTGCTCGACAATCTCGAGTTCCAGCTGTGCCGTGCGCTGCTCCACCAGCGATTTCAGCTGATCACGGTAGCGGCGCAGCTCGTGCTCGTTGCGTTTCTGGTCGGTAACGTCCCGAGCGATGGCAATCATCGCTCGATCGTCCTGCTCAAGGTCGACGCCGGTCATCGTCAGCTCGATGAACTGGACGTCCTTGCCGACGCCTTCCTGGAGGGTCGTCTGCCAGCGACCCCGCTGTTCGACCTGGGTGAGCGCCTGGCGACGGCGCTCCGGATCGGAAAACACCGGAGAGAAACTCGACTCGGCATCACCGAACATCATTCTGCTGGCGCGGTTCTGATAGGCCAGGGTGCCGTCAGGCTGGACGATGGCCACGGAGTCTGTGGCTTCGTTGAGGCAGTGCAGGTAGGTCTTCAGCCGTTCATTGGCGGCTCGCTCGGACTGACGTCGCGCGCGGCTGGCAATCGCCCGCCCTACAACCAGCACGATGACAAACGCAAGGGTGGCGTAGAGAGAAAACGCCCACCAGGTCAGCCAGGGCGGCGGCAGTACCACCACCGCGAGCGCCAGCGTGTTCTGGCTCCAGACGCCGTCGCTGTTGGCGGCTCGCACCTCAAACCGATACTGACCGGGCGGCAGGTTGGTGTAGTTGGCCCGGTTCAGATTGCCCACCTGGTTCCACGATGACTCCAGGTTAGCCAGGCGGTATTCGTACTGGTTGGCCGATGGATTGGTGAAGTCGAGCGCGGCAAACTCGAAGCCGACGACGTAGTCGGAATGTTTGAGGGTAAGCTGCCGAATCTGTTCTACCGGCTGGTCAAAAAGCTGGGACTCATTCAGGATCGAGACGCCGGTCAGCTTCACGGGCGGATCAAACGCGTTGGTGGTTGCGATAAGGCTCGCCGGCGTGAAGCGGTTGAAGCCGTTGTTCCCCCCAAAATACAGCGTGCCGTCTGGCGCTCTTAAGTAAGCCCCGCTGTTGAAGTCATCTCCCTGTAAGCCGTGGGTGACGTTAAAGGTCTGTCGAACGCCCTGATCCGGGGAGATCACGCTGAGGCCTTTGTTGCTGGCCACCCACACCTGGTTGTTGCTGTCCGTAATCAGACCCATCACGGCGTTGCTGGGCAGACCGGACGCACGGCCGTATTCCTGACCGTTCAGGCCGCGGGTCGTCAGCTCGTTGAGGTTGATGCGGAAGAGCCCGCGATCCCGCGTTCCGATCCAAGCGTCGTTCATCGAGAAGGTGATGCTGACAATCAGCTCCGAAGGCAGTCCCCGGTTGGCGTCGAGCGGTCGCCAGCTGTTGAAGCGCGGGTTGTAAACATAAATCCCCGCATCATGCGTTCCGAACCAGATTTCACCGTTTCGGGGGTTTTCAACCGCCGTGATCACGCGGTCGCTGCCGAGGTGCCCACCCGCCTCGTTGAATCGATCGAAGCGGTCATCGTCACGCAGACGATTGACCCCACCGCCAAATGTCGCGATCCAGGTGGTGCCCTGACTGTCGGTCAGCAGGCTCGTCACGGCGTTGAAGCTGATGCTTGCTGGATCTGCGGCGTCCGTCTGGAAATTGGTGAATTTTTGGCTCGACGGATCAAAGCGGAACAAGCCGCTGCCGCGGGTCCCGAGCAGGAGGCGGTCCTGTCGATCCATGGCCAGGGACATCACCCGATTGTCAGTTAAGGACCCGGCCCCATCGCCGTCGCGATACACGGTGAACTCCTGCGCGCCGACCGGCAGGTGGTTGAGTCCGCCGCCGAACGTGCCGACAAACAGGTCGCCTGCCGCCGACAGGGCGAAGGATGTTACGACATTGCTGCTCAACGACCCCGGTTCTCCGGGGCGATTGCGAAAATGCTCGACCGAGCCGATCCGGGTGTTCGCCGTACTTGCGCCCGAATAAGTCCCGACCCAAAGCACGCCGCCCTGGTCCTGGTGCAAGGCAGTGATGCGGTTGTCGGACAGCGATCTGAGCGATCCGGGATCAGACTCATAGCGATGAAAGCCTCGCCGCTCGGGATCCCATAGGTTGAGACCTTTGTCCGTACCCACCCAGATCCGGCCACCCGCATCTTGGGTCAACGCCGTGACGCGGTCGGACGACAGCGTGAAATAGTCCTGCGGATCATGCTTCAGGCGGACGATGCTCCCGTTTTCCGGACTTAAGACGGCGATGCCGTTGTCGCTCGTCCCAAGCCAGAGCCGGCCATCGTCCGTTGGCAGCAGCGTTGCCACCTGATCGCCAATGATTCGATCGCCGGTGTCCAGGCGACGAAGGAAGCGCCTCGGATCCTGGGGGTCTCCGTGCCAAAGGCTGATCCCGCCGCTGATGGTCGCCACCCACACGCCGCCGTCAGGGTGTGACGCGATGTCGTTGATCCCGTTGCCCGTCAGCGTATCGCCGCCCGTTTGCGACTGATCCAGCGTCGCCATCTTCTGACCCTCGTGGTCCAGCACGACCAGCCCGTCCCCCTCGGTACCGACCCAGATGTGACCGTGCGTATCCTGGTGAAGCACGGTGATCGATGCGCTGCTGAGGTTGATCTCTGAGCCGGGTGTTTCGATCAGCGTGAACTGCTGGCTGGCCGCGGAGAACCGGGCCAGCCCTCGCTGCGTTCCCACCCACAGGTCGCCGCCCTGCGTGACCAGAATATCGTTGATCCAGTCATTCGGGAGGGACTGAGGATCGGCTGGATCGTGGAGGTAGACGCGAGTCTGACGACCATCAAAGCGATTCAGTCCCTCTTGAGTTCCGATCCAGATGAATCCAGCTGGATCCTGAGTGATGACGTTAACGCTTTCCTGAGACAGGCCGTCAGCGGTGGTGATCCGGGAAAATACGACGTTTTCGCGGGCCGACGCAGCGCCGATCAGCAGCAGGCAAAGCAGCGCCAATCCAGCCGCGGCGATTAGGCCTGATCCCGCGCGGCGCTCAGGCCGCTTATGCCGAAACGCCATGGGCTGCTAACCCGACTCGCGTCGCTGCGCTTTGATCGGCGAAACCGGCAGCTGGACCGGACCGGGATTCGGCGCCGTCTGAACAATTTTGGGTTGACGGTCTTCGTGGCTGCCGAGCAGGTGCTCGGTGGTGGATTCAGCCGTCGAAGGTCGACCGAACAAGAAACCCTGCAGGTAGTCGCAGCCAAAGTCGCGCAGCATTTTCGCCTGATTCGCATCTTCGATGCCCTCGGCCAGCACGTCGAGGCGCAGCTCATGAGCCATCGCGATAATGCCTTTGACGATCGCCTGATCCTCCTGGCTGTGAACGATGTCCGTGATAAACGCCCGATCGATCTTCAGCGTGTGCAGCGGCAGGCGCTTCAGATAGGCGAGAGATGAATAGCCGGTTCCAAAATCGTCGATCGAGATTTTAAGACCGAGATCGACACACCTGTTCAGTACCTCGATGCTTCGCTCTACCTCGCTCATCGCGGTGGTTTCGGTGATCTCCAGGCCCAGCCAGCGCGCTGCGAGCTCATGGCCGGCAAGCGTATCGGCCAGCTGATGGATCAGCCTGCCGTCGTTAAACTGGGTCGGGGACAGATTGATTCCGACCGTGCGGAGAGGAACGCCGGCATCCTGCCAGTCCTTCAGCTGTCGGCAGACCTGATTCAGGACGTGCTCGCCAAGCATGGTGATCAGGCCCGTTTGCTCGGCGACCGGAATGAACTCGCTGGGAGAAATCTGACCCAACTCGGGACTGCGCCAGCGCAGCAAAGCCTCCAGCGCCACAATCTGCTCTGATTCGGCTTCGACGATCGGCTGGTAGTAAACCTTCATGGCCCCATCTGCCATGGCCTGCTGCATGCGCCCCGCCAGCTTGACGGAGCGCACGGCCGAATCGCGCATCGGCGCTTCAAACATCGCGTAAAGCCCACTCCCGCGGAGCTTCGCCTGGTGCATCGCCGAATCGGCGTCGCGCAGCATTTCCTGATGGTCCGCGTAGTCGGATTCACTCGATAGCGCCGCGCCGATGGTGGCGGTCAGGTTCATCAGGTGATCACCCAGATCAAACGGTCTGGCGATCGCTGACTGAACGGCGCTGACGACCCGCTGCAGCTCCGGCTCTCCAGATAGACCGTCGAGCAGGCATACAAAGGTATCCGCGCTGAATCGGGTGACCGTATCGGTATCGCGCAGCGCGCGCTCGATACGGCCGCTTACCAGCTTCAGCACCTGGTCGCCCAGGTCATGGCCCTCACTTTCATTGATATTGCGGAACCCGTCGAGATCGACGAACAGCACGCCACACACATAACCCTGCTGGCGCCAGGTTCGGCGCAGGGCAACCTTGAGGCGGTCGACAAACAGGTTCTTGTTGGGCAGCCCCGTGAGCGGCTCCACAAAAGCGTTTTTTTGAATTTGCTCCTCGTACGACAGCTGTTTGCTGATGTCGCGAAAGGCAACGACCACGCCGCCTCGCTCCTGGCCCGCGAGTTTGATGGGCGTTGCGCTGAGGTCGATTGGGGTCGCGCTGCCGCTCTCGGAAATCAGAACTTGCCGAAGCTCGCGAATGGGCTCGGCCCGTTCGAGCAGGCTTCGCTTGACGTCCACCTTCTCGGCGCCCGAATCGATGTCTTTCAGGTGCAGCAGCTCGTCGATATCTGCGCCGATCGCCTCCTGCGCCGAGATTTCGATCATCGCCTCGGCGCGAGGGTTAAACAGAAAAACCTGCCCG
This sequence comes from Lysobacterales bacterium, assembly GCA_028285525.1. Lineage (GTDB taxonomy): Bacteria > Pseudomonadota > Gammaproteobacteria > Xanthomonadales > SZUA-38 > JANQOZ01. The sequence continues at coordinate 32,892 of JANQOZ010000017.1, forward strand.
GTGGCGTCGCAGGCAACAACGGCGTCCGCGATGCCGTCCATCGTCGCCTCAAGACGCAGAGAATCGAGCTGCTGCGCCAGCTCGGCCCGGTGCTTGAAGAGGGCAATTTCGATCGTGATCTCAAGCTCCCGGTCTTCAAAAGGCTTGAGCACGTAGCCGTAGGGTGTGGTGACGCTGGCTCGCTGCAGCATCTCGTCGTCCGAGTACGCTGTGCAGTAAACGACGGGGATATCGATTTCTTTTTGGATGGCGATGGCAACGTCGATACCGTCCTGTTCGGCGTTCAGGTTGATATCCATCAGGACCAGATCGGGCTTTTCAGCCAGCGCCATGGCCATGGCGGGCGCGGGTTTGCCCTGAGTCCCGACCACGTCGTAGCCCATGCGCTCCAGACGCCGCTGCACGTCTCGTGCAACCAGCCCCTGGTCTTCCACGATCATAATTCTGGCTTTTGTTCTCATTGATATCGCTCGCCTGTTGACGAACGCACGCATCGACCTTCCATGAATATCGGCGAACGCGCAGGGACCTTGAGTCACGTGGCCGGTCCAGTGACCTGGCAACCAGTTCCGAATTCGGTCCCGAAACGGTGGGTCAAAAATGCGCTTGGTTGTGATGGGACAAGGCGACGCTGGTTTGGCTTTTCTTTACAATCAAGGCAGTTCCCAGGGGTAGCCGTCTTATGTTGAAACACGTCCTGTTTTGCGTCTGTCTTCTTGGCCTGCTGAACACCGGCTTCGCCGAAGACAACGGTTCAGCGAAAGGTTTTGAGTCCGACGAAGCGTCCGGCGAAAGCGCGGGTGCTGACGACGAACAGTGGTCGGTGAACGAACCGCCAGGTCCTTCCCGGACCGTCACGATCGATACCCGCGAGATGACCTGGACCAATCTCGACGTGTCCCCGGACGGCAGCACGCTCGTTTTCGACATGCTGGGAGACCTTTACACCGTGCCTTTGAGCGGCGGGGAGGCCAAGGCCCTGACCGCGGACGTGGCGTGGAACATGCAGCCGCGCTTCAGTCCCGACGGCGAGCAGATCGTTTTTGTGTCCGACCGCAACGGCGGGGACAACCTTTGGCTGATGGCGGCGAACGGCAGCGGGGAGGCGACCGAGCTTACGAGCGATCGCGCCCAGCTGTTTCACAATCCGGCGTGGTCGCCGGACGGTCAGTGGCTGGCTGCCCGCAAGGGCTATGTATCGACGCGCAGCATTCCGGCCGGAGAGATCTGGCTCGTGCATGCCGGAGGGGGCGGGAAAGGTCTGCAGGTCGTCGAGAGAATCGGCAAGAACCGGGCGCAGAAGAACATTGCTGAACCAGCGTTCTCGCCCGACGGCCGATACCTCTACTACAGCAAGGACGTCACCGGCGGCGTTGTCTGGCAATACAACAAAGACTCGACCGGGCAGATTTTTGCGATTCAGCGCCTGGATCGGGAAACGGGCAAAACGATCCAGGTAGCCGGCGGGCCGGGCGGGGCGATCCGGCCCACGCCGTCGCCGGACGGCAAGTCGCTCGCTTTCGTCAAGCGCCTGCCAAACATGACCAGCGCGCTGATGGTGAAAAACCTCGAGTCCGGGCTGGAGCGCGCCGTCTTCAAGGGGCTCGATCGAGACCTCCAGGAGACCAACGGAGCTCACGGGAACACGCCGGCGTTCGCGTATACGCCTGACGGTCGGTCGCTGGTGTTCTGGGCCGGAGGCAAGATCCATCGCGTCGCCGCTGACGGCGGCGAGGCAGAGGTCATCCCGGTATCCGTAAAGGCGGAAAAACAGGTCAGGCCGGCGCTGCGCTTTGCGGTTGATCCGGCGCCGGACGAGTTCTCGGTCAAGGCCGCCCGTTGGGCGCAGTATTCGCCGGACGGCAGTCAGGTGGTTTTTCAGGCGCTGGGCTACCTCTATGTCCAGGATGTGGCGGGCGGCGAGCCCCGCCGGCTGACCCGCCAAAACGAACACTTTGAGTTTTGGCCGAGCTACTCGGCGGACGGCAAAACCATCGTCTACACCACCTGGCATGACCAGGAACTCGGCAGCGTACGAACCGTCTCCGCGAACGGCGGTCGGAGCCGGACGCTCACCGAGCAGCCGGGGCATTACGTGGAGCCAAGCTTTTCGGCTGACGGTCGGCGGGTTGTCTACCGCAAGTTTGCCGGCGGTTACCTGCTGTCGTCGCTGTGGTCGGAGCAGCCGGGGCTGTACGTGGTCGATGCGAAAGGTGGGAAGGCCACGAAGCTCACCGATAAGGGTTTTAATCCGCAGTTTTCCGGCGACGGTAAGCGCGTCTATTTCTCGGAATCGGTGGACGAGACCGCGCTGGCGCTCAACAGCGTCGACCTTGCTGGGCTCGATGAGCGCAGCCATTTGAAAGGCGGGAAAGCGACCGAGTTCAGTCTGTCACCCGACGGTCAGTGGGTTGCGTTCACCGAGGGCTACAACGCCTACCTCGCGCCGCTGCCGACCATCGGCAAACAGGTTGACCTGGGCAAAGGCACCGACGCGTATCCGGTGACTCAGGTCGCGATGCGCTCCGGCGAAGGGCTGCACTGGTCCGGCGACAGCAACACGCTGCACTGGGCCCATGGGGCCACGCTCTACTCGCGAGATCTCGACGATGCGTTCAGCTTTGTCGGAGGTCAGTCGGAAGAGACCCTGCCGGAACCGGTGTCGGAAGGCTTCAGCGTCAGCTTTTCAGCCCCGACGGATGTTCCGGAGGGCACGGTGGCCGTGACCAACGCACGCGTAATTACGATGCGAGACGCCAATCGATTCGAGGAGGTGATCCAGCAGGGCACGGTCCTGGTGAGCGGCAATCGCATCACCGCGGTGGGTCCTTCGGACGAGGTTGAAGTCCCTGCGGATGCCTACGTCATCGACGCGACTGGCCACACGGTCATCCCCGGCCTGGTGGACGTTCACGCTCATGGGGGCATGGCCAGCAACGAGCTGACCCCGCAGCAGAACTGGCAGCAGTACTCCAACCTCTCCTTCGGCGTGACCACCATCCACGATCCGTCCAACGACACGACGGAGATCTTCTCCCACGCCGAGCTGCGCGAGGCTGGTCTGACCATCGGGCCACGAACGTTCTCGACCGGAACCATTTTGTATGGCGCCCTGGTTCCGGGCTTCACCGCGGAGATCAGCAGTCTGGACGATGCACGTTTTCACCTGCAGCGCCTGAAGGACATGGGCGCGATCTCGGTCAAAAGCTACAACCAGCTGCGCCGGGATTCCCGCCAGCAGGTGATTGCGGCCGGGCAGGAGCTGGGGATTATGGTTGTGCCGGAGGGCGGCGCAAAGTGGCAGCACAATCTCACCCATATCGTCGACGGTCATACCGGGCTGGAGCATGCGGTGCCGGTGGCCCATATCTACGACGACGTCAAGCAGCTCTGGTCGCAAACCGACGTCGCGTACACCCCGACGTTTGGTGTGGCCTATGGCGGCATCAGCGGTGAGAACTATTTCTATGACCGGGACCAGGTCTGGAAAAACCCGCGGCTGCTGCGCTATACGCCCAAGACGTTCCTGCTGCCGAGAGCCATCCGGCGGCAGCGTGCGCCGGATGAACACTACAACCATGTCTGGGTTGCCGAGCATGCCAAAGCGTTGCGAGACATGGGCGTTGGCGTCCAGATCGGCGCACACGGCCAGCGGGAGGGTCTGGCGGCCCACTGGGAGATGTGGATGATGCATCAGGGCGGCTTCACGGCCTGGGAGGCGCTGCGCGGCGCCACCATCGACGGCGCGCGCTACATCGGGCTCGACAAGTCGCTGGGGTCGCTGGAGGTTGGCAAGCTGGCGGACCTCGTGATCATCGAAGGGAATCCGCTGGACAATCTGCGTCAGTCCGAAATGGTGGCGTACACGATGGTCAACGGCCGCGTCTACGAGGCGGCGACCATGAACGAGGTGGGCAACCATCAACGTGAGCGGGCGCCGTTTTTCTTTGAGCTGGAGGGCGGTGAGGCGTTTCCGCTGGCGGCGCAGCAGGCGCTGCTGAAGAAACAGCGGGCGTATCACTGGCGGCACTAGAGGGTTCGGTCAGGGCTGCCTCAGGCCGCTGTGGTCACCTCAAGCGGCCGGTCGCACGAATGCAGCCGGTTGCGGCCACGGCGCTTCGCTTCGTAGAGCGCGTCATCAGCGCGCTTGTAGAGCCCGTCGCGGGTTTCGCCGGCGTGGTACTCAGCCAGGCCGAAGGAGGCCGTGACGGTCGACCCGCCTGATTCGTCGCTCGGCCCGTAGCTGAGTTCGGAAATCGCCAATCGAAGGCGCTCTGCCAGCTTGCGGGCCTGCTCGAGGTTCGACATCGCGGCGACCACCACAAACTCCTCGCCACCGGCACGAAAACAGGAGTCGGCTGGACGGATGTTGGCCTGGATAGCCCGCGCCACGTCACACAGTACGGTGTCGCCCACCGTATGGCCGTAGCTGTCGTTGACGATCTTAAAGTGGTCCAGATCCACCATAATCAGCACAAAACCCGCTTTGCCCTTGTCGGCAGCCTCGATCACGCTGTCGAGGGTCTGGTCCAGGGCGCGGCGGTTGCCGGCGCCGGTCAGTGGGTCGGTGAGGGTAATCACCTGCAGCTCACGACGTTGCTTAGTGGTCAGCACGGCAAACGCAATCGACAGAGAAATGGTGACGCCGAGAGAGGTCAGGAACACCGCCACCTCAGCGCCGCTGCGGCCCTTAAAAACGACCGGCATGATCAGCATGATCGCCACCACCGCGGTGATCGCCGCTTCCCGCGGTTTGAGCAGGTAGAACAGCGCGATGGTCGCTGGATACATCCAGATGATCTGGTTGCCGCCCTTGACGCTCACCGAGATAACCGCGGTAACAATCGCCACCATGGCCATACAGGCACTGGCCAACCGGACCGATCGTTTGACGTAAACCAGCCGCATAATCAGCACAAAGCCGATTACCGCGACCATATCGAGAACCGCCACCGCGTAGCTGCCTTCGATGAGGCGGTACACGGCCATCGGCCCAATACCCACCACCCCGGACAGGGCAAGCAGTATCGGGGGCTGTTCCTCCAATGTGAGCTTACGTAATTTCACGAACCGCATATCGGCCAATTCCTTTTCGCCTTTACTCAACAGGCGGATTTTGAGCTGGGAATCGACCCACGCCACAAAGGTTCACACCACAATCTCCTGCCGGGCGTCGCACACCGACGTTACGCGGTGAGGTTTAGCGGGAGTTTCTCCGTTCACTATTGTGCGATTAGGCCGTTTTGCGGCGTTCTTTTTTACAGGCAAGCCGTAGGAGTTGACTGATGAGGCAGCACTTTTTTGGAAAGGTTTTTCTATTGGCGAGCGTCTTCGCTGCGGCTGCAGCCGGCGCCGAGACGCTCGACGAACGTCTGATCGAAGCGGTTCAGTGGGGTGACGTACAGGCCGTCCAGCAGCTGCTGGCCGACGGTGCGGACCCCAACAGCACCGTGCGCCAGCGGACCGCGCTCAGCTGGGCGGTGCAGGGCGACAGCGGCGAGGTGGTGCAGCAGCTGTTGAGCGCGGGGGCGGACCCCAACCTGACCGACCAACAGGGCAACAACGCGCTGTCCTGGGCGGCCCAGCTGGGCAAGGCTGCGCTGATCGCACCCCTGGCTGCAGCGGGTGCCGCGGTCAACGAGCAGAATTCCGCGGGCAATACGCCGGTGCTGACCGCCGTGTCCGACGACAACCTGGCCGTGCTGTCCGCGCTGGTCGAAGTGGGAGCGGATATGAACGCCGTCAATGTCGACGGGGCAACGCCGGCGCTGATGGCCGTGCAGGGCTATGCGTCTGATGCGGCCGCCACGCTGGCGCTGCTGGCTAAAGGTGGCGCTGACCTGGACCTGGGCGATCGCTACTACACGCCGCTGACCTTTACTGCGGAGCAGGGCAACGAAGCGGGTGTGGCGGCGCTGCTTGACGCCGGCGCGGATCCCAACGCGGGTGTTGACGGGAAATACCCGCTGATCAAAGGCGCCAGCTCAGCCGCGATTGTGGGTCGACTGCTCCTGGCCGGCGCCAACCCCAACGTCAAGAATGGCTGGGGAGAGCCGGCGCTGTTCAGCGTCATCGACTACGGCACGCCGAAGCTGGTGCAGGCGATGATCGACGCGGGTGCGGATGTCACCACACCCTCCGATGAGGGGCAGACGCCGCTTGATCGGGCCCGGGCTCAGGGCATGGAGGACATCGAGGCCGTGCTGCTGACCGCCGGTGCCGGCGGCGGGTCGGATGAGGCCAGCGAACCAACCGCGGCGGCTGACACCGGTCTCATGGCGAACATACCCACCGGCGAGCTGGCTGAGATGCCCAAGCTCGGCATGGTCACCGTGATGGGCGGCGCTGGTGGTGGGATCACCTATTTCTCGTCCAGCAACCTCGCAGAGCTCACAGCGTTCTACCAGGACCTCCTGGCCGAGCGAGGCTGGAGCGCCGCCGGTGATCTAACTACCGACAACGCGACCTACCTGTCCGGCAGCTACACGCGCAGCGGAGAAAGCCTGAGCCTGTATTTGAGCCAGAATGACAGCGACGAGGATCGACGGGTGATGGTGTCCCTGACGCCGCACGGTTCCGCAAAGCCAGCAGATCTCCCCAGGGTTTCCGGTGCATCGATTCTCTATGAGGGCCCGGCCACGGCGATCTACGTGTCGGAACTCAGCGTCGCCGCGGTGAGCCAGGAAACGTTATCCCTGCTGACCCAGGCGGGCTGGAACGGCGCGGCCACGGTGGAAACTGAGACGATGCAGGTGCTGACCCTGGACCGGAGCGGCATCAGGCTCACGGCGCAGGTCTCACAGGCGCCGGCGCAGGGCAACAAGACAACCATTCAGTACAGCGTGGTGAAACAGTAGGCGAAGCGGCCAGCTAACAAAAATAGGATCGAGCGGAGATGCCGAGCTCACCGTCGGTGAAGTCTTTGACGATCTGCCGCTTCTTGGCGTCGCTGCTCAGGTCCAGCGCACCCGGCCGGCCGAAGGCCAGTCCGTCTTCGTCCAGCATTCTCCACACGACGGGTTTGAGGTGCTTGGAGCGGGAGTCACTGATGACCACGCCGCATTCCTTGCTCGAGAGCCGCACCGTCGTCCCGGCCGGATAGATTCCGATCGCCGAGATGAACGACTCCACCAGCCCTCGCTGGAAGTGTGTGCCGCGCAGGGCGTAGAGCTGTTTGACCGCCTGTGACACCGGCAGGGCGGTGCGGTAGGGGCTGTTGGTGATCATGGCCTCGAAACAGTCCGCGATGCGGGCAATTCGGGCGTACAGGTCGATCATCCGGCCCTTGAGACTCTGCGGATAGCCGCTGCCGTCGAGGTGTTCGTGATGCTGCGCGACCATCGCCAGCACGGCAGGGTCGAGCTCGTCGCCGGATTCGAGCAGCTCCAGGCTGAACGCAACGTGTTCGCGAATCACGCCAAGCTCCCAGTGGCTCAGGCTGCCGGGCCGTTCCAGCAGCTCGCTGGGCAGCTTCTCCCGCCCGAGGTCACACAGCGTGGCGCCGAGGCCGAGGAGCGTCAGGTCATCCGCCGGCAGGCCGATCTGGCGGCCAAGCGCCATCGCCCAGACGGCCATGTTCACACAGTGACGAAGCGTGTAGGGGATCTGCTTGCGGCCCATGGCCAAGCCAATGGCCGCATCGGGGTTGCGGATCAGGCTCCGGGCCAACTCTTTGGTGGCGCTGCTGATCGCGCGAAAATTGATCGCCTCGCCGCTCGCGATCGACTCCACCGCAAAGGCAATGGAGGCCTCGAGATCCGCTACCGCTACCCGGGCATCGCTAAGCTCTTTCGAAACCGGCACCGAGTCCACGTGGCGCACCACCTGGATTTCGCGCTGGCCCGGCGGCGTTTTTCCCTTGACCCATTCATCAAGCCTGCGTCGGGAATGAAACTTCACCTTGCCGGCGATGCTGCCCAGGTCCTGCTCTTCCGATTCCTCGGCGGGCGCGAGCGCAATTGCCTCGCGGGGGATGTTTTCGGTGGACAGGCGCTGGCTGACAAACACGTAACGACAGGTTTTGCGCAGTCGCTGGATGTCCTCGGGGCTTTCGATCCACATGCCTTGCAGAGAAAACGGCGACTCCTCCCAGGGGCGGTCCAGGCGAGCGACATACATGCCGATTTTCAGATTCTCGACGCTGACCCGAACGTCAGCGTCGTCCTGCTGCTGTGCCATGAAATACCCGCAACCGAGACTGGCGCTATTAGACCATAACCGTCTCGCCGTGGTGAGGGGCCCACTCGCGGCCCACCAGCGGCCGCTTGTGGCCTCTTACGGACAGTCGGGCAGGCCGTCCAGCAGCGTCAGCCGCTCCAGCGCGATGGTGCCGGAGCCGAAACCCTCAAGCTCAGAATCGTAGCTGACGCTCGCGCCGGTGCAGCCAAAGTCAAAGGTGAGGGTGCCCCAGGCCTCAAAGCGCACCTCGGCGGGATCGAAGTCGTCGCCGAAGCGGCCGCCCGAGCTGATCAGCGCTTCGCTCACGGTCAGGGTGGTGCCGTCGAGCACGCCGTCAGAGAAAATCCAGGCCTGGTTGCCGTTCTGGTCATAGGTAAACCAGTACACCAGCGCCCGGGTGTTGCTCAGGGCCTCGACCACAAACCCTTCGCCGCTGCGCTGTGCGTTGAACCAGGAGCCGCTGATGTTCGCTGCGGCGGCGCCTTTTTCGGCCGACTGGCCGCAAGGCAGGCCGGCCAGTTCCGTCAGGCGGATGAGCTCCTGGCGTCGGTTGCGCACGTCCACGTTGTGGCGCATGCCGGCGCTGACGCAGTCGCCCCAGATAAAGCTGGCGCTGCCCGTGTTGGTGAGCACCACCTGGTCGGGGTCAAAGTCGGGACCGAATATGCCGCCGCGAGCTTCCAGCAGCTCGGGGAAATAGAGCTCGTTGCCGCGAACCTCTCCCGTCCCGATGAACCACCGCTGCTGTCCCTGCTCGTTGTAGCTGAACCAGTAGACGACCGCGCGGTCTTCAGCGAGGATCTCGATCAGAAAACCCTCGCCGTCTCGCGCCGGGTCAAACCAGGCGGCGCTGATGCCAGGCTCCAGCACAAACGGCGCCGCCACCGGTTGATCGGTCACGGTGAAGCTCAGCTGGTTATCCCGTCCGCCGGCGTCGCCGGTTTCTCCGCTGGCATTCTCGTAGCCCTGCCAGCTGCCGTCTCCCCAGTCCACGGGGGTGGCGGGGTCAGCATCGGTGCGCAGTCCGACCAGGTCCCTGGCATCGATGCCAAGCGTTGTGGTCGTGTCGCCGCTGACGGCGGCGCCCAGGTCTTCGGAGCGCAGCGTGAGGCTGATCGCCGCGGCGTCGTCCCGGTAGCGATAGTAACCCTGCACCCCGGCCCCTGGCTGATCGAGCCAGCGCAGACCGCCGACAACCGGGTCGGCGGTTGCCTCGCCGACACGGAGCTGCGTGGTGACCGAAAGCTGCGTGAGGCTTTGGCCGGGCAGGGCGGTGACGGAACCCTGGTTGTTGCGCCAGCGCATCGGTTTGTCGAAAGCCACCCAGAGCTCGTAAGGCTGATCCAGCGCCAGCGGGCGCAGCTGATTGAAGTAGAGCGTCCGCGAGGTGGGGCTGGTCACGTCCCACTCGGCGTCGGCCACAACCGCGCCAGACGCCGGCTCGACCCAGCGGACCGCGGTCACCGAGGGCGGGCCGGCCTGATGGTAGTAGGCAATCGGAAAGGTTCGGCCGAGGTTTTCCCGCACCCGCTGTATCTCCGATTCCGGCAGGATGAATCCGTCGTTGCAGTTGCTGGCAAAACCGCCGTAGTCGGCGCTGCAGCCGGGCAGGTCCGGATGGGCGTCGGGGTTTAAATTCCCGGATGGCTCGATCTCCAGCGTCCAGCTCGGTACCTGAAAGGTTTCCGCGAAGTACTCGTCGGTCGAGCCGATCCCGCGTCCGGGTCCGCTCGGAACATCGACGTAGAACTTGTCTCCCGGCAGGCTGCGGTGAAAGTTACTGAAGTCGGACAGCAGCGCGCCCTGTATCTGGTTCCGTCGGACGTTGTCGGTGAGCACTGAAAAATGCACCTGGCTGAAGGAGTGCACGTCGGTGTACATCCTGAGCCGATCGGCGGGGCCGAGCTCGGCGGACGCAACCATCGCCTCGGTTTCCGCTTCTGAGGTGGGGCCGGTGCCGTGATAGACCAGCGAGGTCTGGTTGCTCGAGCTCGACCCGGAGGTCGCCCAGAAGGGCGGGTTGTTGCGATTCAGGTCGACGCCCAGCAGGTAGTCGGCCACGCTAAGCAGATCCTCGTCGACGTCCCGCATATTTTTGCGGCGCATCCGCCCGTCGCGGGGGGACCCGCCGTTGAGCTGAACCTGGATCGGGAACCGCTGCGTCTGCAGAAACCCGTCGACGTTCAGCACCGGGGTCAGCACCATGTTGAGGTTGTCCAGCAGATAGCGGTGGAGAAATTGGTCATCCTGCTCTGCCACCAGCTGCTCCATGATGCCTGTGAGCACCTCGGGCGACTGCCATTCGCGCGCATGGATGGTGCCCTGCGTCAGGATGGCGCCTTCGGGAAGCCCGGTGGCGGTCAGGCTGTTGGCGTCGCCAAGCTGGTAGGTCCAGATGTCGCGGCCGCGGTGCGTTTGTCCGACCACCGTACCGCTGACCACATCGTTGTCGGCCATGAGCGACTGGTGGCGCTCAAACAGGCCGGCGTAGGTTCGAAAGCCGGCGAAGGGCAGGGAGGTGTCGACCGGCACCGGGACGGGAAACCCGAGCCCGAGGGTGCCGGCCTCTTCGGTCCATTCCGTCAGGACCTGAGCCGCGGCGGCTCCCGGTGCCAGTAGGGCCGCAGCCAGCAGGCAGGCGGCGCAGGACGGGTGGCTGTCGATGCGGCTCATGGGTGCTGCTCCAGCAGGCGCTGAGCCTCGCTCGCCTGGTCCGCCGAGAGACCGGGCTGTCGGGCGAGCAGCGCGACGGCCTGTCGCGCAAAAGGCTCCACGGGCCCGGCGTCGGCCAGCTGCTGCCGCCACACGCCGAGCGCCTTCGGAACGCCCAGGAGAGACGCGAGCTTCAGGGATAGCGCGGCCTGTTCACCCAGCGTCCAGCCCTGGCTGGCGCTCAGGAGGAGTTGTTCGTCTCCGGTCTGTTCGACCACCGCGAGCGTCAGTGTCGCCAGCGAGGGATCGGCCACCAGTTGGGCCTTGAGTTCCGGGTGCTGAAGTGTCGTTTGCGGCAGCTCGCGCAGGCCCGCCGCAGCGCCGCGGATCGCCGCCTGCCGCGCCGGCGCATCTGATATCTTCTTGAGCTCGTCGAGCGCCTGCCAGGCGCCCGACTGGCCGGCCTCAGTCACGCGATCCCGCCAGTGCCGCCAGGTCCAGGCGTTGCGGGTGCCCTCGGCGACCGCGCGCAGACCGTTGGGGTCGTGCAGCACCGCGGCGCGTTCGGGATGCGGTGCCAGCACCATCGCCGGCGCTGCGATCACAAAATCGACCAGCCAGCGGCCGGCCGGTGTCGGCGGCTGACCTCGCAGCTTGACCAGCGTTTGGCGCAAGGCTCCGGCCAGCGCCTGCGGCTGGCGATTGCGCTCCAGCAGTTCTCTGACCTCGCGCTCGAACGCTGCGGGCGGCTGCGTCAGCGCTCGCTGGGCCAGCTCCTCGGCCAGCGGCTTAGATGCCGCCTGCTGAGCCGCAGCCGGGGAAACCAGCGTTAACGCGAGCGCCGCAACCGGCAGCCAGCAAAGGAACGCTGCCGGCAGTCTGATCGGGACCATTCGGTAGATGCCTGTCCTTGACGTTGCAGCAATCTACGAAAACTGCGGTGCTAAAGCTAGTGTCAGGACATCCACACTCCATCAACGGTCCGCTCAGGGCCGGGCGTTCTCCGCAATAATCAGATCCAGCTGCTCGAGCGCCTTTTCGGCGTCGCCGGTTTCCTTGTAAATGTCTCGCAGCTTGAACCGAACCAGGTTGCGAACCACCCGATCGTTTTCGTAGCTCTCGAGAATGCGGCTGAGGTGCCGGACCGCGCTGGGTGCGTCGCGCCGCTGTTCGTACACCTCGAAGATGCCCTCGATAGCGAGGAAGATCGCCGCTTCGCGTCGCTCGGCGGTGTCCACTACCTTATCGGCGAGGCTGAGGTAGTCGTTCATCAGGGTGACAAATTGAGCCGCATTGGCGTCCTGCGCGTTCGCTGGCGTCAGCCAGAGGCTCGCCAGCAAGGCGACGGTTGTCAGAGCTGTACGTTGAATCATGAGACGTTCTCCTTCAGGTCAGTGTGAGATTGGGTTGATGGAATGAAAAAGTGTTTTCTTAGCTGTTTGAGGGCGCGGGATCGATGGGTCTTTACCGATCCGCCGCTGATGCCCAGGGCCTGGGCCGTCTCGTCGTTGCTCAGACCCTCCAGCTCTCGGTAGATGATGACGTCGCGCTGGCGTTCAGGGAGGCGCGCCAGCGCCGCGGCAAGCGTTCGCAGCAGGGTTGCGTCTTCACCGGCCGTGGGCTCCTGGGTAAGGCTGGGCGCCTCCTGGTGGTGATCCTCCAGCATCACCTCCCGGCGGAGGCGGCGGCGCTGATCCCGGGCCAGATTGGCGGCAATCCGGAACAGGAAGGTCGTGAACTTCGCGGCCTTAAAAAACGGCTTGCGCCGAGTCGCCACCCGCAGGAACACCTCCTGGGTCAGATCCTCTGCCGTGGCGTGACTGCCCGTCTGGGAGAGCAGCACGCGAAAGACAAAGTCCCGGTGGCGACGAAACAGCACGTCCATGGCTTCGGAGTCGGCCCGGCTGGCCAGATCCCAGTCATCGTCGGCGTTGACGGTCAACGGTTCTGCCGGGCTCAGCCGATGGGTCCGTCGAACGGGCGCGGGACGCTGGCGTCACTGCGGTCTGCGGCAAAGCCGCTCTGCCGGGCAGGGCGGGGCGGCAGCCGGGTCAGCGTCAGGGCGCCGCCTCCCGTTGAGCCCTCCGCAGGCAAAGCCTCTCGGGCCTGTTTCAGCGCGCTGTAGGCGCTGGGGCTTGGCCTGTAGTCCTTCCCGAACGTGGTGTCGGAGGCCAGCCGCGGCAGCATGACCGCCACCAGCAGCGCCGCCAGCCCCGCGCCGGCAAACAGCAGGGGTGGTCCGCGAAAGCTGCGTCTGGGCTCAGGCCACGACGGCGTTGGGCCGGCATAGCGCTGCTGCTGGAGGACGTTGACGGCTTGGCGAAGTTCGGGTGCATTCATGGTGGTTTCTCGGGTTTGCGCTACGTTAATGCATATGGCGCAGTTTTGGTTGACGCGAAAACGGCACGGTCCCGGCGTTGCCACCGCGTCGCCGACCTACGATACTTGCGGTAGAGAAACGAGAGGGTCAAACCTATGCGTTGGTTTATTGTTTTGCTCGGACTGGTGCTGGCCGGCAGCGGTGTCGCCCAGATCGATCTGCGGCTGACGGAAGTTGTCCAGCTCAGCAACGTGGTGGATATCCGTCATGCCGGTGACAACAGTCAGCGGCTTTTCCTGGTCGACAAACGCGGCGAGATTCGCATCCTGAGCGATGGTGCGCTGCTCGATACCCCGTTTCTGGACATCGACGAGCGGGTCGGCGTGACGTTTAACGAGCAGGGTCTGCTGAGCCTCGCCTTTGCGCCCGACTACGCGGACTCCGGGCTTTTCTACGCTTACTACACCGACAACCTGGGCAGTACGGTCCTGTCGCGATTTCGGGTGACCACCGACCCCAACGTGGCCGACCCAGACTCGGAAGAGATCCTGCTCACCATGATTCAGCCCGACGTCAACCACAACGGCGGCAGGCTGGCGTTTGGGCCCGACGGCTTTCTTTACCTGAGCGTGGGTGACGGCGGCGGCGCGAACGATCAGTACAACAACGGCCAGGATACCAGCACGCTGCTGGGGACGATTCTACGGCTCGACGTCAGTCAGCCCGGCGGCTATCAGATTCCGGCCGGCAATCCGTTCCTCAACGACGCGGGCGCCCGCAACGAAATCTGGGCTTACGGCCTGCGAAACCCCTGGCGCATCACCTTCGATGACGCCACTGGCGATCTCTTCATCGCCGACGTCGGTCAAAACGCCATCGAGGAAATCAACGTCCAGCCGGCGGCATCCGCCGGCGGCGAGAACTACGGCTGGCCGCTGTTTGAGGGCGGCAGCGGCGGAGACCCCAGCCTGACGTTCCCGGTATTTGACTATGAGCACGGCAACGGCGAGTGTTCGGTGACCGGCGGTGAGATCTATCGAGGCACGGCGTATCCGGCGCTGCAGGGCCGCTACATCTACGGCGACTTCTGCAGCGGCCGGATCTGGTCCCTGAGGCAGGTGGACGGGCAGTGGGAAAACGAGCTGCTGCTGGACACGGGCACCATCGGCAACATCCTGACGTTCGGCGAAGACCAGCGGGGCAACATCTACGTGTCGGCCTCGCGGGATCTACGGGGCCGGATTTTTCTGATCAGCGACGGCGACGTTGTTGAAGGTGGGGGCCTGCCCTGGGACGGGAGTCTGTCGGGCACCTACACCGTCGAAGGCCTCAACGATCAGGGATTTTTTGTCACCATCGGGAACAACGCTTCGGGCAGCTTCCTGTTCATCGCCTGGTTTACCTTCGATGAAGCCGGCGAGCCGTTGTGGCTGGTCGGGGTCAGCTTCTTCGACGCGGGGCAGACCGAGGTCACGCTCAACATGGAGCGAGTGTCGGGGCTGCCGTTCCTCGACTTCTCCGACAACTCAGGGACCCGCGAGTCTTACGGGGATATGACCTTCCGTGCTCCGGAGTGTGGACAGCTGCAGGCGGACTACGACTTCGGCACCCGCGGCAGCGGCACGCTCGACCTGGCGCTGCTGACCAACATCGAAGGCCGCGACTGCGGAGGCTGACGCGGTCGCGGCAAGCTCCTGGCGCCGGTCGATGCTCGAGTTCGGCGCTGCGGGTATCATTGGGGCGAACAACCAGGAAGGAACGCCTCATGAGATGGTCACTGGGTTTGGCGGCGGCACTCGCTGCTGCGGCGCTGTGCGGCTGTAAGAAATCGTCTGAACCTCAGGCCGGGTCGTCGATGACCGGCCCGCCGGAACGTCGCGCCATGACGGACGTCCCGCATGTCGCATGGCTGAGCCGCGAGCTGCCGCCCGAGACGATTGGCTACTTTCGCCTGCCGCTTCTCTGGGACGGTCTGTCCGAGCCCGGCGGTGATGCCCTCAACAACGTTAAGGCAAGCGAGGCGCACCAGGCTCAGCTGGCCAAGATTCGTCAGGGTCTTGCCGACAACATCTGGAACCAGCTCCCCGCTGTGGCCGTCGCGCCGGTGAAGTTTGTCTTCAACGCCATCGACTCTCCGCTGGAGATTGCGGCCACGCTGCCGCCGGACGGCTCGCTGGCGCCTAACTTTCTGATCGGCGCAAGCCTTGAGCTGGCGCCCGACCAGACGTTCCCCGAGCTCCTCGACGAACTGCTGGGGCTGCATCCGCAGCTGCGGCGTCTTTCGCCCGAGGACGACCAGGGTGTGTCGACGATTCTTGCTGGGCCGCTGCCGGTTTACGTTCACTTTGATGCGGGAGAAAAACGACTGCGGATGTTCACCGGTGCGTCCGCCACGGCGCAATACTTCCGCGAGAGGCTTGCCGCGGAGCCGACCGACAACCCGGTCCACCGCTGGGAGCAGCCGCGCGACCAGAGCGGACGCGGCCTGTCGCTGTGGATGGACATCGCGCGTCTGTGGCCGCAGTTAAGCCCGATGCTGCCGGCCGAGGAGCGAGGCCGGCTGGACGCGCTGGGCATCAGCGCCATGGAGGCTGTTCATCTGGCCAGCGTGGCCCGGGACGGGCACGGCCAGCTGCTGCTCGAGGTGAAGATGCCCGAAGTGGGGTTTCGCCGGGTACTACCCAGGCCCTCAGCGAAGGTGGGCCTCAAGTCGGCCGGACCACCCGATCTGATGATGCGGATGGCGCTGCCGACGACCGACGACCTGGCGGCCGCGATGGCGCTGTTTCGCTCCCAGCTCCCCGATCCGACGGAGTTTGATAACGCCATGACGGAGGTGAACGCAGCACTGACGCAGCTTCTTGGGGCTGATCCGAGCCTGCTGCTGCAGGCGCTGGGGCCGCAGTACGTTTACGTGAGCGACCAGTCCGGCGTCTGGGGTGGATACCAGGTGCGCGATCAGGGCGCGATGGATCAGCTGCTGACGGCGCTGCAGAGCACGTCGGGCAACGAAATCGAGAAGCGCACGATGGGCGGTGCGAACATTTCCCACCTCAAGCTCCCGACCTCTTTTCCCTTCGACGAGGAAGAGCTTGCGGCGGAGGACGTACCGCCGCCGGTCAAGCTGGCGCTGGAAGTTACCGACCGGATTTCTGCCCACCTGTTCTGGCAGGACGAGGGCGACTACATGGTGGCAGCTTCCGTTCCCCAGGTGCTGATGTCGCGCGGCAACCTCGGCGCGGCCTACGACGTCGACCGCTGGCTGACCGAGTCGGTCGGCGTCGACCCGGAGCAGTCGGTCTTTTTGCTGGCCAAGCGCAACGCCTACGGTGCGCGCGACGCCTACCATTTTTATCTGGAGCTGCTGATGGTGCTGGCGGATCTGGCGGACGTGTCGGTGGACCCGTTCGAGCTTCCCACCTGGCAGGATGCCGGCCCGGGTGATCCGGGCGGCGTTGCGCTGGGGCTCGATTCCAGCGCGGAGAGCCTGACGCTGCATCTGACCTACCAGTCCTCACCGCTGGAGGTCGTGGGCGGCGGCAACGCCATGCTGATCGCCGCAGGCCTAGGGGTTGTGAGCGCTGTGGCGGTTCCCGCCTATCAGGACTACCAGACGCGGGCCCAGGTCTCCGCCGCGATGATCGCCGTTGGGTCGCAGCAGATGGCGGTTGAAATGCACTACCTCGAGGAGGGGCGCTTCCCCGACAGCCTCGACAACGAGCCGCAGCTGTCGGGTTCTGAGGTGGCCTACAACGCGGAGACCGGCGCGCTGGTGATCGAATTCGGCGAAGGTGCGCCGGGAGCGCTGGCCTTCGGTTCGCTGGAGTTTCTGCCGAGCGTGGACGAAAGCGGCGACATCACCTGGAGCTGCTTCAGCGCGACGCTGCCCGACAAGCTGCTGCCCGCGAGCTGCCGGGAGTAGAGGGCTCGTTACGCGAAGCGCCTACCGCTGCTCCAGGCTGAAGCGAAAGGTTCGGCAGTAGTTCGCGGCGACCGAATCGTTGCCGCGACGGGCCGGCTTGAACGAAGCCTTGCGAACGGCCTTGAGGGTCGGCTTGCTGAACAGGTCGTTGGAGGACTGCACCACCTGGGGGTTTCTCACGCGGCCGCGCTTGTCCACGGTGAAGCAGGCGACGGTTCGGCCGCTCAGCTCGCGCCGAATCGCGTTGCGGGGGTAGTCGGGGGTGGGCACCCGAACGGGGACAGGCGGGACGTCGAGCGGGAGATCATCCGCGCCGTTCACGGGCGGCTGGTCTTCTACCAGCGCAGCCGACGCCAGCACCAAAATCAGCTCAGGGATCATCGGACACGGTCACCGTCGGCCGATAGCGCTCCAGGCGCGCGGCGTCCAGCACCCTCAGGAGCGTTTGGGAGTTGGGGCGGATTCTGAGTCCCGCCTCAACGGCGGCCTCCGCTTCTTCCAGCCGGCCGAGATTCAACAGCACGTTGGCTCGGTTGCTGTGGGCCCGCCACTGATTGGGCTTGAGCTCCAGCGCAAGGTCGCATTGCTCCAGCGCCAGATCGAAGTGTTCCAGCTTGATGTGACCGGCGCACAGATTGGAAAAAGCGGCGGACCGCTCGCTGTCGGATTTTGCCATCCGAAGCCCGATTTCGGTGAGGCGCACGCCTTCCGCGTAGTCCCCCGCAAGCAGCGCCATCGATCCGTCGGCTAAGAAGGTGTTGGTGGGTCCGATGACGGTGCGGCTGCCGGTGCCGCCGGCGGCGCTGATGCCCGCACTCGGCCTCGCGGTGTCGGAGGCACCGCCCGGCGCCGCCAGGGCGGCAGCAATGAGCGTTACAAACAGCATGAGCCCTGAGTATAGCAGGCCGATGAACTCAACCGTTTCGGGTTTTCCGAGGGTTACGGCGCGGCGGATTCGGGGCAGCGCGGTGCGGCCGGGGAGAAATCGTGCGGCCGACGCAGCCGGTCGAGCGTCATCCACAGGCTGACGATCAGCCCCCAGCCAAGGCCGATCACCACGCCGGCGTCGGCGATGCCGCGCCACGGCTGCGGAACGAGCTTCAGCAGCAGGACAAGACAGACGATCATGACGCTGAGCAGCCAGGCGGTGATGACCACCCGCCGGGGCGCCGCAAAAAAACCCATGGCGTAAAACGGTGCGAGCAGGCACTGCAGCGGCGTTCCGCTCTGGCGCAGGCCGGCCACCCGATCGGCAAAGCGCGGGGAAAATTTCAGCTGAAAGCCTCGGTAGCCTTCGCTGTAGGCCATAAACAGCGCAAAGGCGAGCAGGACCACCCAGTGGAGCCACGAGAAGGGATACGTAAAGCCCTCAAGCGTGCGCGCGGTCAGCCGCAGCAGCGCAACGCCCAGCAGCAGGGAAAAGCCCGTGATGGCCCAGACCACGGCCAGGCGCCGGATCAGCGTCATGGTTGAACGGGTGACAAATGCATAACAGGAAGCGCATCTTGTCAGGGTCGTCGGTCAGGCTCAAGCGCCCGCAAGCAAACGGAACGCGTAAGCCCCGACAAGGCGGCTGGGCTGCGCCTGAAAATGCGGCGGATCCGCAAAAAAAAGGGCCGGCGAAATTCGCCGGCCCGGAAAACGCAAACGGTTGGCGCGTTACCGCATGTCGCCGCGCTGAACCTCATCGCCGAAGATTTCCCCAACCGTCGCGCTGGGGTGGATCGACAGCTTGACCGGTCTTTCGAAATACAGGTCGCCGTGGATGACGGTGTTGGCACCGATCGTGATCTGATTGGGCTTGGACTTCTTGCGGTTCCAGCCCCAGCCTTTCGACTTGGTGACCCGCAGGTCGCCAAGGATTTCGCTGCCGACCAGCTCCATGCTGCCGTTGTAGGTCTCAACGTCGCCCTGGACCGTTGTGCCGGTCATATCGATGGTGCCGTTCACGGTCTTCACGTCCTGGCCGATCGTGACGCCCTGCTCGGTGCGGATACGCCCGTTCACGCTCTCGACGCCCTGGGTGACGATCACGTCTGACTCCAGATCAACCGATCCGTTAACGACCTCGATGGCGTTGACGCTTGCACCGCTGCGCAGCTTGACCGAACCGTTGACCGACTCGATGTTTTTTACGAGCGCGCCGCTGCCGACCCGGATGGCGCCATTGACCGAATCGATATCACCGATCTCGGCGTCGCGGCCGATCTGGACGCTCTTGTTGACGGAGTTGTAGTCGGAATCTGGCGCCGACACGCCGTCTTCGACTTTGATGTTGGCGCCGAACGCCGCGCCGCAGCTCAGCAGCATGGATACAGTCAGGATTAGGCCGGTGCGTTTCATGATCTCTCCCTAGGGCTTTTCTACGAGCAGCAGTTTGCTGCATTTGCGTGGGTTGGACGATCGGGCCGGCAAAAGGGTTTAATTCGCTCCTCCAACGCTGAGTGACCACACTAAGGCTTACCTTTCCTTGAGCCCACCGAACTTCGAACGTATCGAGCTCGCTGGCGCCACCCTCCGCTGGTGCCCCGAGGCGGTCGATCCCGCGCTGGCAGATCGATGGCTGACGACGCTCTCGACCGAAATTTCCTGGCGTAGCGAGACGCTAAAAATGTACGGCCGCGAGGTCGCGGTGCCGAGGCTCATCGCGTGGTACGGCGATCCCGGCGCCGACTACCGCTACTCCGGCGTCAACCACGCGCCGGAGCCCTGGAGTCGCACGCTGGGTGAGCTCAGGGACTGGCTCAACGAGTCCTGCGGCCATCACTTCAACTCGGTGCTCGCGAACCTCTATCGCACCGGTGGGGACGCGATGGGCTGGCATGCGGACAACGAACCGGAGCTGGGGCCGCAGCCTGTGATCGCGTCGCTCAGCCTCGGTGCAACCCGGCGGATGCGCTTTCGCCGCGTCGATCGATCGCAGCAGAGCTTTCATCTCGACCTGACCCACGGCAGCCTGCTGGTCATGCAGGGCGAGACGCAGCAGCATTGGCAGCACGCAATCACCCGAACCAAGCGGGTCGTGGCGCCGAGAATCAACCTGACGTTTCGCCAGATCATCAACGGGTTAGGCTGATCGACACGCGCTCGAAGCATTGGGGCGCGGTACAATAGCGCCCATGAATACGTTTTTGCGAAAATTTGTCGGCGTGATGCTCCTGCTGTGGACCGTCGGCTATACGTCCATCCTGGCTCTGTGACATGAACAAACCGCCCGTTGCCGCGCTGCCGCCCCGTACGCCGCAGGCGCTCATGCTGTTCATCCTGCCCCTGCCGCTGCTGGCGGTGGTGCTTGCCGCCGTGGTCAGCGGCGACCTGCTGCGCCTGGCGGCCAGCGGGGGGTGCCTCGGGCTGTTTGTGGCGGCCGCCGTGCTCATGCGCAAGGGCATGATCGAGGAGCTCGCGTTTGCCCAACGGCGGCACGTCGTGAAGGCGCCGACGCCGCTCAAGCTGCTGAGCTCCGTCCTGGTCGGCGGCGCAACGGCGTTAAGCGCGCTGACCCTGTCTGACAACACCCTCATTGAGGCGGTGGCCTATGGCCTCGGCGCATTGGCCGGTTCAATGCTGCTTTACGGGCTGGACCCGCGGCCGTCGCGATCAGCGCAGCTCGACGCCGCCGGTGCCCAGGTGCTCGCATTGGCAGAGCAGAAGATTCTGGCCATCGAGCAGGCCAATAGCGAAATCCAGTGTGCGGAGCTGACCCAAAGGCTCGATCGCATCACCGACAAGGCCCGAGGCGTGCTGGACGTGCTGGAAAAACAGCCGGCGCAGCTCGGGAGCGCCCGCCGGTTCCTCAGCAACTATCTCGAAGGCGCCGAACGGGTGGCGCGAGGCTTTGCCCGAACCCACCCTCAGTCGGGTGACCAGGCGCTGGAAGAGAAGTTTCGCAGCGTCCTGGAAACCATCGAGGGCGCCTTCGATCAGCAGCGCGAGCGCCTGCTGGAGGACGAGGTCATGGACCTGGACGTGCAGATCGAAGTCCTGAAGACGCAAATTGAGCGAGAGGGTGTCTGACAGCACCCGGACCCTGAAACCCGGGGAGTCCGGCGCAGCACCGACGCTTGCCGAGGCCGCGGAAAGCGTGCCGCTGGATCCGCAGACCCGGGACCAGCTCCTGGCGGAGCTCGACCTCAGCGATTCCCAGTCGATTGTCTTTTTCGGCGTGAAGGCCCAGCGCCTGCTGGGTCGGGTCACCCGGCGCATGATGAAGCTTGCTACCGCCGGCGGGCCGAGCAAGGCCAGCCGGGATCTGGACGACATGCTGGGAATCATCCGTCAGTTTCAGCCCGATACGGGAGGCGGCTGGCTCGGACGCCTGTTCGGGTCACGCCGTCGACGCCTGCTGCGCGACGTGGCTGCGGTGGTGGGTCGCATCGACACCGCGGCAGCGGCGCTTGAGCGTCGCAAAACCGAGCTGCTGACCGAGGTGGTGTCGATGGATCGCCTGCTCGAGCAGTGTCGTGACGCGCTGACTCAGGTCGCCCGGTACGAGAAGGCCGGTCGGCACAAGCTGGCCCAGCTCAAGGGCTCGGCTGAGAGCATCAGCGGCTCGCGCCTGGACGAACTGCTCAGCCGCTGCGAAGACCTGAGCATCAGCCACGTGCTGGCCCAGCAGGCGCTCGCCACGCTGCTGACCGCGCAGCACGCGAGCAAAGGCCTTCTGACCCGCGTCGGGGCGGTGCTCGATCAAACGCTGCCGGCCTGGCAGCTTCATATGAGTCAGCTGCTGGCGCTGTGGCGGGGTGAACAGATCACCGAGGCCCTGGACGACGTCAAGGGTCTGCACGGCGAGATGGACCGGATGAGCGAGCAGCTGGCGGCGGCGCGCGACGCGGTCCGAGGTGAGCTGGCCAGCGGGCGTCGGGACGCCGAAGCGCTGGCTGTCGCCAATCAGGCGCTGGCGGAGGCGGTGAGCGAAAGTGCCGCGCTGGCGCAGTCGGCCAGCGAGGCCGTCAGCCGGGCGGTCAGCGATCTCGGGGCGGCGGAGAAATGATTTGTCGGGGAGGCACATCCGTCACCGACAGCCGCCCCGCGCGGTGAGGGTTACGCCGGTCGGCGCCTGGCCCGCAAGCGCCTGGCTGTTGGTCGCCGTCAACCTGATTCCGATTGCCGGCGTGCTCGCGCTGGACTGGCAGGTGCTCACGGTGCTCGTGCTGTTCTGGCTCGAAAACGTCATGGTGGGCATCGTGAACCTGATTCGCATGGGGTGGGTGGCGGCACCGCTGTCGGACAAGCTGTTCAACATGGGCTTTTTCTCGCTGCACTACGGCGGGTTTGCGCTGGGCCACGGCTTTGCGGTGACCCATTTCTTTGGCGATGGCTCCACGCTCGATCTGGAGCCGGCATCGCTGTGGACCTTTGTGCAGGATCAGGGTTTGGTCCTGGCGGCCGTCGCGATCGGCGTGAGTCATCTGGTCTCGTTTGCGCTCAACGACCTGGGCAGTGAACGGTTCAGATCAGCGACGCTGTCGTCGGTGATGCAGGAGGTCTACCGACGCGTCATCGTGCTGCACGTGACCATCCTGGTGGGCGGTTTCCTCGTGACGGCCCTGGGCTCACCGCTGTGGGCCCTGCTGGTCCTGGTGGTGCTGAAAACGGCGCTCGACCTCAACGGGCACCTGGGCCGCCTGGCCCGAGAGCAACCGGTGCCGAATGCCTGAGCGCCTCAGCTCTCGCTGAATTGTATCGGCTGAACCGCCCGCTGCTCGGTGAGCTGACCCTGCTCGTAGGCGACATAGCCGTTGATCACGGTGGTATCGACCGTCGCCCCGAGCGTCAGCCCTTCGAAGGGTGACCAGCCGCAGCGGGACAGCACCTGATCGCGGCTCACGGTGCGCCGGTTTTCCATATCCATGATCACGAGATCCGCCCAGTAGCCTTCGCGCAGAAAGCCGCGATCGATCACCTGGTAACGGCGGGCGATGTTGTGGCTGGTGCGGTCGACGGCCATTTCGAGGGACAACTCGCCGCGCCGTACCAGTTCTAGCAAGGCACACAGCGCGTCCTGAACCAGCGGCAGACCGGCTGCGGCCCGCGGGTAGGGCACCTCCTTTTCCGCCAGCGTGTGGGGCGCGTGGTCGGTGGCGATGGCGTCGATGCGTCCTTCGGCGACGGCCTTGATCAGCGCCTGCCGATCCTCGGGTCGCTTAATCGCCGGGTTGCATTTAATGAAGTTGCCCTTTTCGGGATAGCTGGTCTGATCAAAGAACAGATGATGGACACAGGCCTCGACCGTGATCTGCTTGTCTTCGACCGGCCCCGGCGCAAACAGCTCGAGCTCGCGGGCGGTGGTCAGATGCAGCACATGCAGCCTCGTGCCGTGGCGTTTGGCCAGCTCGACGGCAAACGAGGAGCTCTTCCAGCACGCCTCCTCGCTGCGGATTTCAGGATGGGCGGTGATCGGGATGTGGTCGCCGTACTTCTCCTGCGCCGCCGCGTGATTGGCCGCGATCATCGGTGAGTCCTCGCAGTGGGTGGTGACGATGCCCGGCGCGTGGCGAAAGATGTCGTCGAGCGTTGCCGGATTGTCCACCAGCATGTTGCCCGTCGAGGCGCCCATAAACACCTTGACGCCGGCCGCCTGCCCGAGCTTCAGGCGCTTGATCTCTTCGATATTGTCGTTGGTTGCGCCCATGTAGAACGCGTAGTTGGCCCAGGCTTTGGCGCTGCCAAGGGCATACTTTTCCGCGAGGCGCTCCGCGGACGTGGTGGTCGGGTTGGTGTTGGGCATCTCCATAAAGCTGGTGATACCGCCCGCGACCGCGGCCCGAGACTCGCTTTCGATGTCGCCCTTGTGGGTCAGGCCCGGTTCACGAAAGTGCACCTGGTCGTCGATCATGCCCGGGAGCACAAGCTTGCCGCCGGCATCAATTTCCCGGGTTGCCTCGGCGTCGATGCTGCTCGCCAGCTTTTCGATGCGGCCACCTTTGACAAGGACGTCCGATTCCCAGCGTCGGCCTTCGTTAACCAGCGTGGCGTTACGGATTAGCAGATCATTCATGGTCGTCTCGATTGGCAGCGGGTGCGTGATGACAGGCTTTGGGCGTTGGCACCGGGTCCAGCCCACCGCGGCTTAAGGGATGGCATCGCAGGACACGGCGCAGGCCCAGCAGGAGCCCTCGACCAGCGCCGTGAAGCGCGATTGCCTCGCTGGTGTACTGCGAGCAGCTCGGGTGAAACCGACAGCGCGGCCCGAGCAGCGGGCTGATAAACCGGCGATAGCCCGCCAGCAGCTTCAGCAGCACGGCTTGCACCGGATTGGTCGATGGTTGCGGTAGCGTCTGGTCTGGCTGGGGGTCCCGTGACGGTGCCGCGTTTAAATCGCTCACCGGCGGCGGCCGCAGAACGGGCAACTAGGGAGTTGCTGAAGCATCCGACTTACGATATAACATCGCCCCTGATCGCTCAAGGCAGTGCAAAACAAGGGTGTTTTGCCGCCGTTTTTACGCGACGTCATTCTTTGAAATTCAACGGGTTATACGAGTATTCATGAGTGCTAAGCCAAATGGACTGCCCGAGGGGTACAACCCCAAGGTGAAGCTCCCCAAGAACTACAAACCCACTGCCAAAGAAGAGTACATGTCCGACCGGCAGCAGGAGTACTTTCGCCAGAAGCTGTTGGTATGGAGACAGGAGCTGATCGACGAGTCGCAGCAGACCATCGACCATCTGCGTTCCGAGGTGCGAGACGTCGGCGACGAGGCCGAGCGGGCGACTCGAGAGACCGAAAACAGCCTCGAGCTTCGGACCCGCGACCGCTATCGCAAGCTGATCAGCAAGATCGAGCAGGCGCTGCGCCGGATTGACGACGGCAGCTACGGCTACTGCGAAGAAACCGACGAAGAGATCGGCATTCAGCGTCTGGAGGCTCGGCCGATCGCCACGCTGAGCCTGGATGCCCAGGAGCGCTGGGAGCTGCGTCAGCGCCAGCTCTCCAAGTAACCCGCTGCGGAGTCCATGCCGGGCTCCGCACGCCGCTTTCGGGCGAGCCGGTTCGGGCCGCCCACCTCAATCCTTCCTTACAGAGATTGCCGCCTGTGGCCGGCGACGCGTTCAGCTTGCCGCTGCGGTCACCGAATCGGTGGCGTATTGACGAATGGTTTCCAGCATCGAGGCGAGCCCGTTGCTGCGGGTGGGGGACAGGTGAGACTTGAGGCCGATGTCTTCCACAAACTTCGGCTGGTGCGCCAGAATCTCGGCCGCCGGCTGGCCTGAATAAACCCGAAGCACGAGCGCGATCAGGCCGCAGACGATGGCTGAATCACTCACCGCACGAAACTCGAGTTCGTCGGCATTCCCGTGAGCGGTCAGCCAGACCTGTGACTGGCAGCCGTAGAGCCGGTTTTCGTCGACACGCTGGTCGTCGGGAAAATCCGGGAGCTTGCGTCCCAGGTCAATAATGTACTGATAACGATCCATCCAGTCGTCGAAGAAGCTGAATTCTTCGACGATCTCTGCCTGGATATCGCTAATGGGATTCACCGCTCTGCTCTCCATGTCGTTCCCTGTGGCCCGTCCTCGATCACGATGCCGGCTGCGGCCAGCTCATCGCGAATGGCGTCGGCGCGGGCAAAGTCGCGATCAGCGCGGGCCTGCTGACGCTGCGCCAGCAGCGCGTCGATCTGCTCCGCTTCGAGGCTTACGTCACCCTGCTCCAGCCAGCTGTCGGGGCTTGCGCCAAGCAGGCCCAGCAGCGCGCCGCTCGCCATAATTGTGCCCTTGATCTGCGCCCGATCATCGTCTGATTCAAGCCCGGCTACTTTGCTGACGAGCTGATTCAGCGCGGCCAGGGCCCGGGGCGTATTGAGGTCGTCCTCGAGCGCGGCCAGTACCTCCGGATCGGGCTCACCGACCGTGGCCGAGACGTCCTCGAGCGTCTTGAGCACGCGGTACATCTTGTCGAGCCGATCGCGCTGCTGGATCAGCACCTGCTCTGACCAGTCGAGCGGCTGTCGATAGTGGGCTGACAGCAGCGTCAGGCGCAGCAGCTCGCCGGGATAGTCGTTGAGCAGCTCGTGAACCGTCAGGACGTTGCCCTCCGATTTGGCCATTTTTTCGCGGTGCAGCGTCAGAAAGCCGTTGTGCATCCAGCAACCCACAAAAGGCGCGCCGTTGGCGCAGCAGCTTTGCGCCATTTCGTTTTCGTGGTGCGGGAACACCAGGTCAACACCGCCACCGTGGATATCGATGGTGGTGCCGAGGTGAGCCCGAATCATGGCCGAGCATTCGATATGCCACCCTGGCCGTCCCCGACCCCAGGGACTGTACCAGCCAGGCTGATCGTCGGTCGAAGGCTTCCACAGCACAAAGTCCGCCGGCGACTGCTTGTAGGGCGCAACTTCGACACGGGCGCCGGCCAGCAGTTCTTTCACCGAGCGCTTTGACAGGCGGCCGTAGTTCGGATCGCTGGCCACGGAAAACAGCACGTGTCCTTCGGCCTCGTAGGCATGACCGTTGTCTATCAGCGTACTGACCATATCGATGATGGCATCGATGTTTTCAGTGGCACGCGGCGTCAGGTCCGGATCCAGGGCGCCGAGGGCGGCCATGTCTTCCGTGTAAACGCGCTCATATTTTTCAGTGATGACATCGATTGAGAGATTTTGCGCCTCGGCGGCGTCCATGATCTTGTCGTCAACGTCCGTGAAGTTGCGCGCGTAGATGACCTTCGGATAGCGCTGCCTCAGGAGGCGATAAAGCACGTCGAACACGACCACCGGGCGGGCGTTGCCGATATGCGCATAGTTGTAGACGGTGGGCCCGCAGACGTACATCGTCACACGCTGTGGATCCACAGGTTCGAAGGGACGTTTTTCCCGGGACAGGGTGTTGTAGAGAACGAGGGCCATGGGATGGAGCAATTCCTGACGATCACAAAGGGCGTGATGGTAACCCAGTTGAATGATCGATACCCACCGTTCTGCGCGCTCAATGGGCTGTCCTGGGTTACACTTAGCACCTGTAGAAATAACCACTTGCGGTTATTTCCAGCGTTTTCACTCAAATAAGGAAACGATAGAGGTCGACATTGGGGGAGATGCTCCGAAAGCTGCTGCCGTTTGTGCCGCCGCATCTGGCGCGCAAACTGATCGCTGATCCCGAATGGGAGCAGCGGCTCGACAGCGACACGATTCACGGCGCCGCCCTGTTCGCCGATATCTCCGGCTTTACCCCGCTGACCGATCAGCTTGCTGCCGTCGGTAAGGAAGGCCCCGAAGAGCTCACCCGGCTGCTCAACGCCTACTTCAACCCCATTATCGCCGCGATCGAAGCTGAGTCGGGCGAGGTCGTGAAATTCTCCGGCGATGCGCTCATGGTCGTGTTTCCCGCCGATTCGCGGCCGCTCGCTGAGGCCGTGCGGCGTGCGCAGCAGGCAGCGGAAGGGATGCAGCAGTTGCTGGCGGACATGGGCGCGCTGGAAACGACCGCCGGTGAGGTCCAGCTGGAGATGAAGATCGGCATCGGCGCCGGCGACATCGTGGCGATGGAGGTTGGCGGCCTTCTGGGTCGCTGGGAATACATCATCGCCGGTGACCCGATCCGGCAGGCGACCGCCGCCGAGGGTGAATGCCGGCCGGGTGAGGTGGCGCTCAGCCCCGAGGCCAGCGAAGTGATCCATCCGTGGCAGCTTCCCCCGCGCCGGGTTGAGACCGTCATGCAGCCGAATCTGGCTTCCCTGGATTCGGTGGAACAGACTCTGCGCCGCTTTGTGCCGGGCGCGGTGCTGGGCTTCTTGGAAACCGGGGCGCGCAGCTGGCTCGGCGTCCTGCGCGACATGACGGTACTCTTTATCGGGCTCAAGGACTACGAGTTCACGGGCGCGCGCGCGATCAGCCAGTTTCACGAGCTGGTGCGAGACGTCCAGGGCGCGCTGTATCGGTTTGAGGGCAGCCTGAACAAGGTGGCCGTGGACGACAAGGGCGCGCTGATCATGGCGCTCTTCGGGGCGCCGCCGCTCGCCCACGAGGACGACGCGGTCCGCGGCCTCAAGGCGGCGCTGGAGATTCAGGCGCTGTCGCGCCGGCGCCAGCAGCCGCTCGCCATCGGGATCACCACCGGCCAGGTGTTTGCCGGGGCGGTCGGTAGCGAGATGCGCTACGAGTACACCGTGATGGGGGACACCGTTAACCTGAGTGCCCGCCTGATGAAAGCGGCCGGACCCGGCGCCATTCTGTGCGACGAGACCACGGCGCAGGGGGCCAGCAACCGGGTGCGCCTGGAGCGCCTCGATCCGATTCAGGTCAAGGGTAAGGCGGAGCCGGTCAAGGTTTTCCGCCCCGACGACGCGAGCCTCACCTCGAAGATTGTCAGCGGCTCGTTCCGCCCGCCGGCGATGATGGCCGGGCGCGGCCGGGAAATCGGGCTGGTCGATGACACCATCGCCACCCTGGAACGGGGGCGTGGCGCGCTGCTGCTGATCGAGGGTGGTGTCGGGATGGGCAAATCCCGCCTGCTCAAGGAGGTTAAGGTCCAGGCCAAGATCAAAGGCATCACCTGCCTGAACGGCCTGGCTCGAAGCACCGAGGCCCAGGTTCACCTGCGTGCCTGGCAGGGCGTGATGGAAGACTTTTTTGAGCTCGGTCGGCTGGAGCTGGACCAGCGGGCTGACCACGTGCGCGAAACGCTCGCCGACCTGGCGCCTGGCTGTATCGATCAGGCCAGCCTGCTGACCGAGTGGATGGGGCTGACCGCCGTGCGCGGGACCCAGGAGCTTGTCGTCGATCAGCAGCAGCATGAGCACAACCTGATGCACCTGCTCAAGACTCTGGTGCTCGCTTGGACCAACACCCGGCCGCTGGTTGTGGCCATCGATGACGCGCAGTGGCTCGACGAAACTTCCTGGATGCTGGTGCGCGACCTGTGCCGCGCGGTCGACAGCGGCAGCCACCCGCTGCTGCTGGTGCTCGCCACGCAGCCCACGCGCCGCGAGGGCGTCAGCGTCATCGAGGAGATGGAGCGCATGGACTGCTGCGCTGTCGCTCAGCTGCAGCCGCTGAGCCGCAGCGAGTCCAACCTGATGGTGGCGGATCGGCTGGGCGTGCTGCCGGATCGGGTGCCGCAACGCCTGGGGCTGTTTATCCACGAACGCTCCGAAGGCACGCCGTTTGTCGCCGAGGAGCTGCTCCGCGCGATGCAGGATCAGGGCATGGTCGAAGTCTGGAAAGACGATAAGACCAACCAGAATCTGTGCCGGGTTCGGGGCGAGTTTTCCAGCGAGACCGAGACCCTGCCGGGCTCAGTTCGCGGTCTGATCCTGTCTCGGATTGACCGGCTGACCGCCAATCAGCAGGTCACGCTGAAGGTTGCGTCCGTGTTTGGCCGCCGCTTCGTACGCCGCGGGCTGGCCGACGTGCTGGCCGACGAGTACGAGTTCGACGAACAAAAGGTGCAGCAGGATCTCGACACGTTTCACGACATGGAGCTGATCGAACTTGAGGGTGAGGAGCCTGACCTGCAGTACCGCTTCCAGCACCAAATCACCCAGGAAGTGGCCTACGAGTCGCTGCTGTATTCGCAGCGTCGCCAGCTGCACGTAGCGGTGGCGCAGTGGATCGAGAAGAAATATGCCGGCAATGAAGACTTAAGCTGGCGCGAGCAGACCATCGACAGGCTCGATCCGGGCGCCTCGGCGCTCGCGCCGCATTTCGGGGAACTGGCCGACCATTACCGGGCGGCGGGCGAGGAAAAGCTGGAGCTTCCATACGCGGTGCTGGCCGGCAACTACGCCGCACTGCTCTATCAAAATGAGGAGGCCGAGCGGCATTTTCAGCGCGCGCTCGAACTCATTCCAGCCTCGGATCTGCGTTCCCGGCTGCGGGTGCTGAAGGAGTGTGAGAACACTTACCGGCTGATGGCGCGGCGGTCGGCGCGCAAGGACGTGCTTCGCCAGATGCAGCAGATCGCCGGGGAAATCGGCGAAAACGGTGTCAAAGCTCTGGTTGCCATCTTACAATCGGTGTACCAGTTCACCTACGGCCGACCGAAATCTGCTCAGCAGCTGGCGACTTCGGCGATCGAGCTTGCCCAAGCTGATCAGGAACCGCTGATCGAATGCCGGGCCCGGCGCTGGCTGGGGGCGTCGCTGCAGGTGGCTGGACATCATCATCAGGCAAGGGAGGAAATGGAGCGGGCAAACGACCTGGCGGTAGCCGCCGGTGACCCGGATCTCATGGCCGATACAACCACACAGCTTGCCCGGCTGGCGGAAAAGCGCGGCGAGTTCCAGCTTTGCCTCGAGTACTGCGAGCAGGCGCTGAAGCTTGCGCAGGAGACCGGCAACCTCGGCGACGAGGCGGCGATCCTGCGGCGCATGGCGAGCGCCTACCTGGCGCTCGACCGGCTCGATGAATCGTTCAAGGCCGCTGACGCCGCGCACGATCTGCTGATTCAGATCGGGGATCGGCGCCAGGAAGGGCTGGCGCTGGATCTGAAGGGTCGGATTGCCGTTGCTCGCGGCGACTATTCGGCCGGCAAGGCGCTGTTCGAAAAGAGCCTCGGGCTGCGCCAGCAGATCCAGGATCGTAAAGGCCAGCAGCGTTCCCTGATGCTGCTCGGGGACGCCTGCCTCCACATGGGTGCGCACGAAAAGGCCCGCGTATGCTACGAGCAGGCGCTCCAAGATGCCGGCGAGATGTACATGGCCTACGACCAGGCGGAGATCAATGCTCGACTGGTCCTGCTCGAACATTCCACCGGGGATAACGAGAAAGCGAAGCAGCACGGTCTCAAGGCCGCCAAAACGCTGTCTGCCCTCAACGACCAGCCGCTGCTCGCGCAGACGCTGACCAGCCTCGGTCATGCGTTTACCGAACTGGGTGAATACGACTCTGCCGCGGCAGCCTACGGCAACGCGATACAGATCCGACAGAAGCTCGGACAGACCAATCTGCTTATGGAGACCGTAGCCGGGTCAGCGCGGCTCGATTTCAAGCAGGGCCGGAGTGACGCGGCGCTGGAGAAGGTCAACGAGGTGATGAACGCGCTGGGTGACGGCGGCTGGACCGGTACCGAGCAGCCGTTTCGGATTTACCAGACCTGTTTCGAGGTGCTCGAGCACCATCAGGATGATCGTGCGCAGGCGCTGATCGACAAAGCGTTCGAGGAACTGCAGCGGTCCGCGCAGGCGATCAGCGACGAGCAGCTGCGCGAGTCATTCCTCTACAGCGTGATGGAAAATCGCGCGGTGGACTACTACTACCGCGGAACCCAGCGAGCTCAGACTCAGTCTCAGTCGTAGCCTCGCGGTTCGTCTTCGTCGTCCTCGTTTTCCCAGTCGTACACCTTGCGTGGCGGGATATCCAACCGCCGGTAGCGCCACGCGCCAACCACCCCCAGCGCAGCGCCGGCCAGGTGTGATTCGAACGAGATGCCGGGGACACCCGGCAGCAGACCCGAGCCAAGCCCCCCGTAGAGAAAAAACACCAGCATCGAGAGGGCGATCGCCCGGGTGTCCCGCTTGAGCAGGCCCGACAGCAGCACGTAGGCCAGCATGCCGTACAGCACGCCGCTGGCGCCGATGTGAATACTGCTCCGCGCCACCAGCCACACCAGCAGCCCGCCCCCGATGTAAACCATCGGCAGAACCCGCACCGACGCGTTCGGGTAGACGTAGAGCATCCCCGTACCGAGGACAAACAGTGGCACCGTGTTGTGCAGCAGGTGGCCGAAGCTGCCGTGCAGGAGCGGCGCCAAAAAGACCCCGGCAAAGCCGTCGGCTGAGCGGGGCACAATTCCGAAACGATTGAGGGGATATCCCAGGAGAAAGTTGACGACGTGCACCGCCCACAGCAGCGCCAGGGCGGCGAGGGTCAGCTTCAGCGCCAGCGCAAAGTTGGCCTTGGCCCGGCCGGAGGTAATGAACTCCGGATCGGGGCGATGCAGCTGCATCTCAGGCTCGTCGGTTCAGTTCTGGACCTCGATCCCGTTGAGCCCTTCCCAGGGCACGTACTGAACGCGATCTTTCTGCACAATTGCCACGCCGAGATTGCTGCCGGTGACGTCGGGATCTTTACCCAGGTCGAACGTCTTGCCGCTGCGCAGCGTGACGGTGGCGGTGTTGTTCTCCTGAGGGGTCAGGCGCTGGATGTAGCGCCACGGAATCTCGAACTGGAGGCCGCTGGCGTCTTTGCCGCGCAGCATCTCCCCCTCGTGACCCTGGTCCAGATCGAACATCAGCTGGCCCTCGGCGGTGAGCTCCGCGGCGCTGACCCGGGCCTGAATGGGACCCGCGTCAGCAAACTCCTCATACCTGGGCAGGTCGTCCGGCGCGCTGAAGAACGAGACTTTTTCGAAGGCGGACCAAGGCACCAGCACCCGGCCGAGGTCGGCGGCGTGAACCACAATGCCGCGGTTTTCCGAGTTGACGTCGTTGGTGTCGCTCATGCTCTGGGTGACGCCGTCGGCCAGCTCAACCAGGCTCGATTCGCCCTGGTTGGTGATGCTGCGAATCGTCGAGAACTTCACCGCCTGCTCCCGCCCGTTGACGTCACCGTCCAGCTCGTCTTCCGGGTAGCGCTCGTCGCGATCCCAGTCGATGAACCCTTCGAAGACGCCGCTGCGTGTCTCGACCCGACCATACAGGTAGGGTGAAAAGGTCGGGGCGTCCGCTTCCGGCGGATGAAACCGAACTTGCTCGATATCCCGCCAGTCGATCACCTGCACCTGGCCGCTTTCGCCCAGCACCTCCAGGTCGGCGCCGATATCGTCGGAACCGCCGTCCGCCTCGATGGTGCTGCCGTCGCGCAGCGTGAGCCGGACCCGTTCACCGCCGAGTCTTTCGACCTGCGTGAGCTGGCCAAACTCGACGCTGAAAGACTGCGCCTGGAGGTCGGACGAGCCGAGCCAGCGAACCAGCTCAATCACGTGGCCATTAAATTCGAACCGAGGGCCCGGCAGACTGTCTTCGATCCGCTCCCGGTCTTCGTCGGGCAGCTGAGACAGGTCGAAGGGCTCGGCCTTGTCGCCGTTGAAGTGATGAATCCAGTTGGCTTCCTGCTCACCCCAGCGGATGGTCCCGGTGACCTGGCTGTCGTCGTCGAGTTCGATCGTGCCGTAAATGTGGCCCCGGTCGGGGTTTGCCGGCCGGCTATCGATCGAGCTCTCGACAATAGCGGCGGTGGCGTCGCTCGCGGTCGCGGCCGCCGGCGTGCTTTCCTGAGCAGCAGCCAGACCCGCAGCGCCGAGCAGGGAAAGCGCCAGCGCGGGCCCGGAGCCCCGCACGTAGGAGTGTGTCGACTTTTTCATGGCGCTATTGTGCGCGCTGAGTCGGTCGACCTCAACAATCAGAAGTCACGGGCCGGACTTCGCCTGCTGCCGGCCTAAAGGCCTGAAATAGCGAGTGTTTTGATAGTAATTCGGGTCTTCGTTGGCCTCGTGCCAGCCCGGGATGCCCAGGACCGGCAGAGGCAGGAGCTGCCGGGTGCTGTTGAGGGCCGATATCCATCGGGCGAGTGGCTCGTCGGGGCAGGCCGGTGGCTCATCGGCTGAGCTTTGCACCGGGCCTGCAGGCAGCACCACACATTTGCTGGTCAGCCCGTCGAAGGGCCGGCAAAGCTGTTCGAGCAGGCCGTGCCCCAGTGTGAGGGCCCAGAGGCTGCGGTCCCAGCGGCTGCGCTGGGTCAGAAACAGCTCGTCCCAGCGATGCGCTTTTAGCAGCGACACAATCTCGGATACCTCACCGAGCAGCACAACGCCACACTCGTCGAGTAAGGTGGCGGCGTTGCCGGCCGCGGTCCGCTGCCGTGAACCCTCCTGCCAGCCCCGCTCAACCTGCAGGGCGTTGAGCGCAGCTTTACTTCGGGGCCAGCGGCACCACATCGCGAGGTTAAAGAGGTCGTGGACGTGTCCAGGCCTCACGGGCAGCTTGCCCTCTCTGTAAACCATCGCCTCATAGTCCCGCGCACCGAGGGGCTCGGTTTGCGTGACCACCTCGAGCGCCTGACCACGCTGGTTGCATGCCACTTGAGGGAGTAGCTCACCCAGCTCGTGCAGACTGAGCGACTGGGCATCGCCATTCTGGGTGTTTTGGGCAATCGATTCGGTTGGTGCTGATCCGGCGCACCGCGATACGAGCGGCAGCAGGCTTTGGAACCCGCCCAGGCGTGGCAGCACAACGGTGAGCTCCGGCACTGAGTGGATCGGCGCGTCTGTGGATCTGATCTTCACGGATTTCATAGTGTACTGTGGCGGTCGTGTCGGGTGGGGCGGTGTAACGACAGCGTCGCGGGCCGACGGAGGAGGGGAACATGCACCTGGAAAGCGAAGCGGGCCGTTGGGCCGGTGACTCTGAGCCTCGGCGCCTAGACTCAGCTTGGCGTCGCCTGCTGCCGGTCGGCGTTCTGTCCCTGCTCCTGGCAAGCTGCGCTGACGTTCCCACCGTAACGGCCTGCGAAATGCGTGACCCTGATCCCAACCGAATGTGTACCCAACAATACGAGCCGGTCTGTGGCTGCGATGGCAAAACCTACGGCAACCGGTGTGTTGCCCAAAGCCAGGGCGTCCCACAGGTTAATCCCGGCCCCTGCGAGGAAAATCATGAGCAACAGTGAGACATCCATTTTTGATTTGAGCGCGACCCTGCCCGGCGGGGAGAGCCAGCCGCTGGACGCCTATCGAGGTAAGGTCATGCTGATCGTGAACACGGCCAGCAAGTGTGGCTTTACGCCCCAGTACAAGGGCCTGGAGCAGCTGCACAAGGATTTGGGCGACGAGGGGCTGGTGGTGCTGGGCTTTCCCTGCAACCAGTTTGGCAGCCAGGAACCGGGCACTAATGAGGAGATCGCGGAGTTCTGCGAGCTCAATTTTGGCGTGACCTTCCCGCTGTTCGACAAGATCGAGGTGAACGGCGACAACGCAGACCCGATTTTCAAACTCCTGAAAAGCCGCGCGCCCGGCGTGCTTGGCAGCGAGAGCATCAAGTGGAACTTCACGAAGTTCCTGGTCAGTCGGGACGGCGAAAGCGTGACCCGCTATGCTTCAAAGACCGCGCCTGAGTCCATGGAAGCTGACATTCGGGCCCTGCTGTAAGGCGATTCATTCCCGGTTCAGCCCACTTTTGGTCTACTGTGGACCGTGAAAGGGCGCGCACGACGCTGGACCCACCGTCGGCCAGGACTGCTGGCGGAGTGAATGTTTACTTTAGGAAGCCTTGCTAAATCCATGAAAAAGCTTATTTTTTTTCTTTTCATCTTAACCTTTTCGGGGCTTTCGGTCGCCGATCACCACCATCGGGGTGCCGGCGCCCGGGTCGGCCTGACCATCGTTGACGCCGTCTACGGCAGCGACCGACGGTCGTGTGACGCCCGTCGCGCCCTGCGCCAGTGTGAGGGTCGCGGCCAGTGCGAGATCTTTGCCTCCAACCGTCTGTGCGGTGATCCGGACCGGGGCACGCCCAAAACGCTGCTGGTGCGCTACACCTGCGGTTTTGGCGTCGAGACCATCTATCTGCGGGAAGATGAAGCGACCCTGCTGTCGTGCAGCGGCCGTAGCCGGGCCCCGTTCAGCGGCCGCCAGCAGTTCGGCCGGGGTATCGAGATCCTGCGGGCGGACTACGGCTCCGGCCGCAGCTTCTGCGACGCGGGTTACGCGTTTGCGCAGCAGTGCAACGGCCGCAGCGAGTGCCGGGTTTACGTCAACAACGATCTTTGCGGCGACCCCCGTCGAGGGCGGCGTAAGTTTGCCGATATCGAGTATCGATGTGGTGGACGGATCTATCAGGATCAGGTGCAGGAGGACGCCACCGCGTTTCTTGGCTGTCGCTGAAGCTCAAGCTTGGTTCGATTCCGCTTATTGCGGGCAAAAAAAACTCCGGCCACGCCGGAGTTTTTTTGTGGCTGCGCGAAACAGCCTGA
Source organism: Lysobacterales bacterium (assembly GCA_028285525.1). Lineage (GTDB taxonomy): Bacteria > Pseudomonadota > Gammaproteobacteria > Xanthomonadales > SZUA-38 > JANQOZ01. Next base: position 68,812 of record JANQOZ010000017.1, read on the forward strand.
GATGTCGACTCACGACGGATCGATGGTCGGTCCTCCGGAGCCTGATTGTGCCATGGCCGGGATCGCCGGAAGGCTCATCACCACAGGCGCGACATAAGCCGCTTTCCTGATGAATCGCCGTCTGCTTGGCGCTACTGGCGTTTGCTTGGCGGGTTTCTGCTTCATCTCTTCAATTACCCCTTACGCGGTGTTGCCCCCTGGGCGCAGTATGTAACATTACGTAAGCAGCCACAAATCCGGCAGGTGCCGAGCTTAGCTCAGCACCACCAGAAAGATGCCGGCGCCCCGCTGGACCTTCAGCAGGTAGCGGTCGGTGGAACCGAGCAGCCGGTTGAAGTCGGACATCGAGTCGATCGCCTTCTTGTTCACCGCGGTAATGATGTCGCCGGGCTGCAGGCCCTGGCGCTGGGCGGAGGAGCCGCGCGCAACCTGCTCAACCATCACGCCCTCGACCTCGCCGGAGAGCGGGTGGTCGGACGGGATCTCGGTCAGCCGGACGCCGCGCAGGGCGTCGGTGGTTTCCGGCTCAGCGCGGGCGACCTGAATCGACTCGCGTGAACCCAGGATGGCGCTGATCTTCCGCGACTTGCCGTCGCGGATGACGCTCAGCTCAACCGCCTCACCGGGACGGCGCAGGCCAATCACGTTGCGCAGATCCTGGAAGTTGGAAATCTCCTCGCCGTCGACGGCAACGATCACGTCGTCCACCTTAACGCCGGCCTTTTCCGCGCCGGAGTCTTCGCTCACGTCCGTGACCACAGCGCCGCGCACGTCCTCAAGCTCATAGAACTCAGCGATCACCGAGTTCACCGCGCTGCCGGTGATGCCCAGCAGGCCCCGGGTCACCTCACCGTACTCGAGAATCTGGTCCATGACGGCGGCCGCCATGGCGCTCGGGATCGCAAAGCCGATGCCGGCATTGCCGCCGCCGGGGCCGAGGATTGCGGTATTGATGCCGATGAGTTCACCCTGCAGGTTGATCAGGGCGCCGCCCGAGTTGCCGCGGTTGATGGCTGCGTCGGTTTGGATGAAGTCTTCGTAGGCCTCGATGTTGAGCCCGTTACGGCCCTTGGCGCTCACAATCCCGGAGGTCACGGTGTGGCCCAGGCCGAATGGGTTGCCCAGCGCCAGCACGTAGTCGCCCACTTCCATGCCCTCGGAGTCGCCGATCTTGAGGTCGGTCAGCCGCTCTCCATCGATCTTCAGGACGGCGACGTCACTCTCCTCGTCGGAGCCCACCAGCTCAGCCTCGTACTCGCGCCCGTCCACGAGCTGGACGGTGATCTCGTCCGCGTTTTCCACCACGTGGTGGTTGGTGAGAATCAGGCCTTCGTCGGCGTCAACGATGACGCCCGAGCCCAGGCTGCCGGTCTCCCGTTCCGTCGGCTGGTCGGGGAAGAAGCGCCGGAACATCGGATCGTCGGCCATCGGATGCTGCCGGATCGATACGGTGCCCTGGGTGGAAATGTTGACCACGGCAGGGGACACCTCCTTTACCAGCGGGGCCAGGGAAACGTCCCGCGGAATGGCGCCGGCGGTGGCGCTGGCCGTCGCGCCCAGCAGCAGCACGGTCGTCAGCACAAAGGAAAAAATCTTTCGGTTCATAGCATTGAGTCCGGTAAATGGTAGAAAAACACGCTGTCGGAGGATTTAGGTGCATCCGCGCCGCGTTTCAATACAGCGGCGGCGTTACCTTCTGATCCCCGCAGCGCCCAACAGTTCCCTGGTCTGCGGCGCGATCATGCGGTCTTTGCAACATGCCTGGCCGGATTTCACGGCCAGCTGTCATCGCCAGATGTTGCTACCATCAAGGCCCGGCAACCGAGGAGCTCCGCACTTGCTCACCGTAACTCTCTGGCGCGATACGTTTCGACCCGCCGCTGATCATCTGGCTGGCCGCGTGGTACTGCTCACCGGCGCGACCGGCAGCATCGGACAGGCCGTGGCACAGGGTGTCGCCGGCTGCGGAGCGACGCTCATTATTGCGGCCCGTCACGTGAAGGCCGCGGAAAAGCTCTACGACCTCATCACCGGACATGGCTGGCCCGAGCCCATTATCTACCCGGTGGATCTGGCCGGAGCCTCGCTGGCCGACTACGAACAGATGGCCGATGCCATCAAGACGGAGGTCGGCGCGCTGGATGCGGTGACCCACGTCGCGGCGGATTTTGCGGGCCTCAAGCCGCTCGAGCAGGCCGGCGCGGAAGCCTGGGAGCGAACGCTCACGGCCAACCTCTCAGCGGCCCAGTGGATCAACCAGGCGGTGCTGCCGCTGCTGCGCGAGTCAGATCAGCCGCGCATCGTCTTCACCCTGGAGGACCTCCACCGCGTCTCGCGGGCCTACTGGGGGGCCTATGGCGTGGGCAAAGCGGCGTTATCTGCGCTGGCGGCGATGACGGCGAGTGAGTTTGAGGGTTACGGCATCAAGGTCAACGCGGTCTCGCCGCCGCCGACGGCCAGCAACCTTCGCAGCCGGGCCTACGTCGGCGAGAACCCTGCCGAACTGCACACGCCAGAGGCCCTGGTTCCAGCGTACCTTTACCTCCTGGGCAGCCATGACCGGCTGATTACGGGCGAAGCCATTCACTTCGAGAGTTAATTCCAGGGTTAGCGGGTTGGCAAAACAACGTGGAACAAGTCGCTGGTGGGGTTTGCTGCTGCTGCTCGTGGCGGTGGGGCTCTACCCTCTGGGCGCTGCGCATGGCGCGGTCGCCGTCGTCGGCCTGGCGGTGGTGGTGGAGCTCGCCGGCTGGGTCAAGCTGATGATCAACCCCGGGTCCCGGCCCTAAAAATTGCGATCAACGTCGGCGCTGGCGCCGGCTCTTTTCAGTTTTGCTGGCTTTGGCCGGGCGGGGCGCCCGCTGCTGGCGTTTCAGCGTGAGCGTCGGCGCCATTTTGCTGCTCAGGCCCACGTCTTCGCGCAGCACCGCCACGTCGGCCGCGGCGAGTTCTTCCACCCGTCCGACCTTGAGCCTCGACGGCAGCATCACCGCGCCGTAGCGCACGCGCTTGAGCCGGCTGACCCGAACGCCGACCGCTTCCCACAGCCGCCTGACCTCGCGTTGGCGTCCTTCCATCAGCACCACGTGGTACCAGTGATTTTCGCCGCTGCCGCCGCTGTCCACGATGTCGCTGAAGCGGGCCTCACCGTCGTCGAGCATCACGCCGGACTTGAGACGGCTGAGCATCTCCTCGGTGACCTCTCCCTGCACGCGGCAGGCATACTCCCGATCGACCCCGTGGGACGGGTGCATCATCGCGTTGGCCAGCTCACCGTCGGTGGTGATCAGCAGCAGGCCGGTGGTGTTGATATCGAGCCGACCGATACTGACCCAGCGGCCTTTGCGCGCCTCCGGGAGCTTGTCGAAAATCGTGCGCCGGCCTTCGGGGTCGCTCCGCGTGCACACCACGCCCGCGGGCTTGTTGTACAAGAGCACGCGCCCCTGGCTCTGCGCCTCGGGGACCACGCGGTAGTGCAGACCGGCGTAGCTCACCGTGTTGCCGGCCGCCAGCCGATCGCCGGGTTTGGCGGTCAGCCCGTCGACCAGCACCTCGCCGCCGGCGATTGCCTGCTCAAGCTGCCGCCGGGAGCCTAGTCCGGCTCCGGCGAGCACCTTCTGAATGCGAGGGCCGGTGGCGGTGCGCTCCGGTGCGTCAGGCGTTTGGCTCATCATCCTCGGCCGGCGGTTCGCCGGTATCCTGACCCTCAACTTCCGGGGGCTCGCTGAGCGCTTCGGCCTCGACGGCGTCAGCCTCTCCGTCGGCGTCTTCTGCGGTTTCCAGCGTCTCGTCAGGGTCGGCGGCTTCGTCCGCGGCCGACGCCGGCTCGCTGGGATCAGCCTCATCCGCCTGGAGCGCCGGGTCGGCGGTCTCCGCAGCCGGCGGCTCCGCGCCGTCGCTCAGCTCAGCGATCTCCAGCGCCAGCTCCGGCTCGAGTTCGCCGAGGTCCTTCAGTTCGGCAAGGCTCGGCAGCTGATCGAGGCTGGCGAGATCAAAATAGTCGAGAAATCGTTTGGTGGTGCCAAAGAGCGCCGGTCGTCCGGGGACGTCCCGGTGGCCGACGATCCGCACCCACTCGCGCTCCTGCAGCGTGCGCATGATGTTGGAGCTGACGCTCACGCCGCGGATCTGCTCGATTTCCGCCCGCGTCATCGGCTGGCGGTAGGCGATGATCGCCAAGGTCTCCAGCAGCGCCCGCGAGTAGCGGGGCGGCTTTTCCGCCCATAGGCGCGACACCCAGGGCTGCAGGTCAGCTTTGACCTGGAGCCGGTAGCCGCTGGCGACGCGCGACAGCTCAATACCGCGGTCCTCACAGTCGGCGGACAGCGCCTCCAGAGCCTGGCTCAGGTCGGCGTGACCCGGCGCTTCGTCTTCTTCGAACAGGGCGCTGAGCTGATTCAGGTTCAGGGGCTGCTCGGCCGCGAGGAGCGCCGCTTCGACAATTCGTTTGAGCGTGTCAGGATTCATACCGATTTCACGTAAATGGGGCCCATGGCCTCGTTCTGCACAATGTCCACCAGCGTGTGCTTGATCAGCTCCAGGATCGCCAGAAAGGTCACAACAACCCCGCCGCGGCCCTCTTCCGGGTCGAACAGCTCGGAAAACGGCAGGTACTTGTCACCTTCGAGTCGATCCACGATGCGCGTCATGCGCTCTCGCACCGACAGCGGCTCGCGCGCGATGGCGTGATGCGCGAACAGCTCGGCTCGATCCAGCGCCTCCTTCAGCGCCAGCAGCAGCTCCTTGAGCTCGATATCCGGCGGTACGGTCACTATCGACCGCTCGCCGACAAAAGCGACCGCCAGGCTGAAGTCGCGCTCCAGGCGGGGGAGCTCGTTGAGATCTTCGGCCGCTTTCTTGAAGCGCTCGTACTCCTGCAGGCGGCGCACCAGCTCCGCGCGCGGGTCGTCGCCTTCGTCTTCCTCGTCGCTCTGCGGGCGCGGCAGCAGCATGCGCGATTTGATCTCGGCGAGAATCGCCGCCATCAGCAGATATTCGGCCGCGAGCTCGAACTTCATTTCGGTCATCAGCTCGATGTATTCGACGTACTGCTCGGTGATCTCCGCGATCGGAATGTCCAGAATGTCGAGATTCTGACGCCGGATCAGGTACAGCAGCAGGTCGAGCGGGCCTTCAAAAGCCTCGAGGAAGACCTCCAGCGCGTCCGGCGGGATGTAAAGATCGGTCGGCAGGCTGGTGTAAGGCTGGCCACCGACCACCGCGAACGGCATTTCGCCCTGAGCCGGTCCGGTGGCGGCCGTCTCGGTGACGGCCGTTTCCCCCTCATCACCCGCTGCGTCCGCGCTGACGCCCGCCGCTTGCTCTGGGGCATCGGTCGTAGCGGAAGGGTCTGCCGGCGGCGGGCTGGTGGTCGTCACGGTGAGGGATCGCATGGTCGGGCGGGAGGCGAATTCTAGCAGACTCGGCCCTGGCGCTGGCAAACGGGCCGCGGCATCTCGCGCAGGTCAAAGCTGCCCGGGAAAAGCGCTATCATGAAGCTCAGTATTCAGGAATTTTTTATGCTCTACGCAATCATTGGACGCGACGGCCCTGGCGGCGCCGCCGGTCGAGCCGGGGCCCGACCCGCTCACCTGGACCGTCTGCAGACGCTGGCCGAAGCCGGCCGCCTCATCGTCGCCGGACCTTTCCCGGCAGCCGACAGCGAAGACATTGGGGCCACGGGCGTTACCGGCAGCCTGATCGTGGCGGAATTTGACAGCCTGGAAGAAGCAAGCGCGTGGGCGGACGCCGACCCCTACCAGGCGGCGGGTGTGTACGAAAGCGTCGACGTCAGACCGTTTCTCCAGGTGCTGCCGTGAACGAACAGCGAATGGTCCGCATGCGAGAGCTGCTCGAGGCCGCGCTCGAACCGGAGCTGCTCGAAATCGAGGACGAAAGCCACCTGCACAAGGGGCATGTCGGCGCACGCGACGGCCGGGGCCACTTTGCGGTCACCATCGCCGCCGGCGCGTTTGCCGGCAAGATGCCGCTGGCCCGGCACCGGCTGGTGTATGGGGCGCTGGGCGACATGATGAAAACGGATATCCACGCGCTGCGGATCGACGCTCGCGTGCCCGCGCAGGCTTCTCCATGATCCGAAACCGAATTCTTTCGGTCGCCGGCCTCTGCTGCCTGGCGCTGGCTGGCTGCGGCGGGGGAGGCACCGAGTCGGACGCGCCCGTCGCCACCGGCGAGGTGATTGCCACGGTGAACGGCAACGCCGTGACCGCGCCCCAGCTTGACGCATTTCTTGAGTTTCGGCGCCAGCCTCTGGATCAGCCCGAGGTGCGCGAAGCGGCGCTCAGGGATCTGGTCGACATGCTGCTGCTGGTGGATGAGACCCGCTCGAGCGGCCTGCTGACGACGGAGGCACAAGCCGCGCTCAAGGTCCAGGAATGGTCTTTCCTCGCCAATCTGGCGCTGTCGGACATGGCCCGGAGTCAGCCGATCACCGAGCAGGAGATCAACGCTGAGTACCAGAGACAGATCGAGCTGACGGGGGGCACGGAGTACAAGCTGAAGCACATGCTGGTTCCGAGCCAGCTCGAGGGCGCCCAGCTGATCAGCCGGCTGACGCAAGGTGAACCCTTCGACAAGCTGCTGGCCGAGCTCGATCCGGCCGCTGGCAGCGGCGGTGACCTGGGCTGGGTGAACCTGGTGCAGGTGCCGGAGGGATTCACGCCGGTGCTTAAGAATCTCAAGCCCGGCGAGTTTTCACCGATCCCGATTGGCTCCGAATACGGCTGGCACGTCGTGCTCCTCGAAGATCAGCGCAGCTTTCAGCCGCCGGCGCTCGACCAGATCGAAGAGGGCATCCGCAACAGCCTGTCCCGCCAGCGCCTCGAGCGCCACATGCAGCGCCTTCGGAGCCAGGCCCGGATCGACCTGCAGTCCGGGCCCTGAGTCACGCCGGCTACGCCCGGAGGCGTGCCCCTTGCGGGCCGCACTTCGGGGCAAATCAGCCGGTTGCGCTTAAGGGAGGGTGACCGCTGCTGCGGGCGACCAGTCGGCCTGACGATGCTCTGCGGTAACGGTGGTATAAATGCCGCCCCGTACGTAGAATTCGGCCTCCAGTTTCATGTAGCGCGGCTGACAGGTTTCGGCCATGTGGGCCAGGATTTCGTTGGTCACCGCCTCGTGAAACGCGCCGCGATCCCGGAAGCTCCACATGTAGAGCTTCAGGGCTTTGAGCTCGAGGCAGGCTGCGTCGGGCACGTAGGTCAGATGCAGCGTGGCGAAGTCCGGCTGCCCGGTTTTTGGGCAGAGGCAGGTGAATTCCGGGATTTTGATGCGGATGGTGTAATCCACGTCGGTTTGCGGATTAGGAAAAGTTTCCAGATCCGTGGACGGTTGGGTGCTCATGTCGCTTCCTTTAACTAACGATAATCAGCCGCGTGATCGGGTCGCGGCCCGGGTGAATTTTCTTCTCTGATGCGCCTTAAGACAATCAAACTGTCGGGATTCAAATCGTTTGTCGATCCGACAACCTTCCATCTGCCGAGTCATCTGATCGGCGTAGTCGGCCCCAACGGCTGCGGAAAGTCCAATATTATCGACGCCGTCAGGTGGGTAATGGGTGAAAGCTCGCCCCGGCTGCTGCGCGGCGACTCCATGAGCGACGTGATCTTCAACGGTTCCAATTCGCGCAAGCCGGTGGGCCAGGCGACCGTGGAGCTGCTGTTCGACAACAGCGAAGGCAAGCTGACGGGCGAATATGCGTCGTTCGGCGAAATCGCGATCCGCCGAACCGTCTCGCGGGACGGTCAGTCTCAGTACTTTCTGAACGGCACCCGCTGCCGGCGCCGCGACATCACGGACCTGTTTCTGGGCACCGGCCTGGGACCGCGGAGCTACTCGATCATCGAGCAGGGCATGATCTCGCAGCTCGTGGAGGCGCGGCCCGAAGAGCTGCGGGTTTACCTCGAGGAAGCGGCCGGTATCTCCAAATACAAGGAGCGGCGCCGCGAGACGGAAAACCGCATTCGCCACACCCGGGAGAACCTGGAGCGGCTGGACGATCTGCGCGGCGAGGTCGAGCAGCAGCTGAGGCGTCTGGACCGGCAGGCCAAGCAGGCGGAGAAGTATAAAGAGCTCAAGGCGCAACAGCGTGAGGGTGACGCGCAGCTCCTGGCCCTGAACTGCGCCAACGCCGCTGACGTGCTCGAACAGGCCGGAGCGGCCCTGGGCAGCGGCGAAACCGAGCTGGAGGCGAGGATCGCCAAGCTGCGGTCGTTAGAGGCTGATCTTGAGGCCGAGCGGCAAACCCAGAGCAAAGCCTTTGAGGCGGTCAACGCCGTGCAGGGTGAGATGTATGAAACCGGCTCCACCATCGCGCGCCTCGAGCAGTCGATAGCTCACCGGCGCGAGCTGACGGCGCAGCAGAGCAAAGAGCAGCAGGACCTCAAGGACAACCTGCAGTCGCTGCGCGAGCACCTCGATCTGGATCGGGTCCACGGCGAACAGATGACGCAGGAGATCGCCGAGCTCGAACCGGCCCTGGAGGCGGCGCGCACGACAGAAAACGAGGCGCTGGATGCCGCCCAGTCGGCGGAGCAGGCGCTGGCCCAGTGGCAGAGTCAGTGGGACGAACACAGCCAGTCGAGCTCCGATCGCAGCCGCCAGGCGGACGTTGAGCGCACCAAGATCGGCCACCTGGATCAGCAGCTGGTGGACGCAGGCCGGCGGCTGGAAAAGCTCGCCGAGGAAAAGCGCGCCGTTGCCACGGAGGATCTGAAGCGTGAGCTGGCCGAGCTGACCGGGCAACGCGATTCGCTGGCCGGCGAGGCGCAGACGCTGGAACAGACGCTCGAGGGTCTGCGCGCCGAAATGGCCGAAAAGCAGGACGAGCTTCGGGACATCGATGACGAGCTGGCGGCGAGCCGCGATCAGAGCCAGCAGGCCCGCGGTAGGCACAGCTCGCTGCTCGCGCTGCAGCAGTCGACCCAGGACACGAGTGCCGGACTCAAATGGCTGGAGGCTCAGGGGCTGGGCGACGCCCCGCGGCTCGCCAGCGAAATTCGGGTCGAACCGGCCTACGAGCACGCTGCTGAAACGGTCCTGGGTCCGTTCCTGGAGGCTGCGATGGTGCAGGAGCTCGGCACGCTGGGCGGCGCGCTTCGCGAGTTGGGGAGCGGATCGCTCACTCTGCTTCAGCAGTCCAGCGGCCAGAGCGGCCCGGATGGAACCCTGGCGGCGCACATGACCGGGCCCGCGGCCGCGATCGAGCTGGCGTCTCATATTTTTGTCGCCGGCGATCTGGCGGAGGCGCTCGCGCGGCGGGACAGCCTCGAACCGGGCCAGTCGCTCATCACCCCGGCGGGGCAGTGGGTCGGCAAAGGCTGGCTGAGGGTCTCGGCCGAGCAGGACGACACCGGCGGCGTGATTGCCCGGGAGCGCGAGATCGCCGAGCTTGCTGACCAGCTGGCGAAGCTCGAGCAGGAGATCGAAACGCTGGCGCAGCGGAAGGTGGCGGTCAGCGAGTCGCTCAACGATCTGCAGATCCGGCGGGACGAGACGGCCCGCGAGCTGTCGACGAAAAACCGGCAGACCGCGGAAGCTGCGGGCCGGGCTGACGGCATCGCCGCCCGCCTGAAGCATCTGGACGAGCGCAGCGAGCGCATCGCGGCCGAGTCAGCGGAGCTGGCCAGCCGGATCGCCACCGACCAGAGCGCCGTCCAGGAGGCCCGCACCCGGCTGGAGGGCAGCGTGGAGGCGATGGCCGAGCTCGAGGGCCGGCGGTCGGAGCTGGCCGAGCGACGTAGCGCAGCGGCAGCGGCTTTTGAGCAGGCTCGAAACAATGCCAACAAAGCGCGCCTCGGGGCGCATGAGCTGGCGCTGAAGCTTGAGTCTAAGCGGGCGGCGCTCAACTCGACCCACCAGTCGCTGGCGCGCAGCGAACAGCAGATTGAGGCGCTGAAGGCCCGTAGCGAAGAGCTGCGCAGCCTGTTGGAGTCTTCTGATCAGCCGATCGCTGCTGACGAAAAGGCCCTGCAGGCGGCGCTGGAGCGGCGCAAGGAGATCGAGGCAAGGCTGGTCGAAAAGCGCAAAACCGCCGACGAACACGCCAGTCGGATTCAGGAGCTGGATCACGCGCGGCGCGAGGCGGGCAACGCCGAAGGCCAGGCCAGGGATCGGCTGCAGCAGCTCAAGCTCGAGCAGGAAGGGCACCGGGTCAGGCTGGAGGGTCTGACCGGGCAGCTCCAGGCCGGCGGATTTGAGCTGGAACCGCTGCTGGAAAGCCTGCCGGAGAGCGCTGACCCGATCGCCATGGCGTCGGACCTCGAGAAGCTCGCGACGCGCATCACCCGGCTTGAGCCGGTCAATCTCGCGGCGATCGAAGAGTTCGAGGAGCAGTCGCAGCGCAAGCGCTACCTGGACGAACAAAACGAGGATCTGAACCGGGCACTGGAAACGCTCGAAGCGGCGATCAGAACCATCGACAAGAAAACCCGGACCCGATTCAAGGAAACCTACGACCAGGTCAACGACGGATTCAAGGATCTGTTCCCGCAGCTGTTCGGCGGCGGCCACGGCTATCTCGAACTCGCCGGGGACGATCTGCTGACGTCGGGCGTGGCGATTATGGCGCGGCCGCCGGGCAAGCGCGTGAGCAATATTCATCTGCTGTCCGGCGGCGAAAAGGCGCTCACGGCAGTGGCGCTGGTGTTCGCCATTTTCCGCCTGAATCCGGCGCCGTTCTGCATGCTGGACGAGGTGGACGCCCCGCTGGATGACGCCAACGTGGGGCGCTTTTCCGATATGGTCAAACACATGTCGGAGCAGGTACAGTTCCTGATGGTGACCCACAACAAGGTCACCATGGAGGCGGCGCACCAGCTGCTCGGCGTGACCATGGCCGAGGCGGGCGTGTCGCGTCTGGTATCGGTGGATATCGCTGAGGCAACGAGGATGGTCGACGGTTAATGGATGGGCTCCGCTGGATTCTGCTGGCAGTAGGCGCCGCCATTGTCGGCGCCATCTACCTGTTCGGCAGCCGCAAGGAGGCCCAGGCGCGCCTGCGGGAGCTGGAAGACGGGGCTGAGCCGCACGATGACGCTGACGATTCCGAGAGCGGCGGTGCCCCGGCCGGCGAGCCCCTGGATGAGTCGATGGAGCGCGAGCTGGCCCGGCTCGGGCAGCTGATCGCGGAGGATCGCCAGCCGCCCGTGCTGGATGGCCTGGACGGTGGCGCAGGCCCGGCGGAACGCGCGGCGGACGGCGAGCCGGGCAGCGAGGGCCCCAGCGTCGATCTGCCGGACGACCCCGAAAAGATTGTCACCCTGCTGCTCCGCGGCACCGGTACCGCGCGGCTGCACGGCACCGACATTGCCGCGGCGGCGGAAAAGGTGGGTTTGAGCTTCGGCGACCGCGGTATCTACCACCGCATGATGGATCGGGCTGACCATCAGGTGGCGGTTTTCAGCATGGCCAACATCACCAATCCCGGCACCTTCGATAAGCAGGCGATGGCGAGCACCTTTACGCCGGGGCTCTGTCTTTTTATGACGCTGCCCAACGAGCTGAGCGCGCTGGACGCCTGGGACGCCATGTACGCCGCCGGGCAGCGGCTTGCCGATCTGCTCGAATGCAGCCTGCTGGATGAGTCGGGCAGCAGCCTCAGCCGCCAGACGGTGGCCCACATCCGCGATGAGATGCGCGAATACGATCGGGGTCGCGAGCCACAGGATCCTGAACGCCTATGAGCGACGTTTCAGGCCGGGTCTCCGAGCTTCGGCGCACGCTCGAAAAATACAGCCACGAATACTACGTTCTCGATCAGCCGACCGTGCCGGACGCCGAATACGATCGGCTGCTGCGCGAGCTGGAGGCGCTCGAAGCGGCCAACCCCGAACTCATTACCCCCGATTCTCCGACCCAGCGCGTCGGCGGCGCGCCGCTGCCGCAGTTTGAGTCGGTGCAGCACGAGGTACCGATGCTGTCGCTCGGCAACGCGTTCGCTGAGCAGGAGGTCGAGGAGTTCGATCAGCGGATCCGGCAGCGGCTGGATCGCGATGAGCCGGTCAGCTACGTCGCCGAGCCGAAGCTCGACGGGCTCGCCCTCAGCCTGCTGTACCGGGACGGTCAGCTGGTCCGGGCGGCCACCCGCGGCGACGGCAGCAGCGGCGAAAATGTCACCCTCAACGCCCGCACGATCCGCGCCATACCGCTGCGCCTGCGCGGCGAGGTGCCACCGCTGGTGGAAGTGCGCGGTGAGGTGTACATCAGCAAGGCGGACTTTGAGCGCTACAACAAGAGCGCGGACGCTACCGGAGGCAAGCGCTTCGTCAACCCGCGCAACGCCGCCGCCGGCAGCCTGCGCCAGCTTGATCCGCGGCTTACCGCTCAGCGGCCGCTGTCGTTTTTTGCTTATGCAGGCGCTCAGCTGTCAGATTCTGAGCTGCCGGCAACGCACGGCGAGTTCCTGCAGCAGCTTCGCGAGTGGGGCCTGCCCGTGAGTCCTGAACACCGCGTGGTTGAAGGCCCCCAGGGCTGCCTCGAGTACTACGCGGACATCGGCAAAAAGCGCGACGATCTCGCCTATGAGATCGACGGCGTGGTGTACAAGGTGAATGAGTATGTGCTGCAGCGCGACCTGGGTTTTGTCTCCCGGGCGCCGCGCTGGGCGCTGGCGCATAAGTTTCCGGCCCAGGAGGAGCTCACGACAGTTGAGGCGATCGAGGTGCAGATCGGCCGCACCGGTGCGGTGACGCCGGTAGCCCGCCTTGAGCCGGTCTTTGTCGGCGGTGTGACTGTAACCAACGCCACGCTGCACAACGAAGATGAGGTTAAGCGTAAGGACGTAAGGGCAGGGGACACGGTGGTCGTGCGGCGCGCGGGTGACGTGATTCCCGAGGTGGTGTCAGCGGTGGTCGAACGCCGGCCCGCAGACTCGACCCCCTTTGTGATGCCGACGCATTGCCCGCTCTGCGGCTCGCCGATCGTCCGACGCGAGGGTGAAGCGGTCAGCCGCTGCACCGGCGGCATGATCTGTCCGGCGCAGGTGCGCGGCGGCCTGATCCACTTTGTCTCCCGCCAGGCGATGGATATCGAGGGCCTGGGTACCCAGGTGATTGATCAGCTTGTCACCGCCGGGCTGGTCGAGACGCCGGCCGACATTTTTCTGCTGAGTGCTGACCAGCTCGTGGAGCTGGAGCGGCTGGGTGAGAAGTCGGCGGCAAATCTTGTCGCGGCAATCGAGACAAGCAAGCAGACGGAGCTCGGACGACTGCTGTTTGGCCTTGGGATTCGCGATGTTGGACACGCCACGGCGCGGACGCTGGCGAGCTACTTTGGTTCGCTGGACGCGCTGCTCGGCGCCAGCGTCGAGGATTTCGAACAGGTGCCGGACGTCGGCCCGGTGGTTGCGGCCAGCCTCGCCGCCTACTTTTCAGACCCCGGTAATCGGGAGCTGCTGGCGGCGCTGCGCGCAGCCGGCGTGACCTGGCCCGAGCACGAGCCCCAGACCGGCCCGGCCGAAGGGCCGCTGACCGGACGAACGTTTGTGCTCACCGGGACGCTGTCATCGATGCCGCGCAGCGAGGCGCGCGCCGCGCTGGAGGCGCTGGGTGCCAAGGTCAGCGGCAGCGTGTCCAAAAAAACCAGTGGCGTGATTGCCGGCGACAAGGCGGGATCCAAGCTGACGAAGGCGCAGGACCTCGGTGTGCCGGTGCTGGATGAAGACGCCATGGCGGTCCTGCTGGCCGGTGATCTGTCGCCGATTGAGAAAGGCGACTGATGAGTTCCGTTTTCCAGGATTGACTTGCGACCGCTTTATCGCCACGATTCGAATCATCGGGGTACGGCGAGGGCAAATTGAAACCAACCGACACCCAGCATCCGGATTATTTTCACCGGGTTGTTGACTGCCAGTGGGCCTGTCCGGCCCATACCGACGTTCCCCTCTATATCCGCATGATTGCCCAGGGCCGTTTCGCCGACGCCTACATGGTCAATCGAGAATCCAACGTTTTCCCCGGCATCCTTGGCCGCGTCTGCGACCGGCCCTGTGAGCCCGCCTGCCGGCGCGCGCGGGTCGACGAAAAACCCGTGGCGATTTGCCGTCTCAAGCGGGTCGCCGCGGACTACCGCAGCGACATCCGGGACCGCCTGCCCAAGGCGCCGGCGACAACCAACGGCAAACGGGTCGCCCTGATCGGCGCCGGCTGCGCCTCGCTGACGGTGGCCAACGACCTGCTGCCGCTCGGTTTTGAGGTCACCATCTTTGAGCGCTTCGACCGCCCCGGCGGCCTGATGCGAACCAACATTCCGTCCTTCAGGCTGCCGGAAAAGGTCCTGGACGAGGAGATCGGGTACATCCTGGACATGGGTGCCGAGCTCAAAGCGGGCTGCGAGATCACCTCGATGGCGGCGCTGCTGGAGCAGGGCTTCGACGCGATTTTTGTCGGTACCGGCGCGCCGCGCGGCAAGGAACTTGAGCTGCCCGGCCGTCACGACTCCCCCCGGATTCACATCGGCATCGACTGGCTCGAGTCGGTGTCGTTTGGGCATACCACCAAGATTGGGCCGCGCGTGCTGATCATCGGCGTTGGCAACACGGCTATGGACTGCTGCCGCACGTCGCTGCGCCTGGGCGCTACCGACGTGAAGGTCATGGCCCGCAAACCCCGGGAGTTCTTCAAGGCGTCCGCCTGGGAGCTGGACGACGCTGAAGAAGAGAACGTTGAGATTGTCGTCAACCATTCCCCGGTGGCTTTTGTCGTCGAAGACGGCGTGCTGACCGGCATGCTTTTCGACCGTATGGAGTACACGGTGGAAGACGGGCGCATCGTGGACTCGCGGGTTGTCGAGCAGGTCACGATCCCCTGCGACGATGTGGTGCTGGCCATCGGTCAGGAAAACGCGTTTCCCTGGATCGAACGGGATCTGGGAATTGAGTTCGACGAATGGGACATGCCGGTTGTTGATCGCACCACCTTCATGTGCACCCGTCCGGGCATATTTTTTGGCGGTGATGCGGCCTGGGGGCCGGAGAACATCATCTGGGCGGTGGCCCACGGACATGAGGCAGCGCTATCGATCCATCGTCACTGCCTCGGCGGCGACGTCGGCGACCGGCCGCCGCGTGGGGTCAACCTGCAGAGCGCCAAGATGGGCCTGCACGAATGGAGCTTCTCCAACGACTTCGACGGCTCGGAGCGTCAGCTCGTGCCGCACGTCGATCTGAAAAAGCGCTTTAAGAAGCTCAATATCGAAGTGGAGCTCGGCTACTCGCTGGAGGAGTTCCAGGTTGAGGTGGAGCGCTGCCTGAACTGCGATCTACAGACGGTCTTCGATGCGCCGAAGTGCATCGAATGTGACGCCTGCATCGACGTGTGTCCGACCAACTGCCTGACGATCACGGAGAACGCTGAGGAGCCGGCGCTGCGGGCCAAGCTCACCGTGCCGGCAGAAAACCTGGACCAGCCGCTGTTTGTCTCTGAGGCGCTGCCGCAGACGGCGCGCGTGATGGTCAAAGACGAAGATCAGTGCGTGCACTGCGGCCTTTGTGCCGAGCGATGTCCGACGGCGGCCTGGGACATGCAGAAGTCGCTGATCAAAATCCCCCACGCTGACGATCTGGCCGTGGATGAGTCTCCGATCAAGGTTGCCGCCCGATCCTGATGCCCCGATCGTCAGCGCCTGAGTTTTTGCCTAAAGGTTTTGGCCCCGAGTATTGACCAGAGAACCGCTGATGACATCCGACAACGGTATGCCCGCCCCCTCTGACGCCGCAGCAGCAGCGAGCCGAGTCAACGACTTTGTCATCAAGATCGCCAACGTCAACGGCACCGGCTCAGCCTCAGCCAACGGGCTGCTGATGAAGTCGCTGTTTCGGATGGGCATTCCGGTCACGGGTAAAAACTTCTTCCCGTCCAATATCCAGGGTCTGCCGACCTGGTACGAAATCCGGGTCAGCCGGGACGGCTATCGCTGCCGCTCCGGACAGGTCGACATCATGGTCGCGATGAACAACGAAACCTACGCCGACGATCTGGCCGAGGTAGCGCCCGGCGGCTTCTTCCTTTACGACGCGACCTGGCCGCGCGACAGCCAGCTGAGCCGAAAGGATGTGACGATCATCGGGATTCCGCTGGCCGGCATGTGCAACGAACACTTCGATCAGGCCCGCTCGCGCATCCTGATGAAAAACGTGGCCTACGTAGGAGCACTCGCGGCGCTGCTCGACATCGACATGGCGATTATTCGCCAGCTGCTCAACGAGACCTTTGCCAGCAAAGCCCATCTGGTCGATGCCAATCAGGCGGCCATCGATCTCGGCTTTCAGTATGCCCAGGAGCATTTCTCCTGCCCGCTGCCGCTGCGGCTGGAGGCGATGGACAAGACCGCCGGCCACATCATGATCGACGGCAACACCGCCGCGGCCATGGGCTGCCTCTACGCCGGCGCGACCGTCGGCGCCTGGTATCCCATCACGCCATCAACTTCGTTGATGGACGCCTTCAAGTCGCTGTGCGAGCGGTATCGCGTGGACCCGGACAGCGGCGAGCGACGCTTCTGCATCGTGCAGGCGGAGGACGAGCTGGCCGCCGTGGGGATGGTGGTCGGTGCCGCTTGGGCCGGCGCACGCGCTTTTACCCCGACCAGCGGGCCGGGCATCTCGCTGATGAGTGAGTTCATCGGTTTTGCCTACTACACCGAAGTGCCCATAGTGCTGGTCGACGTACAGCGGGTCGGCCCCTCCACCGGTATGCCGACCCGGACCCAGCAGTGCGACATTCTGAGCTGTGCCTTCGCCTCGCATGGCGACACCCGCCACATACTGCTGTTCCCCGCCGATCCACATGAGTGTTTCGAGCTTGCGGTGGCGGCGTTCGATCTGGCGGAACGGTTTCAGACCCCCGTGATGATGTTGACCGACCTGGACATCGGCATGAACGACTGGATGGTCCCCGAGCTGACCTGGGACGACAGCTATCTCCCTGACCGGGGCAAGGTGCTGACCGCTGAGGAGCTCGCCGAGATGCCCGACTTTCACCGCTACGCGGATGTTGACGGTGACGGCGTCCCGTGGCGCAGCCTGCCCGGCGTCCATCCCAACGGGGCTTACTTCCTGCGGGGCTCGGGCCACACGGAGCGGGGCACCTACACCGAAAACTCCGAGGAGTACCAGCGGGTTCTGGACCGGCTGGAGCGCAAGTTTGAGACCGCCAGGCACGCCCTGCCGGCCCCGGTGGTCGAGACCTCCGCGGATGCGCAGGTGGGCATCATCTCGATCGGCAGCTGCGACGGTGCGGTGCGCGAGGCCAGAGACCTCCTGGCCGGCCGCGGCTATGCGCTGAACTATCTGCGAGTGAAAGCGTTTCCTTTCTCCGACGAGGTGGAGGCTTTCATCGCCGGCCACCGCCGGATTTTTGTGGTGGAGCAGAATCGGGACGGCCAGCTGCGCCGGCTGCTGCTGATGGAAACCCAGGCGACGCGTCAGCAGCTTAATTCCATTCGGCACTACAACGGGATGCCGATCAGCGCCCGGGATATTGTCGAGGACATCGGACGCGCACTCAGTCAGGAGGCAGCCGCATGAGCTTCATCCGCAAACCCACGGTCACCAACTCCCGGCTCCCGAAAAACTCGCTGGGCCTGACGCGACGCGACTACGAAGGCGGCATGTCGACGCTCTGCGCCGGCTGCGGGCACGACTCCATCACCGCGGCGCTGATTCAGGCTGCATGGGAGCTCGAGCTGGTGCCCCACCAGGTGGTCAAGCTGAGTGGCATCGGCTGCTCGTCGAAAACCCCCGCGTATTTCATGAGCCAGGCCCATGGCGTCAACTCGGTTCACGGTCGGATGCCGTCGGTGGCCACCGGCGCCGGGGCGGCCAACCGCGACCTCGTCTGCCTCGGCGTGTCCGGGGACGGCGACTCGCTGTCGATCGGCTTTGGGCAGCTTGCGCACGCCATGCGCCGCAATCTGAACATGGCCTACGTCATCGAAAACAACGGCGTCTACGGCCTGACCAAGGGGCAATTCTCCGCCTCGGCTGACGTGGGCAGCCGCGCCAAGCGCGGCGAGACCAACGTCCAGCCGCCGATCGATCCGGTGGTCACCGCCATTGCGCTGGGCTGTACGTTTGTCGCGCGCAGCTTCTCCGGTGATAAACAGCAGCTGGTGCCGCTGCTGAAGGCGGCAATCCGCCACCGGGGGTTTGCGCTGCTGGACGTCCTATCACCCTGCGTGACCTTCAACGATCACGAGGACTCCACCAAGAGTTACGCCTACACGAGACGGTATTACCATCCGGCGATCCACGCGGATTTTGTGCCGCCGGCGCAGGACATCAAGGCCGCCTACGATCACGGTGAAGCCATGCCGGTGGAGCTTCACGACGGCAGCCGGATCGTGCTGCGCAAGGTGGACGAGGGCTTCGATCCGAGCGATCGGGCCCGCACCATCGGCTTTCTGCAGGACGCCGCCAAGCGTGGAGAGGTGGTCACGGGTCTGATGTATATCCAGCCGGGCCAGGACGACCTTCACGACGTGAATCACACCGTCCCGGGGCCGCTGCACTCGCAGCCTTACGACGGCCTACACCCGGGGGCGGAGGGCCTCAGGGAGCTCCAGCAGCGCTATCGCTAGGACTGCCCGTCCGCTAAAAGACCCCTAAAAGACCAGATCCAGACCCGGTTTCTGAGCCAGGACGTCGAAGGCGATGATCGCCCGCTGTCCGGGACCGCGGAACGGGTGGACGTAGTGCGTATACCAGGGCGGGAACAGGATCAGCTTGCCTTCCCGGGGCGTCAGCCGGCGGGTCGACGGAAACCCGTGATTGACCGACTGCGGCATCGGGTTGATGAATTCGATGTGTCCCTCGGGGGTCGTCATCCCGTCCGGTAAATGAACGTAGTAAACCCCGCTGGCGATGTTTTTGTCGGTCGGGTGCCAGTGTGGGCCCTGCCAGTCGCCTTCGCGCAGCAGATTGGCCCAGCCGACAGGCCAGGGGCTGAGCTGCTGGCTCTCCTGTCCAAAGACCCGCTCAACATAGGCGGCGACGGCGTCGGTCAGCACCTCCTGGGTAAACCGCGCAACCGCCGGGTCGTCCACCGTGAACAGGTTCATGCGGGTAGAGGTCTGGTAGCCGCCCTGAGTGGAGATTTCGCCACCGGCGACCGCGTTGTCCGGCGAGTTTTCGAACTGCTCTGCCAGCCGGCAGATCAGCCCGTAGAGCTCTGCGTTCAGTGATTCGCAGCCTTCGAGCTGGCGCTGCAGCACCGTGTTGGGATAGTGAATCTCGATATCATCTTCGAAGGTAGTCAACGGCGCTGCAATGTCCAAAAACCGGAAGCCATCACATTACCAGAGAGGGTCTGCGCTGATAAACTGACGCCGGACTAAAAGGCCGATATTTGCATGACACCCAACCAGTGGATCGAGCGATGGTTTCAGCGGCTGTGGAACGAGGGGCAGGCCGATACGATCGATAAGATGGTTGCCCCGGAGGGCGTGCTGCTCGGCCTGCCCGGCGGGCCTTACCGGGGACACCGGCAGATTCACGACTATTTTGCCGCCATGAACGAGTCGTTTTGCGATTTCGACGTAGTGCTGAACGAGTCGATGGAGTGGGGCGAGGAAGGCATGGCCCGGTTCAACCTCAACGTCACTCATCGCGGTTCAGGGCATCGTGCCGGGCTCGAGTGCGCCGCCTGGTATCGGTGCCGCAGCGGTCTGCTGCTCGAGGGGCGGAACTACATCGATTTCCTGGCGCTGCTGCAGCAGCTTGGGCTCAGCTCCTCAGATTCGTTCCAGACCGCCGTCTCGCAGCGGCCTGTCGAGCTGAACTGATCCGCCGCCCGCAAACGTTGAGCTAAAGTCGCCGGAGATCGTGGCGCATGCGGACCGCATGCTCTCCGCGCGTGTAGTAGTGGCGAATCCGCTTGGCGGTGACAAAACCCCGCTGCTGATAAAACCTGACGGCGCCGCGATTGGATTCTCTCACCTCGAGCTCCACGTCGAAGACGCCCGCAATCCGGCAGCTTTCCTCCAGCCAGTTCAGCAGGCGACCGCCGAGCCCCTGCCGCCGCAGTGACGGCACCACGCCCAGCAGACACAGGTGGGCGCGCCGGGTGTAGAACTGCATCACAGCAAAGCCGCCCAGCGTGGGTCCGTGACGGGCCGTCAGGGCCACGTAGTCGGGGTGACTGATGCATCGGCGGAGGCGGCCTGGAGTCCAGCGCCAGGGGAGCCCGTACTCGATCAGATTGCGTGACAGCAGTGCCATGGTGGCCGCATCTTTGCCCTGGGCCGGCTCGACTGTCCAGATCTGCTCCATAAGTTCAATGTAGCAATCGCAGCCATGGATGCAAGGACCATCGCGCCACCTGTGAGCGTGGTGCCGCTGGCTCAGTTTTTACGCCGCAGGCTGCTGAAGGCGGGCAGCTCCCAGGGGCGGATGGCAAACACCGCGCCGACACCGGTTTTCTGCTCGTGCGGGAGGCTGGCGTCCGCTTCGACCATATCGTCAAACTCGACCGTTAACCGCTCGATCGCCTGGCGCATGCGCGCCAGCGATTGATCCGACAGCCTGCCGCCCATAAAGCGAAGGTGATCGGTATCGCGGCTGAAGCGGCTGTTAAGAAAGTGCTGCTTCACGCTGCGCTCGAAGTAAGCCTGGACCGGACCGTCCTTCCGCCAGGTGAAATTTCTCGCCACCAGGCGCCGGACGCGATTCCCAGGCTTCAGTTCGATGATGCGCAGACGATCCAGCCGAGCGAGGCGCTGGATCAGCTCGGGTTCGGTGATGTCGAAAGTCTCGACGATCTCCTCAACCTGCCAGTTGTTGAGCGTCATGAACGCGGCCAGCAGCAGCTTTGGGTCTGCCAGCAGCTCCTCTTCCTGGTCCGGCGTCAGCTGCGTGAGCGGCTCGGGCTTGGCCTGGTTGAGTCCGGCGAGTTCTGTGAGCGACAGCTGAGCCAGATCACAGATCTGTTCCAGTCTGCTTAACGTCATGTTGCAGCTGGCAAACATCCGCTTGACGCTCGCTTCGCTCAGTTCCAGGTGTTGTGCCACCGCTGCGTAGGTGATGCGCTGCTCGCGCAGCACCTTCTTCAGCGTGTCGATCAGCGCCCGGGTCTGGATCATGGCGAGCCGGCGTCGACACCTGCGGGAACCGCAACGGGGTTCTGAGTCTGGGGTTCGGGCGCGCTCGGCGCGTGCCGATCGATCACGCGGAACGCCGCTGCTGCGCTCATGGCGCCCGCAGCGAGGTTGGCGAGCGCCAGGGCAACAAAAATGCCGTTGGCGCCCAGCGCCGGTCCCAGCAGCAGCGCGGCCGGGACAGCCACAGCAAACATGCGCAGGAACGTGAGGCCGGCCGAAACCAGCGGCCAGCCCGCGGCGTTGAGCGCGCCTGCGGCGGCGATGTTGATGCCATAGCCCAGCAGGGTCACCGGGACGATCCACAGGTAGTTGCGGGCCAGCTCGGCAATCATCGGAATGTCGCTGAACAGGTTGGGTAGGAAGGGTGCCAGCGGCGCCAGCGCGACCGCGCAGATGAGGCCGTAAACCAGGCAAAACTGGAAGCTGCGGACCAGGGTGAGGCGCACGCGGTTGCGGCGTCCGGCGCCCCAGTTCTGCCCGATGACCGGGCCCACCGAGGCGGAGAGGGCAAACAGGCCGACAGCGGCGATGGACTCAATCCGCGTGGCCACGCCGAAGGCGGCAACCGCCTCCTTGCCGTGGCGAGCGAGCAGGGCGGTCAGGACGCCGACGCCGATCGGGTTGATCATATTGGCTGCGGCGGCCGGAATTCCAACGTGAAGTATTTTCTTGAATGAGTTGGTAACCTCATGAAAAGCAACAACATTAAAGGCAATCATGTTTTCTCTGAAGTACAGGACCCAGAGCGCCATCAGCATGCCGATGCCGTTGCTGATCACCGTTGCCAGCGCCGCTCCATGCATCTCCAGCCGCGGAGCTCCCAGCAGCCCGAAGATCAGGATCGGGTCCAGAATCACGTTGAGCAGCGCTGAGCTGCTCATGATGATTCCCGGCACCTTGGCGTCTCCGGCGGCCCGAATCAGGCTGTTCCCCACCATGGGGATTACCAGGAACGGCATGCCGTAGAACAGCACGATGGTGTAGTCGACGACCAGATCCAGCACCTCGCCGCTGGCGCCCAGGGCCGCGTAGAGGGGCCGGACAAACACAGCGCCCAGCACCACCAGCGCTGTGATCAGCAGAAAGCTCAGCAGCAGGGCGTCGGTGCTGCGCCGCGTGATCATCTCCTGGTCGCCTTTGCCGATACTGCGCGAAACAACGGAGGTGGCGCCGGCGCCCAGGCCGACCGACAGCCCGGTGATGGTCATAAAGATCGGAAAGGAAAACGACAGCGCGGACAGGGCGTTGGTGCCGAGGCTGGCGACGAAATAGGTGTCGACGACCGAGGTGGAAATGAGGGCCAGGATGCCGAAGGTCATCGGCCAGGTCAGACGCATCAGGTGATCACGGACCGAGCCTTTGGTCAGGTCGCGATTGACGGGTTTCTTGCTCATAACCCGCTCTCGTAGCGCCCGCGTTGAGTCCAGCTGGCTATCAAGCGCCGCCTCCTGCAGCTCTTAGCGAAGGCCGCAGTGCGCTAGTTGGGTTCAGGCTGCCTGCGCGACGGCAGGCGGCCCGGGACTAGCTGCGGCAGAAAAGATAGTGGCCTACCAGCCACTCCTGACCGTCATTAAACCCGAAGAGCTCGGCACAGGCCATAAAAAAGATTCGCCAGCGCTGAATCCAAAGGTCGACGTTTGCCTCGCCGTATACCGGCGCAAATACCTCAGCGATCTCGCTGCGGTGGCGATCCATGTTCTCCAGCCAATGGTTGGACGTCTTCTCGTAGTGCTGCCCCGACATGCGCCACTGGCGCTCGATGCTCAGGTGCTCCTGGAAGTACAGCAACGTGTCGGCCGCCGGCATCAGGCCGCCGGTGAAAAAGTACCGGCCCATCCAGTCGTCTTTCCCCTCCACTTCGAAGGGGTACATGGCCTCCCGGTGACAGAAGATGTGCACGAACAGCTTGCCGCCGGGCTTGAGCCACGTGTGAATGTTCTGAAGCAGGTGACGGTAGTTGCGCATGTGCTCAAACATCTCGACCGATACCACCCGGTCGAACTTGGCGTCCAGCTTGAGCTCGGCGACGTTGGCGGTGATCACCTCAACGTTGTCCAGAGACCGCTCGGCGGCCTGTGCGAGGATGTATTCGCGCTGGGGAGCACTGTTGGAAACGGCGGTGATTTTGGCCTTCGGGTAATGCTCCGCCATCCACAGGGTCAGCGAGCCCCACCCACAGCCCAGCTCAAGGATTCGCTGGCCGTCAGCCAGCTCGGCGCGCTCGCAGGTCAGGGCGAGCATCGCTTCCTCGGCCTGGTCGAGGGTGGTCACGCCGGGCGGGTAGTAGCAGCTCGAGTACTTGAGTCGCTTGCCCAGGCACCGCACAAAAAACCCTGGCGGAACCTCATAGTGCTGTTCGTTGGCCGCATCGGTGTGGATGGCCACCGGGCTTTCGCGCAGCTCGGTCAGCACTTCGCTGAACCGTTCGTGGCGCTTAATGGCGTCGTGGGCAAACTCTTTTCGAAGCCGTTTGCGATTGAGTCGGTTGATGCCGTAACGAATCAGCGGATCGGGAATCCAGCCTTTCTCGGCCCAGGCGATGGTGCTCATGTCGCCACCGCTGCCGGCGCGTCGCCCGCTGGGCGGGTGTCAAAATAGCTCGCGAGCTTGAGCAGGGCCGGCGTGAGAGCCGCCCATGCGACCCCGATCACGCCGTAGGCGAGTAGCACTTTGTCGGGATTGATGAACGCCGCGTCCCAGGCTGAGGCGGCGATCCAGTAGGCGAAGGGTCCGCCGATGGCACCGAAGACCACTGCCAGCAGCGTTTTGCCTTTCAGCCACGCCATGGAGTGGTTCAGCGTCAGCGCAAACGAGACCCACATCGCCCAGATCCAGACCGGCGCAAGCTGCTCGCTCGGGACGGGCGTAGCGAAGGTCAGCAGCCCGAGCTGGACGTACATCGTGTCGACCACAATCCCCAGAATCAGGACCACGGCCAGAAGCTTGAGGTCAGCCGCGGCGCTGTGCGAGCGGGTCATCTCCCACACGGCAAACAGCGCGACGGCGACAATGCCTAGCCACCAGTAGCCATGCGCACCGCCCCAGACGCAGGCGATCCAGCAGATTTGAAAAGCAACAAAATTCAGAAAAACGTTCATAGAGCCGGTACCAGTGATTCGCGGCGTGAGCCGGGTTTCGTGAGCAGCATCTGCGCGTTGCCGATGGAGCGTTCGAGAAAACCGCCCTCGCAATAACACAGGTAGTACTCCCACATGCGGATAAAGGTTTCGGGGTATCCCATCTGGCGGACCTCATCCAGGCGGTTCAGGAAACGGCGGCGCCACTCCCGCAGCGTCAGCGCATAGCTGGGTCCGATGTCCTCCAGATGAAACAGGCGCAGATCGGACGCTCGGGCGACCGCGCTGCAGATCGCGTTGATCGACGGGATAAAGCTGCCGGGGAAGATATAGCGCTGAATAAAGTCGACGCCGCGAATCGCCTGGTCGTAAAGCTGGTCCTGGATCGTGATCGCCTGCAGCAGAAACATGCCGTCGGGCTTGAGCAGCGCGGCACACTGCCGGATGTAGGTGTCGAGATAGTGATGGCCCACCGCCTCGATCATTTCGATCGACACGAGCTTGTCGTACTGGCCGTCCAGGTCGCGGTAGTCCTTTTTTAGCAGGGTGATCTGATCGGTCAGCCCGGCTTCTTCGATACGACGCTTCGCCTGGTCGTGCTGCTCCTGGGAGATGGTGGTGGTCGTCACGTGACAGCCGTAGCGGCTGGCGGCAAAAATCGCAAAGCCCCCCCAGCCCGTGCCGATCTCCAGCACGTTATCGCCGGGCTGAAGTTCGAGCTTGCGGCAGATCCGATCGAGCTTGTGATCTGACGCCGTCTCCAGGGTCTCACCCGGGTCCCGGTAAACCGCGCTGGAGTACATCATGTTGCTGTCCAGGAACAGGGCAAAGAAATCGTTGCCGAGATCGTAGTGCGCGGCAATGTTCCTGGCGCTGCCGTCCTTGGTGTTGCGATTGCGCTTGTGCAGCCACTGAAGCACCGGCGCGCTGAGCCGGGCAAGGCCGCGCTGCATCTGGTTCATGGTGTCCTTGTTGCGAACAAATACGCGGATAACCGCCGTCAGATCCTCGGCTTCCCAGTGGCCTTCCATGTACGACTCGCCGGCGCCGACCGTGCCACCAAACGCGATGAAGCGGTAAAGCTTCGGATCGAGCACGATCACGCGGGCGCGCAGTTCCGGCGGCGCCTGGTCGTCACCGAACTGGTATTCGCTGCCGCCCTCCACCAGCGTGACCTGGCCGTGCTCGAGCTTCGCGAAGCGCTTGAACAGCTGTTGACGCAGCCACTGGGTCGTGAAGGAGCCGGAGTCGGGTTGGATGCTGGTTTTGCTGCTGGTCATGAGTGCTGCGCCTTGTCTTGGGCATGCTTGGGGTGGACGTGGACGGGCACCCGCTTCAGCCATAGCTTGAGGGCCTGCCAGTGAATCGCCGACACCACCTGGCCGCACATCAGCGGGTAGCGAAGCAGGCAGCGATTGAGGTTTGATCGGGTCACGGGCAGCCGTTTCAGCACCATCGTGGCGTCAAATTCATTGTCCGTTCCGTCCGTCACTTCCATGTGAATAACGTGGTTTCGCTCAGGCGTTGTGAAGCGCCACCGATAGTGGCGCTCCATGCCGATAAACGGTGAAACGTGGAACTGCTTATCGAAGGAAAAGTCCGCCGTGCGCGCTGCGGCGTCGCCGAGCGGCAGCACATACTGATGGCGTTCCTTCCAGGGTGTATTGGTGATCTCAGCAACGATCGTGTGGAGCGTTTCGCCGTCTTCCTCGAAGCAGTAGTAGAACGACACCGGGTTGAAGCAGTGCCCGAGGTAGCGCAGGTGGGTCAGCATCCGCACCGGTCCCCGGGGTGGGGTGCAGCCTTCGTCGGCAATGCGCTGCAGCACCGCAGATTTCAGGTCGCCGTCCTGGCCCAGGTAATCGCTGCGACGGAAGCAGGCGAGGTTAAATCGCTCGCGGGAAAACCAGCGAGACAGGCGCATGACGGCATCGATCTCGTCGAGATCGAGGTAGAGCTGAAACAGCTGGTAGCGGAAGCTGTGGGCCGCCGGCTGATAGCGCCGATGGCGAACGTAGCCGCGGTAGATGGCGCTATGCATGCAGCGACTCCCGAACCGCGGACGCGGCGTTGAGGCCGCTGACCACGCCGTCCTCGTGGAAGCCCCAGCCCTGCCAGGCGCCGCAGTAAAAGGTGCTGCTGCGGCCGTTGAGCGCTTTGGCACGCGCCTGCGCCGCCACCGACTCCCGCGTGTAGACCGGGTGGTGATACTGCATGCGGGCGAGGATCTTGTCGGGGTCGATCTGATCGGTCTGGTTGAGGGTTACGCAGAAGGTCACCGGTGCTTCCAGCCGCTGGAGGATGTTCATATTGTAGGTCACGGTGCAGGATTTGCTGGCCGTGGTGTCCACCCTGGCGTTCCAGGCCGCCCACGCCGGTCGGCGGCGCGGCAGCAGCCGCTCGTCGGTGTGGAGCACCGTGTCGTTGCTCTGGTAGGGGATAGCGCCGAGCACCTCCCGCTCTTCGTCGCTGGGGTCCGCCAGCAGCGCCAGCGCCTGGTCGCTGTGGCAGGCGAACACCACCCGGTCTCCCTGCCAGCTGCCGTTGGCCGTTTTGATCTCAACGCGGGAGCCTGTCCGCCGAACCTCGTGGACCGGGCAGCTCAGTTCCACCGAGGCTTCGAGACGCTCGATCAGCGCCTCAACATAGCTGGCCGAGCCGCCGCGGACGACGCGCCATTGCGGTCGTCCCTTCAGCTGCAGCATCTGGTGGTGGTGAAAAAACTGGACCATGTAGCGCATGGGGAACTGCATGATCTGTTCCGGCGGCGCTGACCACAGCGCTGACGCCATCGGGATCAGATGATCATTGATGAAAGCGGCGCTGTAGCCTTCGGATTCCAGGTATTGGCCTGTGCTGGGACCCGGGTCGTCGCTTTCCAGCAGCGACGGTGCGGCTCGATAAAAGCGCCTGATGTCGGACAGCATGCGCCAGAACGCTGGTCTCACCACGTTCCGCTTCTGGCAGAACAGCGTCGGAATCGAGGTCGCGTTGTACTCCAGGCCGCTCTGCGCGTTGCTGACCGAAAAGCTCATCTCGGTATCCAGCAGGGGAACGTTGAGCTCCTCCAGCATCGCGGTGAAGTTGGGGTAGTTCAGATGGTTGCAAACGATAAAGCCGGAGTCGACGCGGTAGGTGCGTTCACCGATTTCCAGGGTGTGGGTATGGGTGTGACCACCCGCGTAGTCGGCCTGCTCAAAAACGGTGACTTCGCCCTCGCGATCGAGCGCGCGAGCCGCCACGAGGCCAGAAACCCCGGCGCCGATCACCGCGATGCGGCTCATGAGTCGGAATGGTTTACCGGGTTGTTCGGCGTTGGGTTCGCCGCTTGATCGTTCGGTCGGTCTTTGGTCTGGCCCTGGGATCTTCCCTGGGCGAGCACTCGCTCCGGCACCGGTCGGATGTCCCAGATCAAACCGACGGCCGCCATCAGCCGAAGCAGGTAATAGGTGATGTCGTATTCCCACCAGTAAAAGCCCTGGCGTGCTGAGGCCGGGTAGCGGTGGTGGTTGTTGTGCCAGCCCTCGCCGAGCGTGATAAGCGCCAGCAGCGCGTTGTTGCGGGAGGTATCGCCGGTCTCGTAGCGCCGGCGGCCGAAGCGGTGGGCGAGGGAATTGATGGTAAACGTCCCGTGGTACAGCGCCACCGTCGACACAAAAAATCCCCAGATCAGCATCTGCGCGGCGGAGGTTCCCGAAGCCGGGAATTGCTCTGCGACCCAGCCGCCGAAAAAGAACAGGGAGACGGCGAGCAACACGGGCACGAGCAGATCGTAGCTGTCGAGGGCGCGCAGCTCCGGGAATTTTGCCCAGTCGCGCACTCGCTCCTGCCGCGTTGCAAAGTTTTCCTGCTGTAGAAACCACAGCACGTGAGACCGCCAGAAGCCGGAGTTGGGCGAATGGGGGTCGAGTTCGGTATCGCTGTGGCGGTGATGACCTCGGTGATGAGCAGCCCACCACATCGGGCCGCGCTGGACCGACGAGGAACCGATCACCGCAAAAATAAACTGCACCAGACGGCTGGTTTTAAACGCGCGGTGCGAAAAGTAGCGGTGGTAAAAGCCCGTGATGGCAAACATGCGGATCAGGTAAAGCGCGATGGCGACCCCCACTGCGATCGGGCTGACGCCTACCCAAAATACACCGAAACACATCAGGTGCATGCCGATAAAAGGCAGGATGCGCACGTAGTCGATGCCCTCTTTCGGGTTGTCGACCACCGAGTTGGAATCTATCCAGAGAATCAGCGTCCGCCACCATGGGCGGGCGCCGCGCGTGTTCACCGATGTCCCCATATCGTTCCTTTAGCCCGCGCGCCGTGCGCGGTCGCTCTTCCCCTCACACCCCATCAGCTTTTAGCCTGGCCGGTGACGTTGCCGTGAAACTGTGGTGGTTGGGCCATTGACATCAGCCACCGCCGCGCCGGCAGTCGTTTCCCCAAAACCGTTTCTGTAACTTCGAAAAAACCCCAAGCGGCCAGGCTACGGTGCCTCCACAACAATCTCTGTGTGCACCGAATTGGCAATAAAGCAGGCTTTGTGTGCGGCATGGTGCAGTTCGTCCAGCTGTTCCTGCGCTGGCGCTTCGCCGGAGAAGGTGATCTCCGGGCGCAGGACAACCCGCGTCATGGCCATGCCGCGGTCCGTTTTGCTCAGCGTGCCTTCGGCACGATCCAGGTATTTTTCGACAACCATTCCCTTGCTGGCTGCCAGATACAGAAAGGTCAGCATGTGGCACGAGGAGAGTGAGGCGGTGAAGGCTTCCTCGGGATCGACGCAGTCAGCGTTGCCGCGATAGCCCGGTGCGGCTGAGGCGTTGACGATCTGGCCGCCGGCGAGGTGCCACTCATGATCTCGGGGATACTCGGCCGGCGTAAAGGCACTGCCGCCCAGCTCCCAGCTTACGGTCGCGGTATGGGTACTCATGTTTCAGATCCAGCCAAAGTCCTATTGTATCGCTGCTGAGCGTCGGCGGGCCATGTCGGAAATTCCCGATAACCTCAGCGCCGGGAAAAAAACTGCATCAGCGCCCCGTCCGGCGTGCGGACGGTGAACAATCGAACCTGCCCGTAAGGTGCGATCGACGCGAGACCCGGATCGCCGGCCAGGGTCCACCCGCGCTCCGTGATCTGGGCCGCGGCACGCTCGGCGTCCTCAACCTCAAAGCGCACCGCGAGGATGCCGAGGTTTGGCGCGACGCAGCGATCCGCGTAGTCATTGCCGTCCAGGTCCATGACCTGGATCATTTCCATACGGCCAAACTCGCCGGCTTTCGGGTAGACGATGCTGGCCCGGTAGCGAACGCTGGTGGTCAGGTTGATGGGAATGCCCAGCGGTGTCGCCTGAGGTTCGGGTGCAACGTAGGGTTTGCCGTTGTAGAAAGTATCGAAGCCCAGCACCTCGGTAAAAAACTGATAGGCCGCGTCCCGGTCGCGAACCATCTGCATGATATTGAACGGTCGCGTAAAGCGTTCAAACGGACCGATGGCTGCCGGCAGCGCCGGTTCGAGTCTTTCGTAGCCCTGGACCTGGACGCCATCCGGGCCTCGATAGATTACAACCCGGAGCTTCGACTTCCCGAAGGTTAAGTCGGTAATGGGGGTTTCGGTCCACCAGCCCAGCTCGATGGCGTCGCGGTAAACCCGGTCCATATCTTTCATCCGGATCATGAGGCTGAAATAGCAGCCTGTGTCCCATGTTCGGGCTCCAGGCCTCATCGGTACCTTCGGGCCGGCGTTGTCGAACCGAACGAGCCGAACCATGCCGCTTTCGTTGCCGGCGTGTGTCAGCAGCAGGGATTCTCCCTCGGCGTTCTCCGGCAGGTTCCAGGCGGTCAGCTCGCTCCGCTGGATAGCGCCGCGGTGACGGACCTGATAATCCCCAAGCTCAGTAAAAAATGCCGCGGTACGGTCCAGATCGGACACGCTGACAACGGCTTCGCGCCAGGGGGAATTCGCGACGGGATCGACGGCGAGTGCCGGCATGGCGGCTGTTGCGGCAAGGCCGGCCAGCAGGCCGATCATCAGTCTCAACACTTCGCTAGCAACGGGATCGCCGACATGTCTCCAAGCATAGCGCAGGGTGCTGTCCGAACCGAGCATTCCTTAGACATTGCCTGTTGATGACTGACTGGTCATTTAGTAAATTACTGAACCATGAGTCAGCAAGACAATCATCAGGCGGCGACCGGACCTCGTTTCAAGCGCCGCAAGGACCAGCGCCCGGAGGAGATTGCGGAGGCTGCACTGGAGGTTTTTGCCGAGCGTGGCTTTGCCGGTGCCCGGGTTTCGGACGTCGCTGAGCGGGCGGGGGTCAGCAAAGGATTGATGTACTTGTATTACAAAACCAAGCAGGATCTCCTAAAGGCGGTCATTCGTGGCTTTATCGAGCCGCGGGTCAGGGACGTGGCGACGGCGATCGACCGCTGGGATGGTTCGGCCGCCGACTTTCTGCGCGGCCCGTTTCTCCAAACCATCAGTCAGCTTGCGACCTCCCGGGCCGTGATCATCGTCCGTCTGATGATGGCCGAAGGGCCGAAACACCCGGATCTCACGAAGTACTACTACGATCACGTGATCACCGTGGGCCTGGGCGCCATGTCCCGGCTGCTCGACCGAGCCGTCGACCAGGGCGAATTTCGCCCGTCCGGTATCCATCGCTTCCCGCAGCTGCTGCTGGCGCCGGTGGTGATGGCCGCAGTGTGGCAAACGGTTTTCGATCGCCACCAGCCCCTTGAAGTGCACGATTTTCTCACCGCCCATATCGACACGGTTGTCAGCGCCATGACCCGGCCGGTCGGCGAGGGGAACGAGCCATGACGCGGCTGTCGCTCAGGCTGCTGCTCACGGTGCCTCTGCTGGCCGCCTGTGCGGACCCGGATCCCAACCTGATGGTCGGACAGCTTGAGACGGAACGCGTCCAGGTGAGCGGACCCGTCACGGAGCTGATCGTCGCGATGCCGGTGACCGAAGGCCAGCGCGTTGCCGAGGGGGAGGTGCTTTTCCGGCTCGATCCGGCGGTCACGGAGGCCGCGCGGACCCGGGCCGTTGCGGCGCTGGCGGTGAACGAAGCCCAGCTGGCGGAGATCCAGCGTGGCCCGCGAACCGAAGCGATTGCCGCGGCGGCCGCGCGTCAGATCCAGGCTCGGGAGGATCTGACGATGCGGGAAACCACCCTGAAGCGGATCCGGGATCTCCAGCGGCAGAAGCTTGCATCAGACGACGACTACGACCAGGCACTGGCGGCAGAGAACATGGCGCGAGCCAGACTGGCAGAAGCGGACGCCACGCTGGCGGAGCTCAGAAATGGCAGCACGTCGGAGGAACTCGCGAGAGCGTCGGCGGCGGTGGAGCAGGCGCAGGCTGAGCTGGCGATGCTCGACCTGGAGCTTGAGCGGTTGACCGTCCGGGCGCCGGCGGCTGGCCGGGTCGAGCAGGTGCTGATCGAGCGGGGGGAACGTCCACGAGCGGGAGATCCGGTGATCACGCTGCTGCGGCTCGAGGATACCTTCGCCCGGATCTACGTACCGGCACAGCTTCGATCACAGGCCCGCGTCGGTGAGCCCGTCGAACTGTTGATCCAGGGCCGGGAAGAGTGGCTTGCCGGCAGCCTGCGCTGGGTGTCCGCCGACGCCGCGTTTACGCCCTATTTTGCGCTGACGCGCCATGACCGTGATCGACTGACCTACCCGGCAGAGGTGGCGCTCAAGGGCTCGGTGAGTGAGCTGCCGGCCGGCATGCCGCTGGAGGCGCGCTTTGTCGAGCCCTGAGCAGACTGCGATCAGGGCCACGGGTCTCAGCAAACAGTTCGGCCAGCTGCGGGCCGTGTCGGACCTGAGCCTGGAGGTGCCGCGCGCGTCCATTTACGGATTCCTCGGGCCCAACGGATCGGGCAAATCCACGACCATCCGGATGCTCTGCGGCCTGCTCGAACCCACCAGCGGGGAGGCCCATGTCCTGGGACTGCCGGTCGCAGGTAATGCCTCGCGGCTCAAAGCCCGAATCGGGTACATGACTCAGAAATTCTCGCTGTACGGGGACCTGAGCGTGCGGGAGAACCTCAGCTTTATCGCCAGCATTTACGGCCTTGCCGGCCGTCGCGCGCGTGAGCGTATCAATGAGCTTCAGCGTCGCTACGACCTGGTTGAGCAGCAAACCCAGCTGGCGGGCACCATGAGTGGCGGCCAGCGTCAGCGCCTGGCGCTGGCGGCGGCGGTGCTGCACCAGCCGGAGCTGCTGCTGCTGGATGAGCCGACCAGCGCGGTGGACCCGCGCAGTCGCCGGGACTTCTGGGCTTGCCTGTTTGAGCTCGCTCAGGCCGGGACCACCATCCTGGTTTCCACTCACTACATGGACGAAGCCGAGCGATGCCACTACCTCGCCATTCTGGATCGCGGCGTGAAGGTGGCGGACGGGGATCCGGAGGAGCTCAAGCGCGAGACGGGCATGCACGTGGTCGAGGTGCTGGGCGGGCTGGTCGGCGAGCTGCAGGAGACGCTGAGTGATGCGAGTGACGTTTTCAGCGTGACCCAGCTCGGCATCAGTCTCCGGGTGCTGCTGCCGACTCGCTGCGGTGAGCCCGAAGCGAGGGTCAGAGCCCTGATCGATCCCGTCGACCGCGGTGCCCGGGTCAGACTCGTCGATCCCTCGCTGGAAGACGTTTTTGTCTCGGCGACCCGGTCTCCCAGCCGATGAGGGGCGGTCTTCTCAGGCTGGCGGCAGTCATGGTCAAGGAGGTCCGGCAGCTCAGCCGTGATCGCCTGACGTTCGGCATGGTGCTGGGCATGCCGCTGATGCAGATGCTGCTGTTCGGCTATGCGATCAATATGGACGTCCGGGACCTCAAAACGGCGGTGGCCAACCAATCCGGCAGCATGCTGTCCCAGCGCTTCCTTTCCGACGTCCGTCAGACCCAGGTCGCCGACATCATCATCACCACGGATTCGCCGCAGTCGCTCGAGAACCTGCTGAGGCGAGGGGAGATTTCGGTAGGGATTCACATACCGAGCGACTTTGATCGGCGCCTCACCGATCCGAACCGGCCTGCGGCCCATCTGCTTATCGACGGGACTGATCCGACCATCACCGCCGTCGCCAATCAGCTCACTAGCCTGGTGCCGGATGCACCGAGCGGCCTTACGGCAACCCGCCACATCGAGGTACGTCCCTATTTCAACCCCGAGCAGCGCAGCGCGGTCAATATCGTTCCCGGCCTGCTCGGGACCATCCTGACCATGACGATGATGCTGTTCACCGCCGTGGCGATCGTGCGTGAACGGGAGCGGGGCAACCTCGAACTCCTGATTAACACGCCGGTCAGCACACCCGAGCTGATGGTGGGCAAGGTGGTTCCTTACATCCTGATCGGCCTGGCCCAGGTTGCCCTCATCGTCGCGCTCGGTCAGCTGCTGTTTGAGGTGCCGTTTGCAGGGACGATCGGCAACCTCTACCTGGGAGCGGTCGTCTTTATCACCGCCAACCTGTCGCTCGGGCTGCTGATATCGACCGTCGCCCGTACGCAGTTCCAGGCGATGCAGATGACCTTTTTTGTGATGCTGCCGTCGATTCTGCTGTCCGGCTTTATGTTTCCCTTTGAAGGGATGCCGGCTTTCGCGCAGTTTCTGGGTGAGTGTCTGCCCAACACCCATTTCATCCGGATCGCGCGGGGCGTCATGCTGCGCGGCGCGGACGTGGCTGATCTGGCGGGCGAACTTCGATCGCTGGGGCTGATTGCGCTCGTAGCGCTCGGGCTGGCGATGGCGCGGTTTTCTCGACGGTTGGATTGAAAGAGGTTAGGGAGGTTAGGGAGGTTAGGGAGGTTAGGGAGGTTAGGGAGGTTAGGCGCCGCGCGCTGCGCGCTCGGCTGGAACCTCGCAGTGGGGCGCGGGAGTGACGTTGGGCTATCCTCGCGGGGTAGCTAGCAGGCCAACTGGCTCGGCGCTTATGGGATGCATTGCGACGGTTTAGGGGGAGGATTATTCGCCTGCTGCGCAGGCTCACCCCTCGAGGGGGTCGCTCAGTCGCTGCGCTCCCTGCGCGCTCGGCTCGAACCCCGCAGCATGGCTGCTAGGGGTTCGAATCAAGTCTCTCCGGCCCTCCAAACCAAAAAACCACCGCATGCGGTGGTTTTTTGGTTTGGCGCGCCGGGGAGGATTCGAACCCCCGACCTCTTGGTTCGTAGCCAAGCACTCTATCCAACTGAGCTACCGGCGCATCCGTCGCTGCCTGGCCGGTCGGGTCTGGCAGCGAGGGCGCGAATTATCCCAGTGGGTCCGTGGGCCGTCAACCACGATCGCGATATTATGTGGCTCGGTTTTTTGTGAGGTATCCGATGGCGTTTGATCACCCTGAGTTTGACGGCCACGAAGAGGTCGTTTGGTTTCACGACGCGGCGACAGGTTTAAAGGCGATCACGGCGCTCCACCGGGTCCGCGGTGGTTCCGCGCTCGGCGGCATCCGATTCCTGCCCTATCCCGACGATCACGCGGCGCTGACTGACGTCCTGCGCCTGAGCCGCGCGATGACCTATAAGTGGGCGCTGACGGGTTTGGAGTTCGGCGGCGGTAAGTCAGTTGTCATCGCGGGTCCTGAACAGAAGTCCCCTGAATTGCTGCACGCCATGGGGCGGTGCATCAACTCGCTCGGCGGGCGCTACCACGGTGCTCCGGATGTCGGAAGCTGTGCTGAGGATATGGCCGTCATTCGGGAGACCACTCAATACGTTGCGGGTCTGCCCGGTTCAGATACGTCCATACCGACGGCCAAAGGCCTGTTTCACGCGATTGCCGCCATCGCCAAAGCCACCCTCGATGCCCAGGACCTGACCGGCGTAACCGTCGCCATCCAGGGCGCCGGCGGCGTCGGCGGGCGGCTTTGCCGCCACCTCGGTGAAGCGGGGGCCGCCGTGAAGGTCGCCGACGTCGACGCCCGGCTGGCTGAGGCGGCCGCAGCGAGCTGCGGCGGAGAGGTGATAGCGCCGGAAAAAGTCTTGAGCGAGCCTGCGGACATCCTGTCGCCCTGCGCGCTGGGCGCAGTGCTGAATGAAGAGTCCATCCCCACACTGGGTGCCAAGGTCGTCTGTGGCGCGGCCAACAATCAGCTTGCTGAGCTGGCTGATGCCGATCGGCTCTTAGAAGCTGGGA
Organism: Lysobacterales bacterium; assembly: GCA_028285525.1. Classification (GTDB taxonomy): domain Bacteria; phylum Pseudomonadota; class Gammaproteobacteria; order Xanthomonadales; family SZUA-38; genus JANQOZ01. The sequence goes on from JANQOZ010000017.1 coordinate 104,138, forward strand.
TTACCTGGGGCCCTGACTACGTCGTCAGCGCTGGCGGCATTATCGGCGGTGCCCGGGAGATGGGCATCATCGACGATGCGGGGTGTGAGGCTCGCCTCAAGGGCATCGGCGACACGCTGCTCAAGGTCCTGGACCGTGCGCGCGGCGCGCAGGTCAATACCGATCTGGCGGCTAAGGCGATGGCTCGCGAGATTATTGGGGATTGAGGGTGGGGTGGCGCCTTGCTTTGCTGCGGTGTAAACGTTGCTGGTCCGATAGTCCGCTGGTCCGGCCGGACGGGTTCCTCGGAATGACTTTTCTCGTCGCCGCTAGATAACTTGCGCCGGGTTTCGGTCGAGTTACGGAGCCCGGTGCGATTGGTCGGGATTGATTCGCAAACGTAGTATCGTTTGCTCACCCCTACGGGGCGCCTTCGCTTCGCTACGGCGTCCAAATTGCCTTTCGGCAATTTGTCGAACCAGAGGGTTCTCCGTACTACCGACTCTCTCCGCCACTAAAAAACCCGCGCGAGCGCGGGTTTTTTAGTGGCGGAGAGAGAGGGATTCGAACCCTCGATGGGCTTTTGACCCATACTCCCTTAGCAGGGGAGCGCCTTCAGCCGCTCGGCCACCTCTCCGCGGGGCCGGTATTCTAACTGACCTTTTTGGTGTTTTTCACGGAAAAAGTGAAAAAAAGCGTTTGCTTGGTTCGGCAGGAACTGGGGCATTCGCGCGGCGCCCGTCGCCGGTCAGCTCTTTGCCGGGTCTTCGGCGTCGTCTTCCTGGCGGATTCGCTCGTAGATTTCTTCCCGGTGCACGGCAACGTCCTTGGGTGCATTGATGCCGATACGCACCTGGTTCCCTTTAACGCCGAGCACGGTGACCGTAATTTCGTCACCGATCATCAGCGTTTCGCCGACCCGGCGGGTCAGAATCAGCATGTTGTTCTTTCTTGGGTCACAGGGACTCTCCTATCCCGCGTCGCTCCGGCGAGCGACACCGCCGTGTCCTTTAAAGTAGCCTGATTGTCGCCCAAAGTTGCTGCTGCGCACAAGCGAGGCGCTACTGCCCCGCCAGCATGGCCGACATACCGCCTTCAATGTAGCTGGCGCTGATCCCGTGCTGGGACAGCAGGAAAGCTGCTGCGGAACTGCGCGCGCCGCAGTCGCAATAGGTGATATGAGGCGCAGACGTGTCCAGATCGGCAATCGCGTCGCGCAGTCGGTAAAGCGGAACATTGCGGCTGCCCCGGATCGAACGGCTGCCGTGCTCGTTCTCCATTCGGACATCTATGAGCACGGCGCCATCCTGCTTCACCTGGCGGGCGGCTTCGCGCGCGGGGAGCGACTGGACGACCGGACGAATCAGGAGGGCCTTGAAGCGTTCTTTTCCCAGGCGCATCAGCACGCCGGGCTGCGTCATCACGACCGTTGCGTTACGCGGCAGGCCGGAGATGAGTGCCTCCTCTCCAAAACTCTGCCCCGCCTCGAGCGTCGCGATCGGAATCGGTACCGGGCCCGCCATGCGCCGCACCTCAGCCTGGCCCTCCACGATCATGTAGTAGTAGTCGCCGTCGTCACCCTGGCGCACGATTTCCTGGCCGGCCTCACACTCCATACGCTCGACCGCCGCAAAAAACAGCTCGATATTTTCCGTCGGCAGCTCACGAAAGATTTCGCTCTGCACGATCTGAAACATCCATGAACCGTCGAGCCCCTCGGCATCCGCAACGTCCGTCACGCTCAAAGAAGGCATCTCGCCGGTGACCAGTTGGCTGCGGGTCGCCAGGTCCTCGACCAGCGCTCGCGGCGCCTCGATGACAACGGCGCTCTCGCTGGTCACCTGCGCAGTGTGCGGCCGGGGCTGCAGGTTGCCCATCGCGTAACGCGCGGCGTCGTCGCCCACGGCGAGCGACCGTACCTGGCCGCTTGCTGACTTGCGGGCGATGGCGCCGTCCGCCAGAAAAATAATCAGCTCGTCCTCGTCACCCTCGAGATACACGCATTCGCCCTGCATGAGCTCGCGTTCGCACGCCGCGGCGAGAAAGGCTTCGAACTGCTCGGCGCCGAAGGTGCTGAGCGGATTGATCGTACGCAGAACGTCGAGGTACTGTTCCATGGTCAGGAAGCGAATGGCCGTGATTGCGTGATGTTCGCATTTACGTTCGCTCTACGCCATACGGGTAAATCTGCCGTCGTGGCGTGCGTCGAGGTCGTTGACTGGGGCCGGCCGGACCCGTACCATTCGACGGCTTTTTTCGGGGTGTAGCGCAGTCTGGTAGCGCGCCTGCTTTGGGAGCAGGATGTCGGGGGTTCGAATCCCTCCACCCCGACCAGTTTCCCGGCGCCTGTAGCTCAACTGGATAGAGCACCGGCCTTCTAAGCCGACGGTTGCAGGTTCGAGTCCTGCCGGGCGCGCCAAGCAACCCTTGGTAAGTCAATCAGTTACGGGCCCTTCGTGGGCTCGTTTCTTTTTCCCTCCTGATTTTTGTGTCAATTTTGTGCCGCTGTTTTCGGCAAATGCCGCGATATGACCCGGAGCCAGGTGCGCATAGCGCAGCACCATGTCGAGGCTGGCCCAGCCGCCGAGTCGCTGAAGAACCTCCAGCGGCGTGCCAGCCTGAACATGCCACGAGGCCCAAGTATGGCGAAGGTCGTGCCAGCGAAAGTTCTCGGGATGGCGACCTTTGTGGGGCCGCAATCCCTGAGCTTCGAGGGCGTCTCGCCAGACTTTGGTGTTGGCGACGGCTATGGGCTGGCCCCGATACACGAAAACCCGCTCCTTGTGCTTGAAGCGCCAGCGCCGAAGCACCGCCACGGCGTCGTCGTTCAGCGGTACCGAGATGGCAGTGCGGGTCTTCGACAGCGATGCGTCGACCCAAGCCACGCGCCGAGCCAAATCGACAGAGGACCAGGTCAAGCCCGTGACGTTGAATTCCCGCAGCCCGGTGGCAAGCGAGAAGCGGACCATATCGGCGGTATGCGGGTAGGGCGACAGCTGCTCCAGGAGCTGCTGGGCCTTCTCCCTGGTTAACCACAGAAATCCACCGGAACCGCGCTCCGAGGCCAAACGAATCGGCGGCGGCTGGTCTAACCACTGCCAGTCCAACGCAGCACGCCTCAGGACGTTTCGCACCAGCGAAAGGTACCTATTGGCATTCGCCTGGCTTTTGCCGCCTTGTGGGCCGTTTCCGGCCGTCAGATCGGCTCTAATGCCGGCCAGCACATCTGGGGTGACCTGATCAAGCATCAGGTGGCCGAGATGCCGGTCGAGCCAGCGGAGTTTGGCAAGGTCTTCTCCATGAGTCCGTTTGTCCCGGGTCCCGTCTGTAAAGCGGACCACAGCTTCCTGCCATGACCGCCTGGGGCGATCCCCGAGTTGATGCACCCGCCAGGCTTCTGCCTTCAGTCGATCCGCGTATTCCTGGGCTTCCTTTTTGTTGGGAGTCCCAGTGCTTTGGCGTATTCGACGGCCGTCAGGCGCCGTGTAGGCGAGGTGCCAGTTGCCGCTTTTCGATCTGCGATAGATTCGCATAGTCGTCTCCTTATCGATCGGTGCGGCGACCGCTCGGGGCCAGTATAGCCCCGTGCCCGGTAGGGCAGGTTGGCTCGAAGACGTACCCACATAAGTCCGAACCTGCCGAAAATGAGTTTTCCTTAGCCGTGCTCGCGGTTTGACCATTCCGGCATGGCACCACGCCAGACAAGCGGGTTCGCGCACCTCGATCGCGGTCGTGGTTGCCGACGACTACGATCGCCCACGGTAGGTCGCCGGTAACTGCCTGCAGGAGCCATTCCTGCTCGGTTCCTTAAGCTGATGGTTCAGGTCTTTCATGGTGCATTTCTCAGTCGGTTAGTTTTGGTGACCAGCACGTGCCGTTTGAAAACACGTGGTCCGAAAAATCGGCAAGGGTCATGGGACACCAGTCTCCAGGCCTGAAGCCTGCAAATCAGGTTCAACGACGGCCCCTTGTGAAGGACGCAGCGCTGACCATCAGCTAGCCAATAGCTGGCCGGTGACGACTTAGGTCGTCGAATTGAGAAATGGCTCCGAGGAGGGGGACAAAAATCGTCGCCACGGTCGGAGCGAATTGGAATAGCACCGGAGCGCTATAGGGATCGCCCACCCGTGAGGGTTGATCCCGATGGGTTACCACTCAGCCGGAGTGGTCACGGTTTGTACAATCCAATATACGCTCGCTACAGGTGCTTGTCATTTCGCAGGCTGCGAAAAAGGGCCGCGTAATTTGTGCGGCACTTCCAGAAAGCGGGTCCGAGGCCCCGCAATTGCTGGGTTCGTGGGCCGCGTCACTACACGCGCTGCGGTAGTGACGCGGTTTAAGTCATATCCGATCGAAGGCTGGGTGAGGCTGTCGAATATGCCTCAGCTACCCGGCCGAAATAGCATTCTGCAGTCGCAGCACAGCGGAAGATGTTCCAGTTGAAAGAACCCCCCCCCCCCCCTGAGATCCTCTTCCACTTGAATGCCTCGAAAGTGATTGTGACTCGATCAGACAGGTTT
>JANQOZ010000004.1 GCA_028285525.1 Lysobacterales bacterium
TCATAGCGCGCGACCTGGTAGCGCTGCAGCGCCTCGGTGATGCTCTCGAACTCTGTGAGCGCTCGCGCCAGAACGACGGCGTCTTCGATCGCGGTGGCCGCACCCAGGCCAAACCACGGAAGCATCGGATGGGCCGCGTCGCCCAAGACGGCCACGCGTCCGTCGACCCACCGCGGCAGCGGCTGGCGCTCAAACAGGCCCCAGCGGTAGCACTCCTCGGGCAGGAAGGTGTCAAGCACCTGAGTGACGTCCTCATGAAAATCGGCGAAGGCCGCCTTGAGCTCGCCAAGGTCTCCTTTTTCCATCCAGCCTTCCGCCTGCCATTCGGGCTCGCGGGTTAAGGCCACACAGTTTTGTATCTGTCCCTTGCGCACCGGGTAGCGAACAAAAATGCGATCGGGTCCGACAAAAACGTTGGACTCCGGCAGCAGCTCGCACCCGGCGAGACGTTCGGTGGGAATTAGGCCGCGCCAGGCGACGATGCCGGAGTAGTTGGCGCCGAGCTCCCCGAATACCTGGCTGCGCGCAACCGACCGCAGACCGTCAGAGGCAACCACCAGCTCCGCCTCAACGGGCGCTCGTTCCTCAAAAGACAGCGTCACGCCATTGTCCGACTGACTGATGTCTGCCAGCCGATGACCCAGGCGCACGCAGTCAGGCGCATGTTGCTTAAGCGCGTCCAGCAGGATGGCCTGCAGGTCCGCGCGATGCATCTGCAGATAGCTCGCACCGAACTGACTCGCGGTGTTGTGCCGGTCGATGGTCACCAGCGGCTGGCCGCTTTGATAGTGCCGGGTGTATTGCTCCATGGGCTCGTCGGCCAGCTCCACAATCGCCGGCTCTACGCCAAGGAAGCGCAAACCCTTAACGGCGTTTGGGGCCAGAGAAATTCCGGCGCCTACCTCGCTATGCTCGATCGCCTGCTCGTACACCACGGGCCGGGCGCCGGCTCTGGCCAGGCCCAGGGCAAGCGTCAGCCCGCCGATACCGCCGCCGACAATGGCGATCTCTGCCTGTGTACCGCTCATAGTCCAAGTGCTCCGGGGTTGATCAAACGATTCGGGTCCAGACCGTCGCGAAGATCCGTCAGCAGCTTCAGCGCCGCCGGATTGCGATCCCTGGCAAACGGATAGGCCCGACCGATCTGGAAGTGGATGGCGCCGTGTCGATAGAAGATCTCGATGGTCTCCCGCCGGATTTCCTCCACCAGCGCCCGACCCTCGGGATTGTCTTCAGGCTCATCAACCGCCGACAGAATTTCGTCGGCCGTATGCTTTTGATGAAGCTGCGGCCAGTGGTCCGGCCAGTAGATGACACATTCGTAAAGAAATCCGGCTGAGCCCGTCGTGGCGTAAACGATGTACACCTCAACGCCGTGCTGGCTGCACCGATCCTGGATGCTGTCGATATAGGCACGGTACTCATTGTGCAGCGGGTCTGCGCTGGAGTAGGGCACCACGCCGTGCAGCGGCAGCAGTCGCCGATTCTCAGGACCCAGCAGCATCGGATCGGGAAACGGTTGAGCGCGGGTGAATTCCGCTACCGTGTCGGCCACCTCGATACCCAGGTCGCCGATCTCCTGGCGAATTCGTCGCAGCATCCACTTGAGCTCCACGCTGTCGGTGCCTTCGGTAAGAAAATTGGCCAAGAATGCCGACTGCTCCATGAACCGCCGCCCGTTTAGGGCAACCTTAAGCACTTTGCGTAAACCGGCCAGCGGGTTGTCGGCTGAGCGAAACAGCGTCAGCAGCTGCCGAAGATCGCTCTTGAGATCTGGTGGCCCGGCGACTCTTTTGACCAGTTCGGTTTCGGCACCAAAGATTTCTGTGGCGAGCTTGTAGCGTGAAACCCGGCGAATTGCCTCCACGAGGTTGGTGTAGCTGGAAAAGGAAAAGGACAGGCCGCGTCCGGTCGCCGGAACGGGCTCCAGGCGCATCGTGACGGCGGTTTTGATGCCCAGCGCGCCCGCGTCGCCGCAGACCAGGCCCGTCAGGTCCGGACCGTACTCGCGATAGAAAGCGCTGTGGCCGGGCTGGCCGGCTGAGCCGGTGCGCAGAATCTCGCCAGAGCCCAGCACCAGCTCAACGCCGAGCGCCGCCGCCATGGATGGCCCGTTGCGGGATGATCCAAAAGTCACCGCACCCTGGGCCATGGCGCCGCCGATCGTGGACAGCTTGCCGGACATCGGTCCCCAGAAAGTCGGCCGCACGCCGTGTGGCGCAAGCGCCTCGTTCAGCGTCTTCCAGGTACAGCCGGCTTCGACCGTGACGTAAAGATCATGCGCGTTGATTTCGCGGATCTGGTCCATGCTGGCCATATCCAGCGTCAGCGCACCGGCTTCCTCGGGATAATAAGCGTCGGTGTACGACATGCCGCCGCCGCGAACGTACAGCGGCAGCTGATGGGCGTTGGCGACTTTGACCAGCGCGGCCACCTCCTGCGTCGTCTTGGGTCGGGCGACGGCCATCGGTTCGGCGCCGGCCCGATAGACATCCTGGGACATCAGTTCCAGCGTCTCGGCACTGACGTCGAGCGTGCCTTGTTCCAGGCAGGCAGCCAGCTCCATCAGCAGAAGGTCGGTATTGGACCCCATCGGGTCGACGGGCTGGTTCACTGTTCGCTTACTCCGGCTTGACGGCCGTGGTCATGGACAAGAACGTCGGGGTCGGCCCCTGCTCGATCTGTTCGAACTGCTGTGACTCGAGCAGCCCTTTAAAGTCGGTGGCCACAAAAGCCGGCGAGTAGGGCTCGCAGTTGTACTGCGCGTCGAACGCCAGCCACATCCGGTTAGGCGCGGGAAAGCTGGTGCCGTTCGGTGCGTCGATCACCGTGAAAGTGCCGCCCGGTCGGAGGATGCGCCGCACTTCCGCCACAATCTCTTCGAAGCTGAAGGACGGAACTTCGTGAAAGAGAATGTACGCGAAGACGGCGTCGACGCTGTTGTCTTCGAACGGCGTCGCTTCTGCCAGGGCATGCTGAAAATGCACCTCGCTGCCCAGCTCGGTGGCGCGCAGATGCGCGTAGCGCAGCAGCGGTAAGCCGATGTCCAGTCCCCAGATCTCAGCATCTGGATGCCGAGCCTTGAGCGCCGTGGTGCACTGGCCGATTGAGCAGCCCAGATCGGCGATCCGGTTGAGCTTTCCGTCAGCAGGCTGGCGCAGCATGTCGGCATAGAGGTCGTGCAGCTCGTCGTGATTGTTGTCCCCCTGGTAGAACACGTTGGTGCCGTGATGGAAGACAAAACCGGCCAGCTCGTCGCGGCAGTAGCCGCCCGGCTGCAGGTGGATGTTTTCGCAGGCGGAGTCCGGAACGACCAGCGACTCGTCCCGGTGCAGGCGCCCCGGGAAATTCTGTTCAGCGCGATCGAGCAGGTCGATCCAGTGCTGACGATCGCGGTTGTAGCTCTCGAAGCTCTTGTCCCACGTCATGCGCTGCTGGCTGCGCATCACCCGTTTCCAGCTGTTGGCGGCGGGCATGGCGTCCACAACCGGCGCAAGCTCGGCGTAGTCACAGGAGGCACCGGCGTCCGGCAGGCCGGCGGCGCTGGCATCGGCGACCAGCTGGCCGGCGATCTGGGGAAACCAGTCGCGTATCGCGAAATTTCGGACCTGGGTGAGATAGTCGGCGTAGCTGTCGTCTTCCAGCCGCGGCTGGCGCGGCGCTTTACCCACGCTATTGCGTTCCATGGTAGGCTTTCCCGTAGATTTTTTGCAGTCCGACAGACTACTAAAAGCGCCATAAGCCAGCCAATTGATGGGCTGTATGAAACCATACCCGGCGTCGATGGAGTGATCGCTGCAGGCCTGTTGAACCGCCTAAACTGAGGTAAGGCCACTATGGATATTCGCCAGCTGAAGCATTTTGTTGCGGTCTTTGAGCAGCGCAACCTGTCGAAAGCGGCTGAGGCGATCCCCCTGAGCCAGCCGGCTCTGACCCGCAGCATGAAAACATTGGAAGATCAGCTCGGCGTCGAGCTGTTTGAACGTCATGCGCGGGGGGCGACGCCCACCGCAGCCGGGGAACGGCTCTACCACCACGCCAAATCGATCCTGGCCGAATGCGCGCGGGCACGCCGCGATGCGCAGCAGCCGGTGGGTGAACTGGCCGGCTCCGTGGCCCTGGGCGTGGGCGCACTTTTTGCGACCCGCATCATCGACGACATGATCGGGCGTTTCTGCAGCCGCCACCCGAAGGTGCGGGTGCATCTTCAGCAAGGCTACTTTGAAGATCTGATCAACGCCCTTGATCTCGGTCAGATCGAGGTGGCGTTCAGCAACTTTCCTCTCCTCGCTTTACCCGACTCGATGGAGTTTGAGCCGCTGGTGCAGGTCTATACGAGCGTGTTTGCGGCCAGCTCTCATCCGCTTGCGGAGCATGAAGAGCCACCGCTGGAGAAGCTACGGGATGCACGCTGGGCGTCGGTCGACCAGCCTCACGCGCTGGAGGTGCTGGACTCGCTGTTCATCTCAGCCGGCATAGCGGCTCCGCGTCCGGCGCTGCAGGCCAACTCACTGACGTTGATCAAGTCGCTGGTGATGTCCGGCGGTTTTGTCGGGCTGATCCCCGATCATCTGGTGCGCCAGGAGCTGGCTGAAGGCACCGTCACCCGGCTGAACGTGCCGGGCGTTCCGCTGATCCGCAGCGCGGGCCTGATCACTCGGAAGGAGGCATTTCAGCGGCCTGTGGCCAACGCGCTGGCGGAGGAAATCCGCCAGTCGATCGCGCTTGAGGTGGATGAGGTAAAGGCCGCCGGTAACGCCTGATGGGAGTTGCCTGCCGCCGGGGTCCCGGTCAGGCTGAGGTCGCGCCGATTTTCTTCAGCGATTCGAACACCCGCTTTGTCATCTCCGCGAGCGCCTCGTCCCGGCTTGCCCGCTGTTCAGCGCTCAGCTGATAGCTTTCTATCTCGTCGGCCGAAACCAGCCCCTTATCCTGCAGCAGCGCTTCCAGAGTCCGGCGCCGATCGCGTTCAATCCAGAGCTCCCCGCCCAGCGCCAACACCGATTCCATCAGCGCGTCCATCAGCGGGTGGGGCAGGAACGACGGTTCCTGGCCGGCCTCGGGCATTCCGATCGCGGCAACCTGCTCGGCCGCGGCGCGAGCTTTCTCCTCTGGCGTCACCCTGCAACCGCCTCGTTTTTGTGCTTCGCCTGCAGCCGCTTGAACTCTTCGAATTCGTTCACGTCGTCGCGGCGGGTCTTGGACCAGCTTGTCGCAAAGCCGCGCGGAAAATCGGCGTCGCCGTCGCGCTGGCCGTCTTCGGACCACAGCATCGGAATGCAGGGGCCGGCCGGAACCTCTCCGACAATCATCTCGTCCACGCTGACGCCGGCCAGGCTGAGGCAGTCAGGCCGTGGCTTCCAGCGGATGTCGTCCCCGAAAACCCGCACGGAAACGGCGATTCGCCAATCATCAGCGGTGTTGCCGTGAGAGTAGTGCAGCGTCCAGGGGTGGACGATCAAGATGTCGCCCGGCTCCATATCCCACTGTTTGAAGGTGAAGTTCGGGTCGCCGCGGCGCGCTTCACCGTCGGGGTGAAGCGGCCGATCCTCCGGTCGGATCATCTGCCGACCGTTGGGAGAAAACAGCCAGTACGGGACGTCCTCGTGCTGGGTGCCGAGGATGCACTCGAGGCAGTTCTCCTTCGCCACCGGCGTCAGCGGGATCCAGATCGATGGCACCATGACGCCGCTGGTCGGCCAGCCCATCCGGTCGTTGTGCCAGATCGTGGCTTCGTTTGACTGCGGGCCTTTGGCGAAAATCTCGTCGAAAAAGAACTTCGCGTAGCTGGAACGCATCACCCTGGCGGCCGCCTCGGCGACGGGCGAATTGAATACGAAGTCGCGAAACTCAGGCACGGTGCGCGACATGTAGCGGCCTGGGTAGCTGGGCAGCAGGCCGAAATCCTCTTTGTCGATCGTGATGCGGCGGGCAACCGGAAGGAGTCGCTCGACCCAGGCGCTGTCGAACACCTGGCGCAGACAGACAACGCCGTCGCGCTCGTAAGTTGTGATCTCTTCTTCCGTGATCGGCCGGCAGGCCTGAGGAGCGGTGTTCATAGTTTCACCTGTGTCCAGAATTTTTTTCGGACGTTAATTTAGCCAGCGCGGCGGCCGATCACAAATTCATATGTCGGGCCGTGCCATACGGGGCGTGCATGGATTGCCTGATCCCAAGGTGTTGGACTGGGTCCCTTTATCCATGCACTCAAAGTATGGCGGGGCAGGTAATTTTGATTGGTTCAATCGTCTGACGCACGTCAACCTGCGTTTTCATCCTCTCAACAGGACACACGGTGAACGACGCAGCCAGCCGCAAGAACAAAGCCTTCCCGATGGCGGTGGACCGATGACCGATCGCGCCAAAATGGTTGATGTGGGTGAGGCCGAGATTTACACCGAAACTCACGGCGAAGGCGAACCGATGCTCCTCATTGCCGGCCTCGGTGGCAAGGGTTCTTTCTGGCACAAGCAGGTGCCCATGCTGGCGGAGCGCTACAAGCTGATCCTTCACGATCACCGTGGTGTTGGCAACAGCTCACCCGCGCCTGTGGTCACCAGCTCGCAGGAGATGGCTCAGGACGTTCTCGCCCTGATGGACGCGATGGGCCTTGAATCCGCGCACGTTGTCGGGCATTCGACCGGCGGCGCCATCGGGCAGCATATGGCGTTGATGCAGCCCAATAAGGTTAAGTCGCTGGTGCTGAGCGCGAGCTGGCCGGGCCCCACCCAGCTGTTTGTCGACACCTTCCGCACCCGTCGAGACATCTTGATCAACTGCGGTGTGCGTCAGTACATGATGGTGGGCAGCCTGCTGGCGTCCCCGGCTTGGTCGATCTCTCCGACCTATCCGGGCATGGACGAATACCTCAAGCAGCGGATCGAGACCTTCCCGGGGCTCGAAATTGAGCTCGCCCGGCTGAACGCGGTGATGACGCACGACCTTCGTTATCGTCTTAAAGACATCAACGTTCCCACCGGCGTCATCTCGGCCCGGGACGACTCCCTGACGTCAGCAGACATGTCGGACGAGCTGGCCAAGCTCATCCCCGACGCCAAGCAGGTGATGCTGCCGGAAGGCGGCCACTTCTGCCCGATGACAGTGACCGAGCGGTACAACCAGGAGCTGCTGGATCTGATCGACGCCATCAACGGCTAGTATCCGAGGCTTGAGCGAGCGTATCAGGCGCCAAGCCAAGGCGATATCGATCGCCAACAGCGCCGACAATCGACGCCAACCTTTCCAATTGGCAGCACGAAGTCTGACGTTAAACCCTTGCTGCGGCAGAGTTGCGATTTAGCGAGCGGGACACCCCAAGGCTGTTGAGGCTCAGCAGCTTTCCCGATCCCACTTTGCCAGCCGATGGCGGGATTTACGCGTTTTCTTCGCCCTACCTACTGAAGGCATTTTCTTTAGCGAAAAGCGATCAGGAGGAACAACCATGCGACCCACCATCCGCTTAGATCTTGCGTCGAGCAAAATTCCGCGCGGCGGCTACTGGCTTGGCGGAGCGAGGAGCGCCAACATTGATGCAGCAGGGCCTAGGTGGCTTCGACTCATGGCTTGTGGGTTGTTGATGATTGCGGGTCCGGCAGCCGCGCAGCTGATCGTCGATGACACTAGCACCCTGTTCGACTTTGATCTCGACGATGGCGTTTGCCAGGTCTGCTACCTGACCGACGTCACCGATCAGTGCGTACAGCCTGGAGGTTGCAGTCTCAACGCAGCGATACAGCTCGCTAACCAATCGCCCGATCTGGATATCATTCAGTTCGCCGTGCCCAGTATCACCAGCAGCAACCTAGGTTTTCCGGCCATCGAGACTCAGATCATCCTCGACGGATCTGTCGGTGGTGGTCGCGTTCGGCTCCTGTCCGGCGGTGCTAATGTTCCAGGGCTGCGCTTCGAGGGCCCGGGGTCAGCCGACAGCGAAGTGCTCGGAGTGGAGGTCTCTGGTTTTCCCACCGGCATCGAGTTTCGCTTCAGTCTCGGCGGCACCGTTCAAAACTGTGTGGTGCGGAACACCGAGCCGACAAGCGTCGGAATCTCTGCCATCAGCTCGGAGGCGACGCTCATCGGTGGCAGGACCGATCAGAACCAAGGCAATACGATTGTCGGTAACGGCCGAGGTGTCTTTCTCAGCGGCACCGGTGATCATAAGGTTTTTGGCAATCTAATAGGCATTGAGGCTGACGGGCAGGCCAACGGCAACGAGGTCGGCATTCTCGTTGAGGCTGGGGCGGGCGAGGGGACCATGATCGGCGATGGTAATCCGCGCCACCGCAACGTCATTGGCAACAACACCACCGCCGGCATTGTTGCGTCCGGAACCGCGGCGATCGGCAGCAGCCAGGATGTGCGACTGCTGGAGATCTACGGCAACTACATCGGTACCAATGCGCTTGGGACGGAGGCGGCTCCCAATGGACGAGGTATCGAGCTCATCCGCAGTGACGGCGTACGGATCGGTCGCGGCTCCTGGCCAGACCCGCGGGGAAATCTGATTTCCGGAAACGGGATCGAGGGAGACAGTTTTCCCTGGGCGGGTGCCGGCGTGTACCTCAACAACCGCAACGTCAACACCTTTGTTGAAGCGAACACCGTCGGCATCAGCTTGCCGTTTGGGAGGCTCCCCAATGAGGAGGGTGTGGTGGTTCGGGGGCAGGCGCGGGATGTTGAGGTAGCAAACAATTGGATCTCTGGAAACGAGGGCAACGGCGTCGTCCTGACCCGAATCAACAACTTCATTCCCGAAGAAAACCGAATCTTGTTTAACAATATCGGCGTTGAGCCTTCCGAAGTGGGTTCTTTCAGCAACGAGACCCTGCGTAATGGTGCCAACGGCGTTCTGCTGGAAAATGCCGAATTTAATCGGGTTGCCCACAACAGGATCGGCAACAGCGTTGGTGATGGCGTGCGGCTTACAGGAGGGCAATCAACGGAAAACTTCATCGAACGCAACGAAATTGGAGGCATCATTGATGTCGACCGTAGCATCCCCGGTCCTGGGCTTGTGGAAGCCTTACTCAGGCCGAATCAAGGAGACGGTGTCGCCATCGTTGACGGCACAAACAACCTGATCGACCGTAATTCAATCCTGTTCAGCTCGAATGGTGTTCGCTTGAGCAACGCCGATCAAAACACAGTTAGTAGAAATGACCTTGGAGCGATACCGGAGATCGGTGTGGTTACCAATTCGGGCGGAAACCGCATTAGCGGTGCCCGCATGGAAGACGGGTCAGACGAAAACGAGTTGTCCGAGAATACCTGCAGCTCAAACCCGAAGTGCATAGTGGTTAGCGAAGGAACGGGAAATACAATTCAGGGCAACTTGATTGCCAACTCTAAGCTGGAGCCAATAGATTTGGGCGACGACGGCTCTGATGTGAACGACCTGCTGGACGGGGATGTTGGTCCCAACGGAAGGCAAAACGCACCCTCGGTTGGTGAAATTGAAATCGCAAACGACGGAATCATGATGTCTGTTCAAGGCTCCCTCTCAGCCAAGCCGTCTACGACCTATGATATCGAGGCGTTTTTGGCACTACCGGTTGCGTCGAGTTACTTCCTAATCGGCGTGGATCGGCCGATACCCTCTCTGCCGAGGGCCGATGCGCGTCTTGGCTCGGAAAGCGTCACTACCGACGCTTTCGGCTTTGCCGCTTTCACCATTCAGGGATCAGTTCAGCTCTTCGGCCTTACTGGGCCCAGAAACATCTCCGGGTCGAGCGCGACATTAACCGCAACAGATCCGGCCGGGAACACGTCCGAACTGTCGATTGTCCCGGACGAAGCTGGCCCTCCGTTGTTGGTTCAGGCGGTTTTGCCGCAGGGAATTGTCCTCATCGGACGTGATGGAGAGACGGAAGTCCGTGTCCCAATCGACATTTCAAACCTGGGCATTGATCAGGCCATTGACGTTCAGCTGGGTTTTGAGTTCCGTCTCCCCTTTGAGAGCTCTCTAGAACTGGATCGCTTGGTCAAACAGGAGTTCGATGGCGATGCGATTGTCGAAGATGTCATACCCTGCGACCTGGACGGTGGGGGTGAGACCCCTATCTCTTGTAATCTCGGTGATCTAGATGGTCGCAGTTGGCAAAGCCTTGAGATCATTGGTCGGGTTGTTGCAACGGCAGCACTGAAAGGTGCTTCGGCCATCGAGATGCGAGCTCGGGCCTCTGCGACGATTGCTGGTGAACTTGTTGAGACAAGCGAGATTGTTCTTTTGGCTGTTGAGCCGCCAGCCGAACTGCCAATCTTCGCTTCCGGATTCGAATCCTGAGATGTCGCGGAGTTTGCTCGGCGTTAAAGACCCAGCGAGCCTGGATTGATCAGGCCCAGCGGATCGACCCGTCGCTTCAGGTCCTGCAGCAGGCTGAGCCCAACCGGATTCCGGTCACGCAGCACCGGATAGACCCGGCCGATCTGCAGATGCACGCCGCCGTGCTCGAATGCCTTTTCGATCATCACCTGGCGGATGGCGTCGGCCAGCTGTCTCGCTTCCACGTCGGGCTTTCGGTTGGCTGCAGCCTCCAATGCTGCCTCGGACGTATGGCGACGATGGAATTCATCGACGGCGTCGTCCCAGGCGACCACCGGCTCGTAGAGAAAGCCGGTGGTTCCGACCGTAGCCAAGGCGGCAGTCACGGCCATGTTGCTGGCCTCCATGTCCGGCCTAAGCGGCTCGATGGCTTCAAAAAATGCTTTGTGAAACGGGATGGCGCCGTCCAGCGGCAGGATGGTGCTGGGCGGGAGCTGACGTTGACCGGTGGGCGACAGCATGTCGTACTTCAGAAAGGGATCAGCTCGGAGCGCTATCGGTACGGTGTTGGCGATTTCCACACCCTGGCCGCCGACCGCCTGGCGCACCGCCTGGGCGTAGCCGTTGAGCTGAGTCTGATTGGCGCCCTCTAGAACGTAGTGAAAGCTGAACTCGACGTCCTTCAAAAAGCGCCGGCCGGCCGCCGCCACTTTGGCCATGCGCAGCATGCCGTCCACCACTCCCGAGCCGGTGCGCCCGATCTTCCACAGCGTCTTGAGATCCTGTCCGAGAGACACCTGGCTGGCCGCGGCAATCGCTTTGGACTCCGGCATGCCGAAGTTGTCGGCAGCGATACCCAGCCGCGCCACCTCAGCGGCCGCCTGCGCTGCTTTTTCAAAAGACGTAAAACCGAATGACAGCCCGATCATGCGCTCGGGCCGCCGGATGAGTCGCAGGGTAATCGCGCTCTTGATACCCAGCGCGCCGCAGTCGCTCAGGAAAAGGCCTGTCAGGTCCGGACCATAGTTGCGGAAGAACGGATGATGATTGGGCTGTCCCGACGCTCCGGTTCGGACGATCTGCCCATCGGCCAGCACCACCTCGAGGTCCAGGACCGATTCGCTCGACACGCCGTACTTACCCGAACCCCAGCTCAAGGTGCCCTGGGAAACCGATCCGCCGACCGTTGCGTTGAGTCCCGAGAAGGGACCCCAAAACGGCGTACGGAGCTTGAGTGGCGCCAGCGCCTTATCGAGCTCAGCCCAGGTGCAGCCCGGCTCGACGGTCACGTACATCTTTTGCTCGTCGATCTTCAGCACGCGGTTCATCGATCGAAGATCAAGCGTGATGCCGGTTTGACTGGGCGTGTAGCCGTCGGTGTAGGAGTAGCCGCCGCCGCGAGGAAAGACGGCCAGACCGCCGGCTGTTGCGGTTGCGACTACGCGCGACAGTTCGTCCGCATTTCGTGGCGCCACTACGGCAAGCGCGTCGACACCCTTTCGAAAGTAGTCTTGGGAAAAGTAGTCGAGCTCGCTGGCATCGGTCGTGACGCCGTCGGCCCCGACGATGGCGGTAAAGTCTGAGGCGTCAAAGCCGGTGATGGGTGCGGTAGCGGCCATAGGTCAGGGTTGTTCCTTCAGTGTGTCCAGGTCGAGCTTCTTCCGGTGGCCGGCGCCGACGATGCGAGCGACCAGCTGATCACGTTCGCGATCGAGCCGTTCAGCCAGATCTGTCGGGAGCTCAAAATTGTCGACGGCGTCGGGCTTCAGAACGCCGGCCTCCGTCAGAAGGTGCTCGAGTACGGTCACCCTGTCGCGCAGAATCCAAAGCTCTGAAAGGAGTTCGGTTTGACTCAGGGCAAGCGCATCGAGTTCCGGCGTCGACAGGTAGGGTTTGTCCGGTCGCTGCGCGTGTTGCGACGTCTCGCTGCTTTTGGTGCTGTCTTCCGTCACGGCTTGCGGCCCCGTGTGACCCAGGGATAGCAGGTTTCCTGAAGCGGATACTCTTCGACGTCCACAAAGCCAATCTCCGACATAGCCTGCGCCAGGTTGAAGATGCCGGCTTCAGTGAAGTAAGGCTCGGAGCGGTTTTCGGTTTCCCAGTCGAGCATCACCGCCTGAAACGGCCCGACGGCGCGAAACGGCGGTGGATCCGAAATCACCATTTCTCCGCCCGGCTCAAGAATGCGGAACATCTCTTTGAGCACGTCGAAGCTGACCTCGGGCGGCAACTCGTGGTGAAGTGCGTAGGAGATGACGCCGTCGACGCTGCCGTCAGCCTGCGCCGTATGTCGGGCGTCCTCCTGCCACAGCTCCACCGGAATGCCGGTTTTGTCGCTGAACTTCAGGCCGTTGATCAGCACCTGGGCTGACAGGTCGCCGCCGATCAGCTCAGCCTCAGGAAAGCGCTCCCGGCAGAGCCCCAGCGTTCCGGAGCCACCGCAGCCCGGGTCGTAGATACGCTTTAAGCTATCGCTGCGAAACTGCTGGATCACGTCCCGACGCTGTTGCAGCAGGTTGTCGCCCACCGCTACCGCGGCAAAGCCGCCGCGAGCGAAGACGTAAGGGATAAAACCCGAGAACGCCATGGCGGCGGAGAGGTCGTACCCGTCAAGGCCGCCGGGCTGCAGGTGCCACTCGACGCCCTGGTAATACTCGGGCATCTCCAGGTCCGGATTCAGATGCAGGCGCGGATCGCCTTTGGGCGGTGGGGTGGGCGCCACCTTGGCGAACATCTCCCGCCGACGCTCCACGCCCGTGATCGCCCGCACCCAGTTTTCTTCCGCGACGTAGCGCTGGTAGAGCCGATTGAAGCGAAAAGCCGGCGAGCGCTCGACAACCTCCCGGGCTTGAGCCAGTCGCTCGAGCCAGGCGTCGCGGTCTGCGTCGGTTTGGAACTCCTGCGTTAGCCCAGGCGCTTCGTCTGACTCGGCGAAATCTTCTTCTGCCTGCTGCTGCAGCTCGGTGGAAGAAAACACCTGGAGAGAGCCAAGAAACTGCAGGCCGGCCCTGGCGCGCTGATCAACGTTCATGAACTTACCTTCTCGGACTGTCGCGGGTTATCGGGCAAGGTATAACGACTCAAAAAGAAAAACGCCAGCACATAGACCGCTGCCGGCAGCCAGATCATCCCGATGCTCACCGCCAGCGCGGCGCTATCGGGCTGCTGGTCCAGCGGCAGGGTTTTGTCGAAACCCATGTTGCTCAGCAGGAATCCGAGCGCCAGCGGGCCCACCGAGTAGCCGAGGCGCTCGACAAAGACGTAGACCGACGTGTAGAGCCCCTCGCGGTTGCGACCGGTGATCCGACGATCGTAGTCGATGGTGTCCAGCCACATGGTCTGACTGTTCAGCAGGATCGCCGAGGAAAACACGCCCACCAGAATCCCTCGGAGGATCACGATCGGATAGGCGTTCTCCGGCGTTGCGACCAGCCACAGCAGCGTGGCAAAAATATCGCCGATCAGACCGATCATGAAGCCGGTCTTTTTCGAGATTCTGCCGCTCATCCAGCGCCAGAACGGTACAAAAGTGAGAATCGACGCGGTCGTGACTAAACCAAAAACCGACAACAGGTTGAACGTCTGCTTGAGCACCACGGTGACAAAAAAGGCGAATGTGCTGGCGGAGGCGGCGATGGCGATGAACTGCAGCACCTTGACCGCCACCAGCGTCATAAACGGCTTGTTGCTCAGCAGCGACAGAACCTCCTCGCGAAACGGCGTCTCGGTGGGCGTATGTTCTGTGCTGTTGGCCGACCGGGTTCCCAGAAAGGTCCACATCATGGCGACGAAGATCACCGCGCCGGCAATGAAGCCCAGCTGCTGGTAGGCATCAGCGCCACCGCCCAGCCAGGTAATCAGCGCCGGAGCGCCGGCGTTTCCCAGCAGCCCCCCCAGCATCATGAACACCACGCGAAAGCTCATGATCTGAATGCGGCGAGCCCGATCGCTGGTCATCTCGACCGGCATCGCCAGGTAAGGCACGTTAAAGATGGAAAAGCCGAGCGAGTACAGTACGAGGACGCCTGCCGCAACGGCCACCGGCGGCAGGTTGGCCGTCAGCAAGTGTGTTGAATACACCAGCGGCAGCGAGATGCCGCACACGATAGCGCCCAGCAAAAGGTAGGGTCGACGTCGACCAATACGGGTCTTGGTTCGGTCTGTCACCCAGCCGATCAGCGGATCGCTGAATGCGTCGATAATCCGAGCGCCCGCGACAATGGTTCCCGCCACGGCGGCATCGAGGCCGACGATCGTCGTCAGGTAAACCAGGATCAGCGCCGTTACCGTATTGAGATAGCCGATAGTCCCAAGCGATCCGATACCCCAGGACATGCGCGTGGAAAATCCGAGCGCGTTTTCGCTCGAGGGAGTTCGGCTGGCGGTTGCTTCCACGGTCAGTCTGCGCAGCCGAGGGGAGCTTAAGCGGCAGGCGGTTTAGTGCGGCCGAGGGCCCCCACCAGTCGCCATTCCCCTTCCTCGCGAGTCCACACGTGAATGATCTCGAACCGCTGATCCACCGCTTCGCCCGTCGGCAGGCGGGTGCGGTGGGTGCTGTAGTAGATGACGGCGGTATCACCAGAGAAGGTGATGTCCCCGAAGGTCATCGTCAGCTCTTCTTCCTTGTACTGGGTGAATCCTTTTGCGCCTTCGCGCAGCTTCTCCAGCCCGCTGGGCTGATCCCAGCCCGGTGGCCAGCCCATGTAATGTTCGGAAGTGTTGTTGATGTAGGTCTGCAGGTCACCATCACCGCGGGCCGCGTAGATCGCCTGCTCTTTGCCCCAGATTTCTTCCCGGGCCTCATCCACATCATAGCTGTCGGTTTCCCCGCCTGGCTGGCCGGCGCAGCCGAGCAAGAAAGTCGGCAGCAGTGCCAGGACGAGAGCCACCGCTCTACGGGACCGAGTATTCATTTCGAGGACCATGGAGCACCTTCGGGAAAACGCAGCGCCACACCATAACGCAGCGACCGTGAGGCGCCCCATGCAATTTAGCTATGGCGTCGAGAGCATCGCGAATAGTGTGGTTTGAACATCGCCTCAGCCTGCAGTAACGCACCAGGTTCCTGCGTTCACATGCGTGCTGCTTATCCTGGCTTCCACCCTTTGCATTGGTATTTGCCAAAGCTTTCCGCCTGAATACCCCCTTCGCAAAAGCCGGCCGGCGCCGCTTTGCCGTCCGTCGTCAACGAGGTGCAACAATGAAAATCATACGCCTGAACAGATCATCCGCCCGTGGACAGGGCGAGGGGAACGCGACTCATCGGCCTGCACTGCTGGCCAGCGCCATCGGCGCCGCACTTTGCGGAGTCACCATGATGCCGGCAACATCCATTGCCCAGGAAGGAACCGAGGTGGCAACCGAGGGTACGCTGGAGACCGTGCTTGTCACCGCGCGCCGTCGATCTGAGAGCCTGCAGGACGTGCCGCTCGGCATTACGGCTTTCGACGCAGACGCGATCAAGCGTCGTAACATTACCGAACTGGATGACGTCGCCCGTTTCACTGCGGGTTTTGCGTTCGAGGACTTCGACGGCGGCAACGGCGGTCCGGTGATCCGCAGCCAGCCAACGATCAACGTCACCTCGCGCGAGCAGACCACCGCGACTTTCCTGGACGGGATTTATCTGCCTCGCTCGTGGCTGGTCGATCTCGGGGTAAGCAATCTTCAGCGGATTGAAATCGTCAAAGGCCCGCAAAGCGCCCGCTACGGGCGAAATGCCTTTGCCGGCGCGATCAACTACATCCCGCAGAAAGCCGGTGGAGACCTGGACGGCGAGCTCACCCTGACCGGCGGTTCGGATGAGCGTTTCGACTACGGTGGTGCCATTTCCATCCCGTTGATCGAGGACAAGCTCTACGTTCGGGCCAGCTTCGATCACACGGAGTTTGACGGGAGCTGGAGAAATGACCACCCGGACGCCAATCGCGGGATCAGCCCCGGTACCGAAGGTAACGTTGGCGGCTGGGACACGGATACCTACAGCCTCAACGTGCTGTTTAACGCCACCGAAGACCTCACGCTCGACCTGTCGTACTACGGCTTCGATCGCGAGGAAGAAGCGCGCGCGTCTCAATGGCGAAGCACCGGCCTCGGCCAGGGGAACTGCGGGTCGTTTCTTAACGGCGGATTCCGGCTGTTCTGCGGTCAGCCGCCGGCACCTGCAGACTCGGTGCTGG
This sequence comes from Lysobacterales bacterium, assembly GCA_028285525.1. GTDB lineage: Bacteria > Pseudomonadota > Gammaproteobacteria > Xanthomonadales > SZUA-38 > JANQOZ01. Next base: position 16,441 of record JANQOZ010000004.1, read on the forward strand.
TTCAGCCGCGAGGGTTCAGCCGGCAGTCAGGCGGAGACATCATTCGCTTTGAGGCCGACTATCAGATCAACGAAACATTCTCTTTCAACTTCCTGTTCGGCAACGTCGATGCCGATACGCTGTCCGCGGTATCTGCCGAATCTGACCCGATCAATTGCGGAACAATCCTGTCGCCATTCATCATTGCGGGCGGCGTCAGCCTTTGTAACTTCCAGGCCAGCCCGCTGGGTGAGGTCGACTACGACTCGTATGAGCTTCGACTCGATATCGACAACGGCGGCCCCTGGACCGGATCGGTGGGTGCTTTCATCGGCGACGGTACGGACAACAACTTTTTTGTGAGCGTGAGCCAGCCCGCCGACTCTATTTCACCGCTGAACATCACCCGTGACTCCACCGGTTTTCTCCTCGGTGGGTTTCCCTTCAACCCCGACGCTTTCGGCAACCTGGTAGTACGTGACGACGAAACCGTCACCGAGGTGGCCTCGATTTTTGGTGAGGTGAACTACGCGTTTGCCAACGGTAAGACCCGGCTGGGGCTCGAAGCTCGATTCACCAACGAGGAAATCACCACCACGGGCCTGAGCAACGGTCTGGTTCTGTCCCGGGATGATGACTTCATCACGCCTCGGATTACGCTGGAACATGACCTGAGCGACGACACGCTGCTTTACGGCACGATTGCACGCGGCGCCAAAGCTGGGGGCTTTAACTCCGGCGCGATTGAAGAGCCGGAGCGGACCTTCGACTCCGAGTTCAACACCACGTTCGAGGTGGGTGCCAAGAACACGCTGCTCGGCGGCGCGGCCGTGCTGAACGCGGCGCTCTACTACACCGACTGGAGCGACATGCAGGTCACGGCGGCAGACCCGAATGGCAGTATCTTGAACACGGCCATCACCCTCAACTTTGGTGACGCGTCCATCTGGGGTCTGGAGCTGGAAGGTTCCTGGCTGGTCAACGATAACCTGAGTCTGGATGCTTCGTTCGCGTACAGCGAAGCGGAATATGACAACGCTACCGATACGGTATTTGCCCGGATCGCCGGCCCCTTCACCGCGCCGCCCTGCGACGACATCGTCTGCTCCTCAGACGGTGACGTGAGCGGGAACCGCCTGCCGCGTACGCCGACTACCCAGATTGCACTAGGCGGTCAGTGGCGTTCGACGCTGGATGCCTGGGGCGCTGACTATTTTGTACGCGCTGACGTGGCTTATCAGTCGTCTTTCTTCGGAGATACGATCAACGCAGCTCAGTTCCCCAGCCGAACGGTCGCAAACCTTCGCACGGGACTTGAGTTCGGCAACATCGATGTCGCTCTCTGGGCCCGCAACCTCACCGATGAGAAGTACGCGTCGAACGCGTTGACCATCATCCAGGCTGCTGGCTCAAACCTTCAGGGAGCGTACTACGGCGAACGCCGCACCTACGGCATCACCGCTACCTATCGGTTCCGCTAAAGACACTTAAACGTTTCGCCCTGGTTCGCGCCCTGGTTATCGTTTCGATGCCAGGGCGCGGACGACCCGGTTCGGCAGCTGGGCGTCATCCCAGTCCATTCGCATCTCGCCCACCCGCACGATTACCAGTTGCTCCCCACGGCTCACGTACACCCGTTGCCCGCCGATACCGTCCATAAAAAACCAGTCGTCTTTTAGGAACGGCTCACTCTGGGCGACGTTTAGACCCTGTTGTTCTTCATTGTAGTAGCGCGTTGGCATTCGATTACGGCCTAGCCAGATCTGCCAGCCGTAGCCGTCCTGTGCGGCGGAAGGTGACAGCAGCTCAGCGATTGCGGTCTCGCTGATGAGCTGCTCATCAAACAACCGACCCCGATCTCTCAGCAGCAGCCCGAGCCGCAGCCAGTCTCGCGGCCTGGCCAGGAGCGCCGTGTAGGTTCGAGGGAACCCGTCCGCCTCGTTGTACCAGACGAACGCGTCCGCAGCGCCGATGCGACGCCACAGATACTCCGACAGAAACTCGTTGTAATTCAGGCCGCTTGCCCGCTCCAGGATAAGCCCCAAAGTCTGGCTGTCGGCGTTGGAGTAGGAGAAGTGTTTGCCGGGTTCGCGGGTTAGCGGTCGGCCGAGCACGGTGGCCCGCGCTTTCTCGCCGTCTGTGAAAAACTTAAAGCGTGGCGACTCGGCTCCGCCCTCGATCGAAAGAGGCTCCAGACCGCTGCTCATGGTCAGCAGGTGTCGAAGGGTCACGGCCCGGCGCGGATCATTCTGCCATTCAGTCAGGTAAGTGGCTGCCGGTACGTCGGCGTCCTCGATCACGCCTTTGTCGATGGCTGCCGCCAGCGCCAGCGCCATCACCGATTTGTGCATCGACGCCGACTCGGAGCGAAGCTCAGCATCGAAGCCGGGGAAGTAGTGTTCGAGCAGCAGCGCGTCGCGGTGCCAGATGAGCAGCGCATAGCTCTGCATGTCTCTTGCGTAGGTCAGCGCGTCCTCTAACAGGGATTCCGCTGCCTCACCGCTGGCGTTCGGCAGTTGCCGAAGCGCCCCGGTCACCGTGCCCTGGGGCTTCTGGACCCAGCGGGCGTTGGCAAACGAAGAAGGATCTGTTCGGTCTTTGGTCTCAGGCTCTGCGGCCTGTCGCTCGATAGGGCTGCAGCCCACCGCCAACGCAGCCGCCGCCACGAGCGGTGTGAGCCAGGCGCTACGTCCAGTCAGTTGCCAAAGCCTCACCGCTGGTCTTCTGCCAACCGTTCCCGCAGCGGCTTCCAGCCGAATGCCGCCAGCCCGGCACCAAGGAGCAGGAGCAGCGGTACGGTGACCGCCAGCGAGTAGTTGATCGCGTCCGGTCGCTTGAACAGGTTGTCAGTGAGCATCGCGACCACCCATGGGCCGCCTGATTGGCCCACAAGGTTTGCGACCAGCAGGTACAGCGCTACGAGCTGTGCCCGGAAGTAGGGCGGCGCGATGATGGGGATTGTCGCCGGTCCGGGGCCGAAGGGCATCGTGCCAAAGAACATCGCTGGCGCCAGGAGCCAGATTGCCAGCGTGCCGTCAGTGACCAGCATGGCAGCCAGCGCAAAGGGAATACAGCACAGGGCGGCGATGGCCGCAGTCCGAAGGTTGGCGTCGTGGTAGCCGCGCTTGAAGAGAAAATCGGTGACCCAGCCACCGGCCACGACGCCGGCCGTTCCGCCGATCATGAACAGCAATCCCTGGGCCGCACCGATCTCGGCCGCCGTCCATTCGTGAACGCGGATAAAGTAAGCGGGCACCCACGCGCCGAGCGCAAACTGGGCCGCAGCCATCATGGAGATACCTACGAAAACCGCCAGAAACAGTCGCCCGTTGTCCAGGCAAAAACGGATGGCGTGACTGAAGCCCTGACGATATTGCTCGGCGTCGATCCGGGCCTTGGCTGTTGCGCGCCGCGGCGGCTCCTTTACCGACAGGAAAAACCAGAGCGCCACGGGCAGGCCGGGCAGGGCGCCCAGGATAAAGGCCGACTGCCAGGGCTCTCGATCGCCAAGGAAGGCGAGCATGCTGTCATCGACCGGGTTGTTGAGCGCGCTGATGATGATGCCGCCGACCATGAGCGCAATCCCACCGCCCAGAAAGCTCGAAGCGGTGTACACGCTTAAGGGCCGGGCCAATCGACGAGGCTTGAACATGTCCGCCAGCAGCGAAAAGCCGGCCGGGGTCAGCACGGCTTCACCGACACCCACCGCCATGCGTGCGGCAAACAGCTGGCCATAGGTCTCGGCGAGGCCACAGGCGATGGCCGCCAGCGTCCAGGCAACGATTCCGATCGCAATCAGGTTACGGCGATTCTTGCTGTCAGCCAGCCGCCCGAGCGGGATCGCAACAATCGCGTAGAACATCGCGAAGGCGAATCCCTGCAGGAGACTGATCTGCGTATCGCTGACCGCCAGGTCGGCGCGGATATCCTCGACCAGAAGGTTGATGATCTGGCGATCGATATTAGCGACTACGCCGCAGACGCAGAGCACAAACACGACGTACCAGCCGAAACGTTCGGCTGGGTAGTTGGGTTCATCCATCGTTAGTGTTACCGGGATGACCCAGCTGCGTGCTGATCTCGTTCAGGATCTCGGGATCGTCGATGGTGGCCGGCACGCTGTAAGGCTCACCGTCGGCAATTTTGGCCAGCGTGCCGCGGAGTATCTTGCCCGAGCGGGTTTTCGGCAGGCGCTTGACGACCACCGCGCGTTTGAAGGCGGCGACGGCACCTACATGCTGACGCACCAGCGCCACGCATTCGTCGATCAAGGTTTGCGGATTGGCGCTGCTGTCCGCCTGCGTGCAGATGAATCCCATCGGGAGCTGACCCTTGAGCTTGTCTTTGATGCCCGTAACCGCACACTCGGCGACCGCCGGATGCAGCGCGATGACCTCTTCGATGGCTCCCGTGGAGAGGCGGTGACCGGCGACGTTGATGATGTCGTCGGTGCGCGTCATGACATAGAGATAACCGTCTTCATCGAGGTATCCCGCGTCGCCCGTTTCGTAGTAGCCCGGGAAAGTCGTCAGGTAGGCCTGCTGGAAGCGCTCCTCGGCCTGCCACAGGCCGGCCAGCGCTCCAGGACCCAGCGGCAGGCGGACCACAATCGCGCCGGTATCGCCGGCGGGAACGGGCTGCCCTTCCGGGTCAACTACCTGAACGTCCCAGCCCGGCATCGGCTTGCCGGCTGAGCCGGGACGGATGTCGACCAGCCCCGCGCCGAGCGTGTTGCCCGCCACGGACCAGCCGGTTTCGGTTTGCCACCAGTGATCGATGACCGGCACGCCTAGCTGCTCGCCCGCCCATTTTAGGGTCGGGGGATCGCAGCGCTCGCCCGCGACAAACAGACCGGTGAAGTGGCTCAGGTCGCTCGCTTTAACGAATTCCCCGTCCGGGTCCTCGCGGCGGATCGCCCGAATAGCGGTGGGTGCGGTGAACAGGGCCTTAACCCGATGGCGTTCGATGATCCGCCAGAAGACGCCGGCGTCCGGCGTGCCGACCGGCTTTCCTTCGAACATGACGGTTGTCGCGCCCCGCAGCAGCGGCGCATAGATAATGTAGGAGTGGCCCACGACCCAGCCGATGTCGGACGCCGCCCAGAACGTGTCGCCGGCATCGATGTCGTAGATCGCTTTCATCGACCAGTGCAGCGCGACGGCGTGACCGCCGTTGTCTCGAACGATGCCTTTGGGCTGGCCGGTGGTGCCTGAGGTGTAGAGCAGGTAGAGCGGATCGGTTGCCGCCACCGGGACACAGTCTGCCGGTTCAGCACCATCCTGGAACTCATGCCATTCCAGATCGATATCGCGGTTCAGCTCGGCGGCCTGCTCCTCACGTTGCAGCACCACGTGCCGCTCCGGCGTGTGGCTTGCGAGGTCGATCGCGTCATCCAGCAGCGGCTTGTAAAAGACCTTTCGGCCCGGCTCCAGGCCGCAGCTGGCGCTGATAATGAGTTTTGGGGTCGCGTCGTCGATGCGGGTCGCCACCTCGCGTGCGGCAAAGCCGCCGAACACCACCGAGTGTACCGCCCCGATTCTCGCGCAGGCGAGTATGGCAAAAGCCGCTTCCGGCACCATCGGCATATAGATGAGTACGCGGTCGCCCGGCTCAACGCCGCTGCGCTGCATAGCGCCGGCCAGGCGCGCCACGGTGGTCCTTAGCTCGCTGTAGGTGTAGCTCTCCTGCCGACCGGTCATGGTGGACTCGAACAGGAGTGCGGGCTGGTCGCCGCGCCCGCCGTCGGCGTGCCGGTCGATCGCGTTGTAGCAGGTGTTGAGTCGCGCGCCCGGAAACCAGCGCCCGGCGCCCTGCGTGGCGTCGAGGACCGAAGTCCAGGGTTCAACCCAGTCGATGCCGGCGGCCGCCTCGGCCCAGAAAGCCTCGGGGTCCTGGCGCCAGCGCTGGCGGACGTCTGCGTAAGTCAATGGCCTGACCCCTCGTTGAACAGTCGGGAAAAGTATCATGATACTTATGGGTCAGCGTATGCGCCTGGTGTATGGCGCCATTCTCGAAAATGAGTAGCTCACCGATGTGGGAACGATCAGTATGGTCGGCCATCGATAACGGAATCGCGCCATGGCGAAAGACCCCAATGAGCCCTGGTGGGCGGTGATCGGCCCGGACGAGGGCGAATCCTGGTGGCAGCCCATGCCCTCCAGCGGCTACGTCACCCTGAAACTCACCCCGGAAACCATGCCCTACGACGGTTTCACCAGCGGCATCCAGGTGCTGCCGCCAGGCCACCGCGTGCGTGAACATGGACATCGGGTGAACCACGAGCTGGTGTTCATCTACGAAGGTTCCGGGCGCGTTGAGATCGAGGGCAATAACTACTCGGTGGAAAAGGGTGCCACCGTGCTTTTCGGGCGGTACGCCTGTCACGTTATTGAAAACACCGGCGACGTGGATATGAAGATGTTCTGGGTATTTATGCCGCCCGGCCTTGAGCACTGGTTCCGCGGCATCGGCAAACCTCGGGAGGCCGGCGATCCGATGCCTGATCCGTTCCCCAGGCCTGACGGCGTGGAGAACATCATGGAGATGCTGCGGTTTGTGCCGCCGCCACCCGACGCCAAGTAAATGCGCATCATCAACCGTGAGGCGCTGGCCGGCTGCCTGAGCCACAGCGATTGTGTGGCTGCGCTCGCGCCGGCGATGCAAATGGTGTCGGCCGGCCGAGTCGATATGCCGCTGCGACAGTACATGCAGATTCCGGATACAGATGGTGGCAAGTTCACCCTGATGCCCGGCTACCTGGACGACCCTCGTGGCTTCGGCGTCAAGATCGTCTGCAAATATCCTCGCGAGCCAGACTCGCCCTACGGATCGCACGTCGGCGCGGTGATGCTGTTCGACGCGGAGCATGGCATTGCGCTGGCGTTGATCGACGGCTCGGAGCTGACGGCCATCCGCACGGCGGCCGCCAGCGCGCTGGCCACCCGGGAGCTGGCGCGGGACGACAGCCGCGTGCTGGCCATTCTCGGCACCGGGCTGCAGGCGCTGCATCATGTTCACGCCATTCGCGCCGTTCGGCCAATTGACGAGGTTCGCATCTGGGGGCGGAGCCTGGCGAACGCTGAGGCGCTGGCCCAAAGTCTTGAGCTGCCGGCTGAGGTTTCGGTGGCAGCCACGGACAGCGTCGACGCCGCGCTCGATGGTGCGGACGTTATCTGCACCACCACGTCGGCCAAAACGCCGATACTGCCGGGCGCTCGGCTCAGTGCCGGTCAGCACGTCAACCTGGTCGGGGCGGCCATCATGGAAGCCGCGGAAGCCGACGCAGAGGTCGTTCGCCGTAGCCGCTTTGTGATCGACTACTGGCCCTCCGCGCGAGACCAAGCCGGCGAACTGGCTGCTGCGCTGGCGGATGGGCTGACCGAGGAAGAGGCGGTCGCAGGCGAAATCGGGCAGATCCTGGCGGGCAGCGTGCCCGGTCGGCAGGACGACGCGCAAATCACGGTGTACAAATCGCTTGGGGTAGCGGCGCAGGATCTGGCGGCGGCCCACATGGCTTATCAGCGCGCCCATGAACAGGACCTGGGCGTCGTCGTAGACTGGACCTGACGATGGTCGCCCGCCTTCAAACCCTGCTCGATCACCCGGCGCCGGTCGTTGCACCGGGGGTCGCGGACACGCTGGCTGCGCTGGCGGCTGAGCGGGCAGGCTTCCAGGCGTTGTTTGTATCCGGCTCGGCCGTGGCGCAGGCGCACCTCGGTCGCCCGGACATCGGGGTTACCGATGCCAATCTGCTGACCGACGTTACTCGCCGAATCGTCGAGCGCGTGGGGATCCCGGTCTGCGCGGATATTGATACCGGCTTTGGCAACGCCTTCAACGTTTATCAAACGGTTCGGGCCATGACGCTGGTAGGCGCCGCCTGCGTCCAGATGGAAGATCAGCAGACCGTTAAGCGTACGAGCCAGGCGGTCGAGCGACCGCTCATCCCCCTGCCCGACATGCTGACCAAGCTCCGAGCCGCGCAGGATGCTCGCGGCGATTCTGAGCTGCTCATCAGCGCTCGCACGGACGCCCGCTATACCGAAGGCGTAGGCAGCGCCATCGAGCGCGCGGCAGCCTTCGCAGAAGCGGGCGCCGACCTGGTGTTTGTTGAAGGCCTGCAGAATGCGCAAGAGCGCGAGGCGCTCAAACGGACACTCCCGGCCGACGTGCCGAGAGTGTTCAACACGGCGATCCTAGAAACGCCCGACGCCGAATCTGTCTCGGTCGCGGCGAGCGAGGGATACCGCCTGATTCTGACGCCAACGCTGACAACCCGCGCTGCGGTGGCCTCGATGACCCAGTCGCTGGCGGAGCTTGCCGGTCGCTGCCCCGAAGGCAGCGTCAAGGCGGGCGCCGCGGAACCGACCTCCGACGTCTCAATCGTGATCGGCGCCGCCGATCATCTCCAACGTGCAAAACAATGGGAGTTGACCCATGAATGACCTGACGGCTGCAGCCAGTTTTGATCTCAAGCCGGGTACCACGGCTTTCCTCAGCAAGCGGCGACACCAGCTGCTGATCAACAACGAGTGGATCGATCCGCCTAATTTGGATCGCATCGACACGCTCGATCCCGCCACCGGAGAGGTGCTCGGCGATATCCCCGAGGCGGGCAAAGCGGAGATAGAGCAGGCCGTCAGCGCCGCTCGGGCTGCCCTGACGTCGGATGCCTGGCACGGACTGACGGGCTCAGCGCGGTCGCGCCTCCTGTGGCGCATGGCCGATCTGATGGAGGAGAACATCGACGAGCTGTCTGAGCTGGAAACGCTCGACCAGGGCAAACCTCTGGGCGTCGGTCGCTGGGCAGAGATCCCGGGCTCCGTCGAGCAGTTCCGCTTTTTTGCCGGCCAGTGCAACCGGCTGGAGGGCACGCAGATTCCGACGTCGATCGCCTACCAGCCGCCGGGTAAGCGTATCCATGCCTATACCCGTAAGGAACCGGTAGGCGTGGTCGCAGCGATTGTGCCTTGGAACTCACCGATCATCATGGCGGCCATGAAGCTCGCACCGGCGCTGGCGGCAGGCTGCACCGTGATCCTGAAGCCCGCCGAAGACACCTCGCTGACGGCCCTGAGGCTAGGTGAACTGGCCATCGAAGCCGGCTTTCCGCCGGGGGTCATCAACATCCTCACTGGCCGCGGCGAGAAGACCGGCAAGGCGCTGGCAAAACACCCCGGCATCGACAAGGTGGCCTTCACCGGCTCCACGGGGGTCGGCAAGCAAATCCTGAAGTACGCCCGGCACAACCTGAAGCGCGTGACCCTGGAGCTGGGCGGCAAATCACCGGTGATTGTCATGGGTGATGCCGACATGGAGGCGGCGATCGGCGGCGCCGCCAACTCGATCTTCTTCAACGCCGGCCAGGTCTGCGTCGCCGGCTCGCGGATCTACGCGCATCGATCGGTCTACGATCAGCTGGTGGAAGGTGTCAGCGCCTACGCAGACGGTCTCAAGCTCGGTCACGGCCTTGATCAGACGACACAGTGCGGGCCGCTGGTCAGCAAGAAGCAGCAGGCCCGGGTGCTGGGTTACATCAATCAGGGCAAAGAAGACGGGGCTGAAGTGGTGACCGGCGGAGCGGCGCTCGACGATCCGGGCAGCTTTGTTCAGCCCACGGTGGTGGCCAACGTTGCGCCCGAGATGTCGATCGTCCGCGAGGAGATTTTTGGTCCGGTTTGTGTGGTCACGCCGTTTGACGAAAACGATGAGGTGCTGGCTCTGGCGAACGACTCCGACTACGGCCTGGCCGCCAGCATCTGGACCGAGTCACTCAGCACCGCGCACCACATGGCCGAAGATCTGCAGGCGGGCACGGTGTGGATCAACAGCCACTCCATGTACGACGCAACCCTGCCGATCGGTGGGCTTAAGCAATCCGGCTGGGGTCGGGAAAGCGGTCAGCAGGCCGTCGAGAACTACCTGGAAACCAAGACGGTCTGCGCTGTCCTGTGACCGATCTGAGCGGCAAGGTCTGCCTCATCGCCGGCGCCAGTTCCGGCATGGGGCGGCGAACCGCGATCCACGCCGGCGCGTGCGGGGCAATCGTGATCTGTGCCGCCCGTCGGGTTGATCTGTGTGAGGCGGTTGCCGCAGATATTGAAGCGGCCGGCGGCACCGCCGCCGCGCTGCCGTTTGACGGTACTGCCCCCGCCTCTGTCGACAAGCTGCTGGCCGACGTCAAAGCAAAATACGGCCGGCTGGACGGTCTGTTCAACAACCTCGGCGACACGCTGGGGGCATCCACCATTGACGAAACGCCGCTGGAGCGCTGGGAGAAAACGCTGGCGGTGAACCTCACCTCGGTGTTTTATCTGCTGCGTGCTGCCATTCCGCTGATGCGGGCGAGCGGCGGGGGGGCGATCGTCAACAACAGCTCCACGGCAGGCGTTCAAGGTATCGCCACCATGGCTGACTACAGTGCGGCCAAGTGGGGGCTGATCGGGCTCTCGCGGTCGGCGGCGCTGGAGCTAGGCGCCGACAACATCCGGGTGAACGTGATCGCGCCCGGGATTATCCAGACCGAAAAAATGGAGGTCTTTCGGGAGCAGTCGCCGGCGATCTTCGACAAGCTTCTGGCGGACGTGCCGATCGGACGTTTCGGGGATATGCAGCACGTCGCTGAACTGGTGACCTGGCTGCTGTCGGACGCTTCGGGCTACGTCAACGGCGTCACTCTTCCCATCGACGGCGGCCGCACTGCCTAGAGGTCGATCCCTTTGCCGAGCTTTTTGCGACAGCGGTCGAAGGCCAGGCTGATACGGGTCGTGTTGCGGATACGCTCGATCTCCGGCCACACGGCCCGCCGCCCTGACAGCACCAGCCGCTGAAACAGCCGCGGATTTGGGTTGGCGAAAGTCCGCACGTAGTCGCGCCACTGTGCTTTTGGATGGATCGTCACGTCCCCCCTGTAGGTCTGAGAGGAGATGGCGTGGGCGTGGTTGATCAGCGACTGCAGTCCGGGCACCTCCAGGTTCTGCTGAGCCGCCTCCAGGATGTGGGTGATCTGGTGGATAGGTCCGGAAATCAAAAGCTGCTTCAGGAACGGGATCACCCCACGCTCTTTGTCCTCATCTCCCATAAACGGCACGACGTGCGGGTTCGCCTGGCTGACGATGTAGTGATTGACGTTGTGCATCCGGTTGATGTGGGTCTTGGGCACGTCGCTGTGCACCGACCCGTCGATCCAGGTGCTCTGGGGCATGTAGCGTACCGTTCGGCCGCTGAAGTTTCGGGCCGTTAGCACCACCGGGGGAAACAGGCCAGGAATCGCGCTGGAGGCCAGCGCGGCACGCCGGACAAACACATGGGGCGCGGTCAGATAGTTGAGCAGCCGTGGAAACTGATGCGGGTCCGAGGGCGACACCGAGATGTTCAGCTTGCGACCGGTACGTGCGTAGGCTTCTTCAAACGTGAGCTTGGGGATGTTGCGGTCGATCGATCGCTGCAGCACCGCCGGATCCAGCACCCCATGGCCTTTCATGATGTTCTGGAGCTTCATGATGCGCGACCACTCGAGATCGAGGTAGGCCGGGTCGAACAGGTCGCTCAGCTCATCGTCCGTATGGCAGCCCACCACGCCGGCGATGATGCTTCCGACGCTCGACCCCGACAGGACTCGCGGCAGCAGGCCCTGCAGCCACAGCTCCTGGATGACGCCCAGATGAAACAGGCCGAGGGTCGCGCCGCCGCTGAGGAGCAGCGCTGAGCGGCCAAAGCTTTGCGCGGCTCGTTTGAAGAACACCCGCTTGCTGTCTTCGCTCAAGCCCTCGAAGCGACCTTCGCATAGGTGATCGAGCGCAGAGACCACCTCGTCCAGGTAGTCGGTGATCGCCTTCTTGGTGCCGACCCGCGCCACCTGATAAAGCGCCGGGTTGGCGATGTTGCCCAGGTTTCCGTGCAGCTCTTCCCGGAGATAAAAGGTCAGACGGTCGACCTTGTTTTCGCGCCGCAGACGGCGCAGCAGCGTGGTTCGGGCGGCGATCAGCCGGTGGTCGTAGAGAACACACTCTTTCTCCCGTTTCCACTCGTCGTGACCGGCCAGCTGGTCGAACTCGCTGGCCGCCTGCAGCCACTCCTCATAGGTGAGCGCCCGATCCATGGCGGTTTGACAGCGGGCCAGATCCTTCTGGGTCATGGTCTTAGGAACCTGCGATGGTTACTGGATGAGCCCTTCGGTTCTTAGGCGGTCCTGCAGCTCTGTCAGGCGTTTCCGGTTGGCGCCCATGTCCGAGTGGCCGACCCGGGAAGCTGAGCGCAGCGCCAGCTTGCCGCTGCGATGGTGCACTTCCAGGTCGTCGACATAACCGAACAGCGGCGTGCGGGCCTCCGCGCGGAGGTAGTCCGCGGACTCTTCGGTGACGGTGACGCCGTCCGTTTGCTTCACCTGAGCGACGATGGCGCTCCACTCAGCGTCGGCGGTTAGATCCAGGGTGGGAAAGCCGTGGTCGGGCCCTTCCGCATCGCTGGATACGCAGTTGGGGCTATCAGGGCAGGCCACAAACTGATTGTTGGTCACGCCGAGGGCCGGTGGATTGCTGCGCGAGCTGATCGCCATATAAACCGACGAGCCGAGCATAAGCGCCACCAGAATAATGATGATGTAGAACAGAATTTTCATGATTTCCTCCTGACCTGCCCAACTTTGGGTGCACAAGCATAGTCGACCCGGGCGATCGGTTCCTCAAAAACTTCTTCAATCCAAGTCTGGAACCCGATTCAGGTCACGAGATGCTGGTCGATCAGGGGCGAGAGCTGTTCCGCAGCCTTTTCTGCGTGGGTAAACGTCGTGGCAACGGCAGTAATGAGGGCCTCACAAACGGCCATAGCGGAGATCCCGGAACCGGAATGGAGTTCCCGCCGATTTGGTGCGCAGAGAATCAGGTCGCTAGCCTCGGCTAACGGACCGGATAGGGAGTTTGAGATCGTAAAGACTCGACTGTTGGTGCGCGCTGCAGCCTGCGCCACTTCAACCGTCAATCGCGAGTAGCGCGGAAAAGCGATCGCGATCAGCACGTCTTCAGACGTCATCTGCAGACACTTGCGGGCTATTCCCTCTATACCGCTGTCCGCGCCCAGCTGGGTTGTATCCAGGCCCGTCCCCTGCAGGTTAAAGGCGAGGTAGCCACTCAGAAACTGGCTGCTGCCCTGCCCAATAAGGAAGACCCGCCGTGCAGATACCAGACTTTCGACGACGGTAGCGAACGCCGCTGGATCCAGGCTGTCGTTGAGGTGCTGAAGCTGGCTCGCGTCCTCTGCCAGCGAAAGCGCCAGCAGGTCGGCCGGACTCCCCGAACGAACGGTCTCCTGAAACTGATCGAGGGAGGTTTTTGAGGTCAGCTCGCGGCGGAGTACGTCGAGATAGTCCTGATAGCCCGCAAATCCCAGGCTCCGCGAGTACCGGGTTACGGTGGCGTTCGAGGTGCCACATTCCTTTGCCAGCTCCTGCAGCCCCAACATACCGCAGTCGCGGTAATGCCGAATCGTGTATTCCGCGACCCGCTTTTCTGTCGGAGAAAGGTCGGCCAGATGTTCCGAGATGGCCTGACGAATGCTGCTGGCTGGGCTGTCTTTCATGTTCGAACTCCTCGGTACGACATCATATAGGCGAATCGCCCAAAGACCCAATCTCAAATCAAAGAAAAAATATTTTCATGCTTTTTGTTGGTTATAGGCTCAGAAAAAACCCTATAAAATATTGAAAATAATCTATATTTTCTCTTTACATTAGAAAATTGCAGAATTCTCCCGTTGAATTTTTGTGATTTTTTGGGATTGACGTAAATAAATTATCAGGCATAACATGGCGCAAAAGGACAGGGGAAAGCCCATGAACCGCAAGCGCACGCTGAGTTTGTTGATTCCTGCACTGCTGGGTGGCGCCGCCGCGCATGCTCAACAGGTACAGTCAGCCACCGACAACACGGCAACGCTGGAAGAATTCACCGTAACGGGGTCGCGGCTGGAAACCGCGGAAACGGACTCGCCGGCCCCCGTCGCCACCTTTGATGTGGGATTCCTGCTGGACAACTCGGGCAGTATCTCGTTGGGAGATCAGTTGGCTGAGCTTCCACAGTTCAGTCCGCTGTCGACCCGGGCGGCATCCGTGTCACCGACCGGCGGCACAACGACAACCGGTCTTAACCTGCTCGACCTCCGGGGCATCGGTGCCTCCCGGACCCTTGTTCTCGTTAACGGCCGACGGCACGTGAGCAGTTCGCAAGAAACCGCCCAGCCCGATATCAATACGATACCCAGCGCGTTGGTTGAGCGAGTCGAGGTGCTCACAGGCGGCGCATCCTCGGTCTACGGCGCCGACGCTATCGCGGGTGTTGTGAACCTGGTGCTGAGGAAGAACTATGAAGGCCTGGAGGCCAGCATTCGCACCGGTGTCAGTGATGAGGGAGATGGCGAAAATAGTACCGTCACCTTAACCGGCGGATTCAACTTCGCAGAAGGCAGGGGAAACCTGGCGGCCAGCCTCGAATACGCTGAGGGAGAAATTCTGCGGTACGCTGATCGCGACTTCTCCGCCGTCGAATCGACGATCCAGATCCCGAACCCCGCTGACACAGACGTGCCCGGTGCGCCGCCAGACGGAATTCCTGACTTCATTACGGTTCGAGATCTTCGACGCGCCAACATTTCCAACGGCGGCACGGTAAACACCGCGGCCGGATTTTTTCAGTTCGACAGCGCAGGAAACCTTGTGCCGGTGGATCTCGGCACAGGCGCCGTGTTTCCCGGCGGCGTCACGGACGGTGGCAGCGGCCTCAACGGACTCCAGGATGAAACCCTGATCCCCAGTCAGGACCGGATGAGTCTGAACCTGCTCGGACATTATGATGTTTCGGATCAACACAGCCTGTTTTTTGAAGGCAAGTACGTAGAGATCGACAGCGATGTGTTCTCCGGCGCACCGTTTGCCCCTTTCATCGTCCAGGCAGACAATCCGTTCCTCACGTCTCAGGCGCGGTCTGTACTCGACTCGACGACTCCATCACCCTTCGGACCGCCGTTCTACGTGTCCAACCGAAATCACCGGGACATCGGCCCTCGCGGCATCGAGAACGAGCGCAAGACATTCCGAACGGTGTTGGGGCTTCAGGGTGACCTTACCGAGCGAACCAGTTACGAAGTTTCTTACACCTATGGCAGCACGGATACCCGATCGAGGTTCTTGAATAACGCCATCATCCCACGAATCTCTCTTTCCGCTGACGCGGTCGTGGACGTGGACGGCGTGCTGGGAAGCCCAGGTGCCACCGTTTGTCGAGCGCAGCTACTGGCGGTGTCAACGAGCACCGGCAATCCTGATATCGATGACTGTGTAGCAGGAAATTATCTCGGTGACGGGACTGTTGATCAGGCCACGCGCGACTACGTCAACGTCGCTACTCAGGCACGTGGCGACCTGGATCAGCACGTATTCGGCGGATTCATAACCACCGACTCCAGCGATTACTTTAATCTGCCTGGCGGGCCACTCTCGTTTGTGCTCGGTGGCGAATACCGGAAGGAAGAGACCCGTTTCAACCCTGACCCGAGAGATACGGTTGGGGATACGGTTAACTCTGGTGTTCAGGCGGTGGACGGTGAACTGAGCGTGACGGAGTGGTATACCGAAGTTGTTGCGCCTGTTCTGGCTGGCGAACCCTACGCTGAGCTGCTTGAGTTTCGCGGATCCGCCCGGATCGCCGACTATGATCTTGAAGGAGTCGGGACCAATACTTCCTGGGGCGTCGGTGGCGTTTATGCCCCGAACCAAAACATTCGCTTTCGCGCCTCGTACCAGGAGGCAGTTCGTGCACCCAACATCAGCGAACTGTTCTCGCCTCAGACGCTGAGTTTGACCACGGTGCTCGACCCTTGCTCAGCCTTCGGTTTGTCCCTGGGCGGCGAGCAGCGAGCCGCCAACTGTGCGTCGATTATTCCGCCCGGAACGCCGATTCCGATCCCGACGTTTAACCTGCCGGTCACCGTCGGCGGAAATCCACAGCTGGACGTTGAAGAGGGCGAAACCACAACGTTTGGGCTTGTGATCACGCCCACCGCGTTGCCGGAATTCACGCTTTCGGTAGACTACTATGATATCGAGCTTAGCCAGGCGATCTTCCAGGCCAACCCGTTTACCAATCTGACGCTCTGCTACGACGCCAGCAGCTTGGACAACCCCTTCTGCGATCTGATCCAGCGCGATCCGGTCACCTTCCAGCTCGCCTCGCAGTCCATCACTCCGATCAACGCAACAGGGTTTGAGGCAAGCGGGATCGACCTCGACGCATCCTATCGTTTCGACCTCGGCGCGAGCGGCTCGCTGGCTCTGAGGCTGGTCGCCAACAAGGTGCTGGATCGAAACGACTTTCTCGACCCACTGGACTCTGGTCTGGCGACCGAGGTCATCGACACGGTCGGTAATCCGGACTGGCGCTTCACATTCAACGCCAATTACCAGGTCAAATCCTTCGACTTTGGATACAACGTCCGCTACTTCTCCAGCCAGCTGCGAACCGACCCCGCCAACGTGCGAAGCGTCAACGGCCAGCCGCCGCTGAACCCGGATATTTTTGGCCCGGAAGTTCTACGTACCGGCGGAGACGCGATTCACAACCTAAGTGCCCGCTATTTCTTCAGCGACCGCGGCAACCTGTATGTCGGCATCGACAACGTTACGGAGCCGGACCTGCCGCCGGGCATCTACGGCGCCGGCTTCGGCGGCGCGAACTATGATGCCGTGGGGCGCTATTTTTATGCGGGTCTGAACTGGACGTTCCGCTAATGGCCACAACGGTCGCCCGCTCAATCACCGGTTTGCTGATCCTGTTGGTGCTCACCTCCCAAGCCGGCGCCAGCGATCTCGATAAAGCGGGTGATCAGCACATTCTTCCCGCATGGCACGGTACGTGGAGAGGGTTGCTTTCGAACCTGCCGATACGCGAAAACGCTCGAAAGATTGAGGTGGAGCTGACCATTTCTGCGGGAGAACAGGACGAGGACGGATGCCTTGACTGGATTACCAGCTACATTGAGGCGGGAAACGTCGTACAGACCAAGGACTACCAGATGTGTCGTCGGCAAAACGGCGAGTATTTCCTCGACGAGGGTGACGGCCTGGTGCTTGAGACGTCGCTCTTCGGCGATGTGATGTACTCGGGTTTTAAGGCCAACGAACGATTCCTGGTTGACCGACATGAGCTGGACGGTGACGAGATGCTGCAGGAGATTTTCTTTGCCGAGCCGGGTCCGGAGCCGATGGGAATTATCCAGGCATTGATGGGGAAAGGACTGCAGAAGATCGAGTACAGTCGAGTTGAGTGAAATTGGTGGTGGCTTAATCAACGTGAAGACCGATCGTCGATCCTTTCTTGGCGTCGCGGCGGGGGCGCTGGCAGGTGGGGGCTGTGCTGTCGGCGGCGACAAAGCACCGCTTGACTCAGACGGCGAGAGCCTGCCGAGTGAACCCTTCACGGTATCCACGGACGCACAAATTGTCCCGACCCAGGGTGGGCGGGTGCAGGGTTATGTGCGGGGTGGTATCCACATCTATAAGGGTGTTCCCTATGGTGGAGCCACCGGCGGTTCGTTTCGTTTTCTGCCGGTAGGGCCGGTGTCGCCCTGGGACGGCGTCCGGCGCGCCATGACATTTGGTCCGGTTTGTCCGGCAGGTGAACCGCCGACAGTCGACCTGTCTGCAAATGAGTGGCCTTTCCTGCTTCCAAACGGCCCTGTCACGAGCGCCATGGAGGACTGCCTGCGAATCAACATCTGGTCGCCCGATCCCGACCCCGAGGCCCGGTTGCCGGTGATGCTCTGGCTCCACGCCGACGGCTTTGGTGGTGGCTCCAGTCAGGACTTTCTCAGCACCGACGGAGAGGCTCTGGCCCGACAGGAAAACGTTGTCGTTGCGAGCATCAACCATCGCGTAGGGCCGCTCGGTTTCACCAACCTCGCCAGCGTTGATGAAAAGCTCGCTGACTCCGGCAACGTCGGCATGCTGGATATTGTGACCGCGCTCAACTGGGTGCAGCAACACATCGCGGGCTTTGGCGGAGACCCGGGCAACGTCACAGTATTCGGCCAGTCAGGCGGTGGATTCAAGATCTCTGTGCTGCTCGCGATGCCTGCCGCACGCGGGCTTTTCCACCGGGCCATCATTCAAAGTGGTGCTCGGATCCGGGTCCATGATGAGACCACTTCGGCGGCACTGGGTGATGCGCTGGTGAGTTCACTCAAGCTGAAGGAAGACGCCGACCCGCTGGCGGCGCTGCAGAGCCTGAGCCTCGAAGCGTTTTTTGAGGCCGCGCAGGCGGCCAGCGCCCAGATCCAGGCTGCCGGCGAAAAGCCCAAACGTTGGCAGTCACCTCCCTGGTGGTATGAGCCAACTGCAGGCTTGCCCAGCCTTCCGATCCAGCCTTTTGATCCACAGGCGCCACAGGTATCGGCGCAGGTGCCCGTGATCTGTGGCAGCACGCTCAACGAACTGCCGCCGAGCATGAATGCGCCGGAAGTCGAAGACATCACCTGGGATGACCTTCAAGCGCGGCTCGCTCCACAGCTCGCCGATCAAACCGAAGCGGCCATCTCGGCCGCGCGGGCCATCGATGTTCGATGGACGCCGGCGGACGTGCTGTCCGTCTTGTCCAGTCGCCGGTTTCGAGTACCGGCCGTCACGTTAGCCGATCGGCTGGCGGAGCGGCCTGGCGCGTCGGTTTGGCAATACCTGTTTTCATGGCAGACGCCGCTTTATAACGGGCGCCCGCGAGCGTTCCACACCAGCGACGTGGCCTTCGTCTTCGCCAACACCGACCTGGTGGACAGCCAGACCGGTGGCGGTGATCGCCCCCGGCGCCTTGCGAATACGGTCAGTCGAGCCTGGGCTAACTTTGCCCGAACCGGAAACCCCAACGGACCGGGCGTCCCCTACTGGCCTGCCTATGACAGTGAGGACAGGAACACCATGATCTTTGACGACGAGAGCGTCGCGCGGCCAGCCCAGGACGCCGATCTCCTGGAAATATTCAGGCGGTTAGATTCGTGATCAGGCAGATTTCCTTCATCACGCTGCTTTTGGGGGCGAATCTGCTGTTCGACGCCGGGAGTGCTGCGGCAACGGAAAGCAACCTGATCAGAGAGTTTATCCCCGCTGCGCCGCCCGCTCTCACGGAGCGGATACGTCAATATCAAAACACGCGGTCAGCGTTGCTGGCCGGCTACGCGGCTGACGGCCATGGGATGTATGTCATCACGAGGTTCGGCGCGACGCCCCAGCTTCATCATATTCAGTATCCGCAGGGAGCACGAAGACAGCTGACCTTTTTTGAAGAACCGGTTGGCGCAGCCGTTCCGTCTCCGTCGGATCCGAATTTGGTTGCGCTCCTGAAGGATCAGGGTGGCGACGAGCGGTTCCAGGTTTACCTGTACGACCGCCGCACCGGCAAGTCGCGCATGATCTCGAACGGCGAAGGGCGCAAGGCATGGCCTAAATGGTCCAACGCTGGCGATCAGATCGCGTGGATGACCACCCTGGAGGGCGCTAAACGGGGAATTGTTGTCGCTCACGGAGAAGGTCTTGCGCAGCGCCGCGTTGCCTTTTCCGCAGAGGGGTCGTGGTTTCCGCTCGCGTGGTCGCCCAACGATGAGCAAATTGCGCTCTATCGCTTTATGTCGCTCGACCGCAGTGAACTGCACCTGCTCGATCCGTTGAGTGGCAAGGTGAATCAGATCAACGCGGCAGCGGGCCCCATCGGCTATGGGCGTGTCAGTTTCGCCGGAAATTCTGAACACATGTACATCGCCATGGATGAGGGTCGCGAGTCGCTGGGGCTGTTTAGCTACGAAATCTCGACCGGCAGAAAAACGCTGCTTACTCCGGACGTTGCTTATGACGTTGAGCTCGTCGCAGCGTCGGCCGACGGCAGCAGCTTTGCCTTCACCGTCAACCAGGAGGGCCAGTCGGATCTCCGGGTGATCGATGCTCAAAGCATGAATCCCGTTGAAATTCCGGCGTTGCCTCCCGGGGTCATCAGCAGCCTGGAGTTCGAAAGTGATGGTTCATCACTGGCGGTGACCCTGAACTCCTCCAGCTCTCCCGGCGACGTGCTAGAACTCAAGCTCGACGAGATTAACGCCCAGTGGCGTTGGTGGACGCAGAGTGAGACTGGAGGCATTCCCAGCAGCACGTTTGTTGCGCCGGAACGACTCCGCTATCCAACCTTCGACAAGGTGGACGGAAAAACGCGAACCATACCGGCATTTATCTATCGCCCCGCTTCAACGGGTCCACATCCAGTGGTGGTGTCGATTCACGGCGGCCCGTCCTTTCAGGCGCGCATGGACTTTTCCTCCCGCCATCAATTGTTGGCCGCGGAATTGGGGATTGCCGTAATCGTTCCGAACGTTCGCGGTTCGACCGGGTTTGGGAAGTCCTATCAGATGCTCGACGATGGCAGGAAGCGGGAAGACTCAGTCAAGGACATCGGCGCGCTGCTCGACTGGATCTCGACCCAGCCTGATCTTGATCAGAACAGGGTGGCAGTGATGGGCACCTCCTACGGTGGCTATATGGTCCTCGCCTCGCTGGTGCACTACAGCGATCGCCTGGCCGGAGGCATTGATATTGTCGGCATTTCCAACTTCGTCACCTTTTTGGAGAACACCGCTGAGTATCGCCGCGCCCTGCGTCGGCCTGAATACGGCGACGAGCGTGATCCGGAGATGCGGTCGTTTTTGCAGCAGATATCGCCGCTAACTAACGCCAACAAGATACGGTCGCCCCTGCTCGTTATTCAGGGGATGAACGACCCCAGAGTGCCCGCTTCGGAGGCTGAGCAGATTGTCGCCGCCGTTCGAGCCAACGGTCAGCACGCGTGGTATCTCGCGGCCAGGGACGAAGGCCATGGTTTTCAGAAAAAGGCTAATGTGGACGCCATGATGGAGGCGATTGTGCTGTTCCTCGACGCCGCACTTTTCGCCAAAACACCGAATAGTTCCACGGCCACGCGATAGCGCCGCACTACCCCGCTACCATCTTCGCAAAAACGGCGCTTCGGCTTTGCCCCCTTGGCAGCGTACACTCTTAGATCCTGCGAAGCTGAGATCTGACAATGATCGGCAAAGCCACAACCTTCGATCCAGCCACCGAAGTGGTGGGCCTGACGCACGGTATGGAGGCCCAAATCCACCCGGCGCGGCATGATCCGGGGATCCCGGTAGACGGCCTGACCATCGGCATTGCCCGCATGTCGGAAAACTCGCCGCACGCTGGCGAGATGCATCCTGACGGAGACGAAACGCTCTACCTGATTTCCGGCCGCGTGCGGGTTGTGCTGCTCGACACCGATCAACCTGATATCGAGATGACTCCGGGAAGCGGGCTGATTGTGCCCAAGGGCACCTGGCACCGCGTGGATATCCTTGAGCCCAGCGAGATCATGTACGCCACACCCGGGCCAAATAATCAGTATCGACCCCTGCCTTAGTCACGGGTCCAAGAACACCGACCCTCAAACTGACGGAAACAACACTTATGACGCCTTCAACTTCGCCCCTGAGCGCCCCTCGCGCTTTTGCCCTCGCCGCAGGGCTGTCACTGAGTCTTTTTGCGGCCGTCGTCACGGCTCAAGACTCTTCCGTTCCAACGCTGGTCAACAAAGACGGCAGCTATCCGACGGTACCGCTGGAGAAAGACACGGTGGTGGTGAAGGTGATTCAGCACGGCGTGCAGAACCTCCAGGAGGCTGAAACCGTGGCCAAGGGGCTGGAGACCAACCTGGCCCGCATGGTGGAGCTGTCGGAAAAGGCCTGCAGCACCGGGATGAAGCCCGATTTTCTGCTGTTCAATGAGTTTCCGCTGACGGGCTATTCGACCGGCACTCGTGAGGAGAAGCTCAAGTTCACGATCAAGATCCCGGGTCCGGAGACCGACGCGCTCGGCGAGGTCGCCAAGGACTGCGATACGTACATTATCTTCGGCAGCTACGCCAACGATGACGACTGGCCCGGGCATATCCTGAGCATCAACGCGGTCATCGGCCGCGACGGCAAGGTCGCCGAGCGCTATTGGAAAACCCGCAACGTCAAGCGCCTCGGCAACGACGGGGAGATTCCGACGACCACCATCGAAAACGTCCACGACCGTTATCGGGAGATGTACGGCGTGGAGGCCATGTTTCCGGTGCTGCGCACCGAATACGGCAACATCGCGGTCAGCACGGTGCAGCTCGATCCGTTTGTCTTTGCCGCCTACGCGATGCGCGGCGTAGAGATCATGTTCCGCACCTCAACCCTGTTCTCCAAAGAAGACGTCAGGGCGACGGCGTTTTTCAATCGCTTCTACTCCGCGATGTCCAACATCACCTTCCCGCCGGACGGCCCCTATGCCAAGTATGGTGGCGGGTCGCTGATTGTCGGTCCGGACGGCAAGGTGCTGGCGGAGGATCCGACCAACAACGAAACCATCATCCAGGCGGAGATTCCCATCGCCGAGTTTCGCGAGGGCCGCTTCATCCCTCGCTACCCGCTGGAGGTAGTGGCGCCGGTCTTCGAGCAATACCAGCAGGAACTGCCGCTCAACCACCTCGATATTCCGGCCAAGGATTTACCCAAGACCCGGGCGGATATGAAAGAACTGATGGATGAGCAAAGCCGCTGGCTCAACTCTGAGCCCAAGTAGCTTCGGCGGAAACGCCTCGAGGTCTGGCGTCACTGAAAAAAAAGAAATTTCCGGCAGGCCTTGTCGGATTATTGACCTGCGATCCGTACCCTGTGTAGACGAGCAACATTCTGAGGTACAGCATGAAATTCGCAGTTAAGCCCTGGCTAGGGGTGGGTCTTCTTTGCGGCACGTTATGTGGCCAGCTATCGGCGCAGGACCTGCTTCCCACGGATGAAATATTCCGCAGCGACATCGACCTTGTTCCGGGAACTGATCAGGGTTTCGGTAACGCGCTCGCTATCAGCGGCGACTTTGCCATGGTTGGCGCCTCGCTCAACCTCGGCCAGGACGGACAGGTCTACCTGCTTCGATACGAAGAAGGCCCGGCACCCAACTGGAGTCTGGTGAAGACACTCGAGCGCGCGGCCGAGCCCAATCTGATCCGGCGGCTGGGAGCGCGGCTCGCGCTCGACGGAGAGTGGCTAGCCGCGACCAGCAGCAACGCCGGCACCTTCCTCTATCGACGGAACGCAGGAGGTAGCAACAACTGGGGTTTCAGCCAACGATTGGCGCTGGAGGATAGCGATGACCGTCGTGACCGGGAGCTGGATAACGACGTTTCGATTTCCGGCGACTGGATGGCCGTTGGCGCGGGCCGCGTTGATTGGCTCGATTTAGGCCCCACTGACGGTAATGATGTAGGTCAGGTGCTTCTTTACCAGCTGGAGGGGGCAACCTGGACTCTAAGACAGGTGTTGGAAATGCCGCCTTCGGACGTTCAGCGTCTGGCAGGTTTTGGCGAGCGGGTATCGATCAGCGGTGATGTGCTGGCGGTAGGGCTACCGAGCTACAACGTCGAAGGAGTAAACGAGGTCGGTCAGGCCTACATCTATCAGAACGGTCCCGGCGGCTGGACACTTCGCCGAACGTTGGCTCGGAGTGATTCCTTAAGTAACGCCCGCTTTGGTGCCGCGGTAGCGGCCACAACCAGCTATGTGGCGGTGGGTGACCTGCAGGGAGGCGGCGACGAAACGCCGTTGGTCAGCAACGACGGATCGATCCTCATCTTTGAGCGCAATCTGGGCGGCGTGGATAACTGGGGCCAATCGATCAATCTGCTGCCAAGCCAGCCGGAGTTTATCGGCTCCTTCGGACTTTCGGTCGGGGTTGTGGGTAACCTGCTCTGGGCCGGCGCTCAGGATGCGGGCTATCTGTTTTCCCGCCGCAACGGCGGTTGGGAAGAGGTGGATCGAAACCCGGCTCCGATTTTCCCAGACCCGAGTAACACCCGTGAGTACGGTGTGAGCGCAGCCCTGGCGGTTCGCCAGGGGGGACGGCAAATCCTGGCGGTAGCCGGCGACCCAACCGCGGAAGACAGCACCGATACGCGAACGGGCGCGGCATTTTTCTACGGCTACGACGATCTGCTCTTCGCGGACAGTTTCGAGTAGTCAAAGAACCGACAATCCGAAGCTCGCCCAGTTTCTGGTCGTCGATTGAAACCCCGTGGATGGTCACGTTTCCTGCCGGCTGCTGGTGGTAAGATCCATCGATGGATCGCACACCGCCGGGCGCTGGCCGCCCTGGCGCGGCCGAGGGGAAAGACGAGGACGTCGACCCGGCCGCGGACAACGCAAGCAACCTGGCTTCGGGGCTGCCGGCCGATTTGTCGCTGGACGATCTGCTGCCCGTCGCCTATGCGCGGCTGCACCAGCTGGCGGCCTCTGCCCGACGTTCTGTTGGACCTTCGCCCACGCTCAACACCACCGCGCTGGTCAATGAGCTTTTTCTCAAGCTGGTGGCCAGCCGCTCGCTCGATACGTCCGATGAAAACCGCTTCTACGCCCTGTGTGCCCGCACCATGCGCAACATCCTGATCGACCGGATTCGAGCCCGCAAAGCGGGCAAGCGGACGCCGCCGGAGCCAGCCACGGCTGACGGACTCGTATCCGATCAGGTGGAGTCGCTGCTGGCCGTGGACGATACCCTGAAGCGTCTGGCCGGGCACTCCGAGCGGCTGGTGGAGCTGGTGGAATGTCGGGTATTTGGCGGCTATACGCTCGCGGAATGCGCCGACATCTTCGGGGTGACGGAACGCACGGCCCAGCGCGACTGGCAAAAGGCCAAAGCACTGCTCGCCATGGGCATGGAAGGGGCACAGCCTGAGTTCCTGGGCTGAAATCGAGGCGCTGCTGGACCAGGCGCTCGATCTTCCCGAGGCAGAACGCGCAGACTGGCTGCGTTCGATCACGGGGCAGCACGATAGCGAAGTGGTGGGCCAGGTCGAGGCGCTGCTGGGTGCGCTTGCGCGGCAGGGCGGCGCCCTTGATTCCTTGACGCCAGGCGGCGTACTCGCAGACCTGGACGACGCTGAGGCGCTCGATGAGCATCAGCAGATCGGTGCCTGGCGGGTTGGCAAGCCGCTCGGCAGCGGCGGCCAGGGAACCGTCTACGCCGTTACGCGCAGCGGGGAGGGCTTTGAGCAAAGCGGTGCCCTGAAACTGCTCAACAGCCGATTGGCCAACCCCAGCGCCCTGCGTCGCTTCGAGCGCGAGCGGCGTCTGCTGGCGAGCCTCGATCATCCGGGCATTCCGACGCTCCTGGACGGCGGCGTTCTGGAGGACGGCTCCCCTTGGCTGGTGGTGGAGCTGGTCCAGGGCGAAACGCTGTCCAGCCGCCTCAGGCAGGCCCCGCTGCCGCAGGATGAGGCTGTCGATCTCGGGATCAGCCTTTGCGATACGCTGTCCCATGCGCATCAGAAGCTGATCGCGCATTCGGATCTCAAGCCGGGCAACGTCATGCTGGATCAGGGCGGCCGGGTTCGGCTCCTCGATTTTGGGATTGCCCGGCTGGTCGACGACGCATCGCACGCGATCGCCCAAACCGGCCCTGCGTACACCCCCGCCTTTGCCGCGCCGGAACAGATCAATCAGCAGCCGGCCACCACGGCCACGGACATTTATGGCGCCGGGGCGGTACTACTCGCTGCGTTGACCGGTCACCCGCCGTTTACCGCTGACAACGTCTCGGCTCAGCTGAATCAGATCCTGCGGGAAGAGCCACAGTTGCCGGCCCGTCTCCCGACCGATCTCGCCGCCATTATCCTGTGCTGCCTGCGAAAGGAACCGTCGCAACGTTACGCCAGCATCGACGCTCTGCAGGCGGACCTTCGGGCCTTTCGCGAAGGTCAGGCCGTTTCCGCGCGAGCGGGCGGCTGGCGTTATCGATTCGGCAAGCTTGTCGCTCGACACCGGGCCGCGAGCGCGGCGCTTGGGCTCCTGCTGATGGGGGGGCTGGCCAGCGCCGGCGTTTACGTAAGCCAGCAAAGCGCAATACGCGAACAGCGCGACCTCGCGCAGCTTGAAGCAGAGCGCGCGAACAGCATGCTCGATTTTGTGGAAAAAGCGCTGGCCGGGCTGGATTCGAATTTGAACTCGTCGCCGACGGTCGGCCAGTTTCTGCGGCAGGCGGTCGATCAGTCGGAGGAAATCAGTGATCCCGTGGCCCGGGCCCGTCTCCTGAATCTTCTGGGCCTGGCCCTGCATGGCCAGGGCGAAACGGCCGCGGCCACTCAGGCCATGGCCCTGGCGCTGCCTTTGTTGGAGAGTACCGAACTGAGGGGTGGGGATCTCCACGTCAACGCACTCCTGGCGCTGTCGGACGAGGCGATTGCCAACGGACGGACCGCGGAAGCCATCCGACTGTCTGAGGAAGCTTTGGATCTGGCCCGAAAGGAAAACAGTCCGGTAACGCTCGAGTACGAGCTTTCGGCGGTCGGACAGCTCTCCTGGGCCCTGGCCGAAAACGGGGAGAACGATCGGGTAAGAGAACTCACTGCCCCTTACCTGGACGCCATGCAGGAGATCGCCAACGATGAGGAGTTCAACGCCTACGGCATGATTTCAATCATGGCGGGGCGGGTGGCGGAGAGCGACGAGCGTCGCTACGAGCTCGCCAGCCAGATGCATGATGCGGTGCTCGAAGCTTTCCCCGATCGACCCGCTGTCCACGTGAGGGAAAAGGTGGTGTTGGGTCGAAGGGCGCTGGCGCTCGGCAGTGCTGCAGAAGCGCTGAGGCTGTTCGAGGAAGCGGAGGCGGCCGCTCGGGCCGCCACGGACGGGGAGCCTTTTGTGGCCTCCTACGCCATCATGCAGCAGGCGGCCATTCACCGAACCCAGGGTGACTTTGCCCGTTCCTCGGAGCGGCTGGCGGTGGCTACGCCGCTGGTCGCCAGTCAGGGTCAGCGGATGGAGCAGCTCCTGGCAGCAGAGCAGATTCTGCTGGCCGTCGACGCCAACCAACTCGATAAAGCCTCAAAGCTGCTGGCCGAGCAGAATCAGTCGCCGCCCAACCCCGGGACCAGCGCCGCGCAGGCGCT
Source organism: Lysobacterales bacterium (assembly GCA_028285525.1). Classification (GTDB taxonomy): domain Bacteria; phylum Pseudomonadota; class Gammaproteobacteria; order Xanthomonadales; family SZUA-38; genus JANQOZ01. The sequence continues at coordinate 43,449 of JANQOZ010000004.1, forward strand.
GGGTGAGGCAAAGGCACGACTGTTGTTGGCTCAGGGTGCGGCGGCTGAAGCCGTAAAGGCGGCAGCGCCCGGTTCACTGCACGCCCGTATTGCGGGGTTGAGAGAGTCCTGCAGTTTTGTCGATGAGCCGGAGCCGCAGGAGTCTGATATGCCGAGCCTCAGCTACCGGCTGTGGAAAATGGCCAGCGCGCGTTGCGCGGGTGAGCCTGCTGAGGCAGGCCAGCTACGTGACGAATTAGTCAGGCAACTGGGCGCTACGCACTGGATGGTTCAATAGGTGGGCCCGCTTAACAAGCTAGACGCCAGGTAAGTGTCTTTGATCGGCGCCCTCGCTAGCCTGGATCAAATTGGCGCTTGGCGCATCGGCGACCGGCTGGGCAGCGGTGGCCAGGGGATGGTCTTTCAGGCTACCCGCCGCGGCGAGGGCTTCCAGCAGCATGGCGCACTCAAGGTGCTGGTCGGCCGGCTGGCCAACGACAGCGCGCTGCGTCGCTTCAAGCGCGAGCGCCGACTGCTCGCCAGCCTGGATCATCCCGGCATTCCTACGTTGCTCGACGGCGGAGTCCTCGACGATGGCTCGCCCTGGCTGGTGGTCGAGCTGGTCGATGGTGAAACCCTGTCTAATCGACTGAAGCGCGGGACGCTGTCGCCGACCGATGCCGTTGATCTGGTGATCAGCCTTTGTCGCACTTTGTCGCACGCCCATCAGCGGCTGATCGCCCATTTAGATCTCAAACCCGGCAACGTCATGCTCGAGCATGGTGGCGGTATCCGACTGTTGGATTTTGGGGTTGCGCGGTTGCTGGACGACACCTCAGATCACACCCAACAGACCAACTCGGCGTACACGCCTGCGTTCGCGGCGCCAGAGCAAATCGATCAGGGGCCTACCGGCACGGCAACCGATATCTATGGGGCTGGCGCGTTGCTCTTCGCCGTGACCGTCGGCCGCCCGCCGGTCAGTGCGGACAATGTCTCGGCACAGTTTGAGCAGGTGTTGTGGGCAGAGCCCAAGATCCCGACGAGTATCCCGACCGACCTCGCTGCCATCATCCAGAGGTGTCTGCGAAAGGAGCCTGCCGAACGCTACGCCAGCATCGACTCCCTCGAAGCAGACCTGCATGCCTTCCGCAGGGGACAGCCGGTCAAGGCTCGGGCCGGCGGCTGGCGATACCGCCTCGCGAGACTTGTTACGCGGCACCGGGCTGCAAGCGCCGTGCTCGGGGTTCTGTTGCTGGGGATGCTGGGCACTGCCGTTGTTTACGTCGGTCAGCAAAGCGAGATCCGCGAGCAGCGTGACCTGGCGGAACTCGAGGCAGCTCGTGCAAACCGAATGCTGAGCTTTCTAGAGCGGTCTTTAACCAGCCTCAATTCCGATTACAGCACCTCGCCTACTGTCGGCCAGTTCTTGCAGAAGGCGGTCGATGAGGTTGGGGAAATCGGCGATCCGGTCGCCCAGGTTCGGATCTTGAGATTGCTCAGTTCGGCGCTTGACTACCGAGGCGAAACGACGCGCTCTGTGGATGCAATGGCCATGGCTCTACCGCTGATAGAACAAAGCGAACTGCGGGGCGGCGCAGAGCATGTCAATGCACTGCTGGCAATATCGGACGGGGCGATAGACAACGGTCGCCTCGAGGAAGGTGCGCGGCTGGTAAGCGAGGCCCTAGAACTGGCTAACCGGTCGGCAGGCAGCGTTCCGTTCGAGTTAGAGCTTGAGGCCGTGGGGAGGCTGGCGTGGGTGCTCGCCGAGCAAGGAGAAGACGAGAGGGTCAGAGAGCTCACCAACCCCTATGTGGACGCTATCAAAGACATCTCGAATGAAACTGAACTGAACAGCTACGGCATGATTGCTGCCATTGCCGGCCGCGTGGCGGAGAGCGATCAACGCGGCTATGAGCTGGCAAGCCGGATGCATGATGCGGTGATGCAGGCCTTCCCGGATCGGCCGGCGGTTCAAGTGCGTGAAAAGGCCATACTTGCCACCCGCGCGCTGGATCTGGGTCGACTCCACGAGGCGCTGGTGCGGTACGGTGAGGCAGAGGCGGCAGTTCGTGCCAGCACGGACGGCGAACCCTACCTGGCGTCGTTCGCCATCATGCAGCAGGCGATCTTCTATCGGATGCAGGGAGATTTTGCCCTTGCCGGTGAAAAGCTGGCTGAAGCTGCGCCGCTGGTCGCTCCCCAGGGACAGAGGATGAAACACCTGCTGGCAGCCGAGCAGATTCTCCTCGCCGTGGATACCGGCAGGCTGGACGAAGCGGCGGGTCTGCTGGCTACACATGACCGGTCGCCGCCGCCGCCCGGTACCGCCGCCGCAGGGGCGCTCGGCCAGGCCAGGGCGCGCTGGCTGTTGGCCACCGGCGCCACAGCCGAAGAGGTGAGTGCAGCGGCACCCGCTTCGATGGAGGCCCGTATCGCGCGAGTGCGGGAGTCGTGCAGGGTCAACGAAGCTTCTGACGTTCTGCGCCCAGAGCCTCCCAGCTTAAGCTACCGGCTTTGGGAGATGGTCAAAGCTCGTTGCGCAGGTGAAAGTGACCTGGCAGACCAGCTGCGCGATGAGCTGGTCGCGGACCTGGGGTCATCTCATTGGATGACGCGCTAGCGCTCCGACGAATTACGGCTCAATGTAGGTGACCCTGGCTGATCGGATCTGTAGGTTAACGTCGCTGGCGGTGAAAACCGTTCCAGCGAGATACAGCGTCCCCGCCTGGTTATTCACAACAATGTTCTGATCTAGAAACGCCAGCGTCCTAACGTTTGCTGACGCACTGGATGTTTGCCCGCTCAGAATTGGCGCCGAGCTATCGGTTGTATGTTCATTTCGTCGTAGCTGTAGGGTGAGTTGGCCGGCGGAATTGTCGACGTAGAAGAATTCGAGCGCCGTAATCACCGCGCCGTCAGGCAGTTCCAGCGGCGCAAAAAGATCGGCGAAGGAACCGCTCGATTTTTCCAGGTAAACGCCCCTGAAGTCCTGAACCCGCACCGCGCTGGCGGTCGGGTCTGCGAGGTCGAAGGCGGTGTGCGAAATGGCTTTGACTCGAGTGGTTGCCTGGTCAGGTCCTAGAACCAGATCGCCATTCGCTTCAACCAGCACCACCCGGTTCCCTGCGCTTGCATGGCTGAGGCCTTCGATTCTCGCATCGCCCTGTACGTGCAGCGTCTGTTCAGGAACAGCGCCACCCACACCCAACCTAGCCTCCCGATCCAGGATCAGCGAGTAGGAACCATTCCAGACCCGAAACTGGTCGGTCTGCTCATCGAATTCCGTAAACGCTCGCGGCTGTCCCGCTACGGCGTAGCCGTAAAAAGGTTTTTCCTCCGCCAGCTTGTCGACATCCACATACATACCGCCGAACGGCTCCAGGCTGAACTCGTCATAGTCCTGAACCACAAATCTTCCCGCGCCCACCGGGCCCGTTGCTCCGCCCACGCCGGCCCCGCCATCGGTGGTGATGAAGTTCTGGCCGACCGACCAGTCGCCATCGCCAACCGGCTGGCAGGTCACCTGGCCGCTTTCGCTGATGGCGGTCACCGCCGTGCCCGCGCTGCAGGTGCCCTGAATCCGCTGCTGCACCTGAGATTCGTCGATCTGCGCACTCCCTACCGCGCCGCTGGCAATTTCGCCCGAGCCCACCGAACCCATGGCGACAAACTCCGCGTGCAGTGCATAAGGTACGGCGCTGACGGGTTGGCGCGGCAGCAAAGGTTCCAGCGGTTGAGTAGCCACATCCGGACCTACCTCGATCTCCAGCCACAGCTGATCGCCGGCAAAGGGTGAGATGCCGAAGTCGAGCTGCACGGTGAAGATGCCGTTGACCACCCTAACGTCCTGTAGCTCAATCGCTGAGCCGAGCGGCGAGCCGCCGGTATCTACGTCGAACAAAGCAAACGAGAAGTCGAACTGGCCGTTCGCCGGTTGCCCTCCCTGCTGCAGCTCACCCTGGTAGCTAAAGGCACTTTCCAGCGGTGCTGCGCCCGCAATCCTCTGGAAAACCAGCAAAAAAATCAGCAACGTTCCGTGTTTCATGGTGTATCCCCTTACTTGGTTCATACAGGGGATACGCGGTGGCTCAGCGGAACCCGACACCGCCATCTGGCCGCCAGGCGGGTATACTGCGCGCCCCTTATGCCCGGTCTGACGCCGGAACTGCTCATGAACGATTCCCCAAAAGCGCCGCTAACCTTCGCTGAGCTCGAGCTGCCAGGCAGTCTCCTGAAGGCGCTTGACGCCGTCGGCTACGAAAACCCCACCCCGATTCAGGCGCAATCGATCCCGGTGCTGCTGGAAGGGCGCGACCTGCTGGGTCACGCGCCTACCGGCACCGGCAAGACCGCGGCCTTTACGCTGCCTTTGCTGGCCCGGCTGGATCTGAAGTCCAAGGCGGTACAGCTGCTGGTGCTTGCGCCGACGCGCGAGCTGGCGATCCAGGTCGCAGAGGCGTGCCAGCGCTACGCCAGCAAAATGCCCGGCTTTCACGTGCTGCCGATCTACGGCGGTCAGGAGTACGGCCAGCAGCTTCGCCAGCTGCGTCGAGGGGTACAGGTGGTGGTCGGCACGCCGGGGCGGGTCATGGACCACATGCGGCGCGGCTCGCTCAAGCTGGAAAACCTCAAGGCGCTGGTGCTCGACGAGGCGGACGAGATGCTCCGCATGGGTTTCATCGATGACGTCGAGTGGATCCTGGAACAGGCTCCGGAGGAGCGGCAGATGGCCCTGTTCTCCGCGACCATGCCAAAAGAAGTTGAACGGATCGCCCGGCGCCATCTGAAAGACCCGGCGACGATCGAAATCGCGGCGAAAACCGCCACGGCTGACACGATCAACCAGCGATACTGGGTGGTAAGCGGCCTCCACAAGCTGGACGCTCTGACTCGGGTGCTCGAGGTTGAGCCGTTCGACGCCACGCTCATTTTTGTGCGCACCAAGATTGCGACTACCGAGCTAGCGGAGAGGCTGGAGGCTCGAGGCCACGCCGCGGCGGCGATCAACGGCGACATGGTCCAGAAAAACCGCGAACAGGTGATCGATCGGCTGAAGCGCGGTTCGCTGGATATTCTGGTGGCCACGGACGTCGCGGCGCGGGGGCTCGATGTCGACCGAATCACGCATGTCGTTAACTACGACATCCCCTACGACGCGGAAGCCTACATCCACCGCATCGGCCGCACGGGCCGCGCCGGCCGCCAGGGGGAGGCGATCCTGTTTGTTGCCCCGCGCGAGCGGCGCATGCTCAAAACGATCGAGCGCGCGACTCGCCAGCCCATCGCCCGGCTCGAGCTGCCAACCACCGAGATGGTGAACAACAAGCGGCTGGCCGACTACAAGCAGAGCATTACGGACACCCTGGCGGCCGGCGAGCTGGAGTTTCTGCGCTCTTTGCTCGAGCAGTACCAGCAGGAGCATAACGTGCCCGCCCTCGACATCGCGGCGGCGGTTGCCAGGCTGGCGCTTGGGGATCAGCCGCTGCTGCTGAAGGACGAGCCCAATCCGCCCGCCTTCAAGGAGCGGGATCAGCGCAGCCGGCATAAGGGAGACAAAGCGCGGGGGCAAAAAGGGAACGACAAAGGGCGAGGGCCTCGAGACGATTCTCGTCGTACGGTTGGCAAAGGCCGGCGAGACGGCGACAGGCCCGAAAAGGGCATGGACCGCTACCGGATCGACGTTGGGCACCAGCACGGCGTTAAGCCGGGCAACATCGTCGGTGCTATCGCCAGCGAGGCGGGGCTGGATTCACGCTACATCGGACGCATCAATATCGAGCAGGATCACTCGACCGTCGACCTGCCATCCGGCATGCCCGGCGAGGTGTTTCGATCGCTCAAGAAAACCTGGGTGTGCGGACAGCGGCTGAATCTGAGCCGGGTGAATCCGCCGCCGGCCAGGGACCGTCATCGAAAGAAAAAGTGAGGCGCCGCCAGCCGGGAGGGCTGTGACCGGCGACACCCCAAAAACGCTACTGGTCGCAGGCTGTGGCCGTCAGGAACCCATCTTGCAGCGGCCTGAAATTGAGGTCGTAGTTGTTTCTGCAGATCAGTGAGTCTGGAGTGCCGGTTAACTTGTCGCTGTTGTCGAAGAACACCAGTTGGGAGCCGGCAGTGCCAATAGCCCCGAGACCAGTTACCTCGAAGAGTACCGAGTTGAAGCCGAAAGCCGTAGCGAGGCGCGACCGCTGAAACCGGGGACTACCATTGATGGCCAGCTGCACGGAGCGCTGTCCACCGCAGATGATACTGTCGTAAACCTCGGGTGATGACTCCGAAAGGAACATGCCGATTCCCGTACTCGAGCTGCCGGAGCAGGAGAGCTCCGAGCCTCCCCCACCTAGGAAAGTCGAGTCGTAGATGAGCGCCTGCGGAAATCCGGCGGCCGCATTGACGCTGGCCAGCCCGGCATTGACGTTAGTAGCTCCCTCCGCTTGCGCTCGGACCCGGCGGATCGTCGGCGCAGCGTCCAGCAGATAAATTGCGGTGTGGCCAACTCCACCGACATCGTCAAGGATCACGTTGACGTCTTCAAGCACCGTGCTGAGCGTGACGTCGACTGACATGAATACGCCGATGGAAATAGCCGAGTTCCCGCGGTTTCTGACGGTCAAGCCGCTGACTTGCGCAGCATCAAGAAGCCGCACGGTCGCCGCATCGGCGGTTTGCGTCCCAGCAGTCCGTTCGCTGACGATGGTAGTTGCCTGAATACCGCTGCCTCGCAGTTGCACGTTTCCCGGCACCTCCACCAGGTCAGTCTCCGTAAACTCGCCAGGACCTACCTGCACCAGGTAGGAGTTTTCCGGGCTGGCGTCGGAGATGCTGTTCAGCGCCGCGGCGACGGATGAGAAATCTCCGCCGACCGTTGCCACCGTGATGAGATTGCCGATAGCCAGCGTTTCGGCCACGCCAGCGCTCAGTGCGTAGAGGCTGGCGGGAGAAGGTGCGAGCTTGGTCCTAGGCGTGAGTGGCGTAAAAAGCGCGATCTGCCTGCCGTCGCGAACGCCGACCTCCAGCCAAAGCTGTTCGTCGCTGATACCCGTGAGCCCAAAGTCCAGCTCGATGGAAAAAATACCGTCAACAACGTCTACATCCTCGACCACCACGGCGGGCGCCAGGGCTGAACCGTTTTCGGCAACGTCAAACAGGGACACCTCAAAATCGAAGGTACCGTTGGCCGGGCGCCCCAGCTGATTGAGCTGGCCCTGATAGGTGAAAGCGGTCTCCAGGGGTGCTGCGGAAGCTAAACTCATCACGCACAGCCCGGCGATGAGACAAAGGTAAGTCCGTTTCATAGTAAGCCCTCCTTACTCAAATCCATTCGCGAAAATCAGCTCCGGGCGCACAACGTTTTCCTGAGCCCAGAATCCGGCGCGCACCGTAAAGTCGCCGCCGGCGGACTCCTGCGTTGCTGGCTGCCCGGCCGTGCCGGTCAGCACAAAGTCTCCCCCCGCGGCCTGTCCGCCGCCGCCGGCGATTACGCTGCGCCGAATGTCAAAGCCACCACCGCTTTGGGCAAAGGCTCCGGCAGTAAGAACCGTTCCGCCCGCCAGAAGCAGGGCAGACAGATGGTGGAGCGCACTCTGCTTGTTCATGGTTTTCTCCCTGTCTATGTGTCAGCTTCGATCATGTCGCATAGCCGCCAGAAAGCTTGAACATTTCCTAACGAAGTCATGACGGGACAGCGAATTCGCGATAAATCAGTGCCTTGGCACGATTCCGGCTATACTCGACGGGTCGAATCTCAGGAACTAAAAGGGGCTGTTTCGTGCGGATCGGGAATAGGAAAAAGCTGCCTTGGAAGGCCGCGTTGCTGGCGCTGGCCGTGTCGGCCGGCGCGGCTCACGGCGGAGAATCGGCGGGATTCTGCGATGGGGTCACGCCTCCGGCGCCGGATGCGTTCGAGCCTAATAACACCTTCGAAACGGCTTTTCCGATTGCGCCATACACTGAGTTTTCGCAGGTACAAAACTTCAGTGACGATACCGACGTGGACTGGTTTTTCTTTCGAGCCTTCGACTTTGCCAGCACTGGCAACGTGTACCCCATAAGTTTCAGGAGCCCGCCTTTTGGCTCGGGTATTTCGATGACCACGACCGAGCCTTTTCAAGGTGCCGGTGTATTTATTCGAATTTTCCAGGTCGACGGCAGCAACCTAACCGAAATTGTCCCGCCGGTCGGAGATCCGGGGACGCTCGAGCTCATCGACCAGGGCTGCATCTTCGAGCCATTTGATATTGAATTCCGTTTCGACACGACGAGCGACTACGCCATCTCGCTCAGCCAGTGTCGAAACGAGGGTCTGGACGTGAACGGAAACATGATTGCCGACAACGAGGAATACTGTATCCCGGATGATCCGAGTTTCGGCTTGCATCTGATTCGCCCTGAGATTTTTATATCGGGTGAGCTTACCGGGACTGTTACTGACGCTATCACTATGCAGCCAATTCCGTTGGCGGCGGTTATTGGCGGAAATGTTGGCTTAACCGCCTACAGCAATCCAGCTAATGGCGTTTATTCGGGTATTGCATCGCAAGTCACGGGAGCGACTGCGACCGTGTTTCGACAGGGTTATGTGTCTAGAAACATTCAGTTTGATTTGGTCCAGGATCAAATAACCCCCTGCGACATCCCACTGATGCCCGAAGGGGTTAGCATGGATTCAGACCTGACGATTAGTAGCCTCAACACAAGCTCCAACGAGATGTTCTTTGGTGAGTCGTTTAGCGTTAGCACCCAAATCAGTAACAGCGGTGCCGGTGCCTCACCAGCAACCGCGCTGCGCTTCTACCTCTCGAACGATGCCACGATCGATACCAGCGACACCGAGATCGGCAGCAGCATGATCGCGGGCATCATGGCGGGGCAGATTTCGCCCAACACGTCTTCCGTCCAGGCCCCGGAGAGCGAAGGCAGCTTCTTCTTTGGTGCGTGCGTGGACACGGTCGATGGTGAAAGCAACGCCACCAATAACTGCTCTGCCTCGGTGCCGCTCACCATCAACTACCGCTTCCGCGACGGTTTCGAAACGCCGACGGCTCAGCCTGCAGCGCTTCCCAAAGGCGACCCGGCAGCCTGTACACTGCTGTAGAAGTGACTGGCCTAGTGACTGACTTGGAGATCGGCATTACTCAGATGCTGAAAGGGAGCGCCAACAAAGACCTCGGGTCGCTGCTGTCTATGAACAAGTGCGTCTACATAGAAACAACGGATCGCATGATCGGTTGAATCAAGTATGAAAGGGCGTTAGGGCGCAATGCGGTCTCATCGATGGAGATTAAACCTTGCGTATTTGCTTCCTAAAGGTGACCGAATTGTTCGGTGCGCGGGATCTGACGCTAACTAAGGTCGGTTGTTTCTCAGCGCAATCCGTTCACAAATATCCTAACGACAGATGCTCGTGAGAATCAAAGCCGAGTAGAGTTACTTCAACGCTTCGTGTCACTTTTTCAGAACCCGGTGATAACGTAATTGGCCCATGAGAAGTCTTGGGCCTCTCCAGATGTACCGTTTGCGTTCGCATCAATTAACGGCGTCTGTATAGGAATGCCTACTTGTGTTAACCCAGCCGCTACGGTGAAGGCATCTGATACGGTTCGCCGCGCAAGCAATCCTTCAAGGAAGCGCATTTCAAAAGAAACAGAGCCGCGAGCAATGTAGTAGGAAGGATTATCTTCACCTGCTGCAGTCATGATGGTTGGAGAGACCCATGTGCCGGAGGACCATGTCGGGAATATCCCAGCTGATCTCGCTTGGAACGTTGAGAGTAAACCCCCTCCAAAACAGGAGCCTACAAGCATCGTCACTTTGCCCGTTACCCGTTGTTGCAAGTCAATTACTAGGTCGCTCAGATCCGTGAACAAAAGACTTTCCGACGAGTTTAGGCGGATTGAGGTGCTGCCTCCATGAGCGACGATAAACACAAAAACGTCTTTTGTTGTCGGTGGAACACCTGCGAACGCCGAAAAAACACTGGCGAGGTTCGCCAACCCGTCCGCGTTGGCAATCGAACTATCGTTTACCAAATAAATTATGTCTGAGGAAGAAAAGCCTAAGTCACGGAATGTTTGGAAACCGAAAGTCGCAATACGCCTTCGAGTATCAATTAGCGAGTCAGAACCGGGAGGGCCCGAACCTTCCACCCCGCTGTCGATAATCAAGACCTGTGACTGAGCAGAAGCGACGTTTAGCACGCTTGTCGCAATTCCCAAAATCATACATAACGCGCAAAGGTATAGTTGTGTTTTGGTGTTCATAGACTTAGTTGGAAACACGTGTTACCGAATCCGTCAAAAAGCTCGTTGAACAAGCCATTACCATTCGCATCTATGACCAGTCCCGACGAGTTGTAGATAAACAGTTGGGCATTGCGCGCAGAGAGAGCCGCTTCCTTCACACAATCACCTGCCAAGATTCCTGTGAAGAGTAGGTGAGCTACTGTATCAAGTCCAAGAAAACCAGCTCGGTAACCTTGCTGGTTAGCGACTAAGTAAGGGGCATCGCTTGGCCCAGTTCCGAAGGCGAGTTGTTCGACAAATCTGTGCGTGTTTGGCCCGTCGTGTATCACCGTTAAACTGTTCGAGATCCGGGTTTTCGCGACAATTAGTCTCGACCGCATCAACGATGCCGTATACGTCTGTGGGTTCAAGAATAGTAGGTCGCCGTTATTTGCCGTCGGCGCCAATATCAACAGCACTGCGTTGTCAGCGTTGATGAATTGTGTCATCAGGCTGTAATCCAAGGACCTGAAAGATGGCCGAACTAGAGTTCGGACGCTCGAAAAACCGTTCCGCTTCAGAACCTTGGAAGCGTGGTTTGCGACATGCAGATAAACGTCTTCTCCGCCAAAAGTATTACCACCGACGACGATCAAGGCCTTATTGTTTGCGCCAGTAGCTGCGACGCTTACCGAAAAAAGCAGTGTCGCTAACAAAATGGTTTTTTGCATTGCTTTCCTTATGAACATGTTTCGGGCGAAGGTTTCATTCGCGAGCTTTCGCGTGCAACTGCCGATTTCGCGAAGGGTAGCAGTAAAAACAAAAACCTAGCAATATTTAAGCCCGATAAAGTTGGGTGTCGGTACCGACGGGGTGCCCCACCAGATGCTAGAGCGATCGTTCATCGACCACCACGGTTACGGAGCGAATTCAAAGCGTTGGTGCGGCTATCTGCCAAAACAACAGACTTGCTCGCTGGGCAGAGGCTTTTGCTTTCCCTAAGCTAGTGTTCAAGTTGCGAAGTCTCGTGAAGAACCCAGCCAACTCCCTGAACTAGTTATCCGTCAGTGAAACCGTTGGTCCTACAGTTTTGTGCGGTCCTTTTGCTTGCCGGGTGCGCCGGCCTCGAGCCGGTTTCGCTGGCGCCGGAGTTTACGCCGTCCCCGGCCGAGGCTCCGGTTTGGAACGAGGTAGCGTCGGCGAGAGACGGAAGCTGGTATCAGCTGCTCAACACCGGCCCGGCAGCCCTCGACTGGCGGCTGCATGCTATCGACTCGGCCACTGAAAGTCTGAGCTTTCAAACTTTTCTCTGGCATTTCGACACCGCGGGTTCGCTCATGCTGGATCGCCTGCTGGCAGCCGCGGACCGCGGCGTGCGGGTTCGGGTGCTGGTCGACGATACGTTCCTGGTACACCAGGATCGGCTGCTGCTGGCGCTGGCCGAACATCCAAACCTTGAGTACCGGGTGTACAACCCGTTCAAGCGGCGGGGCGGAGGGCTGGCGACGCGTCAGCTGCTGAACCTGGCTGAGTTTCGCCGGCTCGACCATCGCATGCACAACAAGGTGATGGTGGTAGACAACCGAATCGCCATTGTCGGCGGTCGGAACATTGCTGACGAGTACTTTGGCCTCGACAACGAAGCAAACTTTCGCGATCTCGAGCTCATTGCCGGCGGTAACGTGGTGCAGGAGATCAGCGAGGCGTTCGACGACTACTGGAACGATCGCTGGTCGTTTCCCATCGATCGGCTATCACACGAGCAGGCCTCGCCGGAGGCGCTTGAGGCAGCAAGGTCAGAGGGAGTAAACGCGAACGATCTCCACCAGGAGGACGCTCCCGAGATACAGCGTGAGCGCTGGCTTTCGCTGGCGCGGTCGGCACATGAAGGCATGGCCGAGCTCATTGTCGATGCACCCGCCCACGACAACCCCGCCAGCGCCGCGGACGCCCCGGTGGCTGTGGCCGATCGCTTGATCGAACTGTTCGACAGCGCCCAGCAAGAGATCGTGATGGTCTCAGCTTATCTGATCCCGACGCCCGAGCTGGAGGGAGCCATCGCCCGCGCCGTGGAACGCGGTGTTGCCGTGCGAATGCTGACCAACTCGATCCGTTCGAATAATCACCTCGCGGCACACAGCGCTTACCGTAATCATCTGAAGGGCTTGCTGGGTATGGGTGCAGCGCTCCACGAAGTTCGGATTGACGCTGAGGATCGGCCGAAATACATGCTCAAACCGGTCGGCGCGAAACAGCTTGCCCTGCATGCAAAGGCCCTGCTGTTCGATTCCGATAAGGTGTTTATCGGCAGCGCTAATCTCGATCCGCGCTCGTTGCGGATCAACACCGAGATGGGGCTGCTGATCACCAGCGAATCGCTAAACCAGCAGCTCCGCCAGGATCTGGAAGTCGACTTTTCACTGGCCAACGCCTGGCGGCTGACCCTGCAGGACAACGGCCGGGTCAGTTGGACCTCAAGCGACAGGACGCTCCAGTCTCAGCCGGCCGGTTCTTTTATGCAGCGGCTGGAAGACTGGATGCTTTCGCACCTGCCGCTGGAAAACGAAATGTAGCTCAACGCCACGCGCCGCTCACTGCTGCTCAAAGCTGTCGGAAAACAGCAGGTCTGGGAGTAGAAACTGCCCGAAGACCTCGATCTCGCGGAAGGCGAGATCTTCTCGGCTATCGTTGCCGTCCCAAACGGTCAAGAACTGACGGGTCTGGGAGTTGTACGCCATGTCTCCCCGGCCCGCGCCATACTGAGAATTGCCGTCCGGCCCCATTTGGCTAAGCCTTTCCCGCTCCAGGATGGGGAAACCGTTGGTGTTCAGCCGCTGGCCGTAGACTTCAAATTCGTTGTTGACCAGCAGGCCTTCGTTGTTCTCTCCGCGAAATACCAGCAGGTAAGCCCCGTCGACCGGATCGACCCGAAGGATTGGGTTTAGAGCCCAGTAGGTGTCACTGCCATCCGGGCCCATCGCCGTTACTCGGCGAGAAACATCCAGGAGTGATCCGTCCGGGCCGATTCGTTTGACCCAGATTTCCATGTCGTTCCGCACCGAACCACCGAAATCATCGCTGCCGTTCCATGCCACCAGATACTCATTGGTGACGGGATTGTAGGCCGGGGATGCGTTGGTGCTGTCATAGCGCGTGTCGCCTGCAGGCCCAAGCGCGCTGATACGGATATCGTTGGGCCCCACCTCGTCACCGGTTGCCATGTCGATGAGCTGACCGTAAACCTCTACATCGCCATTCACCCCAGTGGCGGAGTCATCGTCGCCCTCCCAGGTCACAAAGTAGTTGCCGTTTACCTCGTCAACCGCAATGGCGCAGTCGGCGGCGGTAAAGCTTGGGTTACCGTCGACGGCCCCCATGTCACTGATGCGGATGACCCGCTCCAGCAGCAGGTTGCTGTCGCCGGCGATCCGCTGACCCCAGATCTCCGTCTCCTGATCCATCGTCACGCCGACAATGTTGTCGCCGCTCCAGGTGACAAAAAACTCGTTCTGGCTGGCGCTGTAGGCCACCGCAGGCGTCTTGCCCTCGGCTTCCGTGTCGCCCTCCAGACCCATGAAGCTGATCCGGAACTGTTCGTCCAGCGGGCTGGCGTCCGCGCCGAGCCGGCGCCCGAACACTTCGCGCTTGTCGTCCACCAGGGGCCCCGTGTTGTCGTCACCCCACCAGACAACCAGATACGTGTTGTTCTGAGAATTCCAGGCCACCTCCGGATTGAGCGCCTCAAAAAACCCGAGGCCTTTTGCTTCGTTGTTGTGCACAAGTTTGCCGGCCGAAAAATTGAGCACGTCCGGACCCATGCGGGAGACCCGTACCGGCGAGCCGATATTCCTTCCGGTGGTGCCGTCGATCCGCTGAGCGTAAATCTCGTCTTCGAGTACGGGTGCATTCACCGGCGAGTCACCCGACCAAACCACCAGAAACTCATTGTCGGAAGCGTTGTAGGCAATGCCGGGGTTGACCGCAACGTAACCCTCATCCAGCGCCGGCCCGGCGTCGGTGATACGAAAATCGTTGGGCCTCAGTTCGAGCCCAAGCGCCTGATGGCCCAAGGTCAGCACCAGCCAAAAACATCCCAGTTTTGCTACAGACATCATGTTTCTCCCGACTAACCGGTCTTATTCGAGCTTACGTAACCGAGCCCGGCGAACGACAGGTCGAATCAGGTTTTTTCCGGATATTTCCGATTTTTTGAATCCGAATGGCCCGTTGCTGCGAATAACCATCTGTGCACACCCAAACTTTCCCTACAAACGCTGTCAGGAGACACAAAAAGATGACATTGATGAGATTTGCACTAGCCTCGCTGCTGCTGGGCCTGAGCCTGGGCGGCCCGGCCGCGATTGCGGGCCACAAGACCACCGGAAACATTGTTGAGGTTGCCCAGGAGGCCGGCCAGTTCAACACGCTGATCGCCGCCGCCAAGGCTGCTGGACTGGCCGGTGCGCTCACCGGCGAAGGCCCGCTCACGGTTTTTGCACCCACCGATGAGGCGTTTGCCGCGCTGCCCGAAGGCACCGTGGAAAGCCTGCTCGAGCCTGAGAACAAGGAACAGCTGGTGGCGATCCTGACCTATCACGTGGCTCCCGCTCGCCTGAAGGCCAGCGACGTTGTCGCCAGCGACACGATCGAGACGCTGAACGGCAAGCAGCCGGCAATTTCGGTGAACGGCAGTCAGGTCAAAATCGACGGTGCCAACATCGTCAAGGTGGACGTTGCGGCCAGCAACGGCGTGATCCACGTGATCGACAAGGTGCTGCTGCCGCCGGCCGACCAGCCGCTCAGCAGCCGGTCGCGCGAGCTGTTTCAGATGGCCATCAGCCGCGGCGCTCCGCTGTTCAACCACGGCAACGCCCAGGCGTGCTCCGATGTCTATGAGATGACGGTTGCCAGCGTGCTGGCGCTGGACGAGTCGCTGAGCGACGACCATCGCCGCACTCTGAGCCGTGCCATGGCCCGTGCTGAGCGCACCCACAGCGCCCGCAGCCGAGCGTGGATCATGCGCGACGCGATTGACGCTGTGTATGATGACAACATGCCGATGCAGCTGTCCGCCAACTGATTTTGCGCATGACGCTTCAAGAACTGTGGCCCGCAGCCTTTGCGGGCCACAACCTCTCACCCTCTCGGCACTACGGGCCACCCTCTCGGCGGTTATCGATGCCGTTGCTGCTTTGCGCGGCGGGCAGTCGGGAGGCGCGAGATGGATAGCAGCATTCTGCAGCGCATCGGCGCGGGCGATACAAGCGCCGTGCGCGAATGTGTCCTCGTCTACGGGGCCCGCGTCTGGTCAATCGCTCGCCGCTTCAGCGCCACGCCCGCCGACGCGGAAGACGCCGCGCAGGAGATTTTTGTAGCGCTTTGGAAGTCAGCGCATCGTTTCGATCCTTCGAAAGCTGAAGAGGGCACGTTTGTGACGATGATCGCCCGCCGGCGGATGATCGACGGCCTGCGACGTGCGCCGGCACCGGTCGACTCGATCGAGGACATGCCGAACCTGGAGCAGGTTTCGGCGGGCGGCGGCTTTGCCAGCGCCGAAGATTCTGCTGAAGCCGCCAGCATCAGCGAAGTATTGAAGACCTTCGACAGCCCCCAGCGCGAGGTGATTGTGATGGCGGTTTACGGCGGCTTTTCACATTCGGCAATCGCCGAGCGGCTCAAACTGCCGCTAGGCACGGCAAAAACCCTGCTGCGGCGGGGCATGGATGAAGTTAGGCGGGTCTTGAACCTGGCCAGGGAGGAGGCGCTATGAGCCAACCCAAGGACACACCGAGAAACGATACACCCAAGATGAATGAAGTTGATGAATACACCGCGGCAGCGCTCGACCGTCTGATGGAGGACGCAGCGCCCCTGCCGCCGCTGCCGCCTGAGCTGGCGGCAAAGGTAATTGCCGACGGCGAGGCGATGGTCAGTGGTTTTGCCGCGCCGGAGCCGACCGCACGTCGGCCGGATCGCCAAAGACCGCTGCGCTGGTGGCAGAATCCGCTGCCCGCCTGGGGCGCGGCGTTTGCCTGTCTGCTCCTGGCGCTGAGCATCATGCTTGCACCCGCTCGATTTGAGCGGTCGTCGCCGGCTGAACTGGACGCGGCGCTGGCGGAGAACGCTGACGCGGTGGAGCTGAACTGGCAGGGCATGGGCGATCCGGATTTCGACGGCGTCACGGGCTACGTTCGCTGGGACAACTCGACGCAGCAGGGCGTGATGCGTCTGACGGGTCTGCCGGTCAACAATCCGACCGAGCAGCAGTATCAGCTTTGGATTGTTGATCCGCTGCGTGACAGCAACCCGATTGATGGCGGCGTCTTCAACATCACAGAAGGTGAGAACCTCGTGGCGATCGACGCCAAGCTAGAAGTCATCCGTCCGAAGGCGTTCGCCCTGACCCTGGAGCAGCCGGGTGGGGTGGTCGTCTCAGCGGGACCGCTGCTCGTGATCGCGAGCAGCTGACGGGCCTAACGCGAAAGCAGCCACGCTTTCTCCTCGGCGGGGCAATGGCCTTTGAGGCCGCCGGGAACCTGTCGGCTTTCGAGAAGCGTCAGCCGGTGGCTGTCCTCGTAGTGTGACCTTACCTCCTCGTCACTGAGCGAAAACGGCGGGCCTTCCATCTCGCTCTGGTTGTACTGGAGTATCACCAGCAGCTGCGGCGCGCCGCCGGTGAGGTTCAGTAGATGTTGGCTGTAGCGCAACCGCATCTCGGAAGGCAGCGCCACCAGCGCCGCGCGATCGTAGACGCCGTTGACGACGCCAAGCCGCGCGGCCGTCAGGTCAAACAGATCACCCACAAATAGCTCCACGCCTTCCGCGCTGTAGCGTTTCAGGCGGTCGAATTTCGTGACCTCAGGCTTATCATCCAGGGCCTCAAACAGCTCCCGCACAGCAATCTCGCTGAGCTCAACCCCCGCCACGCGGCACCCTTGGTCGAGCAGCCAGGGGATATCGCGAGTCTTGCCGCAGAGCGGCAGAAAAATCCGGCTGTCCGTGATGTCGCCCATCTCGCATGCAAGCTGCGCAAAGTGCGTGGTCAGCAGGCCGTTGGGTTCCGGCTCGTGAAAACCGATTGCGCCCCGTTGCCATCGATCGTGCCAGAATTCTGGATCCATGTTTGCCGCGCTCATCTTGGCTATGGTGCTATTCAATATGCCTATTAGGTCGCGCGATGGATAGTCGCTATTCTCCCGGCTGGCCAAGGAGAGCGTGATGACCGACAACCTGTCGTGCAAAGTTCTGATCTGCGGTGGCGGCCCCAGCGGTCTGGCCGCGGCGCTGATGTTTCAGGCGAGGGGCTGGCGAGACATCGTGGTGGTCGAGCGGCGGCCTACCCCCGATCAGTTCGAGCGCAGCAAGGCCTTCAACTACCAGCTTGATGGTCGCGGGCAGCGGCTGCTCAATGAGCTGGGTATCGGGCCCGAAACGCTGGAGCAATTCGGCCTGCCGAACGATCACTTTACGCTGACCAATTTCCTGGCGGACGGGAAGGTCAAGGTGGTGCAGCCGCCGATCCTCGTGCCCGACCGGAAAACGCCGTACTGGATGACCCGCAACCGGCTGCTGGCCATGCTTCATCAGTACATCGAAACAACGAACACCGAAGGAGCGATCCGGCTGCTGTACGGCCACAGCTTCGAGGGGCTTGAGCAGGCCGATGATGGACGCCTGGTGGCGCAGATCCGAAGTGAGGATGATGCCGTGCTCCGTTACGAGCCGGAGCTGCTCCTGGGCTGCGACGGCCTGCGCTCGCGAGTGCGTGAGGCGCTGGCCAGGCTGGCCGACGACCCGGATGCCTTCGACATGCTGCAGTTTCCGTCACCCAGCACGGGCCTCACCTATAAGGTGCTCAACCTTCCGCCGCAGTTTCCTGTTCGTACCGATCCGAAGGGCGTCCACGATCACGCCATGGCGTATGCGTTTATCTCGAACTACAGCGCGCCCGACGAGAAGCTCGCGCTATTTGCGCTGCCTGTGGCCAGTGCCGAGGACCCGCGCACCATCAACATCATCCTGAAGCCGGAGCACAAGTTCTGGCAGCTTGGGAGCGCGGAAGAGGTCACGGCGTATCTCAAGGAAGGATTCCCGCAGCTGGCGATCGACGAACTCGTGCCGGAGGAGGAAATGGCGGATTTCGCCGCGCTCAAGCCCGGCCGGTTTCCGGCGCCACAATACACCCGCCGGATTCACAGCGAGTTCGACCAGGGCAGGCAGCAGGCGCTGCTGATCGGCGACGCGGCACATGCGTTTCCGCCGGACCTCGGGCTCGGCGTCAACTCGGCGCTGGAGGACCTGTTCGAACTGAATCAGGCTTTGAACGCCGCCAGCGACAACGTGGCCGAAGCCAGCGCGGACTACGCCAAGGCGCGCGTACCGGAGAGTGAGGCGCTGGTGCAGCTCGTCCGACGGGTGCACCCGTATCAGTACAACCAGGACCCGTTACGCCTGAAGCTGTGGATGATGCGGTTTGTGTTCCAGCTCGGGCTGCACAAGCTATCCCGCGGCCTGGTGGAAATGCCTGGATTTATGCTGTCCCAAAAGCACCTGATGCCGTTCACGGAGATGTGGCGCCGCTTCCAGCGCGGTAACTACACGGTGATGGGGCTGGGGGTCGCCTCTGGATTGCTCCTTGGCCGGTTGCTGCTTGGGTAAATAAGACCTGAAAGCCGGCGCGCCCTTCGAGTTCAGGCCGGCACCCGATGCGTGGCCGCTACGCAGGAGGCCTGGTCGTAAACACCCGCCATCAGGTTCAGGGTCTTGGCGGCGCTTTCCAGGCTGGTGTTGGCAAAGACGCCTGTTGTAAGCGACGTCAGCAGCTCCTGCCGGAACTCAGCGTAGCGATCGGTCACCTTCTGGCCCAGGTCCGACATCTGGTAGGTCACGCCCTTTTTTCCCGTCTCGGTCGTTTTCTCAATGAGTCCCGCTTTCAGCAGCTTGCGCACGCTGTACTGAAGGTTGGCCTGATCATCCCGATTCAGGAGGCGGCCGATCTCGGAAATGCTCTTCGGTCGCTCGTGCATGCGAATGACGTGCATCACGGCGGTATCGGAGCCTGAGAAGGCGCTGCCGTGGCAGCAGGCGAGGCAGTCGGACTGCCACCGTTCGAAGGCAGCGGACACCCGGATGAGCGAAAACTCAAGCTCCGTCAGCGCCACCTCCGCGTCATCGGTGGCCAGATGCCAGTGTTTGTCGAGTCGGCGCAGCTGGTCCCCAGCCTGGTTTTTCTTGGCGTTCATTGCGCGACCTTTTTTGTTTGCTTGTAGAAATTTACCGTTAACATTATGCTTAAATTTACGTTAAAAACCGAATCACCCACTAACTGACCAATCTGAGGGGACATCAAATGGGCCAGTGGAACGTTCGCAAATGCGGTATTGCTTTGCTTGTCGGTCTGACTGCGGCGGGAGCCGCGCAGGCGCAGGTTTTAGAGGAGGTTGTCGTAACAGCCCAGAAGCGGGAGCAAAGCCTGCAGGATGTCGGTATCGCCATTACCGCGTTCAGCGGAGCCCAGCTCGAAGCGCTGGGCGTCGAGGAGAGCTTCGACGTCGCGCTCTTCTCTCCCGGTGTTCACATCTCCGGGAACCTGGCCGGCCAGAACACGCAGTTCACCATTCGAGGCGTGACCCAGAATGACTTCAACGACATCGTTGAAGCGCCTAACGCCGTTTATCTCGACGACGGCTACATCGCGGTCGCTCAGGCCCAGACCTTTGCCGTCTTTGACGTTGACCGTGTCGAAATCCTCAAAGGCCCCCAGGGCACGCTGTTTGGACGAAACGCCACCGGCGGCCTCGTGCACTACCTGTCGCGGAAGCCGAGCTTCGATGAAAACTCTGGTTTTCTGGACGTGACCTATGGCCAGTTCGACAGTAACGCTGATGCCGACCAGATCCGCGTTGAGGGTGCGATCGGCGGACCGCTGTCCGATCGCGTCGCGGGTCGCGCCGCGTTCCTCTATAACGATATCGGGGGTTACCTCAATAACCTGTACCCATTCGCCGCGCCTCCGGGCGGCCCGGGTGCAGCGTCACCAGGACCTGGCTCTGGCGCCGACATGGGTGACAACGAAACGATCGCCATCCGCGGCACGCTCGATTTTCAGATCAGCGACAAGCTGCTGTTCCGGGTTTCTGCCAACTACGCTGACAGCGACGTCGCGACCGGGCCCTATCAGTCCAAGTCTACGATTGGCGTTCTTGACGCCAACGGTGAGCTGGTCAACGTCATCGACACGCCACCCAACGAAACGCGACTGACCATCTTCGGCGACCAGGACGGCGGTGCTGACGCCATCGATGGCGACCAGTTCCTGCCGGGTGGCGGCATCGGCCTGCCTGGGCGACCGGTACCGGGCGGCGACTTCTTTGGCTACCTGGATCCGGACGGTGACGACTTCGACACCAGCAGCGACTTTGCCTTCCAGGACCAGGGCTTCACCGAAACCTGGGGCATTAACGCTCGGTTCGAGTACGAGATGGATAACGGCATGCTGCTCACCTCCATCACCGACTACAAAGACTACGAAAAGCTGTTGTTTATCGACGTGGATTCAGCGCCGGTGAACCAGCTGGCCAACTACGCGGGCGTGGACTCCAGCAGCTTCACCCAGGAAATCCGGCTGAACTGGGAAACCGACCGCACGCGCTGGGTCGCGGGCTTCTATTACCTCAACATCGATTCCATGTCCGACAACGGTCTGAAGGCGCCGGCCAACAGTATCGCCGGCAGCCCGCCTTTTGCGCCGGTCGACATCGGCGTCGTCGCTGATCTGGAAACCGATTCATACAGCCTGTTTGGTCAGGTGGAATACGACTTTACCGATCGCCTCACGGGTATCTTCGGCCTGCGCGCCATCCGCGAAGAGAAAGACTTCAGCACCGGCATCGGCGTCTTCCTCTCGCAGGGCAACTTCACGGTCAACCAAGGTGACTTCCTGCCGAACGCCTTCGGCGCCGGTTCACCCTATTTCTTTGACGACTCACTGTCCGACACGCTTTGGGCCGGCAAGGCGCAGCTCGACTTCCGGGTGAATGACGACCTGCTGCTCTACGGCGGCATCAACCGCGGCGTCAAAGCCGCCAGCTACAACGCGCCGCTGCTGGGTGCATTCCTGGGCTCGGGCGGCAACGAAGCGCTGCCCTACGCTGAGGAAGAGCTGACCGCCTACGAGGCCGGCTTCAAGGCTACCTTCGGCGACGGCCGCAGCCGCTTGAACGGTACCGTCTTCTACTACGACTACACCGACTACCAGGCATTCCTGTTTGTCGGCGTCGGCGGCGTGGTGATCAACGCAGACGCTGACAACATCGGCGCAGAGCTGGAGTTTGTCACCTCACCGGCTGAGGGCTGGGATCTGCTGCTGAGCGTTTCGGCCTTCGACGCCACGGTTGAAGACGTGCTGCTGCGCAACGGTTCACCGCTGCCGCCGCGTGACGTCGATCCGACCTACGCGCCGGAATTTCAGGCGACTGCGCTGGCACGCTACGAGTGGGAGGCGCTGGGCGGCATGATGCACGTGCGCGGAGACGTCAGCTACTCTGACGAGTTCTTCTACAACCTGCGCAACTTCGACGCCGACAAGTTTGACTCTTACACGCTGGTGAACGCGGCGCTGGGTTGGACCAACGCTGAGGAAAGCCTGAGCGTCACCCTGGACATCAACAACCTGACCGATGAGCGTATCGGCATCCAGGGCTTTGACCTGGCCACGCTTTGCGGCTGCAACGAGGTGGCCTATCAGCCGCCGCGATTTGTCGGCCTCAGCGCCCGCTGGTCTTTCTTCTGATACGGCTGATCAGGAGACGACACAGTGGGACATCAACAGTCGCCCATTGTGGGCGAAAACAAGCTGAAGCTGGGGTTCTTCTCACCGAACTGCTCCAGCGGCATGGCCGTGACGAAGGTCGAAGAGCGCTGGGTCAACAGCTGGGAGAACAACATCCGGCTGGCCCAGCTGGGTGACGAGGCCGGGATCGAATTTGTCCTGCCCATCGCCCGCTGGATTGGCTATGGCGGTGAGACCGACTTTCACGGCAGCGTGCTGGAGACCATCACCTGGGCTACGGGGCTGCTCGCCCACACGAAGCGGATTAACGTGTTCGCCACCGTGCACACCGCGTTTATCCATCCGGTGGTGGCGGCCAAGCAGCTGGCCACCGCAGATCAGCTCAGCAGCGGGCGCCTTGGCCTGAACGTTGTCGCCGGCTGGAACAAGCCGGAGTACGACGCTTTCGGGGTCGACCTGCCGGAAGCCCACGAGGACCGTTACGCGCTGGCGCAGGAGTGGTTTGACGTCGTCAACGCGATCTGGGGCCACGAGGGCCCCTTCGACTGGAATGGCAAGTTTTTCAATTTGAAGGGCATCTACGGCTACCCGCGACCGTTCGACGGCAAGCCGCCGATCATGAACGCCGCCGGCTCCAAGCAGGGGCGCGAGTTTGCCACCCGCAACGCTGATTTTCTGTTCTGTATCTCGGTTGATCCCGACGAATCGCGCCAGGAAGTGATCGACATTCAGGACGGCGGCAAGGCTCACGGCCGCAACACAGGCGTATTTACCCTGGCGCACGTCGTGTGTCGGCCTACCCAGGCCGAGGCTGAGGAGTACCTTCGCTACTACGCCGACGAAAACGCCGACTGGGACGCGGTCGACAACCTGATGAGGCTACAGGGAATGCACGCGCAGTCGTTCCCGGCTGAAGCGCTGCAGATGCTGCGTGGTCGCTTTGCGGCTGGCCACGGCACGCTTCCGCTGGTCGGTGATCCCGACACGGTCGCGGCAGAGCTCAAGCGGATCAGCGACGCCGGCTTTGCCGGCTGCACTCTGTCTTTTGTGGACTACGCCAAGGAGTTTCCCTACTTCCGCGACGAGGTGATGCCCCGCCTCGAAGCCATGGGCCTGCGCAACCCTATGCCCACCGTGGCCGCCTGATGGGCAGCAGCCGACGTCGCTTTGTCGGCGCGAGCGGTGCTGGCCTGCTGACGTTTGTCGTCGCCGGGTGCCAGCGGGAGCTGACTCCTGCGCAGGCGCGAGAAGCGGGTGCCGAGCTCCAGACGCTGTCCGCTCAGCAGGCTGCTTTGGTCGACGCGCTCGGTAACCAGCTGGTGCCGGGCGCCGCAGAAGCCGGGCTCTCTCATTTCATTGACCAGCAGCTGGCGGCAGCACCCGATGAACAGCTGCTCATGGTGAAGTATCTCGGCGTGCCGGCACCGTGGGACGGGCTGTACCGCGATGGTTTGGCGGGCGTGAACGCAGCGGCACAGGCGATTCATGGTCAGGATTTTGTGGACCTGTCCTCTGAGCAGGCGGGCGAGCTGGCGGCGGCTCTCGCAGGAGGGAGCATCGAGCCCTGGCAGGGGCCGCCCGCAGGGCTGTTTTATTTTGTGCTGCGTAGCGACGCCATCGATGTGGTCTACGGCACGCAGGCAGGCTTTGAGCGCTTGGGGCTGTCTTATGCCGCCCACATCACGCCCCCCGACGGATGGGCATCGTGAGTTTACCTTCGCGCGCTGACGTGATTGTCGTGGGTTCCGGCGCGGCCGGCAGCACTATCGCAGCCAAACTCGCCGAAGGCGGGGCTGATGTGCTGATTCTGGAAGCTGGACCCAAACGATCGCCGGCCGACATGGTGAGTTCCGGCATCTGGGCCCGGCGCCTGAAGTGGAACGGTGCCCCGGTGCTGGAAGAAGGCGCCAACCCGGTCGGCTACAACTTCAATGCGGGCATGGGAGTCGGCGGCAGCGCCATGCATCACTACGCCGTCTGGCCGCGGATGCATCCGACCGACTTTCGCATGCGCACCGACTTCGACCGCGGCCTGGACTGGCCGATCAGCTACGAGGAGCTGCAGCCTTACTACGACTTGGTGCAGCGAGAGGCCGGCATCAGCGGTGACGCTAAGCAGGAGAGCTGGCGGCCGGCCGGCGAACCGTACCCCATGCCGCCTGTGCCGCTTTTCGGTCAGGGCCGGGTGCTCGCTGAAGGGTTCAAGGCCAAGGGAATGACCACCGCGCCGCTGCCGCTGGCGGTCAACACTCAGCCGTACAACGGTCGGGCCGTGTGCCTCTGGGACGGCTGGTGTGATTCGGGCTGCCCGATTGGTGCGCTCGCCAACCCAGCGACCGTCTATCTGCCAAAAGCCATTGCGGCGGGGGCGACCCTGGTGGCGGAAACTCCGGTGGTCAAAGTCATCACGAAGGGCAACCGGACAACCGGTGTGGAGGTTGTTAACGCGGATGGTCAGCGTCAGCAGGTGCAGGCGGACACCGTGGTGCTTGCAACGTTTGCCGTCCAGAACCCGCGCTTGATGCTCGCCTCGGCCAACGCGGATTATCCCGAAGGACTTGGCAACGCAAGCGGTATGTTGGGCCGCTACATCATGTCGCACTCGGCGGGCTTGGTTTTTGGGCTGTTCGATGAGGAGACGCAGCCCAGCAGCGGGCCGTTTGGCGGTCAGCTCGTCAACCAGGATCACTATGCGAAGGATACCCACGCTGCCAGCGGCGCCTTTGGCAGCTACCAGTGGATGATTGCCCAGGCGGTGAGGCCCAACGACCTGCTCGGTATTGCCACTACGCGTCCGGATTTGTTCGGGCTAGCGATCAGTGAGTTTATGCCGAAGGCAGCGCGGGGTTTTGGCGGCATGACCGCCGTGGTTGAAGACCTGCCCGTTGCGGATAATCGAATCACCTTAAGCGACCGTACCGATGACCACGGTGTGCCGCTGGCGCTGGCCACACACACCACCAGCGAACCGTCGAACGCGCTATGGCGGGCCACGCTGGAGGAGGGCAAAGCCATCTTCGAGGCGGCGGGCGCAACCGAGGTCTGGACCGGTCCGCAGGGCGCGATGCACATCATGGGCGGGACTGTCATGGGTGACGACCCGAGCACTTCGGTTACCGACAGCTACGGCCGCTGCCACGATATCCCGAACCTCGTGGTGGCAGGGCCCGGACTGTTTCCCACCAGCGCCGGCGTTAATCCAACGTTCACCGTCCAAGCCCTTGCGGCTCGCAGCGCAGAGCGCCTGTTAGCCTGAATCGGGATGGCCGGCTGATGAAAAAACGCCAGCCTCACGTTCCCATGGCCCGCTTCGTCGAGGCCATGCCGGAGACCTCCGGCAACGCAGTGAACGGGCTTGGCGAGACGGAGGTCCGCCAGGCCTCCCCGTTCTTCTGGCATCCGCCCAAACGCCAAACGCACGCCGCGCTGCAGAAAGAGGTGATCAACTACCTGCAGTCATGCCCTGAGATCGCCGAGGTGTTTTCCCCTAAACCGCCGGGCGGACGCGGTCCCGCGACAGTTGAACAGGCGGCTGAAGTTGAGTCGGGAAGCGCAGAGGAATGGTCCGAGCGGGTAAAAGGTTTCGCCCTGGCTAACGAGGCAGACCTCGTCGGAATCGCCAGAATGGATCCGGCCTTTGTGTTCGACGGCTACGAGATCACCGATCCGTGGGTGATCGTCGTTGGAGTCGGCATGGACTACGAAGAGCTGGCGCAGACGCCAGCCACTTTCGAAAACCCCGTCGGCGCCGTTGTCGTCGGTAAGGAGTACAACCGCGCGTCGCGTGCCTGTAAAAAGCTGGCCAACTTTATCCTCGAGGCGGGCTACCCGGCCAAAGCCTGGCCCGGCCCCTACGCTTCAGCGCTCAACATGATTCCCGCCGCCCTGGCCGCCGGACTCGGCGAGTTGGGCAAGCACGGCTCGATTATCAACCGGACGCTCGGGTCCCGATTCCGACTGTCTGCCGTCACCACCACAATGCCGCTTCTGGCCGATTCGTCGGACGAGTTTGGCATCGACGACTACTGCACCCGCTGCAACGCCTGTACCCGCGCCTGCCCGCCCGATGCCATCTTCGAGGAAAAACAAATGGTGCGCGGCGTAGAGAAGTGGTACGTCGACTTCGACAAATGTATCCCGTACTTCGGCGAGACCTTCGGCTGCGGCATCTGCATCGTGCATTGCCCCTGGTCACGCCCCGGCATCGCCGACAATATCCTGCGAAAGCTGGCCAAGGCTGCAGACCGCGACGACGGATAAACCCTCTGTTTCAACGGCGCACGCTGAAGAAATCACGTGCGCCAGAGGTCACCTTCCCAAAAAGAATCCAGGTTGCTGTTCGGCAATTCGTAGATGGCGATTTCTCTCCCGACGCGATAGCTCCTGGCGGCCTCCTTGGTTATCTCCAGAGACTTACACTCCATTCCCCTGCCATCCAGCCAAACCAGGCGAGTTGTTGGCTTTTTCTGATTAACGAACATAGGCGCCTGGTGCTCGGTGACCTTCACCAGGGAACGCTTTCCGCCGTTGCGGACCGCAATGGCGTTCCGGGCGAACCGCCAAGACTTGCGGAAGACAAAGATAAACAACCCCAGAGATGCCAGCGCAACGCCACCCAGTATCAGCGCGATCTTTCGGTTAATTCCGGCGTCCACTTCGATGAGCCGCGGATCGTCGGAGGCATAACGAATTTGGACTACATCCCCTGTTTTCAGGGTCTCATAACTCTTCTGGCTGATGCGGGCCCCGGCCACAATTTCTTTGCCGTCAACAGTAAATCTGACTGTTGCCTCCGGGATCGCGGATTCGTTGCCGATCCTGCCAGACCTTCGAATAGAGGTCGCCACCACAACAGCGTCCGCAGATTGACCCTTGGCTATTACTGAAGCATCACTCCCATAATTGAACGCAAGAAAAGCTGGCCCCGCCGCAAAAACGACGGGGAACCACAGACCCCAGCCGCCGTGCCGGAAGAACAGGCGGAGAAAGCCGCGTGGTTTTCGTGTGTCATTTGAGGCGATGGTGACCTCTCCCTGGTCGCGTTATTCCTTCAGAATACTACCGAAATCGGAAAGGTCACCCTGGCTTGCCAACCGTGTGTGGCTGCGGAGCCCGACAGGTGGTGGCAAAGTAGTCCAAGGCAGCAGCAGATACAGGATGATGACTATGGATCGACGAACCATGCTTGGCGGTGTTGCCACCGCAATGGCCGGTGGAGTCACGCCTTCGGCGCTGGCCCAGCCGCTCAATCCGAAACCCGGGGCACCGGGTCAGGTTGGGCAACAAAACACGCATGCTCCTGGCGCGAAGAAGATTCGCGTCGAGGGACAGACGATATTGGTCACAGGGTCCAACCGAGGAATCGGGCTTGGCTTCGTCAAGGTGTTGCTCGAGCGCGGTGCCAGGCGGGTCTATGCCACCGCCCGCAAGGCGTCGAACCTGCCGGACGTGGTTGCGCTGGACCCGGATCGCGTCGTTGGCCTGGAGCTGGACGTTAACAACGAGACTCAGCGTCAGGACGCAGCGAAAGCCGCCACCGACGTCACGTGGCTCATCAATAACGCCGGCACGCCGGGCAGTTTTACCAGAGAAGAACGACGCATCGCTTCCGCTACGTCACTGGATGATGCCAAGTTTGTCATGGAGACAAACTGCTGGTCGCCGGCAGAGATCGCTCGGCTGTTCATACCCATCATTCTGAAAAACGGCGGCGGAGCCATCACCAACATTCTTTCTGTCGGCGCCTGGTTTTGTTTGCCGGAATACACCAGCTACAGCATGTCGAAAGCGGCTGCCGCCATCGCTACCGCCGGTTTGCGTGCGGAGCTGGACCTGGAGCCGGTCATGGTCGCCGGCGTGTTCACCGGCGGCGTTCAAACTCGGATGTCTGCAGCCGGCCTTAAGGGCAGGGCTTCACCGGAAGAGCATGCCAGAGAAGTGCTCGACGCCATGGCTGAGGGTCATACGGATGTGTTTGCTGGCGCCGGTTCAGCTGCCATGAAGTCGAGAATCCTCCAAGACCCGGTGGCCTTCGAACGTGGGGTGATCGAACGCTTCCACACCAATCCTCTTGAGATTCCACCCTATTGATCGCTGGCCGCCGCCGGGCTGTGCCGGCGGCGACCCTGGGTGTCGCTGGGTGTCCCTGAGCGGTTAGGCCGCGTTCGGCTGCGCGCTTCCAGCGGAAAAGCTCGGCACCTTGAGCGCAAACTTGCCGGGGCCCAGCAGAGCTGAAGCGAGGCTTGCTGCGATCAGGAACGCCGGGTACTCCCAGCCGCCGTTGGCGTTGCTGAATACCCAGCCCGCGTTCCAGTGCACGAAGGTGGCGCCCAGCAGGATTGGCAGCAGCGCGAGATTGACCGCGCGTACGTAGACGCCTGCCAGCAGCAGCACACCGCCGCCGATCTCGGCAAAGGTGACGACGTAGGCGAGCAGTTCCGGAAAGCCGACGGATCCGAAAAACTGGGCGGTGCCGGGCAGCGTAAAGACGAGCAGCTTCAGCAGCCCGTGGGCCAGGAACATGGCGCCGACGGCGACGCGAAGAATGGTTGCAGCGTATTGAGATTCGTTGTTCATCGTAATGACTCCTTTGGTTAGCGATTGATCAGGCAGCGGCGCTGCCAAGGTGAATGCGTTGGGCAATGTCGCGGCGAGCCTCGTCGATGGCGTCTTCACCGCGGAAATTGAGTCGGTCTGCGGCGATGACCTCGACGTCCTGGATGCCCAGGAATGCGAGTGCGTGCCGCAGATAGGGCGTTGCAAAGTCGACGGCCGCGTCGACCGGGACGCCGCCTGAGGCGACGACGATGTAGGCCTTCTTGCCCTCCAGCAGGCCTTCCGGACCGTTGTCGGTATAGCGAAACGTCACCCGTGCCCGGGCGACCTGGTCGATCCAGGCTTTCAGCGTTGCCGGCACGCCGAAGTTGTAGATCGGCGCACCGATGACAACCACGTCTGCGGCCTTAAGCTCCGCAACGAGTTTGTCCGACTCGGCAAGCCGCTCGCGCTGCGTTTGAGTGCGTTCTTCTGCGTCCGTGAAGTTAGCGGCAATCCAGCTTTCGTCCACGAAGCCTACGCCGTCGTTCAGGTCGCGCCTCACGACTGAGGCGCTTCCGTAGCGGTCCTCAAGCGCGCTGATGACGTCTGCGGACAGCTGCCGACTTACGGAGTCGCCGCGGCGTCCGCTGGCGCTGACTTCCAGAATATTGATTGGGTGGTTCATGAAGTTTCTCCTGCAAAGCATTTCCTAGCGATTGGGCAATAGTTTGACTATTGATCTGAAAAGGATAAACATCGTTTCTTGGATAAGATTGTTCTCCAAATAGCAACAATATGAATCGATTTGAGGATCTCGAGGCTTTTGTGGCTGTGGTTGAAGCTGGCAGCATCACGCAGGCAGCTGACCGCCTTGGCATCGCAAAATCGGCCGTAAGCCGCAGGCTTGCCGGCCTTGAGCAGCGTCTCGGTGCGGAGCTGATCCGGCGAACGACCCGACGCCTGAACCTGACGGATACCGGGCAGGGTTTCTATGACCAGGCTGCCCGTATCCTCGCCGACCTGGACGAGGCGGAGTCCGCAGTTGCGCGGTCTCAAGGAGAGCTTCGGGGACGACTCAAAGTGGCTTTGCCGCTGTCCTTTGGCTTACGGCACATGGCCGGCCCAATTGGCGAGTTCGCGCGCCTGCACCCCAAGGTGAGTTTCGACCTGGATTTGAACGACCGGCGCGTTGACCTGCTGGAGGAAGGTGCGGACCTGGCGCTGCGAATCGGTCATCTCGAAGACTCTTCGATGATCGCGCGGCGCCTGTTTGATGCTCGGACAGTCGTGGTGGCGTCAACCGGCTATCTGGAGGAGCACGGCACGCCGACGTCGCCCGAGGAACTGACAAACCATCAGTGCCTGGTGTACAGCAACCTGGCACAGCCGAGCCGCTGGAAGTGTTATGACGCTGACGGCGCGTCGGTCGCGGTTGACGTCAACCCGTGGATGGCAGCGTCCAGCGGCGACCTGATCTGCGCGCTGGCCGCCGAAGGGCGGGGGATCGCGATGCAGCCGACATTTATCGCGGGTCCCGCCGTCGCCGTCGGTGAGCTGGTGCCCCTGCTCACAGACTACCAGTGGCCGGTTACCCCGGCGTGGGCGGTCTATCCGCCGACACGGCATCTCTCCCATCGTGTTCGCGCATTCATCGATTTTCTTGCGGAGACCTTCGACGGCACCCCGTCATGGGACCGTCACTGCGGTGGCGCCGAAGCCTGACCTGATCTACCTACCGCCAGTTCTGCTCAGCCGGCAGTCTTCCTAGGCGGACTACACACCCGCATACTGTTCGCCCGACGAGATAGCCACGATGGAGCAACGCGATGGGGCTTTTGGTGAACGGCGAATGGCAAGATCAGTGGTACGACACCGAGTCGACCGGCGGTCGCTTCAAGCGTCAGGAACAGGCTTTTCGAAGCTGGATCACGGCGGATGGGTCACCCGGCCCGAGCGGGCAGGGCGGTTATGCCGCGGCTGCTGATCGCTATCACCTGTACGTTGGTCTCGCCTGTCCGTGGGCGCACCGGACGCTGATCATGCGGGCGCTGAAGGGGCTGGAAGACTTTTTGCCTTTGTCTATTGTTCACTGGCACATGGCTGATTCCGGCTGGACTTTTGCCGAGGGTGACGGGGTTGTTGGAGATCCGATTAACGGCGCCGGCTTCTTGTATCAGGTCTATACCGCCGCAGATTCAGGTTTCACGGGCCGCGTGACGGTGCCCATTCTCTGGGACAACAAAACCGGCTCGATCGTGAGCAACGAATCTTCCGAGATCATTCGGATGCTCAACACCGCATTTGACGGCGTGGGCGCCGCAGACGTTGACTACTATCCGGAGGCACACCGCCACGAGATCGATCAGATCAACCAGCGGGTCTACGCGACGCTCAATAACGGGGTCTACAAGTCCGGCTTTGCGACAACGCAGGAGGCCTACGAAGAAAACGTATTCCCCCTTTTCGAAACTCTCGACTGGCTCGAAGAGCTACTCACAACGCGCCGGTTCCTGGCGGGCGCCCGGTTCACCGAGGCCGATATCCGTCTGTTCACTACGCTCGTACGGTTCGACGTCGTCTATGTGGGGCACTTCAAATGCAATCTTCGCCGACTCGTCGATTATCCAAACCTCTGGGCGTACACGCGGGAGATTTATCAACACCCGAAGATCCGCCCGACGGTGAACTTTGAGCACATCAAGAAGCACTACTACGTGAGTCACCCGAACGTGAACCCGACCGGCATTGTCCCCGCCGGACCCGCACTGGACTACGAGGAGCCGCATGATCGGCAGCGCCTCGCCGGAGAGCCCATCAGCCCCGCGCGTTAGCGATTTACACGAGATGCCTCTGGGATCAGCCTTCTAAACGCGCCCTTGCCAACCGCTTCACCCGACCGCGGACAGACTAACGCCACTGTCATCAGGTTAAGCGCATGAAAATCTTGATCACCGGCGCCACAGGATTTGTCGGCACGCCCCTGGCCCGTGCGCTCTTTCTTGCCGGCCACGAGCTTGTGCTGCTCACCAGAAATGCTAAAGCGGCGGAACGTCGAATCGGCGTGCTTGGCCGCTACGTGGAGTGGGAGCCGCTTTCCGGCCCGCCGCCCGCCGAAGCGCTCGAGGGCATCGACGCTGTGTTCAATCTGATGGGCGAGAACCTCGGCGCGGGTCGCTGGAGCGAAGCCCGCAAGCAGGCCATCTATGGCAGCCGCATCGTTGGCACCCGCAATCTCATCGCTGGCTTTGCCAAGGGGAATCCACCAGCGCTGTGGGTCAACTTTTCTGCGATCGGCTATTACCCCGTGAACCAACCCGAGCGCTTCGACGAGTCAGGCGCAGCGGGCAGCGGCTTCACTACGAAGGTGTGCGCCGACTGGGAGGCAGAGGCCGCAAAGTCGGGTGCCGCCAGGCAGGTTGTGCTGCGCGTAGGGACGGTCCTTGGCGCCAACGGCGGTGCGCTGGAAAAACTGCTGCCGGTGTTCAAGATGGGCGCTGGCGGTCCGGTCGGTGCCGGCCGACAGCAGATGAGCTGGATTCACCGTGATGACCTGGTCGCTCTCTGTCTCGCCTGTCTGGAGGACGAGCGCTACGAGGGCGTGATCAATGCCGTGGCTCCCGAGCCGATCAGCAACCGGGATTTTTCGCGGGCTCTGGGTCGGGCGCTGCGACGGCCCTCGCTGATGCCGGCCCCGCCGTTTGCCTTGAAGCTGGCGTTTGGTGAGATGTCGCAGCTGGTGCTCGACGGTCAGGCCATTGTTTCCAGCCGGCTCCCTGAGCTCGGCTTCGAGTTCCGTTTCGGTGCAATCGATGATGCGATGAATGAGGCAGCGGGCGTGCTGCCGACAGGGCTCAACGGCGAGCTGCACGTTTGTGATCGCTATGAGGATTTCTGCGTTATCGAGCGGCCGGTAGAAGAGATCTTTCCGTTCTTCTCGAGTCCCTACAATCTGGAAAAGATCACGCCGCCGCTGCTGCGCTTTCGCGTCACGGGCGTGAGCACCGAAGAGATCGAAGAAGGGACAACCATCAACTATGCGTTGCGACTGCGAGGGGTGTCGATGAAGTGGAAGACACTGATTCGCGACTGGACGCCCAACGAGCGGTTCGTCGACTATCAGCTCAAGGGTCCCTATCGCATCTGGAACCACACGCACACGTTCATCCCGGTCAACGGCGGTACGGCGATGCTGGACCGTGTGGACTACAAGCTGCCGCTGGGTCCTGCGGGTGGAGTGGTCAAGCCGTTGGTCGACGGCGACATCCAACGCATCTTCGACTATCGTCGCGAGAAGATTCTCGAGATGGTGGGTCAAAACGCAGCGGCGGCTTGACCAGGCACGATCGATGAGCCTTCGACCATGCAATTTCAGCTGACCGCTCCCGCGACCTACGATTTTTTTGAGTCGACCCGCCTGCTTCGCACCGGCAGCGGGGACCCGACGCTGCGGCGAGAGAGTGATGGGCTATGGCGCTGTGCCTGGGTCGACGGCGAGCCGGTCACCGTTCGCGTGCGGTTGGCGGGGGATGGCGCTATCACGGTCGATGCCTATGGAGGCGGAGCAGCGGCTGCGCCGCAAGCACTTCCTCTGTGGTTGGGATTCGCCGATACCGATGACGAGATACCGTCGCACCGTTTGCTCGATCGTCTGAAAAAAGAACATGCCGGCCTGATGCTGGCAAACGGTGCGAACGTCTATGAGTCGCTGCTGGTGACAATCCTGCAGCAGCGGGTTACGTGGAACGAGGCGGCTTTTGCGTGGCGGCGAATCTGCGAAGGGCTCGGTGAACCCGCGCCCGGCCCCGCTGGGCTGACGCTGCCGCCAACCCCCAGATCGCTGGGTCGCGCCAGTCTGAGCCAGCTCATGGGTTTTGGCATGGCCAGGGCCCAGGCCAAAACGCTGCTTGAGGTGGCCTTCGCCGCCAGTCGGCTGGAGAAAGCTCGATTCCTGCCGACCGATGAGGCCATGAATCTGCTTCAGTGCGTGCCGGGCATTGGCCCCTGGACCGCCGCATCAGCGTTGGGAATGCGTCTGGGCCGTCCCGACCCGATCATCCTCAAAGACCTGCACCTGCCCAACACGGTTTGCTGGGCGCTGGCCGGCGAGCCCCGGGGCACGGACGAGCGCATGGTCGAGCTGCTGCAGCCGTTTGCCGGCCAGGCGTTTCGCGTGGTGCGTCTGCTGATGGCCGCCCGGATCGTCGCGCCGCGCCGAGGCCCACGGCGACAGGTGGTGTTCGGCTGGCGCTGAGGCCGAGAGCTCGCCAGCCGCGCCCTCGGCTTCACTACTGTTTTCGGCGCCCGGCTTTCGGTAAAGCGAATCATCAAATCGGTCGATATGTAATGGACTCTGGGAGGTGGGGTGTAAATCCTCCGCACGATAGGGTGAGCTATGAAGCTGAAGCAGCCGATCCTTTTTCGACAGTAAGCCGGCCTGCAGCGTACCTGACGGTCGGTACATGACCTGCGGCAACAAAAGTTTTCATTGAGGCGTCTGTCGCACGACCGTGCCAGGTTCCGTAAAACACCTAGGCAACCAAAGGGTGTTTCGGGTCAAAGGGAATCTCCGGTGCTTCGAGTTTTGAAAGCGCAACCTTTCCAAGTTCGACTAAGTCACGGAAATTGCAGCTTTTTCGGCTAAGATGAATCCAGGGAAAAGGGGACGAGGAGCGACCATGTCTTTGGGACGAGCCGCAATGTGGATCGCGGCAATCGGGGTGCTGCTGGGCGGCGGGTTTGCGCTTGCCGAAGAACCGGCGCCAAAAGCCGACTGCAATACGTTATCTGCATGCCTGTCAGAGCTCGGTCTGGATGATCCGCGTGTCAGCATCGGTCGCCGCGCGCGAAACAAGGGACTGGGTGATCACGAACGGCTGACGGGCAACAAGCTGTTCCCCAACGATGTGTCTGACAATCGAGACGGCAACGCCGGAACAGGCCTGGCACTCGATGGTGACCTGGCGGTCGTGTCAGCACCGTTCTTGGGAAGCACCCTTGGCCGCCGATTTGGAGTGGTGTTTTTATTCGAACGCAATGTCGGCGGCGCGGGTAATTGGGGCCAGCTGACCACCATCAGACCATTCGACGACCACCCTGGACGCAGTCGTATTCGCAACCAGGATAACGCAAACGCCGGCCTGGCGGTTGCCTTGGACGGCACAACCATCGCCATCTCCGGGGCAGGGGTCGACATGAACGACCCTATTATCGCTGACACTCTCTTGCGCACCGATACGGGGTCTGTTTGGGTCTACTCTCTGATTCCCGACGGCGACTCTGCATGTCCGACTGATTCATCTTTCGCCGATGAGAGCGCTTACTGTGCCGTAGAGCCCAATGCTCTGCTTCGGACGCCCGACGCAAACAACGGAACCCGCTTTGGCGATGCACTGGCTCTGGACGGAGATACGCTTGCCATCAGTGCGAGCGGGTTACAGGTCAATATCAACGATGGCCTGGTGGCACGTTTTACGTTTGATGCCGATGCCACCGATTCGATTGGTTCTTTCAGCGGAACGTTGACAAGCGGAGCCACGATCACGACGGACAGCCGAGTGGGTGTCGGCGCGCTGGACTTGCGCGGTGTGGACGGTTACGTAGATTTGCCAAGCTGGCCGGTGGGTGATCAGGCCGGCGAGTGCACGATCACGTTCTGGGCAAGCACCGAGTCTATCTCCGCGGACGGCTTCAATGCCATCGTGCATTCAGACGATCTAGGCGTGGGCGGTGTTCGTGTCCCGATCTCCGGAAGCCGCAATGTTGGTTTCAACAACTCGGCGTTCTTCGGCAGCCCGGACGTTAGTGCAGCGATTCCGACCGATAACCAGTGGGTTCACGTTGCGATCAGCTTCAGTCGCGCGGAAAACAACAGTGTCATCTGGGTGAATGGCCAGGAAACGATCAGGCAGGATTTGCCCGGCGGCTTGCTGGGTTTGTCAGAGGGTTACTGCGGCAATTCGTTGCCCGGCTCTGTCGGCGCCTGGGACAGCAATCCCGGAGGCGCAGGCTTGACCCATTTCCATGATGGTCGAATCGATGACTTGCGTTTTTATGACCGTCGTCTGAACAGCCATGAAGTGCAGGGAATCATCGACTCGCCGGAGACTTTTATTCGGCAGGGCGCTTTTGCCATCCACGAGCGAAGCCTGGGGGGAAGCGGCGCCTGGGGCCAGCGTATTCGTGTAGTTGGCGTGGATATTCGTGAGCTTGACCTCAGCGGCGATCGCCTGCTGAAGCTGTCTGAATTCGGCCCGCAGGACGTTGAGGTGTTCGAGCGTGATCAAGGGGGAACCAACACGTGGGGCTCTGCGGCCAGTCTTGCTTTACCGCCCGGTGGGACCTCGTTCTCCACCAGCAATATCGGACAAAACATCGCGATCTCGGGCGACGATATTTTTGTCAGGGGCCAGGACCCGTCCACCACGCTCTGGCGCTACGACGCATCCGCTGGCTACGCTTTTCAGCAGACTCTAAATAACTGCAACGGTAATTTTTTCATGGCCGCCGACACAGATACCCTCGCTGTCGGAGATAACGAGGTCTGTATCTATCGGCGAGACCAAGGGGGCGCAAACTCGTGGGGACAGGTAGTACAAATACCTCGTCCCGTGGGGGCGTCAGGCTTCAGCAGGGTGCTTTCACTGTCAGGCGACGAGATACTGGTCGGAGCGCCATCGGCTGATTTACCGAACTCCAACAGTGCAGCAGGCCGCGTATTTCTGTACGCAGCGAATGAGGGAGGAACAGACAACTGGGGCCAAGTGACTATCCTGGACCGGCAGGACGCCAATGTCGCCAATAGATTTGGTGTTTCGTTGGCCCAGGACGGCAACGTCCTGGTGGTCGGTGCGAACGGCGACAACAATGTTGTCTCCCAGCGAGGAGGGGCAGCGTACGTCTTCGAGCGGAGCAATCCGCAGTCCGACTGGCAGTTCTCAGCCAAGCTTCAGCCGGGGAACTTCGGCGGAGATACCTACAACCTCGGTGGCAACTTTGGTTTTAGTGTTGCGGTCAGCGGCAACACGGTACTGGTCACTGATCTGTCTCACAGCCCGACGGGTTACGTCGGTGTCGGAATCGGGTTTGTTTATGAGAAAGAGTTCGGTACCTGGAATCTGAAAAAGATTCTCCAGCCTTCCCCAGCGGTGCTGGCGCTTGGCACGCAGGAAACCGGCAACATCGGCCGCTTCGGTTTTTCATCGGCGCTCAAGGGCGACACGATTGTAATCCCGATGAGTTTTGTTCAGGACTTTACTTCGGGGGATTTAGGTGGCCGTCTGTTTGTCTTCGGGCGTGACGAGGGTGGTCCCGATAATTGGGGTTTGACGGCTGACATTCCTGTTCCTTACAACTCGGGGTTCGAAGACTTTGGCCGTTCCGTGGCCCTCAGCGAGGATGAAACGCTCGCCATCGTCGGAGCCAGTCTTAACGACGACGGCGGCGACATCAACACCGGCGCGGCCTATATTTTCGAGCGGGACCTGGGCGGCAGCAGCGCCTGGGGCCAGCGGGTGCGTTTGCTGCCGGTCAGTCTTCAATCGGGAGACCAGTTCGGTCGATCGGTTGCCATTGACTCAACGCGAGCCGTAGTAATGGCACCCAATTCCTCCGCGCAGGCCGGGCAAACCGAAACCGGCAAGATGTTTGTGTTCAATCGCAACAGCGGGGGCGCTGACGCCTGGGGCCTGGAAGACATCTCAACGCCATCGGTGGACCTTGCCTTTCAGAACATGGGTGTCAGTGTGTCTTTGGCTGGCGAGTTTATTGCCGCCGGTGCACCGTCATTTGGCGACGCGATTTTCGGTGAAGAGGGCGGCGCCTTTCTCTGGGCCTTTGATGCAGGCGACGCGGGCGACCCATGGAAAGAAATTGCAGCGATCAGGGCCAGCGACGGATTTGTCGGCAACTTTTTTGGCCGGGGTATCGACTTCAGCGATCGCACTCTGACAGTTGGCGCGTCAACTGATGGAGAATCGGCGCTGGACGCAGGCGCGGTGTATGTCCTGCGCCTGCCCGATCTCACGGTCAACGGCATCGCTGGGCCGGTTCAGGCTGACGCCGGGAGTACCGTCAGCCTGACAGTGACCGCCGCCAATGCGGGAGACGGGCCTGCTGAAGGCATCAACCTCGCGGTGGATCTGCCGAGCGCCTGCGCCTCGCTGAGCGCCACGTCGGCGGCGGCGGGCTGGGCGGCGAGCAATCCCGCAGCCGGAGTGTTGCGGGTGAGTCGCAGTATCGCCTCACTGGCTGCGCAGGCCAACAGCCCCGAACCACTTTCACTCGATCTGTCGCCGACGGTGCCGATTCCCGCCGCGTGTACACCCATGAGTCTGGAGGCGAGGGTCGACAACCTCGGGACCAGCGGGACGCGCGACTACTTCCTGACCAACGACACCGCTACCGCAAATCTCAACGTTGTTGAGCCCATCAATCAGCCACCGGTCGGTAGCGTACCCAACCAGGAATTTTCTGGCGGCGTTGCGCTGAGCTTCAACTTCAACGACTTCTTTACCGATCCAAACGGCGACGCGATGACCTTCGCCGCCAGCGGCCTGCCGTCCTCGCTGACGCTGAATTCGACCAGCGGCGTGGTGTCTGGAACAACCACCGCCAACGATTTCAACAACTCGCCGTTTTCGGTGACCGTGACCGCTACCGACGTGCCTGCTGGTGCCAGCAGCACGCCGGTCAACTTTTCCCTGACCTTGACCAACGAAGCTCCGGTCGAGCTGTTTCCCTTGAGCAGCTACGTGACGGTCGTTGGTGAGGATCTGCTGATCGATATCACTCCCCACTTCGCTGATCCCGATGGGCAAACGCTGCAGTATTCGTTGAGCGGGAGCCCGGCCTACACCATCAACAATTTTGGTCAGCCCGGGCTGATTCGCGGTGTCGCTACGACCACGCAGCTTCAGCAGTCACCGCTGACGCTGAATCTCACGATCTTCGACGGCTTTGGCCAGCAGCTTGTGCGGCAGTTGACCATCCAGGTTGAGGACCAGCTGGCACCGCAATTTGCCTTTGAGCGCTTCTTCCCGGCCCTGCAGCAGCCCTGGTATTTCTCCGATATCCGCGATGTGGAGGCAGCGCCGGACGGATCCATTTACCTCGCCGACGCAGAGCGGGGCAGGGTGATGCGTTTCTCCAAAGACGGCCTGCTCATCACGCAGTGGGGGCAGCTGGGGAGTGACCCCGGAGCCTTTACGTTCCTGTCGCTGAAGCTTGCTGTAGGTCCTGATGGGCTGGTTTACGTGATCAGCGGTTCGCGCCTCCAGACATTCGGCAAGAACGGTGAGTTCCTGTCCGAGGTCGATCTGGTCGATGACCTGATCGATGTGGCAACCGATCCCAACAACCAGCTTTACCTGCTGCTGAGCGATGG
Organism: Lysobacterales bacterium; assembly: GCA_028285525.1. Taxonomy (GTDB): domain Bacteria; phylum Pseudomonadota; class Gammaproteobacteria; order Xanthomonadales; family SZUA-38; genus JANQOZ01. Next base: position 82,363 of record JANQOZ010000004.1, read on the forward strand.
TCTGTCTCAGCGGGTGGAGATCCGAGACGCGGAGCAGTTTGGGCTGATCAAAGAAACTGTCCCCGTCGCTCGCCCCCCCAGCGCCATGACCGTCACCGACGCCGGTCGCATTTACGTGGCCATGCGATCCTCCGGCAGTCCGGTGAACAACGATCAGGTTGTTCCCTACGACCCGCCCACCTACGCGCCGGGATCACCGATCGCGACAGTCGATGCGGATAACCTGAGCCTTGATTCCAGCGGCATTCTCTATGCTGTGGGTGACGCTGACGGTACGGTCCGGGGCTACGACGCAGCAGGCGCCCTGCAGCTCAACAACGACGTCTCATCCGTCGGCGGCAACGTGCTGAAGGCGATTGCCTTTGGGCAGCAGGACCGATCCTACATCTCCAACGGCGGCAGTATTTTTAGCGTCGAGGCGAACCTCGCGATGCGCCAGTTCGCCTGGCAGTCCGCCAGCAGCGACGTGGGTCGATTCAGACAGCCGCTCGACATCGGTCGCGACGGGTCTGACACCCTCTACGTAGTCGAGGCATCGCAGAACCGGGTGCAACGGTTCAGCCGTGACGGCGACATCCTGGCGGGCTGGGATCTTCAGCAGGCGGTCGCCAATCCGGAGACTGCGAGGGTCTACCTGCACGCCACCACGTTCTCACCGACCCGCGTGCTGATCTCGACCGGAACAGCGCTCGAGTACTATGACGCGAGCGGTAACATGATCACGCCCAACCCGTACGACCCTGGTGGCCTGAGTCAGCCCGGTCCGATCGACGAGACGCCGACGGGCAACCTGGTGATCACCGATACCGGCGGTGCCGGTACTCAGGTTTGGGTCATCAACAGCTCGGGCACGGTTGTGCAGGGCCCCTGGACCGCTGCCAACTGCAACGCAACCGGCATGACGGTCGGCCTGAATAATCTGGTTTACCTGCTTTGTGAACCCGGCATTGCCGCCCGCGAGATACAGGTCTTCAACCAGGCAGGGCAGGCGATCAGCACCGCGACCATCAACCTGCCGCCTGGCAATCCGCGAGGGCTTGCCAGCGATGACAACGGCCGCCTGTTCCTGCTGAACACGGAAAACGAGATCGATCTGGGGTTTGGGATCTCCTCCTCCGATTCCCTGGTCCGCGTATTTCGCAGCGATGGCGTTGAGCTCGGGCAGCTGGGCGCATCGGGCTACTCCGCGGGTCGCTTTGATCTTGGCGGTGAGGTGGCCGGCGTGGAGATCTCCAGCAGCGGCGACCTGCTCGTCGCTGAACCCGGCAACAACCGGGTGCAGGTCTTCAATCCGCAGATCGCCAGCCGCAACGCCAAGGCGATCGTTGTGGCCGGCGGTGGCGATTACCCGGAGAACTTCCTCTGGGAGGCTACCCAGATCAATGCGAACAACGCTTACGACAAGCTGATTTACCAGGGCTTTACCGAAGACCGGATTCAGTATCTGCACCCCGACCCGAATCTGGACCTGGACGGTAACCCGGCCACCGTGGAGGTCGACGGCCCGCCGACCCTGCTGGAGCTGGAACAGGCCATCACTGTCTGGGCCGCCGATGCGGACAACCTGGTTCTCTACCTGGCGGATCACGGCAACAAAGAGGTTTTCCGCCTGAACCCGCAAGAGATCATCGACTCCGGAACGCTGGCGGCATGGATTGCCCTGTTGCAGGACAACGTATGGCCGGAGCGAGCGCAGCCACCGGTAGGCAACAACGGCTGGATCAACGTGGTCTATGAGGCCTGCGAATCCGGTACCTTCCAGGATAACCTGGCTCCGATCAACGGTGTCGGGACCAACAAGCGCGTGGTGATCACCACGTCGAGTTCCGACGAGAACGCGAGTTTTATTGCGCAAGGCCTGCTTTCTTTTTCGTACCAATTCTGGATCAACGTATTCAACGGCGAAAACGCCCGCGATGCGTTCGAGCTGGCGTCGGCCACGATCTCCGACGCCTACCCGCAGCAGTCGCCGCTGCTGAGCCTGGTCGACGGCGGTAACCTGGTCAACGATCTGGATAGCTACTTCAACGACGGCGGCGCCAACGCGGCCTTCGCTGGACGCTTCATCGGCAACGGCACTACCAACCGTTTTCTCGGTCCCGAAATCCTTTCCCCCTCGGCGACGCTGCTGTCGGGCAGCGAAGGGCTGCTGGAAGTTCAAAACGTCATGAGCGACAACGACGTTTCCCGGGTATGGGCCGTCATTGAGCCGCCCGGCTATCGCGTTCGCGATTCGGAAAATCCGATCCTGGAACTTCCCACGATCGACCTCGAGATGGACTGCGGCGTGAGCGTGGACTATTGCGCCACCTTCAGTGGCTTTACGACTGTCGGGGACTATCGGATTCAGTTCCTGGCGCAGGACATCTTCGGCACCGTATCTCGTCTTGCCGGGGCGCAGGTGACGCTGACCGTTGGCAACCCGCTGCGCAACAAAGCCGCCCTGTTCATCGCCGGCGGGCAGGACGAGCGTGGCCAGGCTCGACTCACGAACGGGGATTTTGCCTATCAGGCGCTGCTGCGACAGGACTTTGTGAACGATCTCGACCCGGACGCGACCGGTGTCGGCACGGCTGAAGACGAGGTGCGCTACTTCACACAAGGCCAGTTTGTCGGGGCGGACATCGGCGTCCCGGGCACGCCCGAACTGGACAACCTTGTGACCAGCGGTTTCGCAGATGGCAATACCCAGCATCTGGCGATTGTCATCATGGCTGACTACGACGACAGCGCAGGCGGACTGGTATTCGACGGTGGGGATGTCATTACCGTGGCCGATCTTCAGAGTTTCCTCGCGACAGTGGAAGGTGAGATCCAGGGCAGAATTGCCGTCATCCTGGAAGGTGATGGCACCGGGGCGGTGATTCCGCAGCTGGCGGAAAACAGCGCTCGACGTCTGCTGCTGTCCAGCACTTCGCCTAACGAGACCGCCAAGCTGCTCGGGGCCGGCGGCGTGTCGTTCAGCAAGTTTTTCTGGAACGCTATCCGGGATGGATTCTCACTAGGCACCTCCTTCCAGCTGGCGGCGAGCGCCATTGCTCAGGGTGTGGGCGTTCAGACCCCGATGCTCGATGACAACGGTAACGGCATCAGCAACGACCCCAACGATCAGCTGGTGGCCCGCAATTTTTTCCTCGGCCCCGGCCTTGCCCGCGCCGGCAACGGCCCGCTGGTCGGGCGTCTTCCGCCCGACGTTGTCATTTCGGGGGAAAACGTCACCAGCGCCTCGATCCTGGCGGAAAACGTCACCAGCCTGAGTGATGCCGCCATCAGCGTTATGGGGTCGGTCAGCGTGCCTGGAACCCAGCTTCAGGTGGGTGAATTCATGCTGACATCGGTGAACGGCAGCCAGAAAGGGCAGCAGGTGATCAACCTGGGCGACTTCCGCGGTACCTTCGATGGCTTCGTCGCGGCCGGTGACTACGACGTCGCCGTTTTTGCCGTCGACGACAAAGGCAACCCTTCAACGCCGCAGCGTACCCGGGTTCGCAAGACCGCGGGCGGTGACATTTTTGAGATCGACAATACCCCTGGTGCCAGCACGCCGCTGATTCGCGACGCGGCACCCCAGCGCCACACGCTGCACCTGGTCGACGATGAAGACTGGCTCGTCTTCTACCTGAGTGATTCAGCGGTGCGTGTGCTGGATCTGAGCTTCAGCGAGCTTGACCCGGGTCTGCGACTGCAGCTGGAGCTCTATGACGATACTCGCCTCACTAACGATCAGGCGACTCCGATACTCAGCCAGACTATTGACCCGAGTATCGCTGGCACCGACGTGTCCCTGGCGGACACTCTCCCGTCGGGCCGGTATTTCCTGCGTCTGAGCCGCCAGTCGTTCAATCCTCAGCCTGACAGTGATCCCAGCCCCGGCTACCGAATCGGCCTGAGCTCGCCATTCGGCGCGCTCGGTGGCCTGCTGCGCGGCAAGGTGGTTGATGCCAACACCGGCGCGGCGATCGGGCTGGCCCGCGTTGCGGCGGTCACCAGCGACGGCGCTTTCTGCGGTGCACCGAGCTGCGAGGCGGGCGTGGTCCCCAGCTGTGACCGGGCATCCTGCGGTGATCCCGGAGGGTTTGTCCTGTTCCTGAACCAGGGCAGCTACGATGTAGCGGTTTCAGTACCGGGCTATGAGGACGCGATTGTATCGGCTCTTCAGGTGGAGCCGGGCGGCACGACGTTTGTGGTTCCCGGGCCTATTGCGCTTACGCCCGAAGCCACGGTGGCGGCGCCTGAGGTCGTGCTGGATAGCGCAGTTGCGCCGGGCGAGGTCTCGGCTGACCTACGGGGTCGTGTCAATGCAAACGGATCACAGACAACTGGTCGTTTTCTGGTCGGTTTGGACGCCCAGTCGTTGACGGAGATCAACCCAGGGTTTCTCGTGGTTGGTAGCAGCGAACAGCAGGTTGGCACTGCAGCGACCGGCCTGACCTGCAGCACCACCTACCTAGCTCGCCTGGCCGCCGAGAACGCCGGTGGTCAAAGCATTAGCGCTACAAGCACCTTCACCACCGCGACTTGTGGTAGTACCGGTTTAGATCAAATTTTTTCAAACGGCTTCGAGCAGTAATCCAGCTTAGCTAACCGGGCGGGGTATTTGCAGCCAGAAATCGCAGCGCCGATATCGCCTGGATATTGGCGCTCCCCCTGTGTAGATTTCGACACCGCAACCATTTCGCATCCTTCCGCGGGCCTAATAGCCGATAGCAATGAATTACGCTGAAAACAGCCTGAAGAACGCTCGGGTGCTCATCGTCGAGGATTCCGCGGAAATCGTTGAAATTCTCGACGCATTCTTCGAAGAGGAAGGCGCTGAGAGAGAGATCGCCAGAGACGGGGCTGCGGCCATAGCGGCATTCGACCGTTTTTCACCTGATCTAGTGGTTTTGGACTTAAAGCTACCCGAGCGTGATGGGCTGTCGGTGCTTGCTGAGCTGCGAGGCAAAGGTGTGCAGACGCCCGTCATAATTGTCAGTGCCCTCGGTGATGATATCGACAGGCTTACGGGCTTTAAGCTGGGTTGCGATGACTACGTTGTGAAACCGTTCAACCCGCTGGAGGTCATAGCGCGAGCCCATGTTTGTCTGCGGCGACAGGTTGAAGCACCATCACAGTCATCCTCCGTCATACTCGGTTCGTTGCGGATCGACTATGACGCACGCATTGTCATCTGCTCTGGGTCACCGCTCGATCTGACACCAACCGAGTTTCATATGCTCGCCGTTCTGGCCAGGCGCGCAGGTCGACTGGTCAGTCGGGGGCAGTTGGTCGATGCAGCGCTTGACGAAGACGTATTTGACCGGTCTGTTAATCCCCATATTTCGCGCTTGCGACAGAAGCTGCTCACCGCCGATGCCCCCGTACAAATTTCGAGCGTGCGAGGTGAAGGGTATCGCTTGGAGCTTCAGTGATGCGATGGGTCCGCCCCCCCTACTCGTTGGCAGCCCAGGTTGCTCTTCTGGTTGTCGTTGTTGCGATTGTGGCGTCCGTTGCAGCGGCAAATCTTCCCAACTATTTTTATGACCTGCGCGATCACCTGTTTCTACTGACTCTGGAACCTGCGGACCGAACCGCGCTTCAGGCCACCCGTAGCGAATTTGGAGGTTGCTCCAGAGAGTTTTTTGCTCTGCGTAACAGTTTGGGGTTCGATGGCTGGCGGTTTCAATCCGAATACGCCCTCGCGTTTGTGGCGACCGTCACAGCGATCATCATGGGTTGGATCTCCGTCAGGCTTGCTCGGCGGGTCACCCTGCCGATTCGTAACTTGGCTGAGCACGTGCGCGCAGTTGCCGGCGGCCTCAGGACCCAGCCACCCAGCATGCCGCCAGGGGCATCGACGGAACTTCTTGCACTTCGGCAAGACATCTCGAGCATGACGATAGCGCTGGCCGCAGCCGACCAGGATTTGCGTCTGCGGTCCGCAGCTATCGCGCACGACATTCGGACACCGCTAGCGATTATCCGCGGCCGTTTGGTTGGCTTGCAGGAAGGTGTATTCGACCTTGACGAGGAATTCCTGGTCGGACTGTTTCAGCAGGTATCTCTACTCGATGACTTGGTGTCGGATATCAATGCGCTGACCGACGCTGGTCATGCCGCCTCAGGGCAACGAGAACGGGTAGACCTGGTGCCCTTGATCCGCGAAACGGGAGTCGCTCAGCAAACGGAGATTGAATCGCTTGGCGGCAAATTACACCTGACGCTGCCCAGTACCGCCATAGAGGTCATGGCCGATCCGCTGAGGCTCAGGCGTGCGCTGGTAAACATTCTCCACAACGCCTCTCGCTATGCCGCTGGATCGAACGTTGAGATCAAGTTGACGGCGAACAAAAACCAGGCCGTGGTTGTTGTCGCCGATGATGGGCCCGGGTGGCCTCCAGGCGACCTTGCAGGTCTGCTTGAGCCCTTCGCTCGAGGAGAAGCGTCCCGATCACGAGAGAGCGGCGGCACTGGCCTGGGGCTTGCCATCGTCGAAGCGATCGTAAGAGCCTATGACGGCGACGTCAGGTTGTTTCACGCATCAGATGGCGGTGCTGGCGTGGAGTTGTGCCTGCCTTTAGCCTCCAGCTGACGCATCGCATCCAAACCGCAACTTTCTCGCGTCTGAAGCGCAACAGGTCCCGCGTACCTTGATCTCTGGATTTACATGAACCGGAGATCTCCATGCCACCGCAGTTTCCAAGGCTTTTCCTGGCCGCGCTCTGGCTGACACTGCTTTTCGCTTCCCTGTCTATCCGGGCTGATGAAACTTCCATCGTCGAGTCGCCGACCAGCGTACAAGGTGGTGTGCAGTTCTTCGAGCGACAATTTTTCGATCGCTTTGCCCCTCAGACCGCGCTGGATATTGCGGAGCGAGTGCCTGGTTTTGCGATTGATTTTGGTCAGGACCTCCGGGGATTCGGACAGGGCGGCGGAAACGTACTGATTAACGGAGAACGTCCTTCCTCAAAAAGCGTTGGATTACAGGAGGTGCTCGAGAGAATTCCGGCTGACCAGGTGTCCGGCGTACGGATTCTCCAGGGTGCCCAGGTAACCGCCCAGACGGCGGGTCAGGCGATAGTTCTCGATGTCCTGGTCGAGAAGGGACAGCTGTCCGGAACCTGGCGGTCCACGTCTTTTTACAACACCGAGCGTCGCAGCCTCGACCCGACGGGCGAGTTGTCGCTTTCCAGCACCATCGGCGATTGGGGCCTGCTGACCAAAGTGACGGCGTTCTCACAGCGCCTCACCAACCCGGGGCAGCGCATTGATACCAACGCGGTCGGTGATACGGTCCGGCTGCAGACCGAGCAGTCGCCGTTCACCAACCGCTACTTCAGCCTTTCCTCAGAAGCGGTGACGCAGGCCGGTGAAGGAGAGCTCACGTTGGCAGGAAAAGTGAGCTATTCAAAGATGGATCGCGATACCACAAGGCTGACGTTTCAGGATCTGGCAACCGAGCAACCCGACCTCCAAACCAATTTCTCCTCGATCAGGCGCGCGTTGAACGCAGAGTTTTCGGTTCGTTATGCAAACGAAGCGACGAAGGGCTGGCAAACACGTCATCTCGGCCTGCTTTCCGTTGGAGACAGCAGCAGCACTGCGCGGTCTAGGCTCATCTCCATTCCAGAGGTTTTCCTCGATGCAACGACCAGCGCCTCCGAGGGGCAGTCGCAGGAACTCATTACTCGCTCGACGTTCGGCCTGCAGTCGGATCGAAGCTGGACGCCCACCTTTGGTCTGGGGGTCGCCTATAACCGGCTGGTCAACCGCTTTGCACTTCAGCGAGAAGATGCAGAGGGCAATGGGCTGGCTGTCGCTGTCCCCGCGGCCGATCTTTCTACCGACGAGCTTCGTGCTGAGGTATTTGCCAACATCCTTTGGCGACCTTCTGCGCAATGGATTTTCGATGCGGGAATTGCCATCGAGGAATCACGGATTGCGGTGTCGGGTGACGCCCAAAATCAACAACAGCTCCTGTTTGCCAAACCGCATGCAACCGTAACCTTCGCACCGGCAGAAAGTTTCCAGCTGCGAGGGGAGCTTCGAAGGCAGGTGGGGCAGCTCGCGTTTACCGACTTTGTTGCTTCAGCACAGCTCACAGAAGATCGCGTCTTCGCGGGAAACCCGGAGTTGCGGCAGGAAACATCCAACATCGCCTCTTTGACGTTTGACTGGCGCTCAGGGTCTGGACGTGCGCTGAATCTTACGGCCTTTCACGAGTGGCGCCAGGACGTTCTCGAGCAGCTGTTGCTGCCCTCTGGCTCACCAGGACTCGGGAACGCTGGTGACGGGGAAGTTTGGGGGGTGCGCGGCAGCGGTAGTTTGCCTCTTTCGCCGTTCATCAAGGGCGGCCTGCTCGAAACCAGTTTCCTCTGGCAAGACTCGTCTTTCGTCGATCCATTGACGGGCATTGAGCGCCCGCTGAACGGGATCACTTCACCAAGACTGGAAATTGAGTTTCGACAAGATCTTGTCGGCGCTCGCTTTGCCTGGGGGGTCGGTGTCAAACACGAAGGTGAGAATGAGAGCTTTTTTGTCAGCGAGCGCTCGCAAAACGACAACGGTCTTGGTGCATTTGCGTTTCTCGAAACTACCCGATTCTGGGGCAGCAAACTCAACCTCAGGTGGTGGTTTGTCGGTGACCGGGAGCTGACGCGTCGCAGAACATTTTTTGAGCCCAACCGGTCGGGTCCGCCGATCGGCAGCCAGTCAGTGAGCCGAACGATTCCCAGCTTTCTTGCTTTTACGATCGAGAAACAATTTTAGCAACCCATCGCCTGACCACGACGACCAAAACCAGAGGAGTCACATGAAACACTTGGTAAACACGCTCGTTTTCTTTGCGCTGTCGATATGCCTGTGGGTGCCCGATAGCCAAGCTGAGGACTCCGCGGGTCGCGAAGTGCTCGAAACCATGATTGAAGCCTACGGTGGCGACACCCTGAAGTCTTTGCCGGGTCTCAGAGTGTACGAAGACCTGGCCAACATCCCGCTTGGCCAGGGCTATACCCCCGATTTTGATGAGATCGGTCTGCTGCGGAGGGATGTGAGGCTTGATTTCACCAAAGGGCGCGGCAGTGTCGAAACGCTGATTGGCGAAAGCGGCGATCGCTTTGTCAGCCGGATTGCCACCGTAAATGACTCGATCGTAGAGATGGACTATGACCTGGGTATCTACGTCCGAAACGCGGCACCCAGCTATATCGCCGCATTCGGTGTCTCCATTCGCCTCAGCGATACGCTGCTGGTTCACCGGTTTGCTACCGACCCGGTAAGCCGGGCGACTCACGTCGGAGAGGAGGTCTATCTGGGTCGGCCAATAGTTCTGTTCGATCTCGAGCTGGATGGTCTTCCGCCCATGCGTCTGCACGTCGACAAAGAAGCAGGCTGGGTCCGAAAAGTTACGCGATCGTCACCGGTAGGACGACTGGCGTACGTGTTTTCAGAATTTGCCCGGCAGGAAGGCATTGGCTTTGCGCGTGAGATGGCGTTTTACGCGGGCGACCGCCTGCGAGCATTTACCCGTGATCGGAAGGTTACCCCCGGAGTTATCGACCCGACGATATTCTCGATCGACGAGGGGCTCGCGGAGTCAAAAGGTTTGGTCGACATGTCCAGCATGACGGCCGATCGCGTTGCCGAAAATGTCTACCTGATTGGACGAGGCGGGACCTATGGCGCCTTCTACGATGCAGGCGACCATGCGATTGCGGTCAATCTCGCACCAGGCCTGGGTGATCGTTTCGAGGCCTACAGAAAGGTATCGGGCAAAGATCACTCGCTGCGTTATCTCATCATGACCCACCATCACGGTGACCGGTTAGCCGGTGCGGTCGAAGCCTTTGACCTGGGCGTAATCTTTGTCGCTCCCAAGGCGGCGGTGAACTCGCTGCGCGAGACTTTGGTGGAGCCTTTACCCGACGAGCGGCTTGTGGTCTTGGATGACAGACACGAGCTGGGGCCTCTCGAAATCCACGTGGTGCCTTCGGTTCATTCTTTGGCGAATGCTTTGGTGTTCCATCGAGCATCACAAACTCTGTTTTCTGCAGATCATTTCACCGTTCGGCATCAGGGTGAACTGCTTGCCGCAGATCAGAGTGGAGTTGAACTGGCGTCGATCGTTGACGGGCTGAAACTCGACGTGACCCGCCACCTATCAAGCCACAGTCCACGCACGGCCACCTCTGTGGAATTTCGCAGAGCCGTGGCGGCCTACAAACCGACTCTTTGTCCGGGTAACCGCCCGATTTGTCAGGACTGAATCAAATAGGAGAACCACTATGAGAAACCAATACACCTATGACCAGAAAGCCATGTCCTTCGTGCTCCTGATTGCAGCCCTCCTGGGCAGCCCCGGAGTAACCGCGCAAAGCGTAGATGAGGCTCGCCAGGCCGCGCAAACGCGACAATCGGTGCTGAAGCTGATGGGTTGGAACATGGGGCCCTTGGGCGCCATGGCCAGAGGTCGAATTCCCTTCGATGCCGGGCGGGTAGCCACCAACGCCGGCCGCATGGTGGCGTTGGCCGAGATGCTGCCCGAGTCGTTCGGGGTCGACACGCGTAATACTGCGATCCGGACCGACGCGCTGGATCTGATTTGGGAGCAGGAAAGCGAATTTGCCGATAAGGCACGCAACACTCTGCTGGCCGCGCAGGCGCTTAATGCAGTGGCGGCCGGCGGGAACGAGTCTGAGATTCGGCGTGCTATCGGTAAACTCGGGCAAAGCTGCGGTGACTGCCACGATCGCTTTAAGTCAGACTGATGCGAGGTTCGCGCAAGGGTCGGCTGGTATGGGACCTGCCGCTGCGTCTTTGGCATTGGCTGTTTGCCTGTGTAACGACTGCTGCCTGGCTGTCGGGGCAATTTGGCGGTTTTGACTTACGACAGTTTCATTTCCTTGCCGGCTATTGGGTACTCGGGTTGGTCATCTTCCGGTGTCTTTGGGGTGTATACGGAACGCGTCACTCCAGGTTCGTCAACTTTGTGCGCGGTCCTGGAGCTACGCTCAAACACCTGGCGTCGTTGTCGAACAGGATGTCGCAACCCAATGTGGGGCACAGTCCACTCGCGGCGCTTGCGGCCTTAATGATGCTGACAGTCGTCGCGGCTCAAGCTTTTTCGGGCTTGTTTATCTCGGACGACATCTTTTACGAAGGCCCGTGGCACCTCGTCGCGCCCGAGTATCTGACCCAGCAGATGAACACGCTTCATCACTGGGCTCCTACGGTCTTGCTGATTCTGGTAGGGCTGCACCTGACGGCAATGCTTTTCTACACCGCGTGGAAACGTCACACGCTTATCATGCCTATGATCCACGGCAGAAAACCGGCCGAGCAGGTAGACAAAGAGCAGGAGATTGAGCGGTCCGGCATGCTTGCAGCGTTGCTGACCGCTGCTGGCACCGGGTGTTTTGTATGGTGGCTGGTGGCGAGGGCGCCAGTTTCCCTGTTTTGAGGCGTTCTCTTCCTGGCAGAGATGATCAGCGACTCAATTTCTACAAGAAGGCCTTAATGTGATCTGCGGTAAACCGCGCCAGGCTGATAGGATCCCGCCCGAGAACCTGTTTTACCGTGTCAGTTTTTTCGTCGAGTGAACCCTTGGCGATCTCGGCAAACAGCTCACACACCCCGTTGAGCTGCCAGGGTTCGTGCACAAAATTCGACAGCACCTCGCGGAACGCTTCCGGCGTCTGCGCTACGTATTTGATTGGCTTATCCAGCACCGTCGACATCACGTCAGCGACCTGCCCGAAGTGCATGAGCTCCGGGCCGGTGAGGCGCAGCGCCTGGTTTCGCCACTGATCGTCCGACAGCACTGCGGCGGCGACTGCCCCGACATCCCGCGTATCGACCGGCGCAGTCCGCGCAGTTCCAAGGGGAAGTGCAAAAACACCGGCGCCGGTGATAGAGCCGGCGTACATCAGCAGGTTTTGCATAAAGAAATTGGGCTGCAGAAAGGTCCAGTCCACGCCGAGCGAACGGATATGTTCTTCGGTTTCATAATGCTGCCGGGGGAAAGCCGCCACCGACTCCGGCCCGGCCTCCATCGAGGATACCTTCACGAGGTGTTTCACCCCGGATTCGGCTGCCAGGCTGGCAAACTGTTTTTCCAGCGTTGGCTGGCTCGGATGGTTGCCCATCACCAGCAGCGCGCCGGTTACGTCCCACAGCGCCTCACGAAGCTCGTCGGGGTTCTCCATGTTGCCGCGAACCACGTCCACCGCCGCGCCGTCGCTCGCAGTGAATTTTTCGGGATCTCGCACCATGACCCGGTGGGCGATCCCCGCCTGGCAAAGCGTGGCACTCGCAGCGCCGCCAACCCGTCCGGTTGCGCCGGAAATCAAAATCATTAGTTACGCTCCATGGTGGATTAGGCGCCGCGATCAGCGGCTTGCTGGCCGCAGCAGGAAAGGACCATAATCATTTGGTGATTATAGTCGCGCAGCAGAGCGGTCGTCAGGCGGTGGAACCAGCGACGATGGCTTTCCCGCACACAGTCCACGGGAGCGGAGGTTGAACTCAGCCCACCCGAGAGTCGCGATCATCGGTGCCGGAATCGGCGGTCTTACCACGGCTGTTGCTCTGCGTCAGCGAGGGTTTGAGTGCTCGGTTTACGAGCAGGCGGCGGAGCTTGGCGAAGTGGGCGCGGGTCTGACGATCAACGCCCGCGCCAGCCTGGTGCTCGAGGCACTGGGCTTACAGTCCGGGCTCGAGGAACTTGAGCACCCCACACCGAGCCTGGGTGCGCTGCATTATGAAACCGGCGAGCGGTTGAGCTATGAGCAGCGGGATCTTGATGCGTACCGCAAGAAATACGGCTCGGTAACCCGGCATGTGCATCGCGCTGATCTACACAGTCTCTTGCTGCAAGCGCTGACCGAAGACTGGCTGCATCCGGGGCATGAGCTGACCGGCGTGGACGAAACGGCTGACCGCGTAGTGCTGCAGTTTGCTCATGGCGCTGGCGCCGAGTACGACCTGCTGATCGCCTGTGATGGTCTGAAGTCCACCGTCCGTCAGCTGATGTTCAACGCGGTGCCTGCGCACTCTACCGGCTATGTCGCCTGGCGCGGGCTGGTGCCCAAAGACGCGTTGCCGGATCTGGCTTGCGATCCGCACTTCGCCGCCTACGCGTCTCCCGACAAACTGTTCGCCCGTTACCCGTTGCGTCACGGGTCGCTGATCAACTACGTGGCCATCGCGCGCAAACCTGATTTCACCACCGAAAGCTGGCACAGCAGCGCCGAGGTTTTAGAGGTGCTGGCGGAGTTCGACACCTGGCATCAGGACGTGGTGGACATCATCAGCGCCACGCCCTCTCAGCGGTGTATGCGTTGGGCGCTTTACACGCGGCAGCCGCTGGACCGCTGGGTGACCCGCCGCATGGCTCTTCTCGGTGACGCCGCGCACCCGATGACGCCGTTCTACGGCATGGGCGCCAATCTGGCGATCGAAGATGGGTATATCCTGGCAAGGTGTCTGGAGGCCTGCCCGGATGATCCGGCTGAGGGCCTCGCCAGGTATGAGCGTGCCCGTCTGCCGCGAGGGCAGCTGATGCAGCGCATCAGCCTGGAGCGGGCCGAGCGCTACATGAGTGATGATCCAGCCGAACGCAGCAAACCTCCGGCTGCCGGCCTGGAGCAGGTCATGGAGTACAACCCCATCACAGCGGAGATCTGACGCTCCTCTTTGCCAAGCTCATTTCGAAAGACCTAGGTTACGAAAAGTAAACTGGTTGAATTATGTTCCTGCGTTCACCACTATCTCGGGATGATCAGTATCTCTGGAGATTCCTATCGCTATGCCTAAGGCACTTGTCATCAACGCCCATCATCCGAGCGATTTTTCGAGCGGCCGGCTGAACCGGACCCTGGCCGAAAAAGCCAGCAAATTCCTCGAAGAGAAAAACTACGAGCTGCGGCACACCGATATGCTGCAGGACTGGGATACCCCAACCGAACTGGAAAAACATCAGTGGGCGGACGTGGTGTTTCTGCAGTCTCCGGTCAACTGGATGTGCGTACCCTGGCGCTTCAAGCAATACATGGACGACGTCTACAGCGCCGGCATGGCCGGACAGCTTTGCGACGGTGACGGACGCTCCCGATCCGATTCGTCAAAACAGTACGGGTCTGGCGGCACGCTCGCAGGCACGCGCTACATGATGTCTCTGACCCTCAATGCGCCGGCTGAAGCTTTTGACGATCCAGACCAGTTTCTCTTTCAGGGCAAGAGCATCGACGATTTGTTTTTTCCGATGCACATGAATTTCCGATTCTTTGCGATGGAGCCGTTGCCCACGTTCGCCTGTTTTGACGTGCTGAAAAACCCGAACATCGAAAGCGACTTTCAGCGGTTTCACGAACACCTGTCGACCCATTTCTGAGGATTCCCATGAAAACTGAAAAACTCCACGCCGGTTCAGCGTTTCCGAGCCTGCCGGTGCAAAGCCCCCGGGGCGAAACGATCGATATCAGTAAGCCCACCGGCGAAGCGGACTGGCAGATGGTGGTGGTCTACCGAGGCCGTCATTGCCCTCTTTGCACAAAATTTCTGAACAATCTTGCAGCGTTTCGGGATCGCCTCCAGGCTATCGGTATCGACATGGCCGCCGTGTCAGCCGACAGCGCCGCGCAGCTGCGGGAGCATCAGTCCCGTTTGGACGTTAACTTTCCTCTGTACCACGGACTGACGCTCGAGCAGATGCAGGAGCTGGGCCTCTACATTTCGATTCCGCGCTCCGAACAGGAGACCGACCACAATTTTGCGGAGCCGGGCCTGTTCGTGATCAATGCCGATGGCGAACTGCAGGTCGCAGACGAGTCCAACAACCCCTTTGCACGACCCGATCTCGAGACGCTCGTGTCAGGCCTGGAGTGGATCCGCAAACCAGAGAACAACTACCCGATTCGCGGCACCTACGCCTAGTCGCCTTCTCCGCTAGCCTCGTGAGGCACCGATCGCGACCGGGCGGACCGGCGAACCTGAGCCGCCTTTCGAGCGCAGCGGCAGGATCATGGTGCAGGACAGCCACACCTGATTCTGGGCCAGCTCGTCCAGCTTCATGTTCTGAATCTGATGGATGCCGGATTGGGTCAGGTTGTAGTGGTGGATCGCAAACGGCAGGCCCGGTGGCGTGCCTTCCGGCGGCCCGGCCTGGCCGGCCAGCGCGCCTTCGTTCACCGGGTCGGTGAACGGGTTG
Source organism: Lysobacterales bacterium (assembly GCA_028285525.1). GTDB lineage: Bacteria > Pseudomonadota > Gammaproteobacteria > Xanthomonadales > SZUA-38 > JANQOZ01. The sequence continues at coordinate 97,547 of JANQOZ010000004.1, forward strand.
TCCAGCGCAACCAGCACCACCTTGCTGTCTTCGATCAGCCTGGCTGCGTCGTAAGAGATACCCGGGCCTTTGGTGTAGTACTCGTCGGTATCCCAGATGTCGCTCCAACCGGTGTAGATGTAGAGCACGTCGCCGGCCATCAGGCCGCGCCAGCCGAGTCCCTGGGCTTCCAGCATCGCCTGGATATCGTCAGCGGTGATCAGCTGTCCGGCCTTCAGGGCGTCGCCCCCGCCAAGGTGCGCTCGGGCGTCCAGCAGCACGGCACTCGTCACAATCGGCGGCACCTGCTCGATGCCCAGCTTGAGCAGCGGTGAGTCCGAAGTGGGCTTCACGTCCTGCTGGCTGTAGCCGCTGTAGTAGCTGGCGCCATCCGCGGGAAACGGTTCGCTGCCGTCCCACGGTGTGTCCAGGAAGGCAAAGTGCCCCAGCGCATCCATCTGTGTGCCCTGTGCGCCGGGCTCCCCCGTCGCGATCTGCTCGCCGTTGAACGCATGTTTGGTGCCGGGGATGCCGACCGTGGGTCGAAACTCGTACTGCAGCGGCACGCCGAACGGTGACTGCGTCATTTCATTGGATCGCACGTGGGAGAGCTCGTAGGATCTCGCGCCGCTTTCTGTCAGGTAGTGCGCGCAGCGTGACCAGGTGCCGGCGCCCAGCGTGTTGGCCATGCCGCGCTGGTCACCGTCCGGCCACGGACCGGCGGGCACCATAGACGCTGACTTCATCGTGATCGACTGCTCGCTGTCCACGGTGGCGGTATTGGTGGCGCAGCCGCTGAGGGTTGTCAGCAGAGCGGTGCAGGAAAGCAAAAGGGCGGAGGATTTGTTCATGGTATCTCCCAGGTTCAGTCTTTGCGGCCGGTCCAGATGCGCCAGCATTCAAACAGCAGTACTCCCAGCATGATGGACGGGATGCCCAGCAGCAGCCAGAAACTCTCCGCCGGAAGTCCAAGAATCATGTTGTGACCTCAAAATATTTGCTCACGGCCTTATCGTCCACGGGCGGCGTAAACATCGCAACTACCGCCATCAGCACGCCGCCGACGGCCAAACCCGCCACACCTGGATGCAGGCCGCTGGTCCAGCTGGCGCCGGTGAGCGTTCCAACAATCCACACCACGCAGGCGAGGGTGCCGCCGATCGACGACGCCAGGGCCGCCTGCCGGCTGAGCTTTCTTGATGTGAGGCCGACGAGCAGCGGAAGGAAAAACGCTGAGCCCACCAGCGCAATCGCAAACGACACGATCCGAAGGATGAGCGCAATATCCGGGATGGCCAGCACAAAAGCAGTGGCGCCGACCACCACAATCGCCAGGCGTGAGATCATCAGATACTGACGCTCGTCGCGCTGCACGCCCCGCGGCTCGTCCCAGCAGCGGCGTACCAGGTCGTGCGCGATAGCCGAGCCAGACATCAGGAGGAGCGAATCGGTGGTCGACATGGCGGCGCTCGCAATGCCGGTGAGCGCTACGGCCGCCAGCGCGGGCGTCAGCAGCTGACTGACGAGCGTCGGGAAGGCCTGATCGGGTGAAGCGATCTGATCCCAGACCAGCACCCGGGCCGCGGCGCCCAGGTAGAAGTTGCCGTAGAGCAGAAAGATCATCACCAGGCCGATGGTGATCGGAATCGACAGGCGGGCGACCCGGTCGTCGCGCGCGGCGAACATTTTGGTCACCAGCTCGATGCGCGTTGCGTAGGCCACAAACCAGATCAGATACCAGCTGATCATGTAGCTGATCGACCAGTCCACACCGGTCGGTGACGTCCAACCGGGCGCCACGGCCTCCACCTGGGTGAGCACCGACGTCCAGCCGCCGGCGGCCTTGAACACGAACGGAACCAGGATCAGCAGCCCGACCCACATGAACAGAAACTGCGCTACGTTGGTCCAGACCACCGCCAGCAGGCCGCCCAGCGCCACGTAGCCCACGAAGATCAGCGTGCCGAGCACCAGGCAAACCATAAAATCCAGCCCGAGGAGCTGCTCCAGAATGAACGCCATGCCGCGGAGCTGAGCGATGAGATAAACGATGCTCGAAACCGCCACTACCAGTGCACTCCAGGCGCGCAGGCTGCGGCTGTCGAAACGGTCACCCATGTAATCCGGAATGGTGAAGCCACCCGATCGGCGCAGCTTTTTGGCGAACACGTAGAAGATGATCGCGGCACCGCCGACAAAGGATATGTAAGGCAGGATCGCCACGCCGCCAAATTTGCCGGCAAACGCCACGCCGCTCAGGATTGCGCCGCCGTGCATGATGGCCGCCATGTTGGCCATGATCATGATGGGCAGGCCGAAGCGGCGCCCGGCAACCCAGAAATCAGCCCCCGACTCCTGATAACGGGAGGCAACAAGACCGATGATGATCACCACCACCAGATAGATGCCAAAGATGGTCAGGCCAAGCGCAGAGTTTTCCAGCCCGTATTCCTCCCCTCGAGGATGCCGACGGCGATTTGTTTTATAACTAAAGCAATTGCGATGTTACGCTGCGCCAACCGACGCCACAAGCGGTTCTTATGAGCCGCACGCCAAAATACCGCAACAGATCGAAAATGGACTTTCAGGCCACCGCGCGACGCGCCGGCGGGGTCAACTGGAGGAGTGGTCGCTGCCTGCGGCTGGCGTTGAGAGCGTCTCTTCGAGGTATTGAATCTTGAGCCTGATGCTCGGTCCTTCCGCGTGAAAGCGAACGGTTGAGTGGGTCGGGAGCCTGGCCTTGCTGACGCGTTCGCCGTTGACGTAGGTTCCATTGGAGCTGCCCAGGTCGTTGATATACCAGCTACCGCGTTCCGGGAATACGATGGCGTGACGGCGGCTCACCAGGCGATCGTTCAGCCGTATATCCACTCCCGCATCTCGTCCCACGACCAGTTCATCAAAGAATTGTGCGCTGGTCGGTTCGCCATCCTGGTCGGTCCAGGCCGCCTCGATAAATCCGACCTCAGCCTTGTGCTCGCGCTCCCGGCTGCGTGACGGCTCACTCGCTGGGGGCTCCGGCGGCAGGTCCTTCACGTCTCGCACGATGCCGCGGGCCGTCAGGTCATAGCGCCAGGCCAGAAAAAACACGATTGGGGTCAATCCGATGCCGGCGTACACGAATGCGCGGAGCGACCAGTCTGGAAAGCCAAACTCGGGAAACAGATCGGCAAAACCCTGAGCGAGGAGCCACAGCAAGACGAGGTAGCTGCCAACCACCTTGATGACGCCTCGTCTGGTGAGCTCGGCGATGAGCCGATTGGTGCCCTGCGTTTTCACCCGTAACTACCGGAACGATAAACCCGCAATTATAGGCGAAGGCGGGGCTTGGGACGTAAGGCCGTGCTGCGCGGCTATTCGGCCTGGCCGACCACCCTTCGATAGAACGGCTGACACTCCTTCAGAGCCCGATTGACTCTGTCCTGGTCGGCCTGCACCGCCTGCGAGTATTTCACCATGGGGCCGCCGGTCAGTAGCTCGGCGAGCTGCTCGTCGCTGCCGCCCTCGCGCAGGTAGTGCTGGCGGAGAAAGCCCGACAGCAGCAGTACGGCGAATTCCCCGGCAGCGACAAAGTACTTTTCCTCTGAGGTTTCAGCGAGCTCGGGGTAAAGCGTCAGCGAGCAGGTGCCGTAGGCGGCGATGGCCTGGACGGTTGGATCGCCGAGGTCGGGCAGCGCGGGTTCCGAAAAGCGCGGGGTTTGCGCCAGGATCTGATCGATACCCCAGGTGTCGATTCGACCAGCCATGCTGCGGATCGCCAGCACGGCACCGGCCAGCTGGTCCGCCGGGTCACCCTCCAGCTCCAGTCCTGTGCTCTGCAGTCGAGACAGCATGGCAAGGGCGGCATTTTTCTCGTTTTCGGGCGTCAGCCAGTCGGCTGCGGCGGTCGGCTGGCAAAGCAGGGCTAAGGTCAATAGGGCCGCCAGCAGCCCAGGCTTTTGGTGAAGCATGATTCTCATCAAGGCGCAGCTACAAAGCACCGCTCGAGTTTAGAGTCGCCTACCATACCGGCCACTGCGGTCCGCTGCACAAAAGGTCCGATCGATCGTCGATTTTTACTGCCCGACGGCATCCAGCGCCTCAATCGGCGTTGATGCCCTCAACCATGGCGGCCACCCGCTGCCGGTAGCGGGCTGACGGGGCTATGGCCTCCGCCACGGCCATACGGTCGGCCTGTTCATCCGGGGCTACCGGAGGCTCAATGGGGTCAGCCACGGCCATGCGCGCAACGTCGAGCGCATAGTGCAGCACCGATGACGAGGCGGCGACGGGCTCGAACGCCTGCACCGAAGGTTCGGGAAGCTTCCAGGCGCTCGCGACAGCGTGGGTGACTTCGCGATGATCGACGCCAAAAGCGGCGCGCAGCAGCGGAGAAAGGGCCTTTTTTCCCTCGGGGTCGGCATCCCGCAGGCTGAGAACTTCGCTGGTTTCTTCCGGCTTGAGGGCCGCCAGCGCCAGCAGGCCGATGTTGTGGCATAACCCGGTCTGGTAGGCGAGGTCTTTATCGGCCTGGGTCGCGGTCTTTTCGTCCGCGACAATTCGGGCGGTGGAGTCGGCCATCAGCAGCGCGTTCTCCCAAAACCGCCGCGTGTTGAACCCGTCGCAGCTGGACGTATCGAGCACATGGCCGGCCGCCAGGGCCAGGGCCAGCGAGCGCACGTTGTCGACACCCAGCACGCGGTTGACCACCTGCTCGAGGTTACCGACCGGTTCACTCAGTCCAAAATAGGCCGAGTTGGCCAGGGCGACCAGCCTCGCCGAGATGCCCGGATCTTTGCCGACCACCTCGGCAACCTGCTTGCCGGTCACAAACTCGTCGTTCAGGCGGGTCAGGATCTCGCTGGCCACCTCCGGCAGCGCGGGCAAATGGTTCAGTGTTTCAGCCAGGACGCTGGCCGGTGCATGCGCATTCATCAATTCACTCCAGCCTTCATGAGGTCCGCAAGCGGACCTCCCGGCGATACTTGTCTGGCGGGGAAGCTCGGCGCCAGCAGTTCCGGTCTGTGGATGCCGTAACCCTGCACGTAGTCCGCGCCCAGCGATCTGATCACCTCAAGAATGTCATCGTCTTCGACAAACTCGGCAATGGCCTTGATGTTCAGCGTGTGAGCGATGTCGATGATGGACTTAACGAAAATTCGGTCGGTTTTGTCGCTGACGATATCGCGGACGAACATCCCGTCGATCTTCAGGTAGTCAACCTTGAGCTTTTTCAGGTAGCCGAACGAGGAAAGCCCGCTGCCGAAATCGTCGAGGGCAAATGAGCACCCCATTTCCTTGAGCGCGGAGATCAGACGCGCCGCTTCGTTGACGCTTCGGATAACCGCCGTTTCGGTGATCTCAAAATTCACCATGCCCGGCGGCAGCGGTGAGTCTTTCATCAGGTTGAGTAGCTTCTGGCAGAACTTGGGGTCGCCAACGCTGGCGCCCGACAGGTTGACCCAGTAGTTGCGGCCACCGGCGTTGAAGGACTCGTGCAGAAACAGCGATTTGAGCAGGTTGGTCACCACCCATTCGTCCAGCTTGATGCTGAGGCCATAGCGCTCTGCCGACGGCAGAAAGGCCCCGGGAGGAATGAGTTTGCGCGTCTCCATATCACGCATGCGAAGGAGCACCTCCATTCGCTCAGGCTCCTTCACGGTGGGGTCCACCGGGGCGATTTTCTGACCGTAGAGCGCAAAGCGGTTGTGCTCCATGGCGTCATGCAGGCGCTGGACCCAGCGCATTTCACCGCGTCGCTGCAGAGCAAGGTCTTTGTCACCCTGCACCAGGTGAACCTGGTTCCGCCCCGCCTCTTTGGCCGAGTAGCAGGCCGCGTCCGCCATCTGATGAAGCTCGTTGACGTCACCGATGTCTTTGTCAATCGGCAGGCCGCCGATGCTGACCCCGATCCGGAATACCTCCGACTCCCAGGGAAACTGAAGCTCCTCGACGGTGGCTCGGACTTTCTCCGCCTCTTCGAGTGCTTCCTCCCGGGTGCAGTCGCGAACGATCAGGCCAAACTCGTCGCCGCCAAGCCTTCCCATAATGTCGCCGTCGCGCAGCTGCCCGCTGACGAGGTCCGCAACCTGACACAGCAGCTGATCGCCTGCAGCATGACCGCAGGTATCGTTGACGACCTTGAACTGATCGAGATCCATGCACATGAGGTAGCTGAACCGATCTTCGCTCGCGGGATTGGACCAGGCCTCAAGCAGCTTTGCCTCGAATGATCGACGGTTGATGAGCCCCGTCAGCTCGTCGTAGTTCGCCTGATACTCGAGGAGTTCATTGGTTTGTTCCAGCCGCAGCCTCGCCTGTTCGATCGACCGGGTGCGCTCCGCAACCTCCTCACGGAGACGTTGGTTAATCCGGGCGATCTGTCTCGTCCAGAGCCAGACCACGGCGTAGATCACCAGCAGCAGCACCAGCACCGCCGTCAGGACGAAAGCGGGTCTCTGCCAGAGCGGCGGCAGGATGGCGAGGCGATGAGAGGCGACGGGTCCCCACGGATTTCCGGCAATGCGCGCCCTAACCTGAAACTCGTAGGCGCCATCGCCCAGACCCAGGTACTGGGCGGTCCGGCTGTCGTCGCCTGCCTTGAAATCCGCGTCGAAGCCGGAGAGACGGTAAGAGAACTCCAGCTGATCGGGCTCAAACAGGGAGACCGCCCGGAACGAAGCCACCACGCCGCCGTCCTGCGGGCGCAGCGGGTCGACCGTGCCCTTGAGTTCGCGACCGGAGCCCGTGCGGAAAGAAACAATCTCCGCCTTGGGCACAGCGACTTCGGGCAACGGCTGGGAGAGATCCATGCGGGTCGCGCCGGAGACCGTTCCGATCCAGAGGCTGTCTTCGCTGGCCCGATATGTGGCGTGGACGTTCGGCTCGGTGGCAATGAACCCATTGAGCGCGTGGTGCCGAAATACCGCTCCGGTGGTCAGGTCGAACTGATACAGGCCCTCATCGCCGCCGACCAGCAGCGAGCGATCGTCGATCGGCTCGATGAGGTAAACGTTTTGGCTTTCGAGCGGAGTACCGGCGCCGAGATTTTCCATCACCCCGTCGCTATAGCGATAAATGCCGCCGCCCGCTGTGCTGATCCAGGCAGCGTTTTCGTCGGTCATGGCGATCTGGCCGATAAAGGGGCTGTTGAGCTGATCGCGGTCGGCAAGCCGGTTCTGGGTGATGCCGCGACGGCTGTCGTAGCTCAGCACAAGTACCCCAACGCCGCTGACGCCAGCCCACACCTCGGCGGGCCCGCTGGCGGCAATGGTGTAGACCCCGGAGTTTCTGGGCAAGGTGCTGCGGAGCAGCTCGCCGCTGGTCGTATCCAGGCGGAGCACGCCGCTGGCAAACGTCGAAAGCCACAGCCCCCCATCTTCGGTTTGCGCGAGATCGAGGATCTCCAGCGCCTCGGTGCCCGGAACGAGGCTGGCCGTGAGCTGATCGGCGTCGACCCGAAACAGCCCTTCACCCCGGACGGCCACCCAGAGCGCTCCGGCTTCATCCAGCAACAGGTCCCGGACCGGTCCGGTGGGAATACCGAGCCGGTCGTTCTGCGTTGCTACAACAGCATCGCGGAGGGTCAGCAACGAGTTGTCAGTTCCGAACCACAAATGCCCTTCGAGGTCTCGTTCGATGCTCCAGACGAGCCGTCCATCGCGGCTGTCGCTGAGGGGGAAGTGGTCGAACCGGAAACCGAGAAATCGGATGAGTCCCTTGGAGCTGCCGAGCCACAGCGTGCCTTCGCGATCTCTGAACAGCGTGAGAATGTCGCTGGTGGGCAGCGTGCGCTGCTGTCCATCTGGCGCCACCAGTCGGTCGCCGACGATCTGCCACAGCTCCCCCTCCGGCGTCGGCAGGAAACGCTTGAAACCAGGCGTAAGGCGGCTTGGAGACGTCGTCGCGTCAGACAGGTTGAGCGGCGTTCCGTCCTCCCTGGCAGACCAGATCGCGCCGGTCGGGCTTCGCGCGAGCTGTATGCTGGTCGAATCGAGTCGGCGAAAGGATGGGTTGTTTCCAACCTCAGCGGCCCAGACCGCCGTCCCGCTTCGCAAGAACACCTGCCGCCGGTCTCCGAGCAGCTGATCGATCACTTCGGGTAGGCCTTCCAGCTTGGCCCAATCGGGTGTTTCGGTGGGGTCGCCAGCGTCTGTCATGCCGGGAACGGTGACAATCCAAAGTCCGTTACCCTGGGTCGCGACCAGCAGCTGATCGCGCCACTCGAACAGCCCGGAGACGGCAGATACGGGTCCCGGCGGCGGCGGGATTGTCAGCCGGACCGTGTCATCTTCCACCATGCTGACGCCGCCACCTGCGTCACCCGCCCAGACCCGGTCTCGCCCGTCGACGAGCAGCGCCGTCAGGTGGTTCTGACGCAAACCCTTGGCGATAGTAAAGCTGGTGAATTGCCTGCCGTCGAACCGATTGAGGCCCCGTAGCGTGCCCATCCACAGGTAGCCGGTCTGATCCTGGGCGAGCGCGCCGACTTCCGCCTGAGACATGCCGTCGGCGGTTGCATAGACCCGGAAAGGCGCCAGGGGCGCGCCGTTTTCCTGGGCCTCCACGGATTTCGGCAGGTTCAGGACTAGAACCAGCGTCGCGAGCAGCAGCGGCCAGGCGCCAGCAAACGCTGGCGCACGGCGGATTCGCGCGCACGAACGCCGCCGAGCTGAGTCAGCCGAAGCGCCGTGTTGGCTGCCGTGTGTCAGGAAATGCCTGATGGTCTGGTCCCGCTAAAAAACGATAAGCATTTCCTTATCGGTCGAAAGCGGGTGCAGCTTTACCTGAGTGCAGGTCCCCGGATGGTCAGTTGACTGCCTTGCCGCACGGAAACTCGAAGCCAGTGTGTGCCAACACGGTGGCGCGAGGTCTCACCAGGGCAGCGCGGCCCCGTCGAAAGACAAAAACTCGCCGCTGGTCTCCAGCGACATACGGTCAAGCTGCCGCATGATGCCGGCAACCGCATCAGCGACCTCGACATGAGCCGCCTCGCCGCCCATGTCGGTCTTGGCGTAGCCCGGATGCAGCGGGTTGACGATGATGCCCCGATCTCTGAGCGCCACCGACAGGTTGCGCGCCGTCATGTTCGCAGCGGCTTTGGAGGCCGCATAGCCAAACATCTGCCCCATGGCGCCTGCGATGGAACCAACGATACTGGTGATGATGACAATCTTCTTCTGCCGCGACGCCGCAACGTTCTCAACCAGGGTTTCGGTCAGCTTCATCGGTGCCATGACGTTGACCTTAAAAGGCTTGATCCAGTCTTCCGGAAAATCGGAGTTACCAAAAACCTGATCCGCAAAGCCGGTTGTTGCGGGTGGGTTCTTGCCGAAGATGCCGGCGTTGTTGATCAACAGATCGATTGGTCGCTGACCAAGCTGCTGCCCCAGCGCTTCAATGGCCTCGTGGTCGCTGACGTCCAGCGGCAGGATCTCGATCTGAGGAAACCGATCGGCCAGGGCGCGCAGCGCGTCCGCCTTCTCTGGACTTCGGCAGCAGGCGATTACCGCGCCCTCGCCCCGCTGAGCAAACTGTTCGGCGAGCGCAAAACCAAAGCCGCGGTTTGCGCCGGTTATCAGCACCGTTGTCATGTTGTCTGATCCCTTAACAAGCCCCTTGGACGGTTACGGTATCACGCTGGCATTTAGTGTTCCTGCGCTAGAATCAACGTATGAGAGTTCTGGTGATGTTGGTGCTGCTGACGTTGGGACCTGGGCCGTTTGTCGCCGTGACAGCGGCAGACTACGAGCTCGAAACGGTGGCGGCAGATCTGACTTTTCCCTGGAGCCTGGCCTTTTTGCCTGACGGCGAACTGCTGGTCACCGAGCGGCCGGGCACCCTGCGGCGCGTCACCGTCGGCGGTAAGGTCAGCGAGCCCATCAGCGGTGTCCCACCGGTTTACGTGGCGGGCCAGGGCGGGCTGTTCGACGTCCTGCTCGACCCCGAGTTCGCCAACAACCAACGGCTTTACCTGTCGTTTGCCGGGGGTGATGCCGACCAGAACGCGACCACGATCGTCAGCGCTCGGCTCGTCGGAGATCGGCTGGAGCAGGTTCAGACGCTGCTTGAAGTGAGTCCCGCGAAAGATACGCCGGTGCATTACGGCGGCCGCATGGCGATGCTGGCTGACCGCACCCTGCTGCTGACGACCGGCGACGGCTTTGACTACCGGGAAGCGTCACAGGCGCTCGATAGCGAGCTTGGCAAGGTGCTCCGAATCAACACGGACGGCACGGTACCTGCCGACAATCCGATTCCCGGCGCCCCCCGCGTTTTCAGCTTTGGACACCGCAACCCACAGGGTCTGGCGGTCGCCGCCGACGGCACCGTATTCCTCCATGAGCACGGTCCGGCGGGCGGAGACGAGATCAATATCCTGGCCGCCGGCAGCAACTACGGCTGGCCGGCGATTACCTACGGTCTGGATTACAGCGGTGCCCGCGTCTCGCCTTACACCGAATGGGAGGGTATGGAGCAGCCTATCCTGCATTGGACGCCATCGATTGCGCCATCCGGCATGACCGTTTACGAAGCGGATCTGTTCCCCCAGTGGCAGGGCAGCCTACTGGTTGGCGCCTTAAAAGAGCAGTGCGTGAGGCGCGTCCAGGTCCGGCAGGGCGCGGTGGTTGGCCAGGAGACGCTGTTCAGCGAACTGGGTGCCCGCATCAGAGACGTCAGAACGGGCCCCGATGGCGCCGTCTACCTGCTGACCGATGAGCCGACCGGCAGGGTCATTCGCGCGGTGCCGGCAGCGGCCGGAGGGTCGGGCTAAGGTGTTCTGGCGATCTTTACTGCGCAATGCCCTCGCCTTTCTGACGGCTGCGCTGGTGACCTACGCCCTGGCCGCCGTCGCCGCAACGCAGTTTGCGCTGCAGCGAATTGTGGACCTCGGACTGCCGGTGAGCCCGCTGCAGCGCGCGACAACCACCGGTCAGGACCTGATCGGTATGACTCAGCTTTACCTGCCGATTCTCGCGGTGGGGCTGGCTCTGGCGCTGCTGCTCGCCGCTCTGCTGTCCCGCTGGTGGCGGTCCGGTCGCTATCTTCTGATGGGTGTCGCCGGCTTCACTTCGGTGCTGGCGGCTAACCTGATGATGAAGGGCGTATTCGATATCACCCCGATTGCGGCCGCGCGAACGCATATTGGCCTGCTGAGCCAGGCAGCTGCAGGAATGGTGGGTGGTTGGCTTTTTGCCCGGCTGACCGCGAGGCCGGAAGGCGAGTAGGTTTTCTTCAGCCGACGGCCATGCCGCTCGGCTCTCCACCGTCCAATACGCGGCGCAGGCCGCTCGCCAGATCCTGCCGACTGTAGGGTTTGTGCAGCAGCGGAATGGTCAGGTCACCGGGTTTGGGGCCTGCAAATCCCGAGGTCATCAAAACCGCAACTTCGGGATAGGTCTCCTTTACCCAGCGCGCCAGGTGGTACCCGTCGCTGCTGCCGGGCATCACCCGATCGGTGAAGACGGCTGAGATCGACGGATCGGCCGTGAGAATTTCCTGCGCTTCGCGGGCGTTGGCGGCCAGGCTGACCCGGTAACCCAGCGACTCGAGCATCTGCTTGCAGGCCTTGAGCAAACCGGGCTCGTCGTCGACGGCCAGTACGTGCTCGTCACCTCCGGGAGCAGGCCCCGTAGCAGGGCTTTCCGCAGGCTTGAGCGCTGGGGCCATGCTGGGCAGGCTGACGGCTACGCGGGTGCCGGCACCCGGTCGAGAGTGCAGCGTCACGTCCCCGCCGGCGCGTTCGGCAAAAGCATGGACCATGGCCAGACCCAGCCCCGACCCGTCACCGACAGCTTTAGTCGTGAAAAAAGGCTGGAGGGCATTCTTGAGCACTTCTTCGGACATGCCGCGACCGTTGTCGCAGACCTCGATGATCACGCTGCTGCCCCCCGGGGCCGCATCTTCCGATCGAAGGACAATCTCGATTTCTCCGCCCTCCGGCAGTGCGTCTCGAGCGTTCATGCACAGGTTGAGCAGCACGCTGTCGAACTGGGCCGGATCGACAGTTGCAACAGCGCCGTGTGACTGGTCGGTAAGCCTTAGTTCGATGCCGTCTTTGGCGACGGTCCGCCTGATCAGCGGCAGGTTTTCCTCAACCTGTTTGGCCACCGGGACGGGCCGCGGATCCAGTCTGCGTTGCTGCGACAGCGCCTGAAGATTCCGGACGAGGTCAGCTCCGCTCATCGCGGCACCCCGAATCTCCTGAACCAGCTGTTTGCCCGCTGCCTGCTCGTCGAGCTGCTCATCGAGCAGTTCCAGATTTCCGACGATGACGGCGAGCAGATTGTTAAAGTCGTGGGCAACGCTGCCGGTCATCTTGCCGATGAGATCGAACTGCTTCCGTCTGGCCAACGCGTTGTGGTGCGCCTCGAGCCTGGCCCGGACGCCCACCGCGAGCATGGTCACCGCACACATGGCCAGCGCGGCCTTGTCGAGAAAATCGGTGACGGCGTAGTCGGCCGGGTAGGCGATCGGCGAGGGGATGCCCAGGCGATGAATCAGAGTGATGGCGATCAGCGCGCACAGCGTGACTCCGCCGTAGATGAAGCCCGCTTTTCGGCCTCGAATGACCACCGCGAGAGCCGGGATGAAGATCGCCCACATGAGACCGCCCAGATGCTGACCGCCAGTAGCCAAACCCAGCCCCAGCACACATGCCAGACAGCAGGACAGCAGGAGGTGTTCTGCCACTCGGGTTCGGCCGCCCTGACGGACATAGATCGGTGCTACCACGCACGCCACGGCCGGCGGGATGACAAACCAGATGAGGCTGGGGTAACCGTTGACGAACGCGACTAGCGATCCCCATAGGACAACCACAGCAACGGTGATCGAGCTCACCAGCAGGTAGCGAGCGCTTTCCTTATTGGTCAGCCGAAGGCTGTCGGACCTGACGCTATTCATTGGCGCTTTTCAATGGCGCTGATTCATGGACACAACTCTGACCCCAGAGGTTTTTCTGCCCCGTCCGCGCCGCGATACTTCCGTTATATGTTCTTTTGGTATCGGGCGTTAATCACACACGCTAATTGATTCTGACTAAAAGTAAAGCAGGACAAATTACTAATACACCGTCAGCGCCTTGCCGGTTTATTAGGGACTGAGTGGCGGGGGAAAGCTATCTGCCGGGTTAAGGCTCAAAACCGTGAGCAAAGATCACGTCGGCCGGCGTCATGATGATCTGTACGCCGTCGAACGTATCGCCTTCGGCAAAGGGTCCGAGCATCAGCGGTGCAACCGACAGGGTCTCCAGAAACTGTCCGTTGGCCCCCAGGGTGATCGGGTCGCCCCCGGCCTCCACCAGGACCTTGAACTGGCCGTTGATGGGATTACTGAAGCTCGTGGCGTTGGTGCTGGTTTGAATGATCACAAAACCCACCGGATCACCGCTGCCGGCGAGGGTAACCGAGCCCGTCACGTTGGCTGCCTGCGACCTTGGAAAACAGTCGTCGGTCACCTGACATTCGGGAAACGGCGGGGCTGGGCCGCGGTCCTGCAGTTCGATGCGGTATGAGCGGTCGTCACCCAGAGCACCGAAACAGTCGCGCACAACGATGTAGACGCTGCTGGCGACAGCGCCAGTGCGTCCGACAAGATTGATCGGCGCGACGGGTGATCCGACCGGCGGGGGCGGCCGGGTGCCGCAGGGGTTGCGCTCGATCAGCGGGACGTTGACGCAGCCGAGCGTGGGCAGCGGAACCAGACAATAGTCGCCGGCGTCAAAAACCCTTACGTTCAGCGTCAGCTCAGGGAGGTTGCGGCCCGGCGGAACCAGTTCCTCGATTTCAACAATGTTGGGTTCGCCCTGAAATACGTCGAGCACATACCAGTCCTGATCAACGCTGGAATGAAACCAGTGGATCTGTTCGACACCATCAAGCAGGTTGGTGAACTCACCGTGGAAGGGCCCGCGGTCGCGCTCAAACGGGTCGAGCGGGATCCCGCGGCCGGCATAGGCCGTTAAGGAAATGACCGCCAGGATCAGTAAGAGCCAATTCGCGCGTCTCATGCCCTGAGTTTAGCGGAACCCCGCCAGCGGGCACTAAAGCAGATTTTTCATGTTGCTTTTGCCGCACTCTTTGATCATCGCGATAGCAAGAATGCCGGCAAAAACGACCCCGACGGTCAAACCATTCCAGTCGTTGAGTGCATAGCCAAGCGCAAGCGCCGCCGCGGGTGGGTGCTCGGTGTCGGTTATCACCATCAGAAAGATGGCGCTGCCCGTGGCCAGCGCCGCGAGGACGAGACTGGCAGCGGGCAGGTCGACGAAGAACAGGTCGCCCAGCAACGACATCGTGCAGCCGGTCAGCGTGCCCATCAGGTAGCCGCCCAGCAGATAGCGCGGCCGAGATGCCTCGACGTGAGGCATCGTGAACGCGATAAATGAACTGGCTCCCAGTGACGCGACGAGAACGGTCTGGGTCACCGAATCCAGGACGAGCAGCACGGCGAAAATTGCGACCGTGGCGAGCATGCACTGCGCGGCGTAGAGCGACGCGTTCGTCTGGAAATTCGGGTCCAGCAGACGCCAAGCCGGCCGTTTCATTGGCCGAAGCGGCTTTTGCTCGCCTGCCAGCTCCATCAATGTGGGTTGCCGAGCCATTGTTACGGCCTTTCGGCCATTGCGGCTGGAACTTAAGTTCGGTTCAAGGCGCCGGCTCAAACACCACCTGGCCTTTTGAGATGACCATCGCAATGTTTTTGGTGTTGCTGATGGAGGCCTGGGGATCGGCGGTCAGCAGGACCAGGTCAGCCTTTTGGCCGACGGCGATGCTGCCCATCTGCTGCTCCAGTCCAAAAAACCTGGCCGGTTCCAGGGTAGCTGCCCCAATCGACTGAAGCGGTGTCAGGCCAGACTCGACCAACAGCTCCAGCTCCCGATGAAGGCTGTAGCCCGGTATGGCGAAGCCGATGGGTGTGTCGGTGCCCGCCGCAAAGGGGACGCCGCGACGAAACATCTCGCCGGTGAGAAACAGGCTGAAACGGGCCCCTCGCAGATCGCGTTCGCGCGGATTCGCGAGCTGATTTTTGCCGAATTCCCGCCACTGGTTTTGAATGGGCTCCGGCACGAGGGTGATGGCGCTTTCCCAATCCGGGCGGCTGTACGGGGGCGAGAGGTTATAAGCGTTCAGTCGCAGGGTGGGGCCCTGCAGCGTCCCCCGGAGCGCCGCCATGGTCTCCTCGCAGCGCGCCGCGTCGTAGTTGGCGATCGCCGGCAGGATCTGTTTTTCGCGAACCGCCGAGCGAAGGTCGAAGCCACTCATGGACTTTTCCTGATCGGCGATACGCCGCCTCTGCTCAAGCAGCGCTTCAGCGTTTGCCGCGCAGTCGAGCTCGATGTTGCGCAGATGCTGAATACCGTCGACCAAAGGCCCTGCATCGCGCGCGAGCATCACCAGCGGTACATGGGACTCGATTGGAAGATCGAGATCTCTCGCAGCTTCCACCAAGGCCTGGAACACGTCGGGCGAGACCAGTTCGTAGATCTTGATAAAGTCAGCGCCGGCGCGCTTCAGCGCCGCTACGGTTTGCCTGGCGTCATCGGTAGAGCCGACCGCTGTTCCCAGTAGTTCACGGCCGACGCCGTCATACACTACCCGCGTCCCGTCGAGGAGAGGGCCGGAGAAAAATACTCTCGGAGCCACGGCATCCGGAGCGCGCATGCGCTCTATGACCGGCAGCAGCTTTTCCAGCGTGCCGCCCGTATCCCTCACGCTGGTGACGCCATAGCGCAGAAACAGCTCCGGCATGGCGGCCGTCAGTTCATCGGTGTACGTCAGATGGACATGGAAATCCCAGAGTCCGGGTATCAGGTAGCGACCGCTGCCGTCGATCACGCGGCCAACCGCGCGAAGCGGGCCAGCGGCGGGCTGGACGCTCACGATACGATCCTCTCGCAAGACAACCGTCTGCCCTTCGCGTCGACCGTGGACCGCGTCGATTAACGTGACGTTAGAAATGGTAACCGTCGGCGGCTTATCCGGAATCGATGTGCAACTCAGCAGCGTTGCCAGCAGCAACAACGACCAAAGCCGCTTGAGCGTGGCCGCCCAATGAGCGGCTGCGGTGGTCTCGTTTGATCGAAACTTCACAACGACAGGCAGCAATTCAGCTCAGCGCGGGTTGCGCAGCGGGAAATGGGTTTTGACGCCGAATCTTTTTGTCAGCCGCTTCAGCGTCTGGCGATGCTGCTTCTGCTTTTCCCTTATTCGCTCGCTGGGACCGACGACGCCAATCACCAGGATATCCTGCGACAGCATGCCTTTTACCGGCATACAGACGGCGCCGATACCCTGGATAAAAAGATCCATGATCGCAACGGTGCCGCGTTCCTGGAGCTCCGAGCGGACCGTCTTCAGCATCCTTAGATTTCGCGCCTCTGGGCGATAAATTTCCAGGAAGTTATCCAGGCGTTCGCCGGCCAGGGCGGACAGCGCGGTAAGTCCGGTAAGAGAGTCAACGGCGGGCATCAGCAGACCCTCGCGCACGCTGACACCAACCGGGTGTCGACACTCCAGTCCGTGAACAATCTTGACTTGGTCTCCGGTCAGCCGGCTGAGATTGATGGTCTCGCTAGTCTCCTCATTCAGTCGGGTGATCATGTCGAGCATCCGGCTGTCGCGCTCGAGGTATTCCCGGACCCACTCGATGCGCGAGACCAGGTTTCGAGAGGGGGTGTAGGTCCAGTCCTCGGCGTTGTAGTTGGCGTAGCCGAGGTCGTGCATGCTTTTCAGCAGCGCGTGCGCGCTGGTCAGGGGGTAGTCCAATTCGCGAGCAATTTCTTTAGCGGCCAACGGAGCTCGGTGCCGGTCAAACAGCTCCAGAATTTCGAATACGCGGCGAACGGACTTAATAGTTTTTTCTGACATGAAACGCTCGGGGTGTTGCCGTGGCTGCATGATAGCCGGAATCGGCGCGCGCGAAGTGTTCGCCCAGCGCCATCAGATTAACGCTCAGTATTGCTGGGCAAAACTTACGAAGTACCGAGCCATTGAACCGAGATCCGTCACTTGGTGGGTCCCCGGTTGAGCTGGGTCTGCCCAAAAAACGCTTCGCGGGTCTCGTCGCTCGGGTTGCCGATCACCTGCTCCTCAGCCAGCAAGGTATAGCCGCGCTCAACGGCAGGGCGCTCCAGTAGAGTTTCGTACCAGCGCTTCACGTTGGGGAAACGATCGATGTCGATTTCGTGCAGCCAGCGGACGTGAACCCACGGATGGGTGGCCATGTCGGCGATACTGTATGACGCCCCGCCAAGATAGGGATTGTCCGCCAGCCGTTCCTCCATGACGCCGTAAAGCCGCAGCGTCTCGTTCTGGTAGCGCTCAATGGCATAGGGGATCTTTTCCGGCGCGTAGCCAAGGAAATGTCCACATTGTCCAAACATGGGCCCGACGCCTCCAACCTGAAACATCAGCCACTGCAGCACGTCATAGCGATCGCCTGCTGACTCAGGTAGAAAGGATTCCGCTTTCTCCGCCAGGTAAAGCATGACGGCGCCGCTCTCAAACACCGTAAAAGGCCCGCCTTCGGGTCCTTCGTGATCGACGATCGCCGGGATCTTATTGTTGGGATTGATCGCCAGAAACTCTGCCGAGAACTGCTCACCCTTGAGAATGTTGACGGGCTTGAGCTCGTACTCAAGCCCCGTTTCCTCGAGCAGGATGGACACCTTCTGGCCGTTGGGTGTCGGCCAGTAATAGAAATCAATCAACGGCTGAGCTCCTCGTTTTTGCGGCCAGGACTTCAGCGACGTGCCGCTGATGGTTAACCGCCGATAGATCGCCCTCGTAGTCGCGCTGGTAGTGCTGTTGTACCGACAGTCGCTGCATGGCCTGGTCGTACCAGGCGGCCAGCGCCGGCCTGTCGTGACGCCAGTCGTAGTTGGGGCAGACCGGATCGTCATCACTGTTTTCGGCCTTGGCGGCCAGGTAGCTGATTCCCTGGAGAATACCCGCGTCGCCGACGTCGAACTCGCG
This sequence comes from Lysobacterales bacterium, assembly GCA_028285525.1. Classification (GTDB taxonomy): domain Bacteria; phylum Pseudomonadota; class Gammaproteobacteria; order Xanthomonadales; family SZUA-38; genus JANQOZ01. The sequence continues at coordinate 115,483 of JANQOZ010000004.1, forward strand.
AGGCGCTGCCGCGATGGACTCGAGGTGGTCAAGCGCGGCGATAATCTTGGGCCATAGCCACTCGTAAATGCTGGGTCTGCGCAACTCTCTTTCTATCCAGCCTTCCATGCTCAGCTGCACCGCAAACTCGAAGATAGCGTCGCCGAGCGCCAGCCGGGTTAACGCGTCCCAGCGCGCCGGACCTTCGGCTGGGTACAGGCTGAGGGCGTTTTCAGCGCGATGGGCGTTCAGGTATTCGACGATAGTTTGGCTGGCATACAAAACGGCCCCATCCTCGGTGGCCAGACACGGCACCTTGCCCAGCGGCGCAATCGCGGACATGTCGTACTGGCCGGTGACAAACTCGGCGTCGAGATTGCGAAACGGAAACGTTGGCACCAGCGTCAGCCGCTCCCATAGCCCGGCTTCGTGCGCAACGATGAGCGTCTTGTGAGCAAAGCTGTGAAAGGGTGAATAGAAAAGCTTGATCTCAAGGCTCCCTGGGGCTCTCAACGTTCAAAAAACTCCAGCGGGAACCCTTCGGGATCCTCGATGACGGCTACACGGCTTGCCGGCAGCCCCGGGCTGGCGACCCGGGCCGGCGGCGACAGGATCTTCAGGCCCTGTTTTTCCGCACGCCCGACGACCTCATCCAGGTCGACGGTCTCAAAGCTCCACATGACCAGCCCGCGGCTGGGCGGCGCTGTTGGGGCGGCTGGCTGCCTGGCCACGTCAAAGTGGTCCATCAGGATGACGTAGCCGGTGCCGGCGCCGGGCGCGAAGGCCTGGATGAAGCGCTCCTGCGTCCCCTCGGGCAGCATCAGGCCAGAGCGCTCACCGATGGTGAACACCGCATCGCGCCGGATTTCGAACCCCATTACGTCCTTGAGTACCTGGAGCATCCGGTCAGGGTCGGCCACGCAGCGCGCTGAGTAGGCCGGGCCCCCGAGCCCGGTGTTCTCGTCGATCGGGCCAACCGGCACAAACACGTCGGGCCGCTTGACGCCCAGCAGCAGGACGTTTTCGGGGGCCTTGTAAAGGATTTCCGCGGAGATGTAGGTCTCCCCATCGGGGCTGGCGAACTCCATCTCCTTGACGCCGATGGTCGACTCCACGTCGAGGCCGGTCATGTGCTGTTCGTGAGCCTGCAGGTCTTTCATGGGAAAGCTCAGCGTGACCACGCCCAGGTCGCGACCGGAATGGTCCCGCCGCACCTGCGGCTGCGCCGTGTCGACCGACAGCACCCGAACCTGCACGTTCTGCCCCACACCTTCCTTGCGCAGAATGGTTGCGCCCCAGGCGTCCGAGGTTGAAAAGCCGAGGTGCTCGCTGACCGACGCGGGGTGGGTATCGCCGTGGGGCAGTTCGTCTGCCGGGTTAAGCCCAAAACCCTCGGACAGGATCTGTCGAAGACGGTCCGGTTCTGCGGTGGCGTAGGTCACGGTATGAAGCTGTTTGACCAGCGCGTCCTCGGGGCGGCTCTTGGGTACAAAAATGTCTTCCACGAAAAGGGTTTCCTCTAAAGCGTCAGGCGGGGTTGATGCGTACTCGGCGCGTTGGGCTAGCTCAGGCGGCCCAGCACCTCGAAGGCGGCGCGTTCACCCGACTCCATCGCGCCCTCCATGCCGCGGTTCATTACCGCGGTGTGTTCGCCGGCGAAATGCAGCCGCTTCCAGGGTTTTCCCATGTGCATCGACAGCCGGGTGATCTGGCCGGGTTTCCAGTAGGCGTAGGCGCCGCCGTAGAACGGCGAGCGGTTCCACGACCAGACCTTCAGCAGCTTGAGCTTGCCCTGGGTGCTCGGCCTGATGCGCGCCAGTTCTTCGAGGATCATCTGGGCGGCCTTTTCCGGCGCAAACCGATCGAGGTATTGCGACATCTGTCCGTTTACAAAAGACAGGCAGCTGGTCACCCGCTCCGGCTGTTCCGGATCGTTCTGAAGGGCCATGAAGCGGCCGGGCAGGCGGTCGGTCCACATGCTGGGCGGCAAACCGTCCTTTTCCCAGTAGGGCTCGGTTGGCAGAAAGTGGGCCTGGAATACTGGCGTGTAACCCAGCGTACGTACGGCTTCCGCCTGTGCGCCCTCAAGGTAGGGGGCGACGTGAACATGCCGCAGCGCGCTGAAGGGAAAGGTGCAGATACAGAACTTTGCCCGGTGGCGCTGGCCGGCCTGGGTGGTCACCACCACGCCCTCGGCGTCTGACTCAATCGCGCGGACATGCACGTCGAAAAGCGGCTGGGTTTTCAGGCCGGTGGCCATCGCTTCGGGGATACGCTGGTTACCGCCGACCGCGGCCATCGAGCTGCCGGAGCGGCCCGGCCCGCTGTAGAGCGTCTTCACCAGGTTGCTCGACTGGTAGCCCATCAGGGCGGAGAGGTCGTGAGCGCTGGTGCCATAGCTCATATTAGTGCCGGCGGCGAGCTTGATCGCCTGCGGGTCGGCACCCCGCTGAACCATGAGGTCATGGACCGAGATATCGTGCGCCGCGTAGCTGCCGTTTTGCCAGGCCGCGAGGTCGCCCACCGGCAGCGGATTATGGGGTGCGCCGTAAAGCGAAAACTGAAACACATGCAGAGGGATTTTGCGCAGCGCGGGCTGCGCAAAAGGGTTGAGCTTATGCTCCGCCCACTGCTCGGGCAGGATGCCCTGCCCGCGGACGAGATACATGAGCTTGCCTTTACGGCCTTCTGTTCGGGGCCGGGAGGCCTGCATCGGGACCCTAAATTTTTCCGCGGCATACAGCAGCCGGGCATATTGAGAGCCGATGCCGCTGCCGCCCATTTCGGGATAGCCCGGAATTTCCTCGTCGTCCGCGGTGTATACGCGTCCGCCGATGCGGCGGGTGCCCTCGAGGATCTGAACCTTGAAGCCCGCTTCTTCCAGAATCAGGGCTGCGTTGAGCCCCGAGAGGCCGGCGCCGAGAATCAGAACGTCGCTTCGCGTGGGCGCGGCCATCGTATGGCCCGCGGGCAGCAGCGCTGCCCCGGCCAGCCCCGCCAGCGAGCGAACCGCTCGACGCCGGGTCCAGCCACTGGTTTGGGTGTTGCGGGGTTCTTGAGTCATCGAGCTTTCCGAAGCAAAGCGATATCTATATGTTCATGTATCATAAACGTATATGTCTCATCGTGGCATTCTGATGTTCACTGAATTCCGTTCGATTTTGCCGATTCTGCTGCTGCCTGTCAGCGCCGCCGCCCTGGATTGTACGGGCGACCCGTCACGCGAATGCCTGCTGGATGCTGCAGCGGCTGCACTGCCGGCGGTTGCGGGACGCAGCGACTGGATCGATGCCGCGCTTGAGCTGGCTGCGGCTGAAGCCGGTGAAGCGGGCAAAAGCCGGTTGCTGGAGGCCGCCATTCGCGCCGGCGGCGAGGATGACCCGGTTTCCCGAGCCGGCCAGCTGGCCGCCATCGCCCAGGCGTCGGCGAAGCAGGGTTCCGGGCCGTTGGCGGCGGATGTGGCGGCTGCGGCCGAGCGTGCGTTGTCGGCCGTGACCGACGCAGACAAGCGCGCGGATCTGCTGGGCAAGGTACTAAGCGCTCGCGCTGAGGCGGCCGGTGCGGCGGCCCTCCTGCCGGTCGTACAGGCTATGCCCGAAGACAGCGACAACCAGGCGTCGTTCAGGGCACGGACGCTGGAACAGCTCGCCACGAGACTGGCGGCGGAAGACTTGTCGGCGGCGCTGGCGCTCCTCGCCGACATGGACAGTGGGCTCAAGTATTACCAGGCTGTCGGTTATGCCCATGTGGCTACGGCAACTGCCGGGCATGCCGACAGGGACGAGCTGCTGGATGCGATCGAGTCCGGAGCGAAGGTGGCACGCACACTGTCCGAGGGATACTTTGTCGCCGGAGCGCTCCGCGAGGGCGCCGTTGCGGCACACGAGCTGGGCCAGATGGACCTGGCAGACCGTCTGTTCGACGAAGCCGTAGCGGCAACCCGCACGGCCGGTTCCCGTCAGCAGCAGGCGCGGGCACTCAGCCGGGTTGCTTCCGAGCTGGCAGATACAGGTCGCTTTGAGGAGGCCCGCAAGCTGATGCCCGAAGCGCTGCAGACGGCTCGGCAGGAGACTTCCGAGCAGCTCCGCCTGTGGTCTTTCTACGAGATCTGCGGGGCCGCCGCGTTCGCTGGCGACTTTGGGCTGGCAAGGGAGGTGCTGAGCGAGATACCACCCGACCTGCTGCTGTTCGGGCGACCCCTTCGGGCTGCCGCGCAGCGTGATCTTGCCTGGGGGTTGACCCGCCACGGTGCGACCGCGGAAGCGGTGCAGGTCGTCGGTGAGATCAGCTCGCCGCGGGAGCGGGTCCAGGCGCTGGCCCGCATGGCGCGGCTGCTGGCTGACCCCTCAATGGTCGCGCTGCCTCGCTATCTCTAAAAGTTGACGGCCGCGATTGGGGCCGTGCTACGAATCAGCCTGGAACCTCGACCAGCAGCACTTCAACGTCGGCCATCCCTTCGCGCAGCTTTTTGACTTCGGCGTATTCGTCGGAGTCCCAGAACGCTCTGGCGGTGGCGCGGTCGGGCCATTTCGAAATTGCGACGGAGGAATAGCCTTCGAGCGTTCCTTCGAGCAGTTCGGCACCCGGGCCCAGGACGAGGTACTCGCCGCCAAACTTTTTGACGAGCGCGGCAGCGGCAGCGCCGTAGCCCGCCTTGAAACCGTCACGGTCGTGGATCTTTGCCGCAATAATCATGTAGGCAGCCATAGGTGTCAGATTCCTTACGGATTGGTCTGTGACCGAAGATAGCTCAGGAGCGCCATTCGGTCACTGTCCTTGGCAACACCGGCAAACGCCATGATCGTGCCGGGGACCTTGGCGGACGGCATGGTCAGAAATTCATTGAGCTGCGCCGCGTCCCAGACAATGCCAGATTGCTGCATCGCCTCCGAGTAGCCGAAGCCCGGCTGCGACGCCGCTTTGCGCCCGAACAGCCCGTGCAGATTAGGACCCACGCGGTGCGCTTCACCGTCACCCAGCGAGTGGCAGGCCTGACACTGCAGAAACAGAATTCTGCCGCGCTTCAGCGTGGCTTCATCGGTCGCCAGCGTCATGCCGTTATCGCCGGCGGGCTGGCTGAGGGTGCAGGCGGGTGCGACCAGCAGCACGGCGGCCAAGGCTGTTGCCCGGGTGACCGCACGGGTGATTGCCCGCGAGCTAACCGAGAGACTGAAGGAAAGCGGATTGCTCATGGCTCGGATTGCTTCCAGGAGGATGATCAGCGGGCATCGTAACACACACGTATGAGGATGAAATCTACGCACATATAGATAGGCGTGGCTATAATGTGGTTCGTCCCTGCCTCAAGATCGAAGATATCAGGAGCTATATCAACGTGACTTATCCCCCAAGACTGGCTTCCTGTCTCGCGGCTCTTTTCGTGCTGGCCCTGGCCGTTCCTGCTGCGGGCCAGGTGGAGGACGCTGACAACAGCATTCAAAGCCTCGTCATGCGCTGGTGGCCCGGTGACTACAACAACGACGCCCAGATCAGGAAACTCATTGCCGGCGGTCAGCCCGTGTGGCGCGCTGACGGCAGCGGCAAGCCTGGCCATATCGAGGTGACATCCCACTACCGGCGGGTAGACCTGCCGGCCTTTGGCGATGCGGTGCTATATGTTGAGGAGACCAAACACGGTGACCCTGACGCAATGTTTCGGCAGCGTATCTACACGGTCGACAGCAACCCGGAATCGGACGAGGTGACGGTGAAGCTCTGGTACTTCAAAGATCGGGAGAAGTACGTGGGTGCGTGGCAGAAGCTCGACATGATCGCTGAGCTGAGTCCCGAAGAGATGTCGCCGCTGCCCGACAACTGCGACCTGACCGTTCGGCGCCAGGGCGAAAAGCTTCACATGAGCATGCCGGCGAAACAGTGTGTCTTCGGCGACCGGTACTTCGACTACCAGGTCCTGCTTGGCCCCGACTCATTCTGGTTTCGAGACCGGATCGTCAACGCTGAGACCGATGAGGTCATGGAGGCAGCCGGCAATTTCACCTATCACGAGCTAGTGCGCTGACCCGCAAATAACTTGGGCTTCAGCCCGTCCCACTTAGGCTGTGGGAAGGCACGAGCCGCAGCGCCATGGTCATTCCATGGCCAAGGGTCGTAACGCCCCCACAGCCTAAGTGGGGCGGGCCCTGCGGGAGCTTTGATGACGTACCATGGCGGCGTTGCGTGGCTTGGCAAGGGCTACGGCCATTGCCGGCGCCACGCGCCTTGCCCTGGCACGTCATCAAAGCTCTGAACGCAAGTTATTTGCGGGTCAGCGCACTACACGCCCTGTGAGGCCGGTCAAAGCTCGTTGACGGGCTCCCGGAATTCGTAGCCTTCCCGATGGCAGTGCGCGCCGATTCCCTGCGTGTTGAAGCCCAGGCGACGAGACTCGACGTCGTGGACCGTGTAAACCAGTGAACGCGGCGCGCCTTTTTCGCGGAACGAAAAGTAGATGAAATCGGGCCGCTCGTCGTAGTACGGGTATTCCTTATCGCGCAGCAGCGCGGAGAAGACCTTGCCGTCAGACTCACGCGTGACGTCGAACGTCCCGCCCTGGCTGAGGAGCTGAAGGCCGTCCACGGTCTGGCTGGCACCGTCCGCTGACCGAAACGTGACCTGGCAGAGAAATTTGTGGGCTCGCCGCATCTGGGTGTACGCCCCTCGCCTGCTGCCGGCAGCGTGTTCGTCGCTGGCGAGATAGTACGAACCGTCCTCCCGCCAGTAGTAGTCTTCCGCCAGCACCAGGTTGTGGATCGAATACCGGCGTCGCTCTCCCTCGCCGAAAACACATTTTTTTGGCCCCATCGCGCCGTGAAACTGGGAGCCCACGCGGCGCCAGTGCACGGTGCAGTCGCTGGTGGGGTCCAGGTCCTTCATAAACTTCACGGCGTCTGCGGTCAGGCCGGCCAGTTTTTCCGGATCGCGGGCCGCGCCGATCAGCTCCTTGGCGTTGTCGAGAAAACCCTGCCGCATCTCGATCGTCGGTGCACCAGCGCGGGCGTTGAGGGTGACGAGTCGCTGCCGGAAAACCTTCGTCGGATCGTTGTCCCGGTACTCCTCCACGTAAAACACATGGTCGCCAAGTTCGGGCATGTCGATTCTGACGTGCGCCGTATGGACGCGGATTTCGCGTTCCTCTTCAGGCACCTTGGAACGAGGGTCGTTCTCGAACCATCGCTGCTCTTCGTTATCAAACTCGCCCTCAAACCACTCGGCGAGAATCCTCAGATCGCGAGCGTGGCGATTGCTGTTGTCGTCGGCGGTGGCCAGGGTTGGCAGCGTCAGCAGCGCAGAAGCCAGCGCGCCAACGGCCAGTGTTTGTTTGATCATGGCTGGCTCCTCCTAGGAATCAGGAAGCGCTGAGCACGCTGATGGCGGCACGCTCCCCCGACTCGAAGGCCCCTTCCATGCCGCGCTCGAGCAGCGCGGTGTGTTCGCCGCAGAACTCGATATTGCCGTGGGCATCGCGCATATGGGCCGCGTACTTGGTCACCTGGCCGGGTCGCCAGAAGACCCAGTCGCCCGCGCCGTGGACGTCGCGGTGGCAGGACTGCACCAGCACCGGCTCGATCGCGCCCTTAATGGCCGGCCGGGCTTCGATCAGCCGCGCGGTGGTGTAGTCCATAACCTGCCGATCGGTCATGAAGTTGTACTTGTAGGCTTCGTTGCCGTTGATGAAGGCGATCGCCGACGATGGCGCGCCGTTTTCGCCGCGCGCCAGCACCGCAAAGCGCTCGAATTCGCTGTCGCTCCAGATGTTGGCCGGCATGCCGTCCTCTTCCCAGAAATTGCGCTTCAGCAGGTAGTGCACCTGGATCGAAATGCCGTAGTCGATTTCATCAATGGCGCTTTCCATCCGGGCCGGCAGACGCGGATAGAACTTGACGTCTTTCATGACGGGGTAGGGCATCGAGCACACTACCTTGCGGGAGCGATAGCGGGTGCCGTCAGCGCAATGGGTGATCACCTCGGAGCCGCGGTCCTCAAAGGCGTAGACGGTTTTGCTGGTCAGGACGCCGTTCTCCAGGCTGTCGGCCATGGCATAGGGCAGGCGCGAGTTGCCCCCCTTGACCTGCAGCGCCTGGGGGCTGTCGTTCCGTGCGCTTGCCACCCGCCGGTTGAACTCGCCGACTGCGTAGCGGCGCAGCTCATGCAGCGCTGAGGTGTTGTCCAGATGGTCGGTGTGCACCACCGTGTTCATCAGCCGGATGGTCTCGTCGTTGTAGCCCAGATACTTTCGCAAATACTCACTTTGGGGGATGTCGTACTTGGCAAACTCCGGCCGAATCCAGGCATCCAGCGGCTGGTCGCTCAGCGGGTTGTCCCGGTGCGAGAGCTCCCAGAGATAGCGGCTGGGCATCATCTTCCGGTCTTTGCCGGTCAGGGGGTTGAGTTCATGTGTAGGCCAGTCTTCGGCGCGAATATCCTGGCCCTGGATTCGGAAATACCATTTCCTGCCGGAGCCGAGCTGGTCGGGTTCGACCAGTTCGAGATTCATGTTCTTCGCGGCCTGAATCATGCGCGCGTAGTTGCCGCCGATGAGTTCGCCGGCAGCCTCGGGCTTGCCCGGGATGTCCATGAGCGTATAGACCCGGCCGCCAATCCGGCTGCGGCCTTCCAGGGTTTGCACATTCATGCCGTTTTCTTCGAGCAGCGTTGCTGCGTGCAGGCCTGAGAGACCTGCGCCCACCACGATTACATCGTGCGTCGGGATCGCTTTGCCAAAAGCGGGGGCCACCGGTGTCAGGGCCATGCCCACGGCGCCGCTGATCAACCGGCGGCGGTTCGGGGATTTGGGTGTTGTCATGGGTTTACTCCAGGCGGGCGGACGAAAAGCAAAACATATATCCGCATAGATTATACGGCAGTGTGAATGATCTCAAACTTTGGCGCGACGGCCTGAAACACATGATCAGTCGGCTAGGGCAGGCGCTCCCAGTCGGATGCATCTAGCGTTTCGCGGTAGGCGTGCCACGCGGCGTAGGCGAGCCAGGGCATGATCACCACCAGCCCCAGATAGGCCGTGGCGAAACCCAGTCCGGTGAGCACCGCAATGATGGCTGCCCACTGGAAGCACACCCACTTGTTGCGCAGCGCCGCGTTGATGCTTGAGACACATGCGGTGACCATGTCGGTGTTTCGATCCGCGATCATCGGCAGCGAGAAGGCGGCGCTGGCGAATGTGAGCGCCGCAAACATGGAGCCGATGGCGCTGCCGACGGCGAGGAATTGAATCAGCACACCGGTCTGTCCGGATTCGATGGGAAAGAAAGCGTTGAGCATCATGCCGGCGCGCGACCAGACCAGCAGAATGACAAACTGGATCAGCGCAAACACGCCGGCCTGGCCGAGCACCCTTCTGGCGAGCAGAAACGACTCCGATAGTCTCGGTTTGCGGTCTTCCTCCAGCCGTCGGCTGACGCAGTAAAGGCCGACCGCGATCAGCGGCGCAACGTAGACAAAGCCGGATAGCAGGACCGCCAGCAGCGCGAAGCTGCCCAGGTGCCAGGCGAGCGCAGATACCGCAACGCTGACCAGCAGGATGACCACCCCAAACAGCAGCGACAGGCGGGGGGCCTTCCGCCAGTCCTCCCAGCCCAGGCGCAGCCAGCGCCACGGGGCTTCGCTGGTGAGATCAGCGCAGGGAACGACAAACGGCTTGCCGGTGGATTCCGCCATTCGAACCTCCCCAGGTCCCAAGGTGCAGACACGGGAGAATGACACAATGTCACCGGCATGGCGACCGGCGCCACCAGGGGTCAGAGGCTGACCGTCACCGTGCTTCCCAGTGGCCTGACCGTCTCGAAACTATCGGTAAAGAGGTCGTTCGATTCCACGGCGCCGGCGCTGCAGGGGCTTTGCCTTGACTGAAATCGCTGATCGATAGCCACCGCTGCGCAGGTTGGGCTGAGGCCGGCCCCTCGTGCGAGGCTGTTTGCGTTCAGCTCATGGGTTGGCGCGGTACCGGGGTTGCTTCGCAGCGGGGTGACACCGAGTTCCGTGGGGGTCAGGCTCACCTGGTCTGAGGGCTGGTCCAGTTCGCAGCTGGTGCCCGGGCCTTCCAGGTTGCCGCCGACGCTGACCAGCTGATCGGCGCTGCTGATGCTGCAGCCGCTGTCGATCAACGAGTTTGTGACGGCCGTAACCTCGTCGCCCGAGCCGAACACCCGCAAGCTGTCGCCACGATCGGCGAGGTTGGCCACAAACGTGACGTGCTCAAGGGTCACGGAGGCGCCGAAGCTGAGAATCGCGCCGCCGTCATCGATGGCCTGATTGCCGCTGAACGTCGAGTTGGTGACGTTGACGGTCCCGCCGGTCAGGTAAAGACCAGCCCCATCGTCTGAAGCCGAGTTGTTCGATATCGTGCTGCGATTGATCTCCAGCAGGTCATCGTCGTCCGTAAACGAGATCAGCCCGCCGTCAGCGGCGCCGTTGTTGTCGAACCAGCCGTCGCGAATCGTAACGGTTTTGCTGTGACCGGTGCCGGTGACGCCAATCACCCCGCCGGCGCCGCCGAGAGACTGATTGCCTGAGGCCTCAACCCTGTCCAGAACCAGGCTTCTTGCCAGGAACAGAATGGCGCCACCGCCGGAGCCGTTGCTTGTGTTGTCGACAAGCGTTACCTGCTCAAGTAGCGAGTCAGCCTCCGATCCGCTCAGGTAGAGCGCCGCCCCTCGGAGCTCGGCCGTATTGCCGGAAAAAAGCGTATTGCGTGCGGTGACGTCGGTGTCGGCGAATATGCCGGCGCCGGTGTCGGCGCTATTGCCGACAAACGCGCAGTCGGCAATGTCCAGGACAGCGTCTCCGCGGCTCCAGATGGCGCCGCCCAGGCTTTGAGTCGAATTGTTGACAAACTCCACGCTGCGCAAGGTCAGGCTGCCGTCGTCGATCTGCAGGGCTCCGCCGTTCAGCGAGCCGTTGGTGGCTAGTGAGGTGTTAGCGTTCTGAAGGCGAAGGTTATTCAGCGTGACACGTGCCCCCGCCCGGATGTCCATGATGCGCCCAAGCTGTTGCCCGTCCAGCGTTGCGGGTCCGGTGATCGTCATGTCGGTGGAAATATCCAGGTCACCGGTTTCCAGCGTGTCGTTACCCGTCAAGTCAATGAGGTAGGTACCTGGCGGCACCACAATGTCGTCGGGGGCAGCGGTCTCGTTCGCAGCCGTGACGGCCTCGCGGAGCGAACAGTCGCCAACGGCGCAACCGTCCGGAAGCGGGTCGTCGGTGCGGGTCACACTAAAGGTGGCGCCCTGCGCTGAGAGGGTGACAAAAAGCCCTGCGGTCAGAATTGCAAACAGCTTGGTGGACATGGCTACTCCCGTTGTTTTGCCTGCTGGATCAAGCGGCCTACTCAATGAAACGCCGCCTGCAGTACCCACCGCACAGCCGGTTTGCCCAGCCGGTGTAGCGCTGTCATTAGCGCACTTCGCTAGAAGGCCTTCGGGTTTCCACGGTTTCATGTGGCGCAGCTTTTCCGCATGCTGGATCTCTTGGCAAAGGAGTTGCTGATATGAGAGTGGTCACCATCAACGGCTCTTACCGCAAGGACGGCGTTACCGATCAGGTCCTGCGGGAAATCACGCGTGAGCTGGAGGACGAAGGCGCCTGCGTAGAGTCCGTTGTCCTGCGCGACGAGCCCATCGAGTTTTGCCTCAACTGCCGTGAGTGCACCCAGAGAGACGGGTGTAACCCGGGTCAGTGCGTCCTCGCGGACGGCATGGCTGGTACTGGTATTGTCGAGAAGATCGAACGCGCCAACGCCGTGGTGCTGGCGTCACCCACCAATATGGGCACGGTCACCGCCCTGTTTAAGCGCTTTATGGAGCGGCTCACTGTTTACGCGTATTGGCCGTGGGGGGCGCGCGGGCCGGTTTACCGCAAGGCCAAAGGCCGACAGAAGCCGGCGGTGATCATTTCGTCGTCGTCAGCCCCCGCCTGGATGGCCCGGCCGGCCTTCAACTCGCTGCGCCAGCTCAAGTGGTCTGCCAAAGCGGTGGGGGCGAAACCCGTTGCCAGCGTCTGTATTGGCACCGTGACTGACAAGCCCAAGCCGTCCCTGAGTCAGCGGGACTGGCGTAAGGTGAAAAAGAGCGTTCGCAAACTGCTTCACTAGGGTCCGCTCGGCCCGCTAGCAACTCTCTCTTAAAGCCGCCCACCGGGCCACGTCCTCATTGCGGGGGCCCGTAAATCCCAGCATCCGGAGACCCGCTATACTCGATAGCAGGGAGCTCTATATGATTCAATTTCATGGTTTTTTCCCGGCATCGTGGGGACGCTGGGCTGTTTTGACCCTGTTGGGTCTGTCGACGTCTGTGGTTTCCGCACAATCTCAGTCGCTGTGGTCGCAGCGCAGCGGCTCCTGCCTGCTCGCCCTGAACTACCCAGCCCAAAGCACGTTCCGGGTTGAGCGGCTCGGGCGGCTGTTTGTGCAGACGGTGAACGTCGAAAGCGCTGATGACTTTCTGGTGCCCGCTGGCCGAATCTGGAATTTGACCGCCGCCAGAGGCTCCGGTAACGCTGACGTTATCGGTACCGCCATGTGGGTCCGAGTCTATCGGGAGCAGGGCAACTTACCCGAGACAGATCCCGTATGTAGCCACCTTGGCACCGCGGTCGAGGTGGACCTTGACGAAATCGCCAACGGCTACTTTCAGGTCGACCTGCCGGAGGACAGCTGCATGCTCGCCGAAGGCCGCTACTGGATGTCGATCAGCCAACGGCAGCAGGTCAATCTCCCGGGCAGCTGCCCAACGCCGGAAAGCTGTCCCATCTGGGCAATCCGTCAGTTCATCGGCACACCGCCGCTGGCCGCCGATCGCGACTGGGCGATCCGAGATACGCTCGACAACATCTCCGGAATCGCCTGCGAAGACTTTGGTCCCGCCAGCACCTGTCGCGGGGAGGCCACCGGCAGCAACCTGTGTTTTGAAGTGGTCGGCGAGGACCTTGAAAATCTGCCGCCGCAGGTTTCGGGTGAGCTACCGGTGCGTACGCTGTCGGTGGACGCGTCGGCCACGCTGAATCTGGAGCCGCTATTTTCTGACGACGGCCTGTCGCCGATCACCTACTCCGCTCCCGACCTGCCGCCGCATTTTTCTCTTGACCCGAATACCGGGGAGCTGACCGGCACGCCGCCGAGAAGCGTCAACGGTCAGGATGCCTATTTTGAGGTCTTTGCCGATGACGGACTGACGGAGCCCGGCCTGCCAGCCACCGTGGCGCTGCAGTATTTTGACCCGGACGCACTCCGGCTCGGCGAGCAGTTCCAGGGTGAGGTGGTGGTGCGCTGCAGCACCGAACGGGTTTCGGGGTCGACCGTTGAGAGCGAGCTGGATTTTGCTGTGGCCGGTTCGTGCAGCCCGACCGGCGGCGCACAGTGTCCCGCGGTTGATCCCGAGCGAAGGGTCAGCAACGCGCTGGTCGCGGCCAGGCTCCGGCATCCGTCCATTCGTGAGTTGACGCTGACCGTTTCGACACCAACCGACGTGTCCGCAGTACTGGCAAATGGCCTTTCGTCTAACGGCGAGGTCACTTTTGACGGCTGCCCGGAGCCCGATCTAAACGCCGTATTTGCCGACACCTTTGTTTGGCCTTCCGAGCAGCGCTGCGACGTGGGTAAAGGGCTCGTCGGTTACGTTGAGCCGCTCCAGAGTCTCGCCCGGTTTCGCAATGGCCCGGTGGTCGGAGACGAACCCTGGAAGTTAGATGTCACGAACGTAGGTACTGACGACTTAGAGCTCGACTACTGGTGTGTTGCGCTGCAGCTCAACGACTCCGAGCTACCGATTTTTCCGCTCGCTGACCTCCCCGGGTCAGCCGTCATCTCCGAACAGTTCGAACCGATTACCGCGCCGTTCCAACTGGAGGGTGAGCTGCGTGGTGAGAGTGATGTTGATTGGTTCCTAATCGATCAGAATGAGTTCAACGTACTGCAGGTCACCTGGAAGGAGCTGTCAGTAAGCGTGACGCCAGCTCCGGATCTCGCGCTCCGCGTTTCGCGGTATTTTGTAAACAAGTTCGCTGGCTTTTCTCCGACGCAGATTTCGCTTGGGAACTGCGTTCCTGGCGAAACCGTAACGCTTCCACAGAGGAACGGGGGATCTGACTTCCTGCGTATTCAAGGGTGCCCTGGTCATGCCGAAGGCAGCTACCAGGTCACTCTCACTCCTGGCGGTAATCGAGGTCTTATGCCTCAGGAGGTCGGGGTCTTTGCTGGCGATGTCATCGATGCTGATACCCAGGAACCGCTGTCGGGCGTGTTTTTGTTTGCGCCATCCGGCATCTTCTCCGTATCCGATAGGGACGGTGCATACATAGGCGCAAATCTGAATTCGTCGGACGAAGTACTGGAGGCTTACAAACTTGGCTATGAGCCCGGTATTTCGGAAGTCTTCGAGGTGATACCGACCCAGCAGACGAACGTTCCGACAATCGTGATGACGCCGCAGGTCCAGCAGGCGATTGTGAACGACGCGATTTTCCTGGGCGGCAGTTTCGAGAACCCCTGAATCCCGGGATTGCTCAAAAAAAGCGGGCGACCCGCAACCCACAGGCCGCCCGAACAGGGCCCTCCCGCCCTATTGATTACTGGGCGTGTTCTGGAAGCGGCAAGTGCCCGTGTACGCAACAGCCGCGTCACCATTCTCGTTGCGGGTGCCGTCACCGGAGATGTTCAGCCGGCACTGGATACGCGGTCCGGCGATGGGGAACTCCAGCCGCACCCGCCCCTCGGTGAATCCCGTTTGCAGGTCGACATCAAATCGATAGCTGTTGTCGACAATCAGCACTGGCTCGGAGCCCAGCACGGTTCCGGAAAACACCTGATGTCCGGTGTTCACCAACGTTCCGGCGGCAAAGTCGAATTCTGACACCGGGTGATAAAGGACCCGGCCCTGCAGGTCACCGTCCAACTCGATAATGTCGGTGCTGCGCTGGATAAAACCCGTATCGGTCGGCGCCTGGGAGTGTACCTGCGCCGTCGAGAACAGGTGCACGCCAACACCCGTGACGTCAACGCACTGCACCAGATTGCTGTCGCAACCCTGTTCCCAGAAAAAGGGCGGGCGGGGTTCGGCGCTTGCTGTGGCGCAAGCGGTGAGGGTGATCAGGCCGAGCAGTGATGAGTTTTGCATGTCGATGTCTCCAGTCAAAAGCGAAGTTGCTTGGGGCCTAGGTTTGCTCCGGGGGGCCGCTGGAGCAATCGACACCAGCGGCCATGACCCCTATTGACCCTTAATGTCCTGATCTGCCCCCGGTAAACTGCTCTGGTGCGAGAAAAAACTGAGAAGCCCGGCCTCAAATCCTGGAAGGCGATTGCTCGTTATCTGGGGTGTAGCGTGCGTACGGCACGTCGCTGGGAAGCCACCGAAGGGCTCCCGGTGCACCGCCAGCAGCATGTGAGTCGTGCCAGCGTCTACGCCTACGAAAGCGAGCTGGATGCCTGGCAGCGGCGAGGGGAGCTGAACCAACGCCCGGGCGCTTTAGAGTCGACGGCGGTTGCCCAGGATACCGAGCGATCGATCGCTGTCCTTCCCTTTGAATTTATGGGCGGCGAGCAGCAGCAGGAATACGTTGCCGACGGACTGACCGACGAAATCATCAGCAAGCTGTCGGGTTTGCCGGAGCTTCGGGTGACCTCCCGGACATCTTCCATGATGTTCAAAGGCGTGAAGCGTGAGGCCCGGATGATCGCCGGCCAGCTGAAGGTGACGCACCTTCTTGAAGGAACAACGCGCGTTGCGGGTGACGCGCTGCGGGTGTCCGCCCGGCTCATCGAGCCTCGCCGCGATGAGCAGCTATGGACAGCCCAATTCGACGGTACGCTGGAAGACGTTTTCTCGATCCAGGAAAAGGTCGCGCGAAAAATTGTCGATGCGCTGGAGCTTCATCTGACACCCGAACAGAAGCGGTCGTTGTCCACTCGTTCAGTGGACGACACGGTGGCTTGGCGACTCATGTTTCAGGCCCGACAGGAGGCTTTCCGCTGGCGCGGCGAAGCGATCGACCGAGCGGTGGAGTTGCTGCACCGGGCGATCGACATTGCCGGATATAACCCTCAGCTGCTCGGCTCCCTCGGCCGTACCTGGCTTCAGTACCGGGAAGCGGGCATTGATCTCAGCGAAAAACCTCTGTCGAAAGCTGAAACCTGTGCCCGTCGAATCCTCGATCAGGACCCTGCAGCCGTTGAGGGTCTGCAGCTCAAAGGATGGCTGGCCTACACACGCGGCAATGTTGCCCAGGCGCTCGACTGCTTGCGTATGGCGATTGCCGCGGAGCCTGACGACGTCGATACGCTGTCGCTGCTGGTCAACTGCCTGCTGATCGCAGGACTGCTGGACGAAAGCGAGGCGCATGTCGAGCGTCTGCTGTTGATCGACCCGCTGACGCCGCTCACCAGCTGCATGCCGGGGTGGAAAGCGGTACTGCAGGGGCGTTTCTCCGCCGCGATCCAGCCCTACGAGAAAATGCTGGCGATGGATCCCGCCAATCCGTTTGCCAGACTCTTTTGCATCTGGGCCTACGTGCTGAACGACAAGCATGAGGAGGTCGCAGAGGCCTTTGCAGAGTTCCCCGAGGAAGCGATGGGGCATCCCGCCGTGCAGGTTGCTGCGTTATTCGCCGGCAAAAGCAAAGGCCCGGTGGCGCCCCACACGGAGGCTGCGGCCGCGGAAAACGAAATGCTGGCGCGAACCCTGGCCCAGGGACTGGCCGTGGCCGGAGACTATGACGGCGCTGAACGATGGCTGCGGACGGCCATGGAGCGGGGCTTTACTAACTACCCCTACCTTTCTTCGTTTGATCCGTTTTTTGCACCCCTTCGGGGAAGGCCTGGGTTTGAGGACGTGCTGAAGGAGATGCGCAAACGCTGGGAGGCGCTCGTCAACGCCACCTGAGGTGCGTCAGTTTTCGAACCCATCGCGAAATAGGTCGCGCGTTGGGTCCGCCCCAGCGACCCGGAGTGGTCCCCGGTTGTTCGGATCCAGCCAGGGCTGCAGGCGCTGATTGTCCCCGCTCCCCCCAAGCCAGCTCGCCCCGAAACGTCCGTAGCAGTCAAAGGTGATCGACGAACACGATGCCGTGCCACCCGACAAGAAGCCGATGACTCCCTGATTGTCCGGATGAAACAGCGCGGACCCCGAGGAGCCACGTTCGGTGGTGCCGTCCTCCCAGTTATCGACAACCCAGTGGGTGTTGTCGCCGTTGGCGATACAGTTATTGCCGTAGCTGAGCGGGTCGGTATTGAAGCTGATCGCCTTTTCATCGACCCCCGGATGGTGGATTGCAACGCTTCCCAGCGGGACAGTCTCGGACCGGTCCCAGCCAGCCCAGTAGGGGTTAAACGACGGCGGTGGCGGGGCGCTCAACTCCAGCAGCGCCACGTCGGTGTCGCGCCGGCTGGCGCGGAACTCCGCGCCGGACACCGTTTGAAGGCGGGAGCCGCCACCAAGCTGACCGCAGCTCGGTGACTCATAGTTCCAGATCGTCACCACCGATGCGGCGTTGGTCGGAGTCACGCCGCAGTGGAAGGCGGTCAGAAAGTAGGGCGTGAAGCTGCCTTCCGCATCCATGATCAGCGTGCCCGTGCAGGTATCGATCCCTCGGACGGTGTAGGCCGCCACCGAACGGATCGGGTCCCGCCAGGCGTCACCTTCTGGACACACCACGTCATTGTTGCAGGCGCCCTGCTTCTGCAGGCCCGGTCCCCCGAAAATTTTGAACACGTCGCGAAAGCCGACGCTAACCTGGGTCAGGTTCAGCCCGAGCTCCCGCTCCGTTCCGGCGGGCAGGAAGAGTTCCAGGGTCACTGATGCACCCGGGATCGGCGCTGACCAGAACTCGCCATGCGGCTGATTGTCGCGGTGCGTGTAGGCGCCGTCGAAGAAGCCCGGCAGCGCGTTGGTGTTGCTGAGCAGGTGAAGCGTGGCGCCAGGCGGCAGATAAAAGTGGCTGAAGCCGAAGTTCAGGTCGGTAGCCCCTTCTGAGCGAAGGGTGAGACGCCAGACCCGGCCGCCCGTGACCGTTGACCAGGATCCATGGGTATCGGTTGAAATATCGGTGACCACGGGAACGGCGAAGGCCAGCGGTTCAGCCCCTTTGTCCGGGATCTCGAGCAAGGCCTTGGCTTCCGCTTCGCGCCCGTCACCGGCGAGTGCCGGAAGCTGATACTCCGAGGCCGGCGGCAGCGACAGGCGCTGGCTCAGCGGCGGCTCTCCCTGCCGGGCACCGGCTGAACCTGCGGCGCTCAACCAGGCCGCAGCGGCAAGAATCGAGAGGCAAATCCGCATATTGAGTGCTGATGTCGACGCCAAACCACGAACACTAGTCAAAGTGGCCTCCCAAGTTTGTGAACAACGTCACTGCCGCCGTGTCGTTCGGTCTGGACCAGCCCCAATCGGTTGGATCGGCGGTGTTCAAATTGCGAGCAGCCGAAATTGTGGCTCCTGGCTAAAGTCTTTGCCACTGCGCGCCGTTATTTCGGTTTGCGCATAAATTTGTGGGGAATCGGAGTGACCGACTTACTGCTGGTGGGAGAACGAGACGAGGCGCTGCTGAATATTCAGCGGTTTGTCGGTGCGCGCGAGCCCGACTGGTCCATTCTCCACAGCGTCAACGGCTCCGGCGCCCTCGCTCAGCTTAAAAACCGCACGAGCGACATTGTTCTGGCTCGCCTCGGTGATGTCGACGAATGTGAGTCGCTGTTCTCGGAGGTGGGAAGCACCACGCCGGGCGCCATTCGCCTGGCCCTGTCCGAGTCGCCCGAGATCCGGGTCAAGGGTGCGCACCAAATTTTGGCCGGCGGGGCAGACTTGGGAGACCTCCATAAGAGTCTGCGCGCAGCGGCCAAGGTTTCGTCGCATTCATCCAGACATAAGAAGCTGCAGCGCATTATCTCCCGCTTCCAGGAAGTCCCATCACCGCCGGTGCTCTACTTCGATATTCGCGAGCAGCTCGACAGCGCTGCGGGGACCGCAGCAAAAATGGCGGAGATCGCCGGCCGGGATCCGGCGCTGGTCGCCAGGACGCTCAAAATTGCGAACTCCGGCTTTTACGCGCGGCCCGGCACCGTGGGCGACCTCGCTGACGCGATCACCCTCATGGGTGCAGAGACGTTGCTGGGCCTGGTCCTGGCGGCCCACCTTTTCTCGGGCATGCCGCCGCCCGGCCTGCGCCTCGACATGCTTTGGAACCACTCGTTTGAGGTATCCATGCTGGCGCGGGCGATCTGTCGCCTCGAGGAAGGCTCAAGCACAAACGCCAGCCACAGCTTTCTGGCGGGGCTGCTGCACGACATCGGTCTGATTGTGCTGTTTCAAAACGAATCTGCCGCCTATCAGCCGATGTGGAGCGACTGCGCTGGGGATGAAAGCGAACTGGCTCGCCTGGAGCGCGAGAATTTTGGCATTTCGCACGGCGAGCTTGGCTCGATGGTCCTGACGCTCTGGAATCTGCCCGATCCGGTCGTGAACGCGGTCGCCTGCAGTCACGCGGAATCTTTCGACGAGCCGCTTTCGGTTGTTTCGCGATCGGTGCTGGCGGCCGAATGGCTGCTGAGCAGGAACGGTGATCCGGCGATGGACGCACTGCCGCCCGCCCTCGACGACGTTTCCGGCGAGCGCCTGGCCGGCTGGCTTGATGCCCGTAACGGGCTGGCGACCTAGGGGGCTACTATGCAGCAACCTGATTTATTGCTTGAGTTTCTTGACGTGTTTCGTCATCTCGCGGGCGCCAGCCAGGCGACGCTGGCCCTGCACCTGGAGCCGCTGGAGCGACGATCGCTGTTTCTGGCGAACGCTGGCGAAGAGCAGGCGCTTCCCGAGCTGAGCGATGAGGACGCGGCCTGGCGATTTGTTTCCAGCCATCTCAGCACTGAGCCGGACGACAACCCGGTCACGGAGTTTGCCAGCGCCGAAGCGGGCGGCACGCTGCTGCGGGTTTCCTTCCGACGTCTGCTGCCGCAGCCGACATCCGCTCGTCGAGAAAGCGGGGAACGCCGCCAGGATCCGGTTGTTCGCACTGCACCCCCGTGTGACGGCGCGCTGTGGATTGGCATGCGCGACGCGAGCCAGGCGGCTCGCCTGGTCGCTGAACTACGTCAGGATCTAGAGGACGGGGCGAGCACGGAGTCGGCGCTGGAGATGCTGACAGGCGTGTGCTTCCGGATGGCCTGGAGCGTCTACTATCTTTCCAGCCTGACCCTGGACCCGGTCAGCCGCCTGCCAGGCCGGACCCACATGCAGGTGTTCCTCCGCCGTGCGATCAGCGCGATGCGCAGCAGCAGCCAGGCAATATCGCTGATGCTCATCAATCCGGACGATTTTGCGATGATCAACTGTCGCCACGGTCGGGGTCGCGGCGACGACGCAATCCGGGAGATTGCCGGCAGCCTCGAGTCGACGCTCCGGTCGACCGACGGCCTGTTTCGCTACAGCGGCGCGGTCTTCGCCGCCGTCCTGCCGGCCACCGACCTCGACCAGTCCCGCGTGACCGCTGAGAAAGTTCGGCGCGAGCTTTCGTCGCACGGCTATCTGGACGACGATCTGCCGCTCACCTTCAGCGTCGGGGCGGCCGTGGCGCTGCCTGCTGACCTTGAGGCGTTCGACGATCTGGAGCGCATGCTCTGCGACGGGGCGGACGCCGCGCTGAACAGCGCTCGGCTTTCCGGTGGTGCCCAGAGCCGTGTCACAGGACTCAAGCTGGCCGATCACGAACGCGCCGCGATGAATCCGCTGACGGGCATTTTTGCTGCCGATACCGAAAAGGACTACCGCAACATGCTCCTGCTGTGGGATACGGTTGCGCTGGTGTCGACGCAAAACGAGCCGTCAGCCATTGCCGCGGCGTTTGTCGATCGGCTTGCGGCGGCCTTTCGGCCCGACCGGCTCGGTCTGCTGCAGCGCGGCGAAGAGGGGCTGGAAACCATGGCCAGCAGCCTGCGCGATGAAACGGCACCGGACAACCGGATAGCCGGCCGCCCGCTGCGTCTGAACGAGCGGAGCCTGAAGCTCATTGCGGACGCGATGGATACCGGCCAGGTTGCCCGCTCCTCGCCGAACGGATCGGGTGCCGCAGCCTATGCGGTTCCGCTGGTGTCGAACAACCAGAACCGGGGTTGCCTGTTCATGGACGGTCGGACCGACACGCTGAAGATCGACTCTTCGGACGTTGTTTTCCTCAATGCGCTCGCCTCCCAGATGGCCGTGGCGATCGACCGCGCCGAGCTGGCGTCGCGCCAGATCGAAGAGAAGGACCGGGAAAGCCGCACCCTGCGTCGTGAGGTGCAGGGGCTGCGCAAGGCGTTGAACCACAACAAGCTGGTCTACCAGTCGGACGCCATGCACGACATCCTCCAGCTGCTCAGCCGAGTTGCACCGACCGACGCGACGGTGCTGATCATCGGTGAAAGCGGCACGGGTAAAGAGGTGCTGGCGCAGTCGGTGCACGAGCTGAGCAATCGGCGGGATGCGCCGTTCGTGGTTTTTGACTGCGGCGCGGTGGCCGCCTCGCTCCTGGAAGCGGAGCTGTTCGGCCACACCAAGGGTGCCTATACAGGCGCGGATCGTGCCTCCGAGGGCCACATTGCGCGGGCCGAGGGCGGCACGCTCTTCCTCGATGAGATCGGCGAACTGCCGCTGGCCATCCAGGCCAAGCTGCTGCGGTTCGTCCAGGAAAAGCAGTATTCACCTGTGGGTAGCGCGAAGACCCGCAGCGTCGACGTGAGAATTGTCGCCGCGACCAACCGGGAGCTGGACAAGGAGGTGGCGGCCGGGCGTTTCCGCGCGGATCTCTATTATCGTCTGCGCGTGATTGCCGTCGACGCACCGCCGCTGCGCGAGCGGCCCGACGACATCCTGCCGCTGGCCCACTACTTCATGGAGAAATTTGCGGCGCAGAACGGTAAACCGGTCCACGATCTGGCCGCTGACGCGGCGCAGAAGCTTCGTCAGCACCACTGGCCGGGCAACGTCCGGGAGCTTCAGAACACGATCTTACGCGCGGTGTTGACGCATCATTCCGGCACGCTGGACGCGGCGAGTATCGATCTACAGGCCAGCGGCACGTTGTCGGCTGCGCCAGCGCCCACGGCATCCCCGGAGGCGGTAACTCCGGCATCGATGGTGCTTCCGGCGGAAGCGCCGGCCCTGACCCCAGCGCAGCCACAGCCAGAGCCAACCGAGGCTCTCGCGGCGCCGCTGTCGGCCAATGGAGATCCCTGGCATTCACTGCAGCAGGAGCTCGAGCGTCAGGTAGAGCTCGCCGTTGCGAACAATGAGCGCCGTCCGGCACCGCTGGGTCGGTGGCTGAGCGAGGACCTCATTCTGCACGCTAACGAGGTCTGCGGCAGCGTTGCCCGTCAGGCGGCGCTGCTGGTGCAGGTCCCCGAGTCAACCTTTCGCAGGCAGCTTGAGAAAGCGAGCGCGGACGCCGCCAACGGCGTGCAGGTCCGCTCGGACAGCTGGGCCAGCGTCCGGCCACTGATCCGCGAGGTGGTAGAGAAGGGTGGCAAGACCGAGGGCGAGGACGGCAACCTGCTGGATCGCTCACGACACACGCTGCTGCGTTGCGTCAGGTCCAAGGTGGGTGGCCGCACCGCTGCCGCCGCCTCGCTGATGGGGGTGACGCCGATGACCTACAAACGGTGGTTGGCCGATCAGGAGAATCGATCATGAACACCTGTTCCCGAGTCGCGCTCCGCGCCGGAATCCTTCTGACAGCGCTGCTGGCCAGCAGCTACAGCGCCGCGCTGACGCTCGAGTCTGCGGCGAGAAATATTCGTTTTGCCAATCTGTCCACGGAAGACGGGCTGTCGAGTGAGTTCGTCAACGACGTGGCTCAGGATGGGCGTGGCTATATCTGGTTTGCTACCCAGTCTGGCCTCAATCGCTACGACGGGCATGAGGTTAAGGTTTACGAGCACCGGCCCGATGATCCACGGTCGCTCAGCGACAACTTTCTGCGCGCTCTGATGGTGGACAGCAGCGGGGAGCTCTGGGTGGGGTCCGAGCGTGGCCTCAATCGCTATGACCCCACAACCGACTCGTTTGACCGCACGCCCTTCGGCGGCCGGCTGGCGTTTGCCCGAATCCGCGACGTGATGGAAGACAGCCGCGGCCGAATCTGGGTGGGAACGGTCGCTACTGGACTCATCGGTATGGAGCGCGACGGCAGCGATATCCGCTATTACCGCAACGAGCCGGAACGCCCCGATTCCCTGCCTGACGATCGCGTGATTGCGGTGGCTGAAGATCGCCGAGGCAATCTTTGGGTGGGTACCGACGGAGGCGGTCTTGCCCGCCTGAATCGTGACGGCGAGTTTTTTACCCGCTTTGTACACGATCCCGAGGATCCGGCGAGTCTCGGTCACAACGAGATTCGTTCGCTCTACGAGGACTCCGAAGGGCGGATCTGGGTCGGCACCGGGGAGCGGGGTATCAGCCGGTTCAATCCCGATACCCAGCAGTTCGACCGCTTTGAGCATGACGATGATGATCCCAACAGCATCGGCGCGGGGCAGGTGCCGGCAATCTTCCAGGACAGCGCCGGCACGCTGTGGGTCGGAACCGAGTCGGGGCTGGCGGAGTGGCGACCGTCGATGGCCGCCTTCCTGACCTACAAGCGCGATGCGGCCAACCGGTTCAGCATCGTCAACGATCGGGTCAACGCGATCATGCAGGATGCCTCAGGCGTGCTCTGGGTGGCGACGCACGGCGGCGTCAGCGTCTGGAACTACGTCAGCGATACGTTCGCCCAGTACGGCACCGAAGGCGGGTTCCTCAACTCGGACATCGTCACCTCGATTGCCGAGGAGGTCGATGGCACGGTATGGGTGGCGACCTACGGCGGCGGGTTGTCTCGCATCAATCTCGACACCGGAGATGCGCGCCACTACCGCCATCGGCCGGATGACCCCAGCAGCCTCGGCGACGATCGGGTCATGGCCGTTCACGTCGACGACAGCGGCACCGTCTGGGCAGGTACCCGCACCGGCGGTCTTTGCCAGCTCATCGGAGATGATGTCTTCACCTGCTACCGCTCCGATCCGGAAAACCCGCGGTCGCTCAGCGGCAATGCGGTCACCAGCCTGTTCAGCGATCGGGATGGCAGCCTTTGGATCGGCATCTGGGAAGGTGGTCTGAATCGCATGAGCGGGGAGGGTGTTGATGCTGTCTTCGAGCGCTTCCAGCATGCCGAAGATAATCCGCAGTCGATCAGCAGCAACCGGGTGCTGACGATGGCTCAGGACTCGCAGGGGCTGCTGTGGGTGGGCACGGAAAGTCACGGCCTGAACCGACTCGACCTGGCCAGTGGCCGCGTCGACCGGTTCGACATCGAAGAATATGCCACCGATGAGGGCGTCGATCCGGTCAGCGGTACACCATGGGCGATCCATTTCACCGCTGACGGCGACATGTGGATCGGCACCATGGCGCAGGGGCTCCTCCGCTGGGAGCTGCGTGACCGGGCCGCCGGCGCGCCGAAGTTTCAGCGTTACGGCCTGGCGGACGGTCTGGCTTCCGGCATCTACGGCATCGCTGAAGGCACCGATGGGCGGCTTTGGCTGAGCAGCAGCCGCGGCCTGTTTGGTTTTGATCCGAGACGGCAGACCGTGCGGAAGTTCGATCGGAGCAACGGGCTGCGCAACAACGAGTTTAACCAGGGGGCCCGCCTAGCCAGTCAGTCGGGACGACTGATCTTTGGCGGCACCGCCGGACTGGTGGCCTTCTCACCCCGGAACCTGCCGTTTAATCCTCATCCGCCGGCGATTGATCTGCTCGCTCGTTCGCGGACCGAGCGGCTGGCCAGATCCAGCGCGTCCGAGGTGCCGCAGGTCGAGCTCTCCTATCGAGACCCGTTTATCGCCTTCGATTTTGTGGCTCTGGACTACGTATCCCCCGACAAGAATGCCTATCGCTATCGGCTCCAGGGCTACGACAACGAGTGGAACGAATCGACCGAGATGCGGACCGCAATCTACTCGAACGTGCCGCCGGGGAACTATACGTTTCAGGTGCAGGGTTCCAACAGCAATGGGGTGTGGAATCAGGAGGGTGCGTCCGTCATGCTCACGGTCACTCCGCCACCCTGGCTGACCCCTCTGGCTTACGCGCTGTACGTCACGATCGCGGCGCTGGCGCTGGCGCTCTTCGTCCGCAACCAGAAACGTCAGAAGCAGCAGGAGGTGGCACGCCGGCTGCATCTCGAACAGCTGGTGTCCGAGCGGACCAGCGAGCTGGCCGCGCGCAACGAAGAGCTCATTTCGCTGAACCGTCAGATCGAAGACGCGAGCTTTACCGACCAGCTGACGGGTTTACGCAACCGGCGTTTCGTCCACCGGTTCATCGAAACCGACCTGTCGCGCCTCAAGCGGCAAAACTACACGGCGGACGAGGCTGAGTTGGGGTCAGCGTCGCCGCAGGGACGACTGCTGTTCGTGATCATGGTGGACCTCGACGGCTTCAAGCCGATCAACGATCGCTTTGGTCACGAGGCGGGCGACCAGGTATTGAAGGCCGTGTCCGACCGCCTGAACGCCTGCTGCCGGGCTTCCGACGCGCCGGTCCGCTGGGGCGGAGATGAGTTCCTTCTGTTTGGCTATACCGATACCTTCGCCGGCATCCAGACGCTCGCCGAAAAGGTCCGGGCGGCCATCTGCAACACGCCGTACCTGCTGCCCAGCGGCGATACGGCGACGCTGTCTGGTTCGGTCGGAGCGACGGCGATGCCGTTTGTCGAGAGCGATCCGGAGCTCGTGGGATGGGAGCAGGTGGTCGCTGCATCGGACGTGGCCGCCTACCTGGCCAAGAACAACGGGCGGGATGCCTGGGTCAGCATCCGGGGCTCTTCGCTGCTGACCAGAAAAGACCTCGTGGACATGAAGGAAAATCTGCCGCGGCTGGTCGACAGCGGTAAGGTGGTCCTCGACAGCTCCATCGGGTCCGAGCTCAGCTTTGAGGACCGGACTGTCGCCCGAATTACCTCCGTCGCCTGACGGCACCCAAACACGTGCGGCGCCGGCAACATCGTTGTCAGCGCCGTTCAGCTCGGCGGTCCGCCGATCGTGCGGTCATACATCACCCGTCCGTCAGTTTTTCCGATACACCCCGTTTTCGGCGGAGCTGCGCCGAAATGTTGCGATAGCCAAAAAAATGGTGTGCCGCAGATTCACGCCTCGCGGCACCCTGCTCATAAGTCATTGAAATCAATAGTTTTAGTTCACGGCTAAGCAGTCACAACCGTCTTGGCACAGCGCTTGCTACTCAACGTGCAGACAGAAAAACCGAGTAAGCGTTATGGCTCACCCACACAATATCGTCCCTTTCCCGAAGTCAGCCGCTTTTGTGGCTGGCTGCATGAGTCCCGAGCTTTTGCAGGCGGAAGCCGCCAACCAGGCGCCGGCAGTCCGGCTACCCGACCGTTCGCGTCACCCCATGGCCAGACCGTCGTTTTCGGTCGGCCTGAATGATGTGAGACGTGCGCTTGAGGACAACCGCGTGGTGGTGCACTACCAGCCCCAGTTCGACGTGGTCACCGGTCGCCCGGTCGCGGCTGAAGCGTTGATTCGATTGCTCGATGAGCAGGGCAATCTGGTGATGCCCGAGCGTTTCATCCCGGAAGCGGAGCAGGACCGGCTGATCGTCTGGCTCGGTCGGGCAGTGCTGCGCCAGGCGTTTGCCGACCTGGCCGACATGCGGCAGCGTCACATCCGGATCGACCGGATCTCTGTAAAGGTCGCTGCCAGCCAGGTGGAGCTGGACGTCTGGTTACCCGACTACGTGCAGAGCGAGCTGGCCAACCATGGCTTACAGCACAGCGATCTGGAGCTTGAGCTGACCGACGGCCGGCAGCTGTCGACGTCGGGCGGCGGGCTTGAACGGCTGACGGCCCTGGCCGACCGTGGCTGTCGGATCGTGCTAGATGAAGTGGGCATTGGGTACACGTGTCCGGAAATCCTCGAGCGGCTGCCGTTCAGCGCAATCAAGCTGGACCGCTCGCTGCTGCAAGACCTTGAAACCAACCCCGTCAATCAGAAGGCGCTGCAGAGCGTGATGCAGCTCGCCGCCAATCTCGGGCTCCAGGTGATGGCTGAGGGTGTGGAGACCGCGCGCCAGCAGCAGCTGCTGATGCAGCTGGGCTGCAAGCTTGCTCAAGGCTTTGGGTACGCCCGCCCCATGTCGTCCGCGGCGTTGATGGGATTCCTGGTGGCGAACGCGAGCCTGCAGCCATGAACGGCGGTGGTCGAGACAGCCACGTTACCCCGTCGGCGGGCCGAGAGACCGCGGGCAATCGTCTGGATGATCAGCTGCCGGCGGAACTACGCTTAGTCGAGCTGGATCGGGAGTTTGAGTTTTGTCGACGCTCGCTCGCGGCGCACTTGACGCCGCTTCAGCTTTCCAAGGAGGGTTGCTCCGCCACAGACTGGCGGGTGATCTGCGGATAAGCCCGCTGTTCAGGCGGGCTGCTAGGCCGCAACCGGCTTGAACTCGCGCAGCGCCTTGATGGCTCGATCCAGGGCGTCCGGAAGCTGCTCCAGCGTTTCGTTGATCCGGTCGATGTCGCTGTCCCGTGCCGCGAGCTCGATGGATTGGCAGAGCTTCTTGACCGAGTTCACGCCCAGGCTGGCGCTGGTGGACTTCAGCTCATGCGCGCAGGCCCCCACCTTTTCCATGGTGCCTCCGCGCAAAGCCTCGCGAATCTTCTCCACGTTGCCCGGAGAGTCGGCGATATAGGACTGAACCACTTCCTCGACCCGGTTTCCCATCACCTCTTCCAGCTTGGTGAGGATCCCATCATCGAAGTCCACATCGACCTCATCAGCAGATTCGGCCTTGGGCGCAGATATCGGCGCGGGAGAGGTTTTGGGTGCGGCTTTCGCGACGACTTTGGCCGAGGGCGCTGGCGCGCCGGAAGGTTCGCCCGCGCCGTCCTCGCCGGTCAGCAGGCGCCGCAGCGTGTCCGCGATCAGGTGACGGTCCAGCGGTTTGGAGAGGTAGGCGTCCATGCCGGCGCCAAGACACTTCTCCATGTCCCCGGACATCGCGTTGGCGGTCATGGCGATGATCGGCATCCGCTTCAGTCCGTTGCGCTCTTCGATTTCACGCCACTTGCTGGCGGCGGTATAGCCGTCCATCACCGGCATCATGCAGTCCATCAGCACCGCATCAAAATCGCCTTTTTCCATCATGGCCAGCGCTTCCTGACCGTTCTGCGCAACGTCGAACTTGAGCCCCAGCGACTCCATCAGGCTGCTGGCGACGTTGAGATTGATGTGATTGTCTTCCACCACCAGCACCTTGGCGCTGATCGGCTCCTCTTCGGTGAACTCGGTGGTTTCGAGGGCTCGGGAAGCGGCTGTCGCGGGCTTGTCCGGCGCCGTCTTCACCAGGCCGCTGATCGCTTCGGCCAGCTCCTCCGTTGAGCAGTGCGAGGTGACCGCGGCAATTTTCGGCACCTCTTCCAGCGCGGGCGGAACCTTGCCGCCGGCATTCATGATCAGACAGGGCTTGGCGATCTTGGGGTGGGTGCCCAGCTTCTTGGCCAGCACCAGGCCCTGCGGGCCCACCGACGTGGCGTCGATCGCCAGCAGGTCGAAATCCCAGTATCCACCGTCCTTGTGGCCCTTCTTGACCTTCTCCACCGCCTCCTTGGCGCTCGTCGCCAGGTCGACGTTGCAGCCGCTGTTCTGGGCAAAGCGCGACGTGCGCACCTTGAAGGTGTCGTCGCTCGACACCATCAGCATCCTTACGCCGGCGAGCTGTCTGGCTTCGGGCGCAATGTCGCCGACCGCCTTCTTCAGCGGAATTTCGAACCAGAAGTCAGACCCCTGGCCGACGGTGGACTTGACGCCGATCTCGCCGCCCATCAGCTCCACCATCTGCTTGCAGATCACCAGGCCCAGTCCGCTGCCGCCGAAGTTTCGGGTGACCGAGGCGTCAGCCTGCGTGAAGGGGGTGAACAGCTTATCGAGCGTGGCCTCATCCATGCCGATACCGGTATCGACAATGCGGAATCGCAGACGGTATTCAGCGACAGTCTCAGCCACCGCTGAGACGGTGATCCGGACGCTGCCCTCTTCGGTGAATTTCACCGCGTTACTGACCAGGTTGGTCAGCACCTGGCGCAGCCGCACCGGGTCGCCCCGAACCGCAACCCGGACGTTGGACTCAAGCTGGCTTTCGAGGGCCACGTGCTTACGCCGGGCTGAGCCCGACAGCAGCTTGGTGACGGAGTCGAGCAGATCGCTCAGGTTGAAGCCGACCGTTTCGAGCTCCAGCTTGCCGGCCTGCATCTTTGAATAGTCGAGCATGCTGTCGATGATCGACAGCAGGTGCCGCGAGGAGGCGAGGATGGTGCTCATGTGCGCACGCTGCTCCTCGTCCAGCTTGGATCCCCGCATGAGGTCCAGCAGCGGAATGATGCCGTTCAGCGGCGTGCGAATCTCGTGGCTCATGGTGGCCAGGAACTCGTCTTTGGTGAGCGCCGCCTGCTGGGCCTGGCGATTGAGCTCGCCCATTTCTTCGCGAATGGCGTCGCGCTCGCGTGCCATCCGAAGACGCGCGCCCTCCGCCTCGCCCATCTGGTCCAGGGCGCTCTGGACCTTCTGCTCCTGGTCCTCGGTCTTCAGCCGGAATGCCGTCCGCTCGTCGAACAAGCCTTTCTCCCGGCTGGTGACCAGCGCAATCACGCCGAAAGCCGCCAGCGTTGCTACGGCGCCGAGACTCGTCAAAAGGTCTGCCGCGCCAACCCGGATCAGCAGCGGCAGCAGGGCCGGCAGCAGGAAGGCAAGCTGGGCGAGAAACGAAAAGGACAAAAGCACCACGCCGCCGGCAACCGCGGCCAGGGTGAGCACCGATACGAGGTACAGCGACTGGGTGCTCGCAGGATCGACGAGCAGCGCACCGCAGGCGCCCCAGCCTATACCTGCGCAGAGCGCGTAGCCCAGCACCTGCTGGCGCCAGAGGTCGACGTCCGGCAGGCCCGCTTTGTCGCGCTTGGCCAGCTCCCGAAAAACCAGGACGGCGCCGCACAGCGCCAGGAAGTAACCCGCCGTCAAGCCGCCGTAGAGGGGTGTTCCGGACCAGGCGACGTAGACTCCTAGCGCGACGCCGGGCAGCAGAACGGCCAGGTGGTGGAGGGCAAAACGCCGACTCCAATGGACGGCGTCAAGGACGCGTCGATCAGCCAGATCCAGCTGATCCTTATCGGTGATCGTTGTGTTCAAGAGTCTCCCCCGAGCCTCATTGGGCGTCCGGTCAGACGGCGCCCGAAAGGGTACTTATCATGTTGACTTCGATCCTAGCGCCGGGCTTGAGGACGGCGCAAGAGCGGCTGACATAGGTTCACATTTGCTTGCTGCACAGCAACTTGCGTGATTTCTCTTATGAATGTCGGCCCCTGCGTAGATAAGTTGAGCGAGCGCCGTCGCCGACCGGCCTCGCGGACGCCCGCCGGAGATCATCGGGGTCGTGCGCAGAGGGTCAGTTCGCGGCGTTGATAATCTGGCTGTTCCGCTTCACCGTCAGCGGGTGATAGCCGGCCTTGGCGGCTTCAAAGATACGCTCAGCCTCGTCCCGCTTACCGGCATCGACCAGCGCCTGATAAAGCGGCCGCAGAAACTTGTTGCGCCCGATGGTGGTGAGGAAGTTCTCCAGCCGCTTTTCAGCCGGCGCGTAGTTATTGCGGACCGCAATCATGAGCCAGCTGAAGGCGATTTCGTTGTTGCTCGACTCGGTCAGCGAAAACGTCTCATCCAGCTCGGTGAGCTGTTCCGCAGTCAAGGTCTCGGGCATGCCGTCGAGGAAATGCTTCCACTGGTGATAGGTCCAGCCGTCGCTGGAGATCAACGCTGCGCTTTGCCGCCCCTCGAGCCACGCGGTGCGCTGGGTATCGATGGGGCTGAACGCATCGGACTCCGGCGCCGGAGCACCGGCGGGCAGCCCGGGCTGGAAAATCCATTCCCGGATGCGTTCGCGGTCCAGCTGGTCCGCGTGGTCGACGAGCAGCGTTTTGTCCAGGTGAGCCAGGAACGCGTCGGTATCCAGGCTGCGAAACTGGAAGGTGTTGAAGTAGTCGAGCAGGAACCGGTCGAAGGCCTCACGGCCGATCTGCTGTTCGATCTCGTACAGCATCAGCGCCCCTTTTTCGTAGGGGATACCGGAAAACGCCTCATCCGGATCCCGGCCACGGACGTCCAGCGCAAGCAGCTGATCGAGTGTTTCCATGCCTGCCATCTCGGCAACCAGCTCGCTGTAGCCCAGCGCCATTTCCATCCGGTAGCGCTCATCGCCGTAAACGATCTGCATGATGCGGTTGGTGAGGTAGGTCGTGAATCCTTCGTTGAGCCACAGATCGCGCCAGCTCGCATTGGTGACCAGGTTGCCCGACCAGGAGTGCGCGAGCTCGTGAGCAATCAGGGCCACCAGGCTTTTGTCGCCGGCGATCACCGTTGGAGTGATGAAGCTCAGCCGCGGGTTTTCCATGCCGCCGAATGGAAAGCTGGGGGGGAGAATTAGCAGGTCGTAGCGATCCCACTGGTAGGGACCATAGCGTTCCTCGGTTGCCTCCAGCATGGCTTCGGTGTCAGCGAACTCAGCGGCAGCGGCTTCCAGAATCTCCGCCTCGGCGTAGACGCCCGTGCGTTCGCCCATCGCCTGGAACTCGAGGTCTCCGACCGCCAGCGCGAGCAGATAGGATGGAATCGGCTGCGGCATCGCAAACCGGTAGACGCCTTCCGCGGAGCGTTCCGGCGTATTGTTGGCGCTCATCACGGCCAGCAGCGGTGCCGGCACGCGGATGGTGGCGTTATAGGTAAAGCGCACGGCGGGCGTGTCCTGCAGGGGAACGAAGCTTCTGGCGTGGATCGCCTGCGCCTGGGTAAACAGAAAAGGATGCCGCTTGCCGGCGGTTTGCGCCGGCGTCAGCCACTGCAGCCCGGAGGCGCGAGGTGAGGTCTGATACGCCACCTCAACCAGGGTTGCGTCAGCGGGGAGTTCGATTCGCAGGGCAGCACCGAGTATCGGGTCGGCCTTGCCGACCGAAAAAGGTACCGTCGCCAGACCTTCCATACCGCCGGCCCGAACGCCGCTGACGCTTAAATCCCGGGTGTCCAGGACTAGCTCGTTGCTGTCGTTACCCTGCCGTTCGACGGTGAGTGTCGCTGTGCCTCTTAGCACCCGCTGATCAAAATTCACCGCCAGGTCGAGATCGAGGTGCTGGACCAGGAACTGGTGGGTTTGGGCATAGGAGTGATAATCGGCCCGCGTGTCCGAAGTGCCCGCACCGCTGCCGTCGGCCTCCGGCCCGGCAACGGTCTGTGCCGGCGACGGCTCGTCGCCCGTTACAGCCCTTGTCTGAGTGCTGCTGTCGTCAGAGCAGCTGGCGGTGAACAGCAAAACCATCAGCAGGCTTAGGGCTGGGATCAGTCGGTGGGTCACGCGAAACTCCTGCGGGCTCAAAGGCAGCGGCAAAGGGTACCAGATCATTACAGAATACCCGTTGCCGGAATCCGACCGCTTAGTCTTCATAGCTGTCCTGGAAAATGTCGTCAGCCGGCGGGTCAGGCAGCTGGAACAGGAAGGCTGCACCGGCCTCATCGACGGCGGCCGGATCGTGGTCAGGTGCTCCGACGAGTCCGAGTCCTTCACCGAGCGCCAGGGCAAACCCGAAGCGGTCGAATGCGGTGCCCGCCAACGGCGTGAGCTTCGCCACCTGACTCCAGGTGTCGCCGCCGAGATCGCGGTTGAATACGTAAGCGGCCCCGGCGTCCTCGCCGCTGTCGTCGTCGTTGATCGCGCCGAGCAGCGCCTGTCCGCCGGCCAGCGCAACCGCAAAGCCAAACTGGTCGCCAAGCCCGGCATCGAGGGCGCTGAGCTTTTCACTTTCCAGCCAGACGTCGCTGCCCGGCTGGCGCTGAAACACGTAGGCCGCGCCGCCCGTGTGGTCGGGATCATCGTCGAAGGGTGCGCCGATCAGCGCCAGGTCACCG
Source organism: Lysobacterales bacterium (assembly GCA_028285525.1). Lineage (GTDB taxonomy): Bacteria > Pseudomonadota > Gammaproteobacteria > Xanthomonadales > SZUA-38 > JANQOZ01. The sequence goes on from JANQOZ010000004.1 coordinate 148,436, forward strand.
TCAATCGCGACCGAAAACCCGAGCCGGTCGAGCTCGTCACCGTCGCTGGCCGCGAGCGTCGCCACCTCCAGCCAGCCGCTGTCGGTCCGGCGGAAAACAAACGCGGCCCCCTGATTGTTGACGCCCTCGTGGTTGTGGTCCGCGGCGCCGACCAGCACCGTTTGCCCCGAAATGGCAACGGCACTGCCGAAGCGATCGCCGCGTTCGCCGTTGCCGGCCGTCAGCTTGGCCGTCTGCAGCCACTGGTCCGTATCCGGGTCTCGTTCGAAAACGTAAGCGGAACCGCTTTGTGTGCCCAGATCATCATCTTCCGGCGACCCGACCACCAGCAGGTTTCCTGAGATCGCCACGGCGCTGCCGAAGAAGTCGCGAAAGGCGCCGTCGTCGGCAACCAGCTTTGCGCTCTGTGCCCACGTGGCGCGGCCGATCGCCGTGCGTTGGAATACGTATGCCGCCCCGCGGTCGTTGCCCGCCTCGTCGTCGAAGGGGGCGCCGGCGATCAGGCGGTCACCGTCGATATCGACGGCAATGCCAAACTGATCGCCGGCAAAGTCGTCATCATTCGGAACGAGCTTTATCGAGAATTCCCAGCCGCTGCCGTCGCCGTTTTGTTCGTAGACGTAAACCGCGCCGGCGTTGGCCCGAACGCTGTCGTTCTGCCAGGCGCCGCTGATTGCGGTCGGGCCGGATATCGCTACGGCGTAGCCGAAGCTGTCGTCAGCCTCACCGTCGGGCGCGGTGAGCGTCGTGATTTGGGCCAGGGCTGAGGCAGGCCAGATCAGCGCGAGCATAAGCCCGCGCAGCACGCGTACACGATTCAGATCGTTCATTTGGATCACTCCTTCTTCTGTGGGCGTCGGTCAGATCGCTCGAACGATCCGACGGCGCCGTTAATGCTGTCGGTTTCCGGGATAAGCGAATTTGCCGCCCGGAAACGACAGCCGAAGAAGAAAAAGTGAGCGTTATGGGGGCCAGGGAGCGCCCCGGGTGGTGAGCGGCGTGATTTGTGCCGCCGACCGGGTGGCCTTGGCGCGCGCTGCCTCGATGGTGGCGTCGACGGCGAGGCAAACGCCCATGCGCCGGCGTCCTTTTACCTCCGGTTTGCCGAACAGACGGAGGTCGGTTCCCGGCGCCGCCAGCGCCTCAGCGGCGCCGCCATAGACCGGCGCCTCGCCGTCACCCTCCAGCAGCACCACGGCGGAGGCTGACGGCCCGAGCTGCCGGATTTCTGGAATCGGCAGGCTCAGGATGGCGCGGACGTGGAGGGCAAACTCGGACAGGTCCTGCGAGATGAGCGTCACCAGCCCCGTATCGTGGGGCCGGGGCGAGACCTCGGAGAACAGCACCTCGTCGCCGGCGACAAACAGCTCGACGCCAAACAGGCCATGGCCGCCCAGCGCTTCGGTGATCGTCCTGGCGATCGACTCGGCCTTGCTCTGCGCGGCGTCGCTCATCGGCTGGGGTTGCCAGGATTCGCGATAGTCGCCCAGCTCCTGGCGATGCCCGATAGGCGCACAGAAGGCGGTGCCGCCGCGGTGACGCACTGTGAGCAGCGTGATTTCATAGTCGAATTCGACAAACCCTTCGACAATGCAGCGCCCGGCGCCGGCCCGCCCGCCGCTTTGCGCGTAGTCCCAGGCTTCCTGAGCCTGCGAGGCGTCTCGCACCGTGCTCTGTCCTTTCCCGGACGAGCTCATCACAGGTTTGATCACAAACGGATAGCCGAGCTCCTCGATGGCCTGTTCGTACTCGGCCTGCGTGTCGACAAACCGATAGGGTGAGGTCGGCAGCTCGAGCTCCTCCGCTGCCAGCCGCCGAATGCCCTCGCGGTCCATGGTCAGCCGGGCCGCCCGGGCCGTAGGGATCACTCGAAAGCCTTCCTGCTCCAGCTCCAGCAGGGTCGGGGTATGGATCGCCTCGATTTCCGGCACGATCAGGCTTGGGCGTTCCTGCTCGATGACCTGTCGCAGCGCCGCCGGGTCCAGCATGTCGATGACGTGGCTGCGGTGAGCCACCTGCATCGCCGGCGCGCCGGCGTAGCGGTCAACGGCGATCACCTCGACACCCAGGCGCTGCGCCTCGATGACCACTTCCTTGCCGAGCTCTCCTGAACCGAGCAGCATCATGCGAACAGCCTGAGTCGACCCGGGGGTAGCAAGTTCCATGGTAAATCTCCGCCGCTAAGAATCGGCGATTATAGCGATTCGAAATCGGCTCGGAACGTTGCTCGATCTGCCCGTTCAGCCCGAAGCACGGCCATCATCCTGAAGCCACCGGGGTCAGGCGGGATAGGAGCCCTGGTAGCGGGTATCACGCAGTTCGCGCGCCCAGACCTGTTGACCCGATGCCAGGTCAATCGCCCGCAGCATCAGCGGTTCGCTGACCAGGCCCCGGTCAGCCGTCTGGCGGCTCAGCGGCTGCGTAACGTAGAGCAGCACGCCATCGAGCACGACAAACGGTGAATAACCCATGTGACTGCGGAATTGCCCGAGCACCTTGCCCTCTGCGCCGAGCACCGTCCATTCGTAGCGTTCCCAGATCGACGCATCAGCATCCTCGCGGGAAACCAGGATCGCGTCGCCGCCGGTGGCCTGAAATCGTCGCTGGCCCGCACTTGAAGCGGGGACTTCCGGCGATTGCGCCTGCCACAGGGCCGATACCGTCTGCGGATCGGGCGGCGCCAGCGCGGCGATGCTGCCGCCGCTCAGGCTGACGGCACCTGCCTGACGCTGCACCGGTGCCGGCTGCTCGCTGGGCATACCTCGCACCGGGCGGCTTCGATGCTCCCATATCAGGTCGCCGGCGGCGGTCAGGCGGTGATCAAACTCCTGGCCCAGGCCTTGGTCAACGCGCGGGATGACGCCTTTTGGGAGGGTGACCGCCTCGGTGCTTTCCACCCGGCCGGTGTCGACGTTGATCCAGGCCAGGTCCATACGCCCTTCGAGCTCGGTATCGATCTGCAGCAGCAGCAGGTTTTGCTGCAGCGAGAGCGGCTGGTCGGCACTGTCGCTGCGCCACTGGGTGGCGCCGGTTGCCACGGCGACCGCCTCGACGCCCCCGGCTGGCTGCATCAGGTAGACCTGCGCTGCCGGCATGTTGATCAGCAGGCCGCTACGCAGCTCCACCGCGTCGTTGGCCTGCGCTGAAATCGCTGTCGCGATACCCGTAATGAGAATGAGATAACGAAAAAACACCAAGAAAATCCGCACAATGCCGATAGAATTTAAATGAGCTTAGCAGGCTTGGGGACAAAATATGGATAAGTGCCGCACATTCCACAGGATGTGGACCCGTCGGATTCGCATCAATCCGGCCGTTGTGCTGCTCACCGCACTGATTCCGCTCGGGGCCAATCCGCAGAGCTGGCAGCCGATCGGTCCGGCCGCGATCGAAACCCGCGGCATCGGCAACGTGGACAACGTGCCGGGCGATGATCCGGCCAGCGGCGCCGTGCACGGCGTGGCCGCCCACCCCACCGACGCCGACATTATTTATGTGGCCGCCGTCAATGGCGGTATCTGGAAGACCACCAACGCCACGGCGACCTCGCCGACCTGGGTGCAGCAGACCGACAGCGAGCTGAGCAGCTCCGCGAGCGACGTGGCGTTTGACCCGACAGACGGCACCAACGAAACACTCGTGGCGAGCTTCGGTCGCTTCAGCAGCTTCGCCAGCCGGGGCGGCTCGCGCCAGGGTGTGCTGCGGACGACCAACGGGGGCACCACCTGGACTCAGGTGGGCAGCGACCTGATCGGCAAGAACATTTCAAAGATTGTCGGTCGGGGCAGCACGATGGTGGCCGCCGTGGACGTGGCCGATGCGTTTACCTGCGGCAACGTCGGTATCTGGCGAACGACCAACGGTGGGACCAGCTGGGCTCAAGTCACCAACGGCATCACCAGCGGCGGTTCTGACGCGCTCGCCGAGGATCCGACCAACAGCGCGGTGCTGTACGCGAGCATCGTAGACTTCAACGACATCTGCAGCACCGGGGACGGCATCTATCGCAGCGCTGACAGCGGCGCATCCTGGAGCAAGGTCAGCAACGCCACCATGGACGCCCAGTTCAGTGGCGCAGCGAACACCAGCGACCACGTTGAGCTGACGGTTGGCCCCACTGGCACCGTGTTTGCTGCCTTTGTCCCGGGCAATACCGGGCGGCTGTCCGCGGTGTTTTACTCCACCAACAGCGGTTCCAGCTGGACTCAGATGGATATCCCGACCACCGATAGCGGCGCTGGGATCCATCCCGGCACGCAAGGCAATCTGCACACGTCGCTGGTGGCTGACCCCGTGGACTCGGACATCGTTTATATCGGCGGCGACCGCCAGCCCAGGACCAACAACGACACCGGCGGCTTTCCCAACGCCATCGGCGCGTCGTCCTTTTCCGGCCGTCTGTTTCGTGGGGATATCGGTCAGCCTAGCGGCAGCCAGTGGGACACCATCACCCACAACGGCACCAGCAACGGCTCAGCGCCGCACCCCGATTCTCGCGACCTGGTGTTCGACGCCGACGGGAACCTGCTGGAAACGGATGATGGCGGTATCTATCGGCGCACGCTGCCCCGTTCTGCCTCCGGTGTTTGGGAGGACGTCAACGGAAACCTGCAGGTTACCGAACAGCACAGCGGCGCTTTCGACGCCACGTCCCAAATTGCGTTCAGCGGGAACCAGGACAACGGCACCACCCGTCAGTCGACCTTCGCCAATACAGTCTGGCAGACCTTCCAGGGCGGCGACGGCGGCGACGTGGCCGTGGATATCCTGGCGCTCGCCGGCTCCAATCAGTCGATTCGATTTGCCAGCTCGCAGAATCTGGGCGGTGTGCGGCGCCTCATCTACAACAGCAGCAACGGATTTCTGGGCTCGTCCAACCTGGCGCTGAACGTGACCAGCGGTTCGCCACTGACGGCGCAGTTCACCACGCCGATCGAGGTGAATCAGTCAGCCGGCTCACGCTTGATCATCGGCGGCGGCAACGCAGCGTATGAATCTTTTGATCTGGGCGACAACATCGCCCAGCTCACCCCGGCCGTCCCGGTGTTGTCTGGCGGTCGGCGCAGCATTGCCTATGGAACAGCCAGTAACGCGGATCTGCTTTATGTGATCTCCGGCGCCAATGAGGGCCTTTATCAGCGGACCAGTAGCGGCGGTTCATTGAGCTGTATTTATAACTGTCCCTTCGTTCGATCGCTCGAAGGGGTCGTCCAGGACCCCTCCGACGCGAACCAGGTGTTTGTGCTCCAGTCCGACGGCGTGGTCCGTTCTACCAACGGTGGTTCGTCCTTTGGAAACGTCACGGGCAATTTGATCAGCGGCTTTTCGCCCGGCACGCTGCGAACGCTCGCGTTCCTGGAGCGGCCCAGCGGGGATGCCCTGGCGGTGGGCACCGATCGTGGGGTTTACCTCTCGCTGGCCAGCGATGGCTTTTCGGTGTGGGCTGACGCGGCCAGCGGTCTGCCCGTCGCGCCGATCTACGACATCGATTACGACCCCGGTCAGAACCGGCTGGTAGCGTTCTCGCTCGGCCGAGGCGCTTTTGCGGTCACGTTTGGCGGCAACCAGGCGCCAGACGCCGTCGCTGATAGCGCGAGCGTCGCGGCTGGGGGCACGGTGACCACGCTCGACACCGGACAGACGTCCCTTCTATTCAACGACTCCGATCCGGAAGGCGATAATCTGACCCTACAGACCTCACCGGTGAGCGGCCCGAGTTCCGGTAGCGTCACGCTCAATGCGGCCGGCACGTTCAGCTACACCCATAACGGGACAGCCACCACCTCCGACAGCTTTACCTACCGGGTCTGCGACGATGGCACACCAAGTGCGTGCGACGACGCGGTGGTTTCGATCAGCGTCAACCAGCCGCCAACAGCAGGTAACGATAGCGCCGACGTAGACAACGCGGGAACGGTCACCGTGCTTTCCAGCGGCCAGACCTCGTTGCTGTTCAACGATTCCGATCTCAACGGTGACAACCTGTCACTCCAGACATCCCCGGTCAGCGGGCCTGGCTCGGGCAGTATCACCCTGAATGCCAACGGGACCTTCAGCTACACCCACAACGGCACGGCAACTACAAGCGATGCCGTCACGTATGAGGTGTGCGACGACGGGACTCCAAGCCAGTGCGCCCAGGCCGTATTGAACATTGCGATCGGTGTTCCCAATCAGGCCCCGGTGGCCGTTGCGGACGCCGCCAGCGTCGGGGCGGGTGGCACCGTGACGACGCTCGACAGCGGTGAGGCGTCGCTCCTGTTCAACGACTCTGACCCCAACGGCAACAGCCTGACTCTGCAGACGGCGCCGGTGGTTGCGCCGTCTTCGGGCAACGTCACTCTCAACGCGGCGGGCACCTTCAGCTACACCCACAACGGCAACAGCGCAACGAGCGACAGCTTCACCTATCGGGTCTGCGACAACGGCAGCCCCTCACTCTGTGACGATGCGGTGGTGTCGATCGCCGTGAATCAGCCGCCGACGGCCGTGGCTGACGCGGTCTCGGTGGCCAACGGCGGCACCGTCACCGTGCTGGACAGCGGCCAAACATCGCTGCTGTTTAACGACAGCGATCTCAATGGTGACGGGCTCAGCCTGGAGACCACGCCGGTCAGCGATCCGGCCAACGGATCAGTGACGCTCAGCGCCAACGGCACCTTCAGCTACACCCACAGCGGGAACTTTACTGGCACCGACAGCTTTACCTATCGGGTCTGCGATGACGGTACTCCGAGCCAATGTGCAACGGCCGCAGTCAGTATCACCATCGATACGGGTGACGCGTTATGTCTTGCGCCCGCACAGGGCATACCCGACCCTGGCTTTACGACAAGCACGCTCAGCACCGCCACCAGCAGCCTCCTGGCCGACATGAACGTGTACCTGGACATCAGCCACACGTTTGTCGGTGATCTTGGTGTAACCCTAACCCACCGGGACACTGGAACCGCCGTGACCCTGCTGGATCGACCGGGCAGCCCGGCGCTGAGCGCATTCGGATGTAACCAGGACGATGTGCAGACGCTCTTTGACGATTCGGCCGTCGATCTTGCCGAAGACCAGTGCAGCACCAGCGCACCCGCGATTGGCGGTACGCTGCGCGGCACCGAGCTGCTGGCGGCCCTCATCGGCGAAGACTTCGCCGGAGACTGGGATCTTCGGGTCAGCGACGGTGAAGGCGTTGACTCGGGTACGTTGAACCGATGGTGCCTTGTGCCGACGCTCGGCCTCGCCCCCAACGACCCGCCGACCGCCGTCGACGACAGCCTGACCGTTGCCGAAGGCGCCACCGCCACTGTGCTCGACGGTGCGGTCGGCAGCGTGCTGGCCAACGACAGCGACACCAACGGGGATAACCTGACGGTTACCATCCCGGCGCAGACTCTGCCGAGCAACGCCGCCAGTTTCACGCTCGCCGCCAACGGCACGTTCAGCTACACCCATAACGGCGGCGAGAGCACTTCCGATCTAGTGGTCTACGAGGTGTGCGACGACGGCGTTCCGGTCCGCTGCGCGACGGCGCAGCTCACCGTCACCGTCACCGAGGTCAACGACCCGGTGGTTGCGAGCGATGACACGCTGAGCGATATCGACGAGGACAGCGGCATGCGGGTCATCGCCTTCAGCGAGCTGCTAGGTGACGACAGCGCGGGGACCGATGAGTCCACGCAGACGCTGGTGATCAGCGCCGTAGGCAACGCCACCGGCGGCACGGTGGTGATCAACGGCACCACGGTGGAGTTCACGCCGACCCCCGAATTCTCCGGGCCAGCGGGCTTCCAATACACGGCCACCGATAACGGCACCACCAACGGCGCTCCGGATCCGCAGTTCGATATCGCGACCGTCAGCTTTAATATCCTGGCGGTCAACGACGCGCCCAGCGCCGGCGCCGACTTTGCGACGGTGACCGTCGGCGGCACGGTATCGGCGCTGGTCGGCGGAGAATTGTCTTTGCTGGACAACGACAGCGACGTCGAGAACGATACGCTGACCGTGCAGGTTGCCCCCATCAGCGGCCCGAGTGACGGCAGCATCACCCTCAGTGCCAACGGCACCTTCAGCTACACGCACACCGGGTCGACTGGCAGCACCGATAACATCACCTACCGGGTTTGCGATGACGGTAGCCCGAGTCGCTGCGACGACGCGGTGCTGCAGGTGGTGATCACGGATGTACCGAATCAGGCGCCGGAAGCCGCGTCAGACGCTGCCAGCACGAGCGTCGGGGGCACGGTCAGCCAGCTGAACAGTGGGGAGACCTCGCTGCTTGCCAACGACTCTGATCCGGACGGCGACAACCTGGCGCTGGAGACCACGCCCGTCAGCGGGCCGGCCAACGGATCGGTGTCTCTCAACCCGGCCGGGACCTTCAGCTATACCCACAACGGTTCCGCGACCGTCAGCGACAGCTTCACCTACCGCGTGTGCGACGACGGCGCGCCCAGCCTGTGTGCCGACGCGACGGTCAGCATCACCATCAATTCCGTCAACCAGCCGCCGGTGGCGCTGGACGATCGGTTTGCAACCGATCTCGACACGGTGCTGACCGCAAGCGTCGCGGGCAATGACTCGGATCCGGATGGTCCTTCGGCGGCCTACAGTGTGCTGACGGATACCGCCAACGGGGTTCTCGACCTGCGGTCTGACGGCGGGTTTACCTACACGCCCAACGCGGGCTTCTCGGGAACCGATCGCTTTGTCTATGAGCTGACCGACGGCACGGATACAGCGCAGGCCACGGTACAAATTGCCGTCGGCATCGTGGTTTTCGTGAGTAGTTTTGAATAAAGCTACGCGCAAATAAAAACGGCCTGGAAAGGTCCAGGCCGTTTCATATTCCGATTCCGGATGATCGGGGCGAGGGATGCTTAAGCGTCTCTTACCTCAGCGGCACCTCTGACCCGAGCAGCGGTGGTTAGGGTGCCACGGTGCGCCGGTCCTGCAGCACCAGGGTGATGCCCGATGAACCGTCGCGCTCGTCGCGCCAGCGCCACGGGTACTCAAATTCGCCGGCCCAGAGGTTGCGTTCGGCGCGGCGGGCCTTGGATTCAAAGCCGGCGTAGCGACGGGAACCACGGCGGTCGATAACGGCCCAGCCTTCTTTCAGCAGCCACGCGCTGATGCGTTCGCCGTCGACCTTGCAGTCACCGACGTACAGGCTTGCCAGCAGGGCGCGCTGGCACACAACCTGGCGGCCTTCGACCTTGGCCTTCAGCGCGTCGCGGGCGGCTTCGCCGCAGGCCCAGGTTTCGCCGTTGGCGTCCAGGCAGGTTTGTTCGAGCTCCGGTGCGTCCAGGCTGTGGAGCCGGACTTCAACCCCGCGAACCATCATGGAATCTCCGTCGATGACCTCGGCAACGCCCTTCAGAGCTCGGGCGCCGGCGCTCGGTGCCAGGCTGACCAGCAACAGCGCGGCGATGGCCGCCATGGACCCCTTCCGGGTGAGGTTTGAATCAGGTTTTTTCGTCATGATGATCGCTCTCTTAAGCTTTTCTCTGTTGATGGAGTTAAGAATGTGGGCGCAGCCTGTTGATCACAAACAGATTTAACCGAATCGGCTATTCGGGCTGTTCGAAGCACGTCTTTCGGCACATTTTTGGCCGGGCTATATAAGAAGGCCGGGCAGGGACGAATGCCCCTGCCCGGCCTGAGGTTTCGTGTGAGCTTGCTTAGTTCTGGCTGTAGCGCGTCACTGGATAGTCTCGAACCACCGATTCACCCCAGCCGGCCAGCGCACCGTCGACAAAAACCAGCGGCGTGGTTTCGTCATAGGTGGTCTCGCCATCGGAGTGGCGATGCTGGGTTCGGTAACGAAGCACGATCACCTCGCTGCCGTTGCTGCTGAAGCCCTCGGAGAAGTCCGGTCGACCCAGTTCAGCCCGCACCTGATCCATCGGCGCGCCCAGCCGCAGATCGGTGATGTAGGCGTGGTTGTCTTTCTGACGGTACTCCCAGGCACTGCTGGATCGGTCCCAGTCATCGTCAGGATCGGTCACGATGACGCAGCCCGACAGCGTCAGCGTTGCGGCGGCAGCGATTGCCAGTTTCCAGGTGTTATTCATGGCTTTCCCCATTAACTGTTTGACCCGCATTTTGGGTGGAGGCCGGCGGCAAGTTAAGTGACTCTAGTCATGGGTCGAGACCATGATCATGGACCGCTTGCTGCCGCCGGTATGCCGGGATTCAGTATCCGCCGGTAATCTGAACCAGGGCTGAACAAAGGGGAACCTGGCGCGCGCTTCGGGCGCGGGTGATCAAGCGGCTGTCGGCAGCGGCTCGCTCTGGATCTCGGCGGGCTCGTCTCCCGGCGCCAGGAGCAGGTAGACGTGAGGCAGGACAAAGAGCGTAAAGAGCGTGCCGATCAGCATCCCTACCACCAGGATAATCCCGATGCTGTTGCGCGCTTCGGCGCCGGCACCCGTGACCAACACCAGGGGAAAATGGCCCAGCACGGTGGCGCCGGTGGTCATCAGCACGGGGCGGAGCCGGGTCGCGGCCGACTCGCGGATGGCGCTTAGCCGGTCGGCGCCGTCAGCCCGGAGCTGGCGAGCGAATTCGACAACCAGAATGCCGTTTTTTGCCACCAGACCCACCAGCGTAATCAGGCCGACCTGCGAGTAAACGTTGATGGTGGTCAGGTCGAGAAAGGAAATCATCATGGCGCCGCACAGCGCGAGCGGCACCGAGCCGACGAGCACGACCAGCGGGTCGCGAAAGCTGTTGAACTGCAGCGCCAGCACCAGGAAGACAACCAGCAGGGAGATGGCGAGAACGCCAAACATGGTGTTGCCTTCTTTCCGCAGCTGGCGGGATTCGCCGGCGTAGTCGATCGAGTAGGTCGGCGGCAGTATGTCGCGCGCAGCCTCTTCCAGCGCGGCCAGCGACTGTTCTTTTGTCGATCCCGGCATCGTTGCGCCATAGACCCGGAATGAGTTGGACTGGCCGAAACGCGTTCGTGCGCGCGGAGCGACTTCGCTGGTGACGGTTGCGAACGTTCGGACCGGCACCAGATCACCGTCCGGCGTGCGAACCTGCAGGTCCAGCAGCGTGTCTGGATCGGCACGGTCGATCGTTTCCAGCATGGGCACCACCCGGAACGCCTTGCCGTCATCGTCGAAGCGATTCACAAAATTGCCGGACAGCATCACCCCAAGCTGCTGGCTGACCTCGGCCATATCCATCCCCAGATCGCTGATCCGTTCTCGGTCAAACATCAGTCGAGACTGCGGCAGGTCAATTTTGAGGTCCGTATCAGCGTAGAGAAAACGGCCGCTGCGAGTCGCCGCGTCGACCAGCTGGCGAGCCATCGGCAGCATCGCCCTCGCGTCTTCCGGCGCTCGGACCACGAGCTCGGTATCAAACTGGCCCGCGGTGGGCAGCGGCGCAGGCAGAAAGGGGAAAGCCTTGATGCCGGAAACGGCGGACAGCTCGCCGAAAGCCCGCTGCAGCAGCTGCTGGGTGTTTTGTTCACGCTCACCGGGCCGCACCAGCTGCTGGCCCCCGAAACCGCCGGCCGTCTGCACGATGTGCCACATGTCCTGCGCGCCGGGCAGCCCCTGCATGATGGATACAGCGTCCTGGGTATAGGTGCGGGTGTAGGCCAGCGAAGACTCCGGGGCTGACTCGAGAACGACGTTGACCGTGCTCTGGTCCTCGATCGGCGCCAGTTCTTTTTGTGAGAACAGATAAAAAGGAACGATCAGCAGCGTGAACAGCAGCGCCAGCGTGAGAACCTGCGGCCTGGCGTCCAGCGTGCGGTCCAGCAGCCTGATGTAGGCGGCCTGGACCCGGTCGAAGATGCTGTTAACACGCCTCGTGAATCCCCCCTCCTTGCCGCCTTCCGGCGCCAGCGTGGCGCTCATCAGCGGCGACAGCGTAATCGCAACAACGCCCGACACCAGCACCGCGGTTGCCAGGGCAAAAGCAAACTCCCGGAACAGCACGCCCGAGAGGCCGGACACGAACCCGATGGGTGCATAGACGGCCGCCAGGGTCAGCGTCATGCCGATAATGGGGGTCAGCAGCTGCCGCGAGCTGGCCAGCGCCGCTTCCCGCCGGCTTTTCCCCTCGCGCATGTAGCGGGCGACGTTCTCGACCACCACGATCGCGTCGTCCACCACCAGTCCGACCGACAGCACAATCGCCAGCACGGTAAGCAGATTCAGCGAAAAGCCGAACAGCGACATGGCGGCCATGGCGCCCAGCAGCGAAATGGGAATCGCCACCAGCGGCACCAGCGCCGTGCGTACCGATCCCATAAACAGCACCACCACCAGGCCGACTAGCAGAATGGTTTCGCCGAGGGTGACAAAAATCTCCCGGAGCGCGTTGCGCATGTAGTACGTGCCGTCGTAGCCGATGCCGATGGTCAGGTCGGACGGCATTCGTGTCTTCAGGTTCTCCAGCACTTCGTACAGGGCGTCGCCGATTTCGATTTCGTTGGCGCCAGGCAGTGGCCAGATCGAGATGAAGACCGACTCCTGGTCGGTGAGGCGGGCGATGACCGTTCCCTCCTCTTCGCCTCGCTCGACGCGCGCCACGTCCCCGAGACGAATCTGTACACCGTTGCTGTCGCGAACCACCAGCGACTCAAAGTCTGCTTTGGACGTCAGGGTCGCATTGGAAAGCAGATTGATCCGCTGATCGCGACTCTCGCTGCGACCCAGGGTTGAAATGACGTTGTTGCGGGTGAGCGCCGCCTGCACGTCCAGCGTGCTGAGGTCGTACTGGGCCAGGCGGGCGGGGTCCAGCCACACCCGCATGGCGGGCTGTCGCCCCCCCTCAATGCCAACCCGCTGAACGCCGGGGATGGCGGCGATCACCGGATTGACTTCCCGCGTCAGGTAATCGGTCACCGAGCCCCGGGTGTAGGGCGGTCGGATCACCACGTCCAGGTAAAAGGCGGCAAACGGTCGGTCGGCCCGCACGACCGTAATCGCTGGATCCTCGGCGCCTTCCGGCAGCTCGAACCGAATCTGGTTGAGCCTCGCGGTCAGCTCGGCCAGCGCGCCTGTGCTGTCTTCATTCATGTTCAGCCAGACTCTGACCGTGCTCATGCCGGAGGTGGTGATCGAATCGATGTAGTCAACGCCCGGCATCGTGGAGGCGATCCGCTCGATCGGTTCGGTGATGAACCCCTCCACCGTTTCTGAGGAAGCGCCGACGTAGGGTGTGCTGACCTGGAGCGACGCGCTTTCGATCTTCGGGTACTGCAATATGGGTAGACTGAGGGCGGCGCGAGCGCCCAGGATCAGCAGCGCCAGCGATACCACGATCGACACCACCGGACGCTCGACAAAAATGTCGGTCAGGCGGGGCCGCCTGGCGGCGGTTGTATCGGTCACGATCCGGGTCCTGACCGGACCGCGCTTTGATTCACCAGCAGGCCGTCCCGCAGCTTGAACGAGCCCTGGGCGGCAATCGTGTCACCCGGCTCTACACCGGCGCTGAGGAAGGCAAATTCGGCCTCGATTCTGAGCACCTCAACCGATCGGCGGGAGGCGCGAAACCTGGCGTCAGCGCCGGACTCAGCGGGGATCAGAACAAACACGTGAGGGCCAAACGTGTCTTCGCGCACCGCGACAGCTGGCACCTTCAGCGCGGGCCTGGGGTCGTCCGTGTTGACGAAAACCGCCGCGATGGCGCCCGGGACGGCGGCCAGCTCAGGGCTGGCCAGAGCCGCTCGATAGCGTACGGCCCGCGAGCTCGCGTCCACCTGCGGTGCGCGTGCGATGACGGTTGCCGGAGCGCGGCCCGCGTGATCGCTGTGAACGGTGACGCTGTCGCCGACGGCCACCCCTGCGTGCTGCTGTGGGAGGGAAAAATCGACCCAGACCTCGTCGCCTTCGCCAACCAGCGTGGTAATGACGCTGCCCGCATCGAGGTAGCCGCCCGGCTCCCAGCGTTCCAGCCCGGAGCGTGCGGCAAACGGCGCCCGGATCGTCTTTTTCTCGATGATGGCCTGCACCCGCTGGGCCTCGGCCCTCGCCGCATCGCGCTGCGCCAGCGCGTCGTCCACCGCCTGGCGGGAAACCGCGCTGCCCCCGAGGAGGTTTTCGTTTCGGTCCAGCGTGCGCTCGGCCAGCGCTTCCCGCGCGTTGGCGGCGGCCAGCAGGGCAAGCTCCTCGGAGGTGTCCTGGCGGATCATGACCTGGCCTTCGCTGACCCGGTCACCGGGTGCAAATCCCACCTCAACAATCGCGCCGGCCAGTTCGTTGCTCATCGTCACCGACCGTACCGGAACCACTTCGGCTACGACGCGTGTCTGCGGCCGATAGTTTTCCCGCACGGGCTGGGCAGTGATCACGGTCTCGGAGGGTTCGGGAAAAGACTCACCAAAGGCAATCGCGGCACTGATCTGGCTGAACTTGATAAAGCCCAGGATCACAACCGTGCCGATCCAGACTGCGGCCGTCAGAATCCATCGCTTGGTTGTTTTGCTCATGGCGTATTCCGCGTTTCAGCCGATAGGAGACCGGCGCGAAAGTGTCCCGCAAAACGAGTGAGCGTTGCGTGACAGCTACCATTGTACGTCAAGGCGCTGATAGCGCGCCTGACGCTATGCGGAAAGGAGGTTTGGGGCGCTGAACCTGAGCCGTCTCAGCTCCAGCGCAGGCCCTCACCTGAGCCGGGGGTGAAGGTGAACTGGTCGCTGCCGCTGAGTTGATAGCTGCGGCTGGAAATCCCGGAGATCCGCTCGTAGGTGACTTTCGCCTCTGTCTGGGAGAGGCGAAGGGTCAGGTAGCCGCGGTCGGCGACGTTGCTGTACCGGATGTTGGAGTTGCCGGCCTTGAGCCTGGCCTCGATGGTCTTGGCGGGCAGCGCAAGGCTTTCGGTGAACCCCGGGGAAGTCACCGACGTTGTACCCAGCTCGACGCCACGCCACGCGGGGTATTTTGCCGTTTCGAGCTCCAGCCCCCAGGCGGCGTGGGAGTCGCCGGTCACGACCAGCAGGTTGCTGCCCGAAGCTGCGTAGCGGTCCAGCAGCCACTGCCGTTCCGTACCGTACCCGTTCCAGGAGTCGGTGCCGAGCGGGAGCTGGTAGCGTGAATGCTTGACCAGTGGCTGGATCCAGCTCGGGACCCTGGCAAAACTCTCCTCATCATATGCATCCGAGACGTCGGGCGCGTCGAGCGGCGCGAGCAGCGTCTGGTTGCCGAGAATCTGCCAGCGCTTGCCGCTCGCTTTGCTGCGCGCCAGCTCTTCGTCAAGGAACGCCTTTTGGGTTTTTCCCAGCAGCTCTCGGCCGGGCTGATCGAGCACCTCGCGGCGAAAGCGAGACCCGTCCGGAAGATACGCCACGCCTTCAGGAAGCGTGTCCAATGCGTTTAGCCGGGCGATCTCGCGATAGTCAGCGATCGCCTCGGGCGGATGTGCCTGAACGTTGAAAGGTTGCCTGACCTCGCGCACGTGCGCCGGATCGCTATCGTTTCCGGCTGGCTGTGGGTTATCGGGATCGGAGAAATCATAGGAGGTGCTTTGGAGCACCATCTCCTTCCCCATGTCCACAGGCTGGCTGCGGCTGCTGAGCCGCGTCTCGAGCATTGTGAGCGACGCTAGATCGCCGATGTCGACGCTGCGCCAAAGCTGATCGCGCGGACGGCCGGCGGGCTCGCGGACGGGCATCCACTCAAAATAGGCCTGAATGGCATAGGCCTTACGTCGCGACCACAGCCCCTCGTCCCGGGTGTGGTTTTGTGCGCCGCCGGTCCAACCGTCGTTCGCCGACTCGTGATCGTCCCAGGTGAGCATAAAGGGGTGTCGCGCGTGTACGGCCTGCAGATCCGGGTCACTCTTGTACTGCGCATGGCGGGATCGATAGTCGCCCAGGCTGACCGTCTCGTGTCCCGGCAGCGACTCACGGCGAAGTTCACCCGCGTTCTCGGACGCGTAACCGCCTCGAGGGTACTCATAGATGTAGTCGCCGAGATGCAGCACCACGTCGATATCATCGCGTTCGGCCATATGCCGGTACGCATTGAAGTAGCCCGCGGGGTAGTTCGAGCAGGAGCAGACCGCGAGCGTGAACGCCTCAACATCGCCAGCCGGCAAGGTGCGCGTTTGTCCCACCTCCGACAGGGCGCCGAGCGCCGAGAAGCGGTAGAAGAACGTTTGCCCCGCCGGCAGGCCGGTGACGTCCGCTTTCACCGTGTAGTCGTGATCACTGCTGGTGATGACGGTGCCGCTACGCAAAATGCTTCCAAAGTCTGGGCCGGTAGCCATCTCCCACTGTACCTGGGTGGGCTCTTTGAACCGAGGTGTTACCCGGGTCCAGATAATGACCGCATCCTGGGTTGGGTCGCCGCTGGCAACCCCGTGCAGAAAGCTGGCGGCTGGGCTCGCCACGGCGCTCATGGTGGCGGCGGCGGTAACGCCGGGCAAAACCCGGGTGACAAGATCTCGGCGGGAGATGGATCGCACGGTAGGGTCCTTAAAACAGTCGGTACGTAAACTCTGCGCCGTAGAAGCGAGGCGGGCCGGCGATAAAGGTCGGTGTACCGAATACCCCTCCGGTGTTGCCGGCGTCAATCACGTAAGACTGGTCAAAGACGTTGTCCACGTAGGCGGTGATGCCCCAACGTTGATCGGCGCTGGCATAGTTCAGGCGCAGGTTGTACAGCGGTACATCTTTTTGGGCGATATCCAGGCCGGCAACGGGCTGGTTGGCGTCCTCGAAAAAGACGTCGCTGCGGTAGGTCCAGAGCAGGGTGGCCTGCAGGCGGCCGGCCTGCTCCAGTTCGTAGGTGTAGGTGGTTCCGGCTGACGCGCTCCATTCCGGCTGCAGGCGAAAACGGTTGCCGGCGAAGATCTGTGGATTGCCGTTGCTGTCCCGGTCGTCAAACTCGGCGTTGAGATAGGCCAGGTTGGCGAAGTAGCTGAAGTCGCCGACCTCCCCGGAGAGCTCGCCTTCGAAGCCGTAGTTGGTGGCGGAGCCGGCGTTTACCGGCGTCGTGTCTCCGGAGCTTGGATCGATAATGCTGGTCTGGAAGTCTTCATATTCCTGATAGAAGACGCTCGCGCCATAGACGATGCCGCCGCCCGTTCGGCCCTTGATGCCGAGGTCGAAGCTGTTAACCGTCTCTTCCGGCAGGACGGTGACAATCGGCGTTGGATTGGCCGCACCGCCAAAGCCAACCACGTCAACGACGTCGGTGCGGCGTCCGCGAGCGATGCTCGCGAACAGCAGGGTGTTGTCATTCAGCGCGTAGTCCACGAGCAGACGAGGGGTGAAGGCGTCGAAATCGAGCTCGTCTGAGTTCACCCGCACGCCGCCGGTGTCACCAAACGGCAGCAGCGGGGCCAGGCCGCCGGTCAGGGCAGCCGGCGTGCCGGTGGCCGAGAACCCGCTGACCCGCGTGTCGTCGATAAAGCGGATACCCGCGGTCAGGTTCAGCCGATCCGAAACCGCCCAGGTGCCGTCTGCGTACACGGACCAGGTGTCGTTTTCGCCGAAGTTGGCGAAGGTGTCGTTGTAGATTACCGGCACCGGGAAGATCGAGTTGGTTGACCCGTCCGGGTTGACGCAGGGGATGCCCGGCGCGAGGCCGCTACACACCGCAAAAACGCCTTCGTCGGTGCTGAAGGGCACGGTTTGGCTGCCGTCTTCATGAAAGAAGCTGATGCCGGCAAATGCAGTGAAGGGGCCGCCGTTGTCGTAGTTGAAGCGAAACTCCTGACTGTACTGTTCACTGCGGGCGTCCTCGGCAAATTCCAGCCAGTAGGCGGGCGTGCCGTCCGCGTCGAAGACCTCGAGCGAGTCGAACTCCCGACGGTTTGTCAGCGACGTCAGGTCCCACGCGTCGTTGATCTGATAATTCACTTCCAGCGTCACGCTCCAGACGTCTCGATCGATACCCAGCGGACCGCCGAGGAAATCGTTGGACTGGCTGGCGAAAGGTCCGAGGTCGGCGAACGTGGTCGGATCGGTGGAACCGCCTGCCGGCGCGATCGTGCCGCTCTTGAAGGACGTTCCCGGCGGAGAGTCTTCCTGGTAATTCACAATCAGGTCGATATTCAGCCTGTCGCTGGGGGCGAAATTCAGAAAGCCGCGAAGGGCAAGCGTGTCCGTACCGTTCAGGTCAGGGCCGCCGTTCAGATTGCGGATAAAGCCATCGCGCTCTTTGTAGATCCAGGAGAAACGGCCTGTGACCGTTTCGGAGAGCGGGCCGGAGACGTAGCCGCGGAATTTGGTTTCTCCAACGTTGCCTGCCCCAAGCCCGAACTCAGCCTCCAGCTCATCGGTCGGGCGCGCCGACACCAGACTGATCGCGCCGATCGCCGCACCGGACCCAAACAACGTCGCCTGTGGCCCTTTCAGCACCTCGACACGCGCCAAGTCATGCAGTTCGACGATCGAGCCCCGGGAGCGGCTGATGTCGATGCCGTCCTGATAGATGGATACCCGCGGCGCAATCTGCGCTGAACCGCTGTCGGAGGTAATGCCCCGGATCACAAAGCCGGGATTGTTGACGCTCTGTTCCTGCACCACGAGCCCGGGTACGTAGCTCGAGAGCTGGTCGAACTCTTCGATCCCCGTTTGGTCGAGGAAGCTGCCGCCGTAAGCCGTGATGGTGATCGGCACGTCGAGCTCGCTTTGTTCGCGCTTCTGTGCGGTAACCACCAGCACCTCCAGCAGGTCTTCGGATTCTGTTTCCTGGGCCGGCGTGGTGCCTTGTGCAACCAGCAGGATCGCGCCTGTAACGGGCATCAGCGTCTTCATGAGGTCAGCCTTCCAACAGCAGAGAAAAGACGCTGCAGACTAAGGCGCTTGGACGACAGCGAGATGGCGGGCTGATGAAAGATTTGTTGCAGCCCGACCCGGGTCCCGCTGCCATGCAGCGGCGTTTGCGCCTAAAATGGAGCGTTGCCCGGTTGGTCGTCAGGCGGGCTCCATCGAGAAACCTTATGAACCTGCATCGTCTGGCTGTCCTGTCGGCCCTGAGCTTCTGTCTTGTCGGCGGTGCGCGTGCGCAAATCCCGGTCGAGGTTTCCAGCGTTGAAAGCCGCAGCATCGTCCGCCAGCTCAACGTCAACGGCACGGTGACTTCGCCCCGCACGGCGGTGCTCTCAACCGCGGTGGCCGGCCTGGTGGCGCAGCTTGATCTGGACGAGGGCGACCGCGTGGCGCAGGGTGATCCGCTGCTGATGCTGGATCCCGAGCTTGCGCAGCTGGCGCTGGATCGCACGCTGGCCCAGGTGAGGCAGCGCGAGGCAGAGCTGGCGGACGCCGAGCGCCGCCTTTCTCAGGCGCGCGAGGTGGGTGCCGAACGCGGTATCGCCCGCAGCGAGATCGAGTCGCTAGAAGCAGAGGTAGTGGCGGATGAGGCGACCCTGGCCGCTGCCCGGGTTGCCGCCAGCGAACAGCGCGCGCTGCTCAAGCGCCACACGCTGGCAGCTCCGTTCGGCGGCGTTGTCAGCCGGCGGCTCGCTGAGCTGGGAGAATGGGTGAACCCGGGTGACGGGCTCCTGGAGCTGGTAGCGACCGACGGCCTGCGCTTCGACTTTCAGGTTGGACAGGATTTTTATGCGGCTCTGAGCGCCGGGGCGGCTATCGAGATTACCGTCGATGCGTTACCGGATCAGCGTATGACAGGCACCGTATCGACGATCGTTCCGGTCAAGGACATCACTGCCAGGACCTTTCTGGTCCGGGTGCTCGCCGATTCGCTGCAGTCTGACCAGCCGCTCCGCCTTACGCCGGGTATGTCGGCCCGCGGCCGGCTGGCGATCAGCACAGGCCGGCAGGGTCTGGCCGTATCCCGGGATGCGATTCTGCGCTTTCCCGACGGTCGGGTCACCGTGTGGGTGCTCGAGCGCGGCGGCGAGGACAACACCGTCAGAGAGCAGCTTATCGCTACCGGTCTGGAGTTCGACGGCATGGTGGAAATCACGGCCGGCTTGAGTGGCGATGAGCTCGTGGTCACCCGCGGCAACGAAACGTTGCTGGATGGTCAGAAGGTCTCGATTGTGGCTGAGGGGTCTTAGCCGTGTTCGAAGCCCTTGTCCGCAACGGCATCCTGACAACGGTGGTGGCGCTGATCGTCTCGGTGCTGGGCGTACTGGCAGCGTTCCGGGTACCGGTGCAGATGATTCCAGACCTCGAGGTTCGCACCGTTTCGATTCAGACCGCCTGGCCGGGCGCAACACCTCAGGACGTGGAAAAGGAGATCCTGATCGAGCAGGAGGAATATCTTCGCACCCTGCCGAATCTCCAGCGCCTGGAGTCGTCCGCCAGCAGCGGCAGCGCCGTCATCGAGCTGGACTTTCCCTTTGGCGTGGACCTCACCCAGACCTTGATCGAGGTGAACAACGCGCTCAATCAGGTGCCCTCATATCCTGAGAACGTGGACGAGCCGAGGGTCTTTGCCAACAGCTACTCCGCCAACTCGTTTATGTATTTCGGCATCTCGCCGCTGCCGGGCAATCCGCGCAACGTCGACCTGAACATGATGCGCGATTTTGTGCTCGACAATGTACGCACCCGCCTGTCGGGCGTGCCCGGCGTGTCCCAGGTGGACGTCCTGGGAGGCGCGGAGCGGCAAATCCATATCCGTCTGGACCCGGTTCGGCTGGCGGATCGGCAGCTCACGATCGCCGCCGTGCGCGACGCGATCAGGTCGCGCAACCGGGATGTCTCCGGCGGCGAGGTGGAAGGCGGCAAGCGTCGGTACCTGCTGCGCACGGTCGGTCGCTTCGACTCGGTCGCCTCGCTCGAAGACCTGATTCTGGCCCGCCAGGGCGACTCGCTGATCCGGCTGCGCGATGTCGCTGAGGTCAAGCTGGATCACTCCGAGGTGCAGTCGCTGGCGTTCTACAACGCGGACCCGATCCTGTTTACGTCGGTCAACCGGGAGGCGGGCTCCAACGTCATCGATATCAAGTACGCCATGCTCGATGCCGTCGATCGGGTCAACCGCGACCTGTTGGCACCCCGCGGGATGCGCATGAGCCTGATGGCAGAGGATGCCGGTTACGTTGAGGCATCGATTCGAAATGTCTGGCTGAACCTCGCGCTGGGTGCGCTGTTCGCCACGGCGGTGATGTGGCTGTTTCTGCGTTCGGGACGAGCCACCGCCGTCGGCGTCCTGGGAATTCCGCTCTGCACGATTGCGGCGTTTATTGGCCTGCTCGCTGCTGGCCGTACGATCAACGTCATCTCGCTCGCGGGTGTCGCTTTCGCCATCGGCATGACGCTGGACAACAGCATCGTCGTGATCGAGGCGATTGAGCTGAAGCGGCGGCAGGGCCTCGGCCGATTCCGCGCCGCGGTCGAAGGCGTGCAAAGCGTCTGGACCGCCGTGCTCGCCTCGACGATCACCACGATACTGGTTTTTCTACCGGTGCTGTTTATCAAAGAAGAAGCAGGGCAGCTTTACTCCGATGTTGCTATTGCCATTGCCGCATCGATCCTGGCGTCCATGCTCGTTGCGATTGCCCTGGTGCCTGTCGCCAGCGCTCGGCTGTCTTTTGGGAGCGAAAATCGTCAGCATCCGGACAGCGCCCTGAAAAACCGATTGCTTCGGGTGATCGACAGTTTGATCGCAACACCCGTCAGACGCAGGGCGACCATCGGGCTCACCGTGGCCGCCAGCCTGGCGGTGATCATTCTGCTGACGCCGCCCGCCGAGTACCTGCCCGAAGGTGAAGAGCCCAAGGTCTTCGCCATCATGAGCCCGCCGCCGGGTTACAACCTGGAGACGATGGCCGCTATCGGCCATGAGCTTCAGGACTACCTCATGGAGTTTGTGGGTGACGATCCGAAACGCTTCGATCGAGGTGAGGCGGCGGTGCCGGCGATGGCCTATCTGAACGTCGGGGTAGCTGCTGACCGCGTGCGGGTCATCTCCGAACCCGTTCGGTCCGGGGACATCAACGCGCTGATGGAAGCGATCACGAAGCGCTATCGTCAGTATCCCGGCATGCGTGCTTTTGCCGCCCGGGGTTCGATCATTTCCAGCAACGACGGCGGTACCCGCAGCATCAACCTGGACGTCTCCGGTCCCAGCCTCGAAATCATCTACAGCGCGGCGCTGGCGGCGTCGCGCCGGGCTGAGGAGGTGCTGGGCAATCCGCGAATTCAGTCCAGTCCGTCTTCGCTTGCGCTGTCCCAGCCGCTGCTGGAGGTTCAGCCGAACTGGAGCCGCGCGGCGGAGCTGGGTCTGGCCGCGAATGATCTTGGCTATACCGTGGCTGCACTGACCGACGGGGCGTTTGTCGACGAGTTTTTTGAGGCTGACAACAAGATCGACGTTTACCTCTACGGCCGAAGTGGAGGTGAGGTGGACGTCGACAGCCTCGCCGACCTGCCGATCTATACGCCGCAGGGCAGCGTCCTGCCGCTGTCCGCGCTGGCGAACATCCAGGAGACCGTCGATACCAACACCATCCGGCGAATCAACGGTCAGCGGACCGTGACCCTTAACGTAATTCCGCCGTCATCGGTGGCGCTGGAAGAGGGCGTCGAGATTGTGCGCCGCGACGTGGTCGGGTACCTGCGCGAGTCCGGCGGGCTGCCCGCAACCGTGAACATCGACATATCGGGCGCCAGCGATCAGCTGGACGCGACCAAGGCAGCGCTCGCCGCCAATCTGCCGGTTGCGCTGATCATCGTTTTTCTGCTGCTCGTGGCGATCTTCAAGCACTGGGGCTACCCGCTGCTGATTCTGACGACCATCCCGCTCGGGATTGCCGGCGGCATTGTCGGACTCGCGCTTCTGAACCTGGCGGGCGCAACGCTGAAGTCCATGGGATTTGCCGGCGTGCAGCAGCCATTCGACATGATCTCCATGCTCGGGTTTCTGATCTTGATGGGTACGGTGGTGAACAATCCGATCCTGATCGTTGATCGGGCAATCACACAGATGCAAGACCACGGTGCTGATGCCCTTGAAGCGGTTCGCGAAGCCATCTCGGCCCGACTCAGGCCGATTGCCATGTCGACGCTGACCACGATCTGCGGCCTGTCTCCGCTCGTGTTTATCCCGGGCGCCGGGACCGAGCTCTATCGCGGCGTGGGCGTCATTGTGCTGGCTGGCATCCTGGGTGCGGCCGTTGTCTCTCTCACCATGCTGCCGGCGCTCACCATTTCCGTGCTGAGCTGGCGGAGGGGTGAGCCGCAGCGCGATTTTGAGCCGCCCGTTCTTGAGGGCGGCCTGCCCCAGGGTGGCGGCACCCCCTGAGCGGCGGCGTCTTGGACGCTGACCTCCCCCGGTCCACTAGTCCCAAGTAAACTGTGCGGGTCCGCTTACCTCCGGAGGCCCTATGCTTCTGTTCATCACCGCGGTCAGCGTTGTGCTGGTCGCCTCGTTTTTGTGTTCGATTTTCGAATCGGTACTGCTGTCGGTCACCCGGCCGCAGGTTGAGGTGCTGGCCCGAAGCGGTCGGCGGGCAGGCACGTTGCTGGCGGACTTCAAGGCCAATATGGACGTGCCGATTGCGGCGATCCTGATTCTCAATACGGCGGCCCACACGGTTGGCGCGGCGGTTGCCGGCGCCAGCTACAGCAACGTCTTCGATGCCAGCACGCTGTGGCTGTTTTCGATCCTGTTCACCCTGGCGGTGCTGCTGTTCACCGAGATCATCCCGAAGACGCTCGGCGTGAGCTACGCGCAGACGTTAGCCACCCCGGTGGCTTACGGCATTCACTGGCTGACCATCGTGCTGCGTCCGCTGGTATACCTGAGTGAGCGCATTTCCCGCTCGCTGCGCCGGAGCGAGGGGACGCCGGTGACCTCACCGGAAGAAATTCGGCTGCTGGCGTTTCTCGGGATGAGCGAGGGCGCGGTCGGTCCACGGACGGCCGGCATGATTGTCGGCGCAACCCAGCTGCAACAGCTGCAGGCTCACGACGTGATGCTGCCAAGAACCGAGATCCAGTATCTTTCGGGGACCATGACCCGCGAGGAGGCGATCACGCTGGCGCGGGAAACGGGCCACAGCCGCTTTCCGTTTTCGCCCAGCGGCAAGCTGCAGGACATCAGCAGCGTCATCTTTGTCAAAGAGCTTCAGTACTGGCTCCTGGCCAACGACGACGACCGCGTGGACTGGGATCAGCTCAAGCACGAGACGCTGATCGTGCCCGAAACGCTGCCGCTGCCGAAGCTGCTCAAGACGTTTCAAAGCAGCCATCGCCACCTGGCGATGGTGGTCGATGAATACGGCGATATTCAGGGTCTGGCGACGCTGGAAGACGTGCTGGAAGAAATTGTCGGCGACATTCGAGACGAGAGCGATCGCCCGACCAAAGATCTGCTGGAGAACGCTGACGGGTCGCTTACCACCCGCGGCACGGTAGATCTACGCACCATTTCGCTGGCGCTGAACATCCCGTGGGAGCCAGAGGATGACGTCACGACGATCAGCGGGCTCGTCACCGAAACGCTGGAGCGAATACCCAAGATCGGCGAGACCATTAAGTGGCAGGGCTACGACGTTCACGTCATCCGCGCTGACCGCAAGCGGGCTACCGTCCTGAGAATCCAGCGCTCGTCCGAGGAGAATGCTTAAGCGCCGGAGTCTTTGCTTCAGTCCGCCCCAGCGGATTTTAGTGCGTGTTCCTGCAGCACCTGCAAGGTTGCTTCGAGCAGTGAATACGACAGGCGGCTGCTCGTTCGACTGAGCTGGGCGAATGCCCGCTGAGCCTGGGTGGTCCGCAGAAATTCGATGTAGCTGTCCAGCGTGGCGTCATCGACCTCGCCGAACACGTGAGGCATTACCGTCCGGGCGAGTACTGGCTCGAAGGCCCGGCGGCTGTAGCTGATGCCTTCTGACCACATCTTTGCCATTTCCCGAGTGGTCATTCCATAGTCGTCGACAACGCGCGGCAGCTGGATAAAAAAGGCCTGGGCGCTGTAGAGAAACTGCCCCCAGCTCGCGCTGGCGGCGATGGCGCTGTAGCGGGTCATCCTCGTCGGCTCGATCTCGAGCGGTTCGGGCTCCCCGGGCATGCGGCCGTCCCACCCCTGGACCGCTTCGCTGATCTTGCGGCCGGTGGGGGTGTCCAGCCATGACCTGACCGCCTCCAGGTCCTCGAGTTTGGCCTGCGCGCCGCCATAGACCGAGAGGTTGTCCGGCCCGAGCCGCTCCTGAACCGCTGCCCGCCAAACGTCTGCGCGCGGCGAAGAGGTGCTTTCCAATACGTCAAGCGCCGCCGCCTGAGCGGTGTTGCTCATCACCTTCATCACGCCGATGAGGCCCAACGCCCTGCCAATCTCCTGCGCGTGCTGGCTACGAAGTGTAAGCGTTTCGTCGGGTGCTGGCCGAGGGCTCACCGAAGTGATGAGCGCCGTCAGACGCGTGTCCTCCAGCGTCAGGGCTCTTAGCTGTCTCTTTTCTGCATCCGTAAAAGGCCGTGCTTCTGCTTTGGCCTTGGCGAAAACCGCTTGAGACTCTTTCCTGAGTGCTGATTGCTGCCGCTTAAGGTCGAGGACGGAAGGCGTTTCAGCCTCCGCCGAGTTGTGCCCACCCGCATTCTCGGGCTCTCCGGCGGTTTGCGCAGCGGCGCCGATGCTGAGCAGCAGGGTAAGCCAGGCAACGCCAAACACGCTGAGCAGCGGTCGTTTAGCTGGGGCTTGAGCAAACGGTCGAATCATCGAGAGGTCAATCTGAGCAGTCCAATCAGGAGACAATCTATCGCGAGAGAAATATCCCGCAACCCGCGTGGCGGGACGTCTCGATTAGACGACTCAAACGGCCGGCTCTTCCGCCAGCATTGCCTGGCGCTGAGTGCTGAGTCGCTTGACCAGCAGCATGCACACGAAAGCGACCGCCACCAGACCCAGCATGAGATTGATGGCCGGCAGGTAGCTGTCGAAGGCCACGCGCATTTCGCCGAGCACGGCGACACCGATGCCGGCGGAGATGGTGTCGACAGCCACGTAAATGCCCAGGATGCGGCCGTAGGTTGGGCCCGAGAAAAGCTCAGCGATCATCAGCTGGATCATGGTGAAGGCGCCGGAGAATCCAATGCCATAGACGGCCGCATAGACATACACCAGCTTCATGTCGGACGCCTCGATAAAGCGCAGGATCAGCAGCCCAACGGACAGGTTGATCACCGCAAGCAGCATGATGTTGACCTTGGCAAAGTGGTCACTCAGCCAGCCGAAGGCGAACTTGCCGATGATCGAGCACCAGAAAAACACGCTGAACACCAGCGCCAGGCTGCCGCCGTCCAGACCGTTATCGCGGCCCAGATAGAGCGCCTGGTGCTGCAGGACGCCGGTGATGCAGAACCACAGAATCCCGGTGGCGGTAAGCAAAAGGTAGAAAACCGGCATCCGCGCCGCCGTGGCGAGCGGCGTGCCGCCAAAGATACCGAGCGGCTCGCTCTGCGGCGCAGCACCTTCGGCCACCGGCAGGCCGTCCGGCGTGGTGCCCTTGTCTGCGGGCCGGGTGCGCACGGGCCACAGCACCGGCACCAGCAGACCGATGATGGCGATGGTTGAGAGCGTCAGCAGCGCGGCGCGCCAGGCCTCGTCGGCCAGCTGACCGCGAATCACCAGCGGCAGGATCGCGCCGCCCGCGCTGGACGCCATCAGCAGAATACCGACCGCTCGTCCGCGGTATACGGTGAACCAGCGGCTGACCGTGACCATGCAGGGAATCAGTCCACACAGCGACAGGCCGAAGGCGAGCAGCAGGTAAGCGCCGGTAAAAAAAGCCAGCGAGTCCATCAGGATCATCGACGACAGACCCACCGACATGATGATCGCGCCGGCCGCCATCAGCGGTCGCGGCGAGTAGCGGTCCAGGAGAAACCCCACGGCGAGGTTGTAGACCGAGGCAAACAGAAACTTGATGGCGGCTGGCCTGGTGATCTGCGCCTGGTTCCAGCCGAACTCCTCCATCAGCGACGGATAAAGCAGGGGCAGCGTGAAGTTGGCGATCCCGTTGGACACGGCGTACATGGTGAAAAGACCACCGAGTACGTACCAGCCGTAGAAAACCGGCTTTCCCATCATCGAGCTCCGCGTGTACCGTTGTCGGCCCCGGACGTTGCCTGCCTTACAGCCCTTTGTCCAGCGGAACTTCGATCAGAAGGTTTCTTCAGCATAGGGCGGTGGCCCCCATTCTTGCTGGCGTTCGGGTTCGGATGTTCACTCGCTCAGGTCGCCGATCAGGTTTTCGACCAGCGTCATGCTGGCCTGACGCCGCGCGTCGGCTTCGTCTTTGGAGGGGCTGAAGTCCTCGACCTCCTGTGGCGTCAGCAGGCCTTTCTCAGCCAGGAGCTGTTCGTGGGTTCTGAGCCGGTCCCGCAGCACCGTCACCTCCATCGCCAGGCGCAGCACCACCGCAACAACCTGATCCGGGGACAGCTCCTCAAGCTGCCGGGGACGCGGTAGCTTGTAGGGACGGTTGTCGTCGCCGGGGCCGCTCATGAGGAGGCCTTGACGCCGCCGAAGATGAATCGTTCGCCGGCTCCCAGCGGTTCATAGTCGGCGAACACCTGATCCTGGGAGAAGCCCGCGTCGATCAGGGCCTCACGCATGTCCGTATCGGCATAGCCGGTCCAGAACGGCTCGCCGTTGTTCACCACCTGCCAGTGGTTAGTCACCTGCTGTTGCATCGACAGGCGTGCAGGCTGGAAGGGCGTATCGCCGTTGAAAAAGATGCCGCCGGGTTTCAGGAGCCTGTGGGCCTCCTGCATGATGCCCGGAAGCACGTCATGCCAGGTCTCGTGAAACAGGATGTGGGAGATCACCAGATCGAAGCTTTCGTCGGCAAACCCGGTGTCCCGGGCGTCGGCCTGGCGGTAGTGGATCGCCAGGCCCTGGTCCTCGGCCCACACGTGGGCAAACTTCAGAAACGGCTGCGACAGATCCACTCCTGAGACGTCCGCTTCCGGAAACGCCTGCTTGTAAGCGACCGTCTGAATACCGGCGCCGCAGCCCACGTCCAGGATAGCCGCCGGCTGAAATTCCGGAAACCTGCGGCGCAGCGCACTGAGCAGAAATCGGCCCATCCCCGGCTTGCCGGCCTGGCCCTGTTCAGCAAAACCTTTGGCCGCCATGTACATCTCGCCCGTGCCCAAGTAGTCCATGCCCTGGCGCAGCGTGTCATCGCCGGGCCGACCGAAATAGCCGCCGGGCTGCCGGTGGATCTCCACCTCGCGAATCGGGTCAGGAATTGCCAGCGTATCGTCCAGCTCCAGGGTGCCGAGCGTAGACCCTGCCGCGAGCGCCAGGCGGCGCGCCTCAAACTCCGGCAGCAGCCGGCTGCACGTTTCGTTCAGTGAATCCCACATCAGGTCCTGAGAGGCGTATACCGCGCTGCCCCAAAGCTGATACAGATGATCGCCGGCGAAGGCGTCTGTACCCTCGTGCCGATCTCTCGGTTTATGGCCGTGTTTCTCGACAAAAGCCGGCTCCAGCTCGTGCTCGTAGTGCTCGGCCAGGCTGGCCTCCAGCGGGCCGTTGAGAAAGCCCTTGAGCGCGGTGACAAAGCCCTGCCGAGCTGCCTCGTCGTGGGTCGGTCGATAGACCGTATTGAGGGGTTTTGTGGCCATCAGCCGTGCTTCCCTCGCGGCGTCGGGAAACCAGTCGAGTTGGCCCGTTGGCAGATCACGACAGCAGTTTAGCAACCTCGAAGGCGGCGCGTTCCCCGGACTCCATGGCGCCCTCCATACCGCGGTTGCTGGTGGCGGTGTGCTCGCCGCAGAAGTGGACCCGGCCCGCCGGCTCCATCAGCGCCGGCAGACTTTCGGTCACCTGGCCCGGACCCCAGATCGCCCAGTCGCCGCCGGCAAAGGGGTCGCTCTGCCAGGATTTGATGCCCGCGAGCTCAAGCTGTCCTTTCGCTGCCGGCCGCAGTTTTTCGTAGGCGGCCAGCACCCGCTGCATGGCCACTTCGTCGCCGTACGTATCGAGCCGATCAGCCAGGTGGCCCCGGCCCCACGCCATCAGGCAGGTCACCGCGTTGGAGTCTTCGCCCTCGCGCAGCGCCCGCACCTCGCCGGCCTCCGTGTCGGTCCACATGGCCGGGCTCAGCCCATCCTCTTCCCAGAACGGCTTCTTCGGCACCATCACTACCTTGGTGATCCGCTGAACCTGAACTGTGCGGATGGCTTTCGCCTTGGCCGGCGACAGCAGGGGATCAAATTTCACCCAGCGCATGGTCGGGATGGGCATCGAGCAGACGACGCGGCCGGCCTTGTAGACGCTGCCGTCGTGGCAGTGAACCTCAGCCTCGTTCTTGCCCGAACGGATGCCGACAACCTGCTTGTTGTAGTGCACGTCACCCTCAAGTGCGTTGGCCATCGTCTCCGGGAAGCGCTGGTTGCCGCCGTCGACCTTGTAGGCGACGCGGGCGACGTCTCCCTGCAGCTTGAACCAGGCCTGTACAAAGAACCACATGAGCATGGAAACGTCGTGGGCCGACGTGCCGTACTGCACGTTGGTGTTGTAATTGAGCTCGATAGCCGCGTCGCTCCAGCCCAGCTCCTTGAAGAACTCGTAGGCGGAGCGGTCATACTTCGCGCTCTGCGGCTTCATCCAGTCGGCAAAGGACGCCAGCGGATTGTGTTTGCCGATTTCGCCCTGGAAAAAACCCCGGCCAGGAAAACGATTTCGCGCGCCGTCGGGCATCGCGTTGAGCGGATGATTGGGCCACTCATCCCGGGATATGAGCTTGCCGCCCAGGGCCAGCTCAACACGCTTGGGGTCGCTGTGCGCCTCCGGCGACAGCTCGCGCCGTCCCTGGTGATCGATCAGCTTGATACCCAGGCGCCGCGCGGTGTCCTGCATGCGGGCATAGCCGCCGAGGATGGAGTCGCCGCCCCATTCGGGATTGCCGGTGACGGTCGGATGGCTGAACAGCCGCCCGCCCGGCCGCGAGCGCGCTTCCAGGCAAAGGGTCTTGGCACCCATCTCTTCGAGCAGGCTGGCTGCGTTTAGCCCCGAGAGCCCGGTGCCGATGACGATCACGTCGGGCTTGGACTTCAACGTGCTTGCGCCGGCGATCCGGGTTGTCAGTCCCGCTGCGACCCCGGCCTTGATAAATCCTCGTCGGCTGATTCCTGTACTCATGGCTGGTTGAACCTTTGCTCAATTGTTGTCATACCAGTTTTCTCGCGTCGGTGGACACTAGAGACTTTGCACCATCTGAAAACCCGCATCGCCCCGTCGAATCTTTGCGGCGGTCGGCGTCGGGAAGTGTGCCGGCAGCAGCCACGCCCCTTCTTCGGCGATCGTATCGAGCATAGCCACCCGGGTCTCCGACGCCTGCTCAGGATCCGAACAAAAGCAGGATGACCACCGGGGCTGCTCAACCTGAATCGGGTGGTGGATAACGTCGCCGGTCACGTAGGCCCGCTCGCCGTCCTGCTCCAGCCTGACCACCGCGTTGCCCGGCGTGTGGCCGGGGGCGCCAACCAGTCGCACGCCTTCCTCGACCTCGTAGTCGTCCGGTACTTCCACGGCCAGATTCGCCTGGAAGATGGGTTCGACGCTGTCCCCCCAGGATCCGTGATTGACCATGTCGGGTGGATTTTCCGCCAGCACCTGGCGCCAGTAGGTCGCCTCGCTTTGTACAAACACATAGCGAGCCTTGGGAAACGTCGGCACCCAGCTGCCGTTTTCCAGCCGCGTATTCCAGCCAACGTGGTCCGCATGAAGATGGGTGCAGATCACGATGTCGATGTCGTCTGGGCTCAGCCCGAGCGTCGCAAGGTCATCGAGAAACGGGCCGTTAAGCCGATGCCAAGGCGGGTTTCGCGGGCGCTCTTTATTGTTGCCGACGCTGCCGTCGATCAGGATCGTGCTGCGTGGCGTCTGCACCACAAACACCTGGAAGGCCATGACCAGCCGATCGCTGGCCGGGTCGTAGAGCTTGGGGTTGCGGGCTGTCTCCGTGGCCTTGACGGCTTCGGGTGTCGCGTCCGGGAACAGGGTTCCCGGCTGCAGGAACGCGCCCTCCATCTCGACGATGCGATGGATCTTGAACGGGCCGGGTAGGGGAAAGACGCGTTCAGACAAGGCCAAAAACTCCGGTGTTGATTCCCGCGGCGGCCTCGGCGTTTAGCCGAAGTTATAGGGAATCTGCTCCGGGCCGTGGTACTGCTCCACCGAGTTGTCCTTCTGATAGAAGATGTTCTGGATGAAGGTGCCACTCTTCTGGCTGCGCACGATGACTGCGGTCGACGTCGCATTGTCATCGTTGTACTCGGCGTGGATTTCCCACGGTGCAATGCAGTCCACGTGTCCCTCGCCGACATGCACGGTTTCGGTGGCCTCCACCTCAGCCCGCTTCGGCAGATCGCCGGGAGACCCGCCGTCGGTGCGACGGAACCGCAGCACCGACTCGGTGCCGTCGAGCACGCCGTACAGCGTCCAGGACTTGCCGTGATCGTGGATCGTGGTTTTAGCCGCCGGCTTCTTGATCAAGCCGTTGATCACGAAGCCATAGTCCGGATCCTGATAGAAGATCAGGTTCGCGTGTTTTCCTTCCAGTCCAAGCTTGGCCGGGCTGGTGGGCCAGTTGCGGGCATGTGCCTTCACTTCCGGATCGGCCAGCAGCTCCTGCAGACGCTCCGCCGCCTCGCTCCAGCGAACCGACTCGTCGGGCTGGTTAGCGTGCAGGTCGCGAAGCTGGGAGATAAATCGCTTCACCGCGGGCAGCATGGGCTGCGTGTCGTCGGTGGGAATCTGGGTTGCCGTTTCGCTCATCATTCTATTCGCTGTGGATGTACCAACCGGACCTGAGTTACCGAAATCGATTCAGGTCCGGTTGGTCATAGGTTTTCGATGGTTAGAACGCCACCGTGACCGTTGCGCCCACCTGCCGAGGCATCGGCAGGCCAACCAGCGCGACCTGACCAAAGCGGAAGCCGGAGGTCGGTGCGTCCTGATCAGTGGCGTTCTCGACGAACACGGTGAAGCGCACCTTGCCGGTGTCGATGCCGGCTCGCAGGTTCACCAGGGTCCGCGGTTCGATGGTTTCCAGGTTGATCTCGTCGATAAACATCTCGTCGCGATAGCTCACGTCACCCCGGGCAAACCATTCCGTGCTGCTGCCGAACGCGTTCAGCGGCGCGGTGTACTGCAGCGAGGCAAACGCCGAGTTCTCTGCGGTTCGCGGCGTCTGGTTGCCTGACACGTCGGCGGTGCCGATCACGTCGACCGCGTTGAGTGATTCAAACACCTGGAACTCCGCGTCGATCCAGCTGTAGGCGAGGGTGGCGCTGAGGTTTTCCGTCAGCTGGGCGGCCAGGGACACATCCAGGCCGACAACCTCGGTCTCACCGGCGTTGATGAAGTAGCTGCCAAACTGCGGGTCCGGGTCGTTGAAGCGGAAGGTCTGATCGGTCCAGTCGATGTAGTAGAAGGCACCCTGGAAATTGAGCCGTCCGTCCATGCCCGACATCTTCGTGCCCAGCTCGTAGCTCCACATCTCCTCTTCGTCCACGGTCAAAAACTGCGGCGGCGCTGAGGGGTTGAAGGTGCCGGGCTTGTTCCCTTTAGCGGCGCTGAAGTAGAACAGCGTGTCGTCGCTGTGCTGATACTCCGCGAGCAAGCGAGGCAGGAAGGAATCGAAGTCATCCTGCTGATTCAGGCCGGTCTCCGGGACGGAAACTTCGATCTCCTCCTGCTGGAACCGCGCGTCCAGAGACAGCGTCCACTGATCCGTGAAGTCGTAGGAAACTGAGCCGAAGACGGAGAAGTTGTTTGAGTTCTTGAACTCGGGCGGCAGCCGGAAGTTACGCAGCCGTGCCTGGTCGAAGTCTTCGTCGAAGTAGGAGACGCCGGCCAGCCAGCGCAGCGGTCCCTCGTCGGGAGAGGTGACACGAAACTCCAGGAAGTCCGACTGCAGTTCGCGGTCTACCACGGTTTGGAAGATGCTGCAGTCGGGGCCGACAAAAGGTCCCGCGTTACACAGGAAGGACAGAAAGCTGACAACGTTGGGATCGTAGTTGCCGTCGGTCTCGTTCGTCGTTTCCTCTTTGCCGGTGCCGGCGATGAAGTCCAGGCTGTAGCCATTCTGGAGCTGGTAGTTGACGCTCAGGTTGGCGCGGAACGTTTCGGAGTCGAGGCCGGGATTGTCGAGCTGGTCGACGTTACCGCCGATGACCGACGTCAGCGGGAACTGGAGTTCACCCTGGTTCAGCGGGGTTGTCGCGCGGGCGGCCTCGCCAAACTGAGCGTCGGCGTACATCAACATCAGGTCGGCGGTCAGCTGCTCGTTGGGCGTCCAGCGCAGCGCGCCGGAGAAGGAATCGATGTCCTGCTCACCCATCTCATCCCCGTTCGTAATGTTGTTGTAGGGGCTGCCCTGGCTGAAGGTCCCGGCGCTGGCGCGGAAAAACAGCGTGTCTTCAACAATTGGTCCGGACACGGTGCCGCTGACCTGATAGCGGCTCTGCTCAGCGACCGACGCACGCAGGTTGCCCCGCAGCTCGTTGGTCGGCTTTTTCGTGATGTAGTTGATCGCGCCGGAGAAGGTGGCGCGGCCGAACAGCGCGCTCTGCGGTCCCTTGATGACCTCAACACGCTCCAGATCGTCCAGCAGGACGGTGTACAGCGACCCCGATACGTAAACGCCGTCGATAAACTTCGACGAGTTCTGAAGCGTCGGGTCACCGGTATTCGTTGAAACCCCGCGGAAGCTGGCCGACTCACCCCGACCCTCGGCCTCAAAGCTTTCGTACGTGACGCCAGGAACGGCGGTGATCAGGTCATTGATCGTATTGAAGCCGGCCTTCTCGATGGCGTCCGCGCTGAACGCAGAAACCGTGAGCGGAATGTCCAGCAGGGATTCGTCCCGCCGGCGCGCAGTAACCGTGATCTCCTCAAGCAGGCCCTCTTCGTCCTGTGCGATGACCGGTTGGCTGACCGGTAACGCCAGGGCGATCCCCAAAGCCAGCGTCGTAAGTGGCGTGAAGCAAGATGTTGTTTTCATCCGGATAAAGCCTCCGTTTATTATGCGCTGCGCGCCAGAATCCAAATCTATAGCAGCGAACGCCCGAGCCTAGCAGCGGCTTTCGCGCGCTCACAAGTAACCTTACCGCCGTTTCACAATGTGACTTTGCCTTGATGTACGCCTGTTTCACTTTGTGGCATTCCCTTGTGTGATGCGCGGAGCCGCGGCGGGACATGGTCTAGCGTGTGCGACCGTGAACGAGTCGACCACACCACCTGGCCTGCTCACGCCGCTGCGCAGTCCGGGCTTCAGCGCGCTTTGGGTCGCCAACGGCCTGTCGCTGATGGCGTTCTGGATGACGGAAGTCGTCTGCGCCTGGCAGATGCGTGTGATGACGGATGCCGATCCTTTGCTGGTAGCGTCTGTCTACACGGCGCTGCAGCTGCCGATTGTGCTGCTGGTTATCCCCGCTGGCGTACTGACCGATCTTGCTGACCGGCGACGCGTCATGGTCTGGACGCACGTCTGGCTCGCGCTCAGCCTGGGGCTGCTGCTGGCGCTCACCATGAGCGGGCTGATGTCGCCGCTGCTGCTCCTGACCTTCCTGCCGCTGGTGGCCATGGGGCAGGCACTACGAATGCCTGGCGTCGCCACGCTGATACCTGATCTGGTGGAAAGCCGTCAGATTCCGGCCGCGGTCAGCCTCAACAGCATGGCGCAGACGAGCTCACGGATTCTGGGGCCCGCTCTGGCCGGCCTGTTGATCGCCGCCATCGGCGTGAGCACGGTGCTGGCTGTCAACACGGTGCTGATGATTCTGATTGTTCTGCTGTTTCTGCAGCTGAGATATGAGCCGGCGCGTGAGCTGCCCGACAACATCCGGCAGGAATTTGTGGGGGCGGTCAAAGAAGGCCTCATGTTTGCCGCCATCACGCGCTGGAAACGCAATATCCTGATTCGGCTCGGATCGTTTTTTGCCTGCTCGGCCGCGGTGCCTGCATTGATGGCTGTACGTTTCAGCGACAGCCAGACCTATGGGCTGATGTACGCTTGCTTCGGCGTGGGCTCCCTGCTTGGGCTGGTGCTCATCAGCCGGCTGGGCCATCAGCGCCTCAACAATCGCCTGTCCAAAGGGCTGTTCATTTGTGCGCTTGGCATGATGATGTTTGGCGCTACCGACAGCCCCGCCCAGTCCGGCCCGCTGCTCGCGGTGATTGGCGCAAGCTGGATGTTTTGCTCCAACAGCATCATGGTGGCCGCCCAGCTCCAGCTCGACCAGGCGCTGCGTGGCCGGGGCCTTTCGTTCGTCTTTGCGGTGGGCACCGCCTGTCTTGCGGGTGGGGGCCTGTTGTGGGGAGCGGTTGCCCGCTCGGCCGGTACCGCGGTGGCGCTGACCGCCTCGGGCCTGTGCCTGCTGCTGCTGCTGGCGCTGACCCACCGTTTGAGCATCGCGGCGCCGGCACCCCAGGCAGCGGCGTCTGCCGGCAACGGCTGAGGAAACAACCTCCGACCCGCTGGCACCGCTGGCGCCTTCGTGGCACTGTTTGCTGGACCGCACCCGGAATTCAGACGGAGCCGCGTTGACGGAAAAAGTCAGAATCAGCAAAACCACCCTCAAAGCGATCGCTGTGCTCGAAAAGCTCAACGCGCTGGGGGAGGCCCGCAACTCAGAACTCGCAGACGCGCTCGATTTGCCCCGGCCGACCTGCTACCGCCTGCTGCAAACGCTCTGTGTCGCCGGCGTTGTGCTCAACGATCCAAACTCCAACATGTATCGGCCCGCCGAGCGAGCGCTGGCCCTGAGCTGCGGCTTTGAGCAGGAGACCTGGGTGTCGGTTTGCGCCAAACCCCATATGCGCAAGCTGGGTGCAGAGCTCCTCTGGCCGATCGCCATCGCGACCTTATCCGGCCCCTCGATGGTGCTCAGGGAAACCACCGACCCCGAGAGTCCGCTGGTGGTTCGTCGGTCGCTGGCCGGTCGGCGTGTGGGTCTGCTCTCCACCGCGACGGGTCGCGTTTATCTCGCTCACTGCTCGGGTCAGCAACGCAACATGCTGATTCAGATTCTGCAGAAATCCCGGAATCCGGACGACTTTCGAGCGCGGAACACCACGGGCGTTTCGCAGCAGCTCATGAAAATCCGCGAACTGGGCTTCGATACGAGTCGAGTGCAGCACCACGCCATCAAGTGGGGTGCGATTGCCGTGCCGGTTTTTGCTCGCGGCCAGATCCTGGCGAGCCTCAGCGTCCGGTTTGTGAGGAAAGCCGTGACCCGTTCCGCCGAGCGCCAGCAGGTGCTGCCGATGCTGCGCGAGACCGCGCAGCGCATCGGAGCTAGCTTCGAAGCCTCGACCGCGGACGTGCCCGGTCAGGCGGTGGAAGGCTAACCTCGGAGGCCGCCCGCGCTAGATCTGGATCGACTCGCCGTCCAGCCGTTCCTGATCCGCCAGTCGGGTCGACTCCGGGGGCTTGGCTTTTGGCTTGAGCGCAGGGCCGTAGACCTTGCTTGAAGGCGGAACCGCGTCCCCATCCATGCCGGCCGGGCGAACGAACACGCCGCGATCGTAGAAACTCTTGATCCGCTCTTTCAGAGGCCCGAGCCCGACGTACGGATTCTCCATCGGGTCGTCACCCCAGAGGTTGTTCGGCAGTCCGACGTCTCCCGCATAGGCGTGTGCATAGACTTCCGGGTCGTCCCACAGGGGCAGGTTGGTCATGGTGTTGGCCCGGGCGCGACGCAGCGCTTTGAGGTCGATCGTGCCGGTCAAAATGCATGAGCCTGGGCCGTCCGCAACGCCCAGCACCTTGCCGTCAAAGTTGATGATGCGGGAATGCCCGCGCATCTGGGTGGTGGGCAGATCGCCGCTGCTCGGATTGAAATATTCGCCGCCGGGCATGGCCGACACAACGTAGGCGGTGTTTTCAAAGGCCCGCGTGGCGCGCGCGGCGTCCCAGCCGTCACGGCCGCTGCCGTGGCCTTCCGAAGACGGATGGACAATGATCTCCGCGCCGTACTTGGTCAGCATTCTGGCGATTTCCGGGTGCGCCTGGTCAAAGCACACCATCGTGCCAAGCCGGCCGATCGGCGTATCGGCGATCGGGAAGAGGAAATCGTAGCCGTAGGTGTCCAGGTACCGGTCGTAGATGCTGCTCGGCGTCGTGTCCGGTAGTGAACCCCAGACGTCGGCACACTGGATCTTGCGGTAGCGATGAATGAGCTGGCCGGTGTCGTTGAGAATGAAGGCCGAATTGAAAACGTGGCCGGGCAGCTTGTCGTCGATTTCAAAGGTGGAACCGCAGACGTAAGTTTTGTGCTTCAGCGCAAAATCTTGCAGCAGCTCCAGCTCGGGGCCCGGGTAGCGAATCGCCAGGCGCTGGAGCGTGACCGGCGATCGGAACCCGTGTCCACCCTGGCCGTGCATAAAGAACTCGCCCATGACCACCAGCTTAATGCCGGGGCTCGATGCCATGCGGCCGGCCAGCGTCATCGCGTGCTCGGTGTTCTCGCGGCGCAGCGCCACGGCGTCGTCTGTGCGCTGGATGATCTTGCTGACGGTCTGGGTCAGCAGCACGTCGTACTGCTCGATACGTCCCTGCTTTTCCGACGGCGCCGACTGTTCCTTCCTGCGCTCGCCATCCGCGATCCACTCGACGCGCGTCTTGGGCGGCTGTCCAAGCGGCTCCGGCCGGGCGTCGATCAGCTTTTGATAGCCGTCGGCATAAAGGTTTGCCCGAAGGTGCAGCGGCTGCACGGCGACGATGGCGCTGCGTCGTCGGCGCAGCCTTTCGATATCCAGATCCGGGATAAAAACCTCGGCGTCGCCTTCCGCCAGCGTGCTGTAGCCGTTGAAGTCGATCAGGCGGCTGCAGGCCGGTGAGCCGAGGGTGCCGTCGACGGCACCGGGCACGGCGACAAACGCC
>JANQOZ010000098.1 GCA_028285525.1 Lysobacterales bacterium
CCGCGTTGCATCGCTTGCCAAGGGCTACGGCCATTGGCGGCGCGATGCGCCTTGTTCTTGGCGCCCAACGGGGCTCTGAAACGCAACGAACTGGCCAAACAGGACACCAACGGCACGCGCTCAGTCGACGGTCTTGATGAGCTCCCCAGGCTGCGGCTCACCGCGCGGGTAGGCGCCGTTCAGCAGTCGGAGATTTTGCTCGGGATACGTGGAAATGGCGGACTCCCGCGCCAGTAGATCGTACGTGGTGCCTTGCTCAACGCGCACAATTTTCAGCTTGGGTGCCTCGGCAAGCGAAATGTCGGTCGGGTCCATCCGGTCGAAGCTGAAGATTGTGGAAATAAACTCAGCGTCGGAGGCGATGCGGCTGAGGTCTCGCTTGCCGGTCCCGATAAACACGTAGGCGCGTCGGAATCGGTTGTCCAGGATCGCCGCCACGCGAGCCGGGCGGTTGCCAAAGGGGCCGCCCGAATAGCGGGTGATGGTGGCGATATGGGCTCGCATGCCCGCGATCGTGATGTCTTTCCCGTCGACCAGTTTGTCGACGCGGTATTTCTTTTTGATGACGTCAGAGGCCGTCATTTTGCGTCCCGGCACTACCACGTCCACCTGCAGCGCGGCGTCGTTGGTTTCCGACAGCGCCTGGATCTGGGACGACTTGCCGCCGACGCGCCAGTTCTCCGGAAACTTCATCTTGATCGCGTACTTTCCGTTGTAGAAGTAGTTGCGGCGCACCGTCCCCGGCGTTCTGCTGGGGCCAAAGGCCAGGCCATCGATCATGTCCAGGAACCGCTGCTGCTCGTCAGCGCGAATCTCCGCCGGCCGGAATTTCTGGGCGGCGATCAGCGCCTCGCGAAAGCGCTCGTCATTGTCCGGGTGGGTGCGATTGGTGCCGTGCGGGACCCGCGGATCGCGCTTTTCGATGCGGGCCCGCTCAAACTCAAACTGTTCGCGCTTTTTCAGCAGCGCCACGGTGTCGCTGATCGCCTCCGTGGAGTAGCCCGTTTTGGCCATAAACTTGGCGCCCAGCGCGTCTGCTTCCAGCTCCTGGTCGCGGCCGTAGCCGGTGACCATGACGTCTCCGACGATGTTGGCTGCCTCGCCGCCGATATTGCTGCGCGTGGCGATGGCTGACAGTGCCGCCAGCGCCCCCCACATCTTCTGCTTGCTCTGCCGCTTCAGGCTGTGGCGCGCGGTGACGTGGCCAATTTCGTGGCCGAGGACAGCGGCCAGCTCAGCTTCGCTGTTGAGGTGGGCAAGCATGCCGCGGGTGATATAGATGTAGCCGCCCGGCAGCGCGAAGGCATTCACAAGCTCGTCGTCGAGCACGGTGAAGGTGTACTGGATATCCGGCATGTCGCTGTTGCGGGCGATTTCCTGCCCGATCGAATCAACATATTCCTGCAGCTGGGGGTCGGGGTAGGTGGTGACCTGGGCCATCATCCGCAGGTGCAGCTCCGCGCCCAGCTCAGCCTCCTCTTCGATGCTCATCAGCGCCTGGGCCGGCCCGACGGCCAGCAGGCTGAGGAGCAGCAGGGGGATGACTCTAGCGAAGGTTTTTGCCACGGCGATGCCTCGAGTGTTCCGATCTACCTAATAGTAGACCACTCGAGGCGTGGATTGGTTTCAGCCAGCTGGCTAGCAACTAGGCAGGGTACGGGCACTGCGGCGGATGACGACCGTCAAAATGGTGCCCGTGACGAGAAAGTTAACCAGCTGGGGCCAGCCGGCGAATCCAAAGGTTGGATTGTCCACCAGATACGCATGGCCAAGTATCGGCAGCATCACGCCGGCGATCAGCAGGAAAAAATTGACGCTCGACTCGGCCAAAGCCACCAGCTGGCTCGTTTGGGGCACCCGCCACACCAGCAGCACGCAGGCAATAAGGAAACCGTAGTACAGCGCCCGATGGCCGGGATCGGCCAAGCCTGCAACCCTAAGGTTCAGGTCCAGCACCCAGTCCAGCAGCATGAAAACGGGCGAAAGGAGGTAGTAGGCCCGAATCAACCCGTGTCGCTACCGGGTTTGCTGAAGATCCGCAGCACCAGATAACCGAGCACCGCGGCGAGGCCGGAACCCATCAGAATACCCAGCCGGTCATAGACAAAGTTCTCGGCGCCGGTTTCCTGAAATGCCAGGGAGGCGATGAACAGGCTCATCGTGAAGCCCACGCCGCACAGGATCGACATGCCGTAGATCTGCGGCCAGCGCAGCCCGTCGGGCAGCTTGGCGATCCCGGTGGCAACCAGGAGGCCAATCAGGGACATCACGCCGATCTGCTTGCCCACGATCAGGCCGAGCACGATGCCCAGCGTAATCGGATGCCCCAGCGCGTCCAGCGAGAGACCGCCGAGCGAGACGCCGGCGTTAAAGAACGCGAAGATCGGCACCACGGCGTAGGCGATCAGCGGGTGCAGGTCGTGCTCGAGCATCTCGAGCGGTGATTCATCGCTGTCCGGCAGCTTCATGGGAATAAACATGGCCACCGCCACGCCGGCCAGCGTTGCATGAACCCCCGATTTGAGCACGCAGACCCAGACCAGTAGTCCGACAAACAGGTAGGGGGCAATGCCGGCCACGTTGCGGAAATTCATCACCGCCAGGATCACCAGCCCGATGGCCGCCAGCCCGAGCGCCATGAAGGAGATATTGGCCGAGTAAAACATCGCGATGATGATGATGGCGCCCAGGTCGTCAAAGATGGCGATCGCCAGCAGCATCAGCTTGAGCGCGTTGGGTACCCGATTGCCGAGCAGCGCAAGAATGCCCAGCGCGAAGGCGATATCGGTGGCTGCCGGGATTGCCCAGCCGGCCAGCGCGTCGGCGTTGTCCCAGTTCAGCCAGGCGTAAATGCCCGCCGGCACCGCCAGACCACCCACGGCGCCGGCCAGCGGCAGCGCCACCTGTGCCGGAGTGGAAAGCTGGCCCACCAGTATTTCGCGCTTGACCTCCAGACCGACCAGCAGAAAAAACATGGCCATCAGTCCGTCGTTGACCCAGAGCAGCAGCGGTTTGTCGATCGCAAAGGTGCCGATGCTGATCGCCAGCTTCGTGCTGAGCAGCAGATCGTAGGTGCTGGAAAGCGGGCTGTTGGCAACAACCAGCGCCGCCAGCGCTGAACCGATCAGGATAATCCCGCTGGCCGATTCCAGCTTGATGAATTCGCGCATCAGGTTTAACGGCATAAGACTTAGATCTCGCACTGTTGGGCTGACAAACCGCGTATTGTCCAGAAAAATGGCCCGATTTGTTAGCCCCGCGGCCGCTGCTTCGAGAACTCCGGGCCGGAAATTTGCTAGCATGCGCGGCCTGCCGAGCCGGAGCCCATCGATGCAACGACGATCTTTCCTGAAAGTGACCGGCCTCGGTCTGACCAGCATGAGCGTGCCGCTGAGCGCAACGGCTCAGGAATCTCTCAGCCTGCCGCTGGCGGTGGAAGCCAAGCGCGCCCTGGCGGACGTGGCGCTCGATGCCGCCAAAGCCGCTGGCGCCACCTATGCTGATGCGCGGATCGGTCGGTACCTCAACCAGTATCTGTTCACCCGCGAGTCGCGCATCCAGAACATCGTCAACACCGAGTCGAGCGGTATCGGGATCCGCGTCATCGCCAAGGGCACCTGGGGCTTTGCTGCCACCTCAAAACTGGACGCCGACTCGGTCGCGGCAACCGCTCGGCAGGCGGTAGCGCTGGCGGTGGCCAATTCGCGGGTGCAGTCACGGCCGGTCCAGCTGGCGCCGGTGAAGGGCGCGGGTGAGGTGACCTGGGGGACGCCGATCAAAAGAAACGCGTTTGACATTCCGATCAAGGAGAAAGCTGAACTCCTCCTCGAGGCCAACGCTGCAGCCCTCGCCGGCGGCGCCAGCTTTATCAGCTCGAGCCTGTTCCAGGTCAACGAGCAGAAATATTTCGCCTCGACCGACGGCACCTATGCGGACCAGGATATCCACCGCATCTGGG
Organism: Lysobacterales bacterium; assembly: GCA_028285525.1. Lineage (GTDB taxonomy): Bacteria > Pseudomonadota > Gammaproteobacteria > Xanthomonadales > SZUA-38 > JANQOZ01. Next base: position 3,959 of record JANQOZ010000098.1, read on the forward strand.
CGCCGTTCACCGCGACCGCGGTGGACAAGAGCACCGGCCGCTTCCGTTCCCGTCAGGCGATCGGCGTACCGATGGGCATGGGCTTTGAGTACCTGGAGCCCGATCCGGCTGAACGGATCGACGGCGTCACGCCTCGCTACCGCTACGCCTACGACCTGATCGAGGATGCGCGTCAGGCCGGCCGGCAGGCAAAAGAGAAGCTCACCGCCAAATCGGTAGAGCCTGGCAGCTACGATCTTGTCCTGGATCCGACCCACCTGATGCTGACCATCCATGAATCGGTCGGACACCCGCTGGAGCTCGACCGGGTGCTCGGCTACGAAGCCAACTACGCGGGCACCAGCTTCGCCACGCTGGACAAGTGGCGCCAGGGCGACTTCCGCTACGGCTCCGACAAAGTCAACCTGGTGGCCGACAAGAAGCAGGAGAACTCGCTGGGTCGGGTGGCGTTTGACGATGAGGGTGTGGCCGCGCGCGAGTGGGATCTGGTGCGGGACGGCATTCTGGTCAACTACCAGGCGACCCGCGATCAGGTGCACATGCTGGACCAGGATCAGTCGCACGGCTGCAGCTACGCGGACAGCTGGTCCAGCGTGCAGTTTCAGCGAATGCCCAACGTCTCGCTGGAGCCGGGCAAAGCGCCGCTGACGCCGGACGAGATGATCAAGGACGTCGAGAAGGGCATCTATATTGTCGGGCGCGGTTCGTATTCGATCGATCAGCAGCGCTACAACATGCAGTTCGGCGGTCAGCTGTTCTACGAAATTGTTGACGGGAAAATCACGGGCATGCTGGAAGATGTCACGTATCAGTCCACCAGCACCGAATTCTGGAACGCCTGCGTGGCGAGCTGTGACGCCAGCGATTACCGCCTCGGCGGCACGTTTTTTGACGGTAAGGGTGAGCCCAGTCAGGTGAGCGCGGTCTCCCACGGGTGCGCCACCACCCGCTTCAACGATATAAAGGTCATCAACTCCGCCCGAAAAATATAACAACAGGGGCATCCCCGGCGCGCAGCGCCGGGACTTTCGACACTGACTGGCGGCGGACGCGAGCGGCAATATGGCCGGCTAACCGTGGCCAGATCCGCAGTGACAGAACCACGCACCACTCAAGGTAGGGGCAATTCCATGGAACGACGAGATTTTCTGAAAGTGACGGGTGTCGGTATGGGCACTCTGGCGCTGCCGATCACTGGCAACGTCATTGCGGCTGAGCAGCTAACGCTGCCGCTGGAGCTGGCGGTCAAGAAGACGCTCGCCGACGCAGCGCTGAACACCGCTACCTCGGCCGGCGCCAGCTACGCAGACGTTCGGGTCGGCAGGTATCTCAACCAGTTCGTAGTGACCCGCGAAAACAAGGTCCAGAATATCGTCAACACCGAGTCGTTGGGCGTTGGTGTTCGAGTGATCAGCGACGGCACCTGGGGCTTTGCCGCGACGTCTGGGCTGGACGCAGACAGCGTTAACCGGGCCGCCGCCAAAGCGGTGGCTACCGCCAAGGCCAACTCAAAGTTTCAGGACAAGCCGGTCGTGCTCGCGCCGGTGAAGGGCGTAGGCGAGGTCACGTGGAAAACGCCGATTGAGAAAAACGCGCTGGAGGTGCCGATTGCGGACAAGGTCGACATGCTGCTGTCGGTCAATGCGGCCGCGATGGACGCCGGCGCTGACTTTATCAACTCGATCCTGTTTCTCGTGAACGAGCAAAAGTATTTTGCGTCGACGGACGGCTCTTACATCGACCAGGACGTCCACCGCCTGTGGGCGCCGTTCTTCGCCACCGCCATCGACAAATCCACGGGCAAGTTCAAGTCACGTCAGGGACTCAGCTCTCCGGTCGGCCGCGGCTGGGAGTATCTGGAGGGTCGCGAGGAAGACAAGGTGAAGAGCGTCACCACGCTCTACGACAAGTCTTACGACATGGTCGAAGACGCGCGGCTTGCCGCACAGCAGGCGCGGGAAAAGCACAAGGCGAAATCGGTTGAACCCGGCAAGTATGACCTGGTGCTCGAGCCCAGCCACATGTGGCTCACCATTCACGAGTCGGTGGGGCATCCGCTCGAGCTGGACCGGGTACTCGGCTATGAGGCGAACTACGCGGGCACCAGCTTCGCGACCATCGACAAGTGGCGCGCCGGCGACTTCAAGTACGGTTCAGAGGTGGTCAACCTCGTCGCTGACAAGACCCAGGTCGGTTCGCTCGGCCACGTTGCCTACGACGACGAGGGCGTGCCCACCGGCGAGTGGGATCTGGTTCGCGACGGCACGCTGGTGAACTACCAGGCCATCCGCGATCAGGTTCACATGATCGACCAGAATCAGTCGCACGGCTGCTGCTATGCCGACAACTGGTCCAGCGTGCAGTTTCAGCGTATGCCGAACGTCTCGCTCGAGCCGGGCAAAGAGCCGCTGACGCCGGAGGAGATGATCAAGGACGTGGAGAAAGGCATCTATATCGTCGGCTCCGGCTCCTTCTCGATCGACCAGCAGCGCTACAACTTCCAGTTTGGCGGCCAGCTCTTTTATGAGATCAAGGACGGTGAAATTGCGGGCATGCTGGAAGACGTGACGTATCAGTCAACCACAAACGAATTCTGGAACTCCTGCGTGGCGATCTGCGACGAGCGCGACTATCGACTTGGCGGCTCGTTCTTCGATGGGAAGGGAGAGCCGGGGCAGGTGAGCGCGGTGTCACACGGCAGCGCCACAACCCGCTTCAACGATATCAACGTCATCAATTCATCGCGCAAGATTTAAGCCAGGAGACGCATCATGACCATGATGGACAGCAAGCAGGCCAAAAGCCTGATGGACAAGGTTCTGGGCTTCTCCAAGGCGGAGGAGTGTGAGGTCAATCTGACCGGGTCGGTCACCGGTAACGTGCGCTACGCGCTGAATACCGTGACCACCTCAGGCGTGACGGAGGACGTCACGATGGTGGTGCAGTCGGCCTACGGCAAGAAGTCGGGCGTGGCGACCATCAACCAGTTCGACGACAAGTCGCTGGAGCGGGCCGTGCGGACCTCCGAGGAGCTCGCGCGGCTGTCGCCCGAGAGCGAGGAGTACATGCCACGCCTGAGCCAGCAGGAATACCTCGAGGGCAAGGGCTTCGTCGACGCCACCGCAAAGATCACGGCGGAATACCGCGCTCAGGCCGCCGCCGACTCGATTATCCCCAGCCGCAAGGCCGAACTGACCGCCGCGGGTTTCATCAACGACAACGCGAGCTTCGCGGCGATGGCCAACAGCAAGGGTCTGTTCGCCTACTATCCGTCGACCGGGATCGACTTTTCCACCACCATCCGCACCGCTGACGGCACCGGCTCAGGCTGGGCGTCCCGAGACTTCAACGACGTTCGCCTGCTCAACACCGCCGACGCGTCGAAGGTGGCGATGGACAAAGCCGTCAGATCCGCCGAAGCCAAAGCGATTGAGCCGGGCAAGTACACGGTGATCCTCGAGCCCGCGGCCAGCGTTACGCTGATCAACAACATGGCCGGCTCCATGGGCCGGCGGCTGGCCGACGAGGGCCGCAGCTTCCTGTCCAAGGAAGGCGGCGAAACCAAAATCGGCGAGAAGCTGTTCGACGAGCGCGTCACGGTCTACTCCGATCCGCAGAACGCCGACAACCCCTACTCACCGTGGTCGGGTGACGGGCAGGCTCACGCGAAGCGTACCTGGATCAAAGACGGGGTTGTGCAGCAGCTGCCGTGCTCGCGCTATTGGGCCGAGCAGAAAGACTATGAGGCGATCGCCAACCCCGGCGGCTGGATCATGGTCGGCGGTAGCGAAAGCACCGATGAGCTCATCAAGGGCGTGCGGCGGGGAATCCTGGTCACCCGGACCTGGTACATCCGCTCGGTCGACCCGCAAACCCAGCTCTACACCGGCCTGACCCGTGACGGCACGTTTTTTGTCGAAAACGGTGAGATCCAGTACCCGGTTAAGAACCTGCGCTTCAACGAGAGCCCGGTAATCATGCTCAACAACATCGAGAAGCTCGGTAAGCCGGTGCGGATCAACGGCAACATGGTGCCGCCGATGGTGGTGCGCGACTTCACGTTTACCTCGCTTTCCGACGCGGTGTAAATGGACTCTCGGCGCCGACAGTTTTGTCAGGTGCTGTCGGGAATGGCGGCGGCGACCGCCGTTCCCGCATTTGCTGAACGGGCGTACGATTTCCGGTTCACCCGGCTGGTGTATGAATCGGGCAACTGGGACGTTGACGAGCGCATGCCGTCAAACTTTCTCAACAGCCTGATCGAGTACACCAACCTGCGCGTCGACCCCAACGAATACGTCATTCCGCTGGCTGACCCTTCGATGCTGAGCGCGCCGTTTTGCTACATGGCCGGCCACCGGCTCGTGCAGTTCACGCCCGAGGAAAAGCGGAACTTTGAGACCTATGTTCGCGGCGGCGGCTTTGTGTTTGCCGACGACTGCAATCACGATATCGACGGCCTGTTTGCCGTCAGCTTCGAGCGCCAGATGGCCGAAATCTTCGGCGACGACGCGCTGGTCAAGCTGCCCAACGATCACGACCTGTACTCGTGTTTCTTCCAGTTCGATGGTCCGCCGACCACCTCGCTGGAGCTCAACGGCTGGGGCGACGACCTGGTGCACGACTACCTGAAAGCAATCCTGATCAATGGCCGTATCGGCGTGCTCTACAGCAACAAAGACTACGGCTGCGAGTGGGACTACGATCTGCGCAACAAGCGCTTCATGGCCCGCGACAACACTCGCTTCGGGGTCAACATCGCCGTCTACGCGATCTCCTCATGAAAACGACCAGCAGCCCCCAGCACGATCAGCTCGATGACCTGCTCAGCTCCCTGACCGGAGTCGGCCAGGAAATGGCGAAGGTGATCGTTGGCCAGAACGAGGTGGTGCGGCAGCTGCAGGTGGCCCTGCTGGCCGGTGGGCACTCTCTGCTGGAGGGTGTACCGGGTCTCGCGAAGACGCTGATGGTCCAGACGTTGGCGCGATGCCTGGACTTAAGCTTTACCCGAATTCAGTTCACCCCCGATCTGATGCCGGCTGACCTCATCGGCACGGAGATTTTGCGCCGCGGCGAGGACGGCAGCGCACGCTTCGAATACCAGCCGGGCCCGGTCTTTACCCAGGTGCTGCTGGCAGACGAAATCAACCGCACGCCTCCAAAGACGCAGGCGGCGCTGCTCGAGGCGATGTCCGAGCGCTCGGTAAGCTACGCCGGTGAAACCCGGCTCCTGCCGGCACCATTTTTTGTCCTGGCGACGCAAAATCCGCTGGAGCAGGCCGGCACCTATCCGCTGCCGGAGGCGCAGCTCGATCGGTTCCTGCTGCTGCTGAACGTGGCCTATCCGAGTCACGAGGAAGAGCTGGCCATTCTCAACGCCACCACCGGCAACCGCGAGGAACAGCCCAAGGCGCTGCTCAACGCCGAGCAGGTGCTGACTCTCCAGTCCCTCACGCGCGATGTTGTGATCAGCGAGACCCTGGTGGACTACGCGGCGAGACTGGTGCGGGCAACGCGGCCGGGCCAGAGCAAGATCACTGAAGTGGACCAGTATCTGCGCTGGGGCGCCGGCCCCCGGGCCGGGCAGGCGCTGGTGCTGACGGCCAAAGCCACCGCTTTGCTGGACGGCCGCTTTGCGGTCACCGAAGCGGATCTCCGGGCCAACGCCGGTCCGGTGCTTCGCCATCGGCTGCTGCCCAACTTCCATGCGCAGGCTGACGGCGTTTCCGCCGACGACCTGGTGGACGTTGTGGTGCGCGGCGAGCCGCGGCCTGCCAGTCCGCTGGACTGACCCCGCGCCGGTCGATCCCATGAGCACCGCAGCCGCCCGTCGCGAGGAGGTGATCGATCCCGCTACGCTGGCAGCGATCGGTGACCTTGAGCTGGCGGGCCGCATGCTCGCGACGGGTTATCTGTTTGGTCGCCACCTGGGCCAGCGTCACGGGCCGGGCTTTGAGTTCGCCCAATATCGGGCGTGGCAGCCGGGAGACTCCAGCCGCAGCGTCGACTGGCGCCTGTACGCGCGGTCGGAGCGGCTTAGCGTGCGGGAGTCCGAACTCGAAACCGACCAGCGGCTGTGGCTGCTTCTGGACACGTCAGCCAGCATGGACTTTGCCTCCCCCGGCGGCGCTCTCAACAAGTTTGGCTACGCCTGTCGCCTCGCCGCCGCGCTCGGTTACCTCGCCCAGCAGCAGGGTGACGAGCTGGGGCTGATCACGCTCGCGAGCGACTGCCGCCTGCGGGTGCCCGCCAGCGCCGGCCGGCTTCAGTGGTATCGGGTGTTGGCCGCGCTGCGCGACCTGCGCTGCGGCGGTCGCCTCGGCGAGGCTGCGCTGGCCAGCGGCGAGCCGATCGAGCTGCGGCTGCCGGAGGGGTTCAGCGATGCCTCCGAAGGCGCGCTGATCGTGGTGCTTTCCGATTTTTACCAGCACGAAACCGAGCTGACCGACCTGCTCGGGCGCCTGGCCAACGGCTCGCGTGACGTGAGAGCGGTTTGCCTGGAGACCGCCGCGGAGCGCGAGCTGCCGTACCGCGGTGTGGTCAGACTGCAGGATCCCGAGTCCGGTGCCGAGCGCTTCACCGATCCGGGACAGACGCGTGCGGCATACCGGGCGGCGCGGCAGGCCTATTTCGAGGAGCTGCGCCACACGCTGCTCGGCCGGGGCGTGCGCTTTGAGCGATTCAACGTCGACGAGCCGCTCGACGGCCGGCTCCGGCGCTACCTGACGGACACACCGTGATCGGCTGGCAAAACCCTGGCTGGCTCTGGGCGCTGCCGGTGCTTTTGGTGCCGCTGATCATCCATTTGCTGAACGCTTCGAGCGGTCAGCCGCTCACGTTTCCGGCGCTGCGCTTTACGACGCCGAGCAAGGCCCGTCGCGTGCGCAGCGTCTCGCTGAGGCAACCCTGGCTGCTGGCGCTCCGCTGGCTGCTGCTGGCGCTGCTGGTGCTGTGGCTGGCGGGTCCCGTCTGGCAACCGCCCCTGCCGGCATCGAGCGCGGGACCGGTGCTGGTTTCGCCGCTGGCGCTCCAGCGTTTCCCGGAGGCCGCCCGCGCCAAAGCCGCAGAGCTTTCCGGGGCTGCTTCCGCGCCGCCGCGGCAGCTGGCCAGCGGTTTCCCCGGCCTTGATCAGCCCCCCGTCTACGAGGGTCCGGCGGATCGGATGCTTCGCTCCCTGGCCGACACCTGGCCCGAGAGCACCCAGGTGGTGACCGTCGCCGACTCCCTGGATCGCAGCTGGCGGGAGCTGCCGGCGCCCGACGGGGTGACGCTGCACACGATCGCGGATGGCATCAGCGAGCCTTTACAGGTCGCGCTGCTGGCGGGCGAGCAGCGCGCGGAAGACGCCCGCTACGTCCGGGCAGCGCTCACTGCGCTGGCGGCAGCCGATCTGCTGCGCTGGCGCGAGCTCATCGGTCCCGCCGATACGGAACCGAATGCAGAGGCGATTGATGTCCTGATCCTGCTCGGCGTAGAGCCAGGAGCCGCGAGCGTCGCTCACCGGTTTTATCTGGTGGACGCCGACGCCGCGGGTGAATGGGCCGAGCTGACGGTTGGTGAACAGCGCTACGCCGTGCAGCAAGCGGCGACCCCGCCGTCAGGTCAGCCGGTGCTGCGGGGTGACGACGGTGAAACACTTTTGGCACTGAGCGATTCCACCAGCGTGCCGGGCCTGCAGTTCTCTGGGCGATTTCATCCCGAGACGAACACACTGGTGAACAGCGCGGCGTTCGTCGATCTGCTCGACGAGTGGCTGTCGCTGGGGCGGCTCCTGCCGCAGCCGGTTGAGCCGGCCGAGAAGCCGTCGCCCAGCCGGTGGCTCGCTGGGCTGCTGCTCGTGAGCTGGCTGCTGGAGCGCGCGCTCGCGCTGCGGGCGGCGCCCGCGCCGGCCGCGACGGGCTCGTCGCGCGGGGAAGATCAGCGCGAGAGAACTGAACCGGCGGTGGCCACATGAAGCTCGACCCGGCCCTGCTCCGTCTCCAGCAGCGCATGCGGTCGCGTCTGCTGCTCAGCGCGCTGGCCAGCGCCGCGGTATTGCTGACGGCCGCCGCAGCCGTCAGCAGCGGCTGGCCCGGCTGGGCTCGCCTCAGCATCCTGGCGCTGCTGGGGGCATCGATGGCGGCCTGGACCGAACACTGGTGGCGCCGCCTTCAGGGTAAGACGCTCGCGCGCCACCTCAATCGACGCTGGCCGGTGCTGGAAGATAGCGCGCAGCTACTTGTGGGAGACCGGGCGACGTCCAGCCCGCTCGCCGCCCGGCAGGCGGAGCGGGTGGTGCTGGCGCTGCAGCAGGAGCGGATTCCGGGCCAGCTGCCGCGGGGCGCGCGGCGGAGCCTGCTCCAGCTGCTGGGCCTTGCGCTGGCGGTCCTGCTGGTGCCGATGCTTGGGACGCTGAGCGTCAGCCGGGAGAGCGTCAGCGCGGCGCACCTGACCGGTCTGGCGGTTGAGGTCAGCCCGCCGGCCTATACCCGCCGCGAAGCGAGGCGCCTGTCGACGGCGGCCGTTACGGTGGCGGAAGGCTCCCGGCTGCGGTGGGAGCTGTCGTTTGCCGGCGCGGTCGACGAGGTTTGGCTAGCGTTCGATGACGCGCCCGACGTTCAGGCCTCGGCCCTTGGTCCGGGTCGCTTCACCCTCGAGCAGCAGATTGTCAGCAATCGCGTGTATACCGTCGGCTGGCGCTCCGAAGGTGAGGACTACAGCACCGAGCCGGCGCTGATCCAGGTCGAAAGGGATCAGCCGCCGATCATTACCATACAGGTGCCCGAATTCAGCCCCCAGAAGGTGCGTGATCCGATTGGGGAGGAGCCAGCGTTTGTCGTGGAGGTCAGCGATGACTATGGCCTTGCGGACGTGCTGATCCTGGCGACGGTCGCCAAGGGGGAAGGTGAGGGCGTGAAGTTTCGTGACGTCGAGCTGGCTTTCGACGAGGAGACCGCCGCGTCCGCCGGTCCGGGCGACCGCGCTGTGGGCCGCTACGAGCGCGCGTGGGATCTCGAGGCGCTGGGGATGGAACCCGGCGACGAGCTCTACTTCCGCGCCCGGGTCACCGACAATCGCGAGCCTGAGCCAAACTCGGCGCAAACGCCCGTGCTGATGCTGCGCTGGCTGGCGCCGCGGGGTCGACGCACCCTGGCGCTGGAGGGCCTGGCCGTCGATATCCTGCCCGAGTATTTCCGCAGCCAGCGCCAGATCATTATCGATACCGAAAAGCTGGTCGCCGACCGCAGCCGAATCAGCGTCGGCGAGGGTATCGGGCGCTCGCGCTCGCTTGCCCGCGATCAGAAGTCGCTGCGTATTCGCTATGGTCAGTATCTGGGCGAGGAATACGAAAGCGAGATCGGCCTGCCGTCGGCTGCTGACCTCGAGCTGGATGACAGCCACGCCGGCGAGAGTTTCGCCGAGCATCTGGCGCATGCTCATAGCGCCCACGGAGGACCCGGCCACGATCACGGCGGGGATCCGGCAGCCGGCGGCGCGGCGGACGGCGGGACCATCATCGGCGGCTTGCCGAGCTTCATGGCGGATTTTGTCCACGCCCACGACTCCGCGGAGCAGGCCACGCTGTTCGATGAGAAAACCCGCGAAACCCTGAAAGCTGCCCTGGCGGAGATGTGGCAGTCGGAGCTCAACCTGCACCTGTCCCGGCCGGTTCAGGCGCTGCCCTATCAGTACCAGGCGCTGACGCTCCTGAAGCAGGTGCAGCAGGCCAACCGCATCTATGTGCGGCGCGCCGGCTTTGAGCCGCCGGCGCTGGACGAGGGTAAACGGCTGACTGGCGATCCAGACGAGAGCGCAGACTCTCGGCTGGACTGGCGCGAGAGTGACGAGCCGACCCGTACCCGGCTTCGACTCAGTACTCTGCTCACCGCGCTCGCTGCGGATGAGCCCGTGCTCGAGGAGCTCAACTGGCTGCAAACCCAGGTGAGTGAAGAAGCCGATCGCACCGCAATCCGGCTGGCGACGGCGCAGCTTCGGAGCGGACGCTGTGCCGACTGCCGGACGCAGCTTCAGGCGCTGGTCTGGCGTGCCCTGGGATCGGTGTCGCCGCCGGCCAATATTCGCCGCAGCGGGCCACAGGGGCGCTTCGCCGAATCCTATTTTGCGCCGCTCGCCGCTGAACCAGACGGTGCGCGAGCAGCCCGCAGCGAAACCCCATGACGCTGCTCCTCTCGCCGGGCTGGGCCGTCGCTTGCGCGCTGGCGCTGGCGCTGCCGGCGGTGGCGCTGAGCTGGCAGTTCCTCAGCCGTCCGGTCGCCGGCGCTCGCCGATGGCTCGTGATTGCTCTCCAGTGGCTCGCCGCGTTCAGCCTGTGGCTGCTCCTGGTCCAGCCGCAGCGCTTCAACGACGGCGCCCGACCGGTTGTGCTCCTGACGCCCGGCAGTTCGGTGGTTGAGGGCGCGGGGGTTGTCAGGCTCACCGGGCTCGACCTGTATCCGCTGCTCAAGGAAGCGCCAGGGGCGGGCCTCGTCGAGATCCGGGGTCACGGGCTGCCGCTTGAGCAGTGGCGGGGGACGGACGCCAGGCTTTCCTTCAAGCCGTCGCCGCTGCCGGCGGGACTGCTGGACGTCCGCTGGCCTCAGCGCCTGATTCTGGGACAGCCGCTGACGGTGTCGGCTCGCCTGCACCGGCTGCTGCCGGCCCGCGAGGCGGTGCTGCTGGCGCCGGGCGGCGTTGAGGCCCAGCGGACGGTCGTGGGCAGGGACGGGCGTATCAGCCTGTCCATACTGCCGCCCTCCAGCGGACCGATGCTCCTGCATCTGGAGCTTCGGGACAGCGCCGGCGGCACGGTCCTGCGGGAGCCGCTGCCGGTCCTGATCGACGAGCCGACCGGTCCACGGGTGCTGCTGGCCCTCGAGAACCTGAGCTTTGAGGCGCGAGACCTGCAGCGCTGGCTGGCCCGCTCAACGCCTGGACTGAGGCTCGATGCCCAGGTTGGGGCTCGCGTGCGCCGAACGTTGACCAGCGGGGAGTCGCCCGCGCTCGACGCCTGGCAGCGCGAACCGGAGGCGCTGGACCTGATGGTGGTCGACAGCGCCTGGCTTGCGGGGCTCGGCACCGTCGAGTCAGCCCGGCTGGCCCGGGCTGTGGTCGAGGGCATGGGGCTGCTGGTGCTCGGTGACGAGCGGCTGCTCGACCTGACAAGCAACCCCCTGCTGGACACGTTTGCCTTCGAAGCGGCCGAAGGAGGGACAACGCGCCTGTCGCTCGACTCGGGTCCTGCTGACCTGGATCAGGTGGCGGTGACGGCCTCCGGGGGGCAGCCGGTTTTGGCTGCGCTCGACGGAACGCCCCTGGTGGTGTCCCGGTCGCTCGGCGCCGGTTCGGTCGTGGTATCGCTCCTGCGCAACAGCTATGCCCTCAACACGCAGGGTCTTGCTGCGGCGTACGCTTCCTTGTGGCGCGAGGTGGTTGCCGCCACCGCCAGGCCGCTGCCGGCGGCTTCGTGGGTGTCAGCGCCGCTGCCCGTGATGCAGGTCGGGGAGTCCGTGGAACGCTGCGACGAGGACGGCTGTCGGCGGAGCGTGCTGGAAAAAGGCGGCTGGAACGACCTTGACGGACTGCGCCACTTTGCGTTCTCGGATGAGGACTGGCCGGCGTTTCGCGCCCAGGTGCTCCAGGAGCAAACCGAGCTCGCCGCCGCGCTGCGCGGGCCCGTAAGCAGCAGCTCAGTCGCCGGCGCCCCCGTCGTGCCGCTGGAGCTCCTGTGGCTGGCTTTTGTGCTGAGCGCCGGCCTGCTGTGGCTGGAGCAGAAGTTCCGCTAACGCAAACTGCGGCCGTATTCCTAAAGCAGTTTGCCCACCCAGCCGGCGACGGTGGCGTGGTGGTCGCGCCACGCGCCCCAGGCCGACTCGGCCCAGCGGGTGACGGCCTGTTCATGCGCCTCGGCGGTTGTTGCCAGCGCAACGTCGACCACCGTCACCTCACCGACCGTGGTCGGTGGCTCCAGCCAGCGAAACCAGTCTCGATGCTGACTGGCCGTGGACAGCAGCCGGGTCGCATGAGCGGGCTCCACCCGCCGTTCCAGGACCGCATAGAGGCTGATCAGGTGCAGGCATACCGATCGAATCGCCTGCGGCGAGGGCTCCGGGTCAGCCTCACCCGGGTGTTGAACGGCGTAAGCGTCCACCGTCAGTCGATGCAGCCGCGCGTAGGCCGCGTTGGCATACTCCCGCTCCAGCACCGTGCCGAAGGTAGCCCAGCAGCCGGGAGAGGACGTCATGTAGCGGTGGATGGGACCCTCGATATCGGGCACCTCGGCGCCGCACCAGGGGCAGGGGGCGGTGGCGACGTCTTCGGCGGACATATCGTTGCAGGTTCGGTCAGACCCGAAGCGCTTCGTCGCGCCGCAGGCGAAGGAGGGCAGCCGCGACGCCCGCAATCCACGCGACGTAAACTGATCCAACGATGCGCTCGTAGAGCCCGAGCCACGACGGCGTCACAAAGTAGGCAAGCAGGACCAGCCACAGCCAGATTCCGAGACAGGCGACCGTAAACAGGCCGAGTTCCCTGGACCGCCGGGCGAGGCCCGGCTGCAGTGCCCCCATGGCCAGACCGATCAGGCTCGCCACGATCCACAGCGGATCGTTGGCGTCCGGGCCCGTGAGCACCGCGACGTCAGCGCTCGCGAAGTAGTACGCGACGGCAAACAACCCAACACCGCTGGCACCCAGCAGCGCACGGCCATAGGGCCACAGACGTCCGCGGTCCTGGCCGCCCAGCGCAAGCGCCAGCGCGAGATGCGCCAGGCCGAAAAGCAGCAGACCCAGCGTATGCAGCATACCCCAGGGCTGCGAGCTCAGTGCGCTGATCGGATCACGAACCGCATCGAGGCTGCTGGTTATCAGCACCACAGCGTGTAGTACGGGGGTCGCCAGCGTGGCGACCAGAGCCATTCGCAGCCACATAGTGGTTGAGGTTTTCCGGTGGGAAAGGTGAATCGTACTCCGGTGCTGCGGCCGCGCAAAATGTTTCCGCTCAAACGCGGGCCAGCCCCCCGGCGGCTGACGAGGCACGGGACCGTGCTATGGTCGCACCGCTGGCCGATATGATGAATCCAATAACACTTAGCGACCCGGCCTTCTGGGTCGTGAGCATTCCTGCCGCGCTGCTGTTCGGGATCTCCAAAGGGGGCTTTGGCGGGGGTCTGGGCATTGTCGCCGTGCCGCTGATGTCGCTCGTGATGTCCCCGGTTCAGGCGGCCGGAATTTTGCTGCCCATGCTGCTGGTGCTGGATGCCGCGGGTATCCGCGCATTCTGGGGGCGCTGGGACTGGCCGAGTTTCCGGCTGCTCGGCTTTGGTGCGGTGCTGGGAATTGCTGCCGGCGGGATCACCTTCGGGCTGGTCAGCCCGGACGTAATCCGCGTGCTCATCGGCGCCGTAGCCCTGGCCTTCTCCGCCTACCACTACTACCGTCAGTGGCGCCCGCTCGATCTGGCCCGGCGAACCGGGGGCCCCGCTGTAGCCGTAGTCGCCGGGCTCACCAGCGGCTACACCAGCACGCTGGCCCACGCCGGCTCGCCGCCGGTGACCATGTATCTGCTGCCCAAGGGGCTGCCCCGGCAGCAGTTTGTTGCGACAACGGTCATTTTGTTTGCGCTGATCAACGCTACCAAGCTGATTCCCTACGGACTGCTCGGCCAGCTGGCGCCAGGCAACGTCGTGGCCGCCGGTGCGCTGGTGCCGGCCGGTTTGCTGGGCCTGTGGCTGGGCATCAGGCTCCAGCGGATCCTGTCGGAGCGCTGGTTCTATCACATCTGCTACGGACTGCTGATCCTGGTAGGCGGGCGCCTGCTCTATGACGGAGGGCGCCAGCTCCTGGCCGCCGGCTAGACTGCCGCCGGGGTCTGGCGATGAGGGTAGCGCTGGGCTAAAGTGCGGCGCTGGCCTAAGCAAGGAGTCTGCAGGAATCATCATGAGTGCCACCCGTCGCGAACTGTTCGGCCCCGGCCCCACCAACGTCCCTGCGAGCATCCTCAGCGCGCTGGCGGCGCCAACGATCGGGCACCTTGACCCCGAGTTTCTCGAGCTGATGGATCTGGTGAGCCAGCGACTGCGCTACGCCTATCAGACCGACAATCCCCTGACCTTCGTGCTGTCCGCGCCCGGGTCCATCGGCATGGAGACCAGCCTGGTCAACCTGCTTGAGCCGGGCGATACGATCATCATCTGCATCAACGGCGTGTTCGGCGGGCGCATGAAAGAAATCGCCAGCCGGGTCGGCGCCACCGTGATCACCGTCGAGAACGAGTGGGGCACGCCGGTCGATCCGGACCAGCTCGAACAGACCCTCAAAGCTCATCCTGAGGCGAGCGTGGTGGCTTTTGTCCACGCGGAAACGAGCACCGGGGTTCGCTCCGACGCGAAGACGATCGCGGCGCTGGCGCGCGAACACGGTTGTCTGGCCGTGGCCGACTGTGTCACCTCGCTGTCGGGTGTGGAGCTCAAGGTCGATGAGTGGGGTATCGACGTTGCCTATTCCGGCAGCCAGAAGTGCCTGTCCTGCGTGCCGGGCCTGTCCCCGATCACTTTCAGCGCTGCGGCGGTCGAGCGGATCCGCCGCCGCACTCATCCCGTCCAGAGCTGGTTCTGCGACATCAGCCTGCTGATGAGCTACTACGAGACCGGCGAAAAGACTCGCGCCTACCACCACACGGCGCCGGTCAACTCGCTGTTCGCGATGGCTGAGGCGCTGCGGCTGGTCGAGGAAGAGACGCTGGAGAAGCGCTGGGACCGACATCTGCAGGCGGCCGCTCATCTGTATCAGCGGCTGGAGTCCGCGGGGCTGGAACCGCTCGTCGCCGCGGAGCACCGGCTGCCGCCGCTCACGCTCGTCAAAATTCCGCCGGACGCGGACGACGCCGGAACCCGCGGCGCTCTGCTAAACCAGCGCAATATCGAGCTGGGCGGTGGCCTGGGCAAATTTGCCGGCAAGGCCTGGCGCATTGGATTGATGGGCGAAAACGCAACGCCCGAACGCGCGGACTATCTGGTGGACGCGCTGCTCGAGGTGATGAAGGCGGGCTGAGATTTAGGCCCAGGTGCCACCGTTTTCCGACGGTGGCAGCAAAAGGGCCCTGGCCTGGTCCCGGAGCTTTTCGCGGTCGCTGCCCGGCGCCGGCGCAAGCTCGTAAATCTGGTTGATCATCTCGAACGCTGAGCTGGCCTGCTCGGGAGAAAAGCTGGGCAGACTCGGCTCCAGTACCCGCTTGAGGTTGGTGATGACCTCCTCTCCGCTACCCAGCAAGAAGGTGCTCGACCGCAGCAGCGCCGCGGCGTCTTTCGGCGCCAGATGGAACTCATGTCGGAACAGGTCCAGCAGCTTCTGCTTTTCCTCCGCGCTGATCTCGCCGTCGGCCTTGGCTACCGCGGCCATCACCAGCGCCGTGGCGTCCATCGGCTTCTCGACCGCATAGATGGGGTTGGCCTCGTAGCGCTTCTTCCAGTTGCGCCGTCGACGCCATAGCCAGGGGTTCAGGCCGCCGAGGTCCACGCCCATGTCGGCGAGCCGGTAAAGCAACCAGGCCAGGGCTACGAGGCTTCCGAGTAGGCCGATGATGATATGCATCGGGCTATTTTTCCCGCAGATGTAGAGCTTTTCAAGCTCTGGTGTACCGAGTTAGAAGCCCGCCTTGCCGTACCAGATCCGAGTATCGGACCAGGTGCCGGGCGTGGGCATGCTGTCATCGGGTCGCTCGGGTGCGCCGGCGGGCAGCCCGGGTCTGGCCGTCTGCCAGTGCACCGTGAGCTCACTCCCCGGCTGTCGGACGATCTCGACGGTGGTACCCGCCGGCATGGCGTAAAGCCGCAGATTGGTTGTGTTCGCCCCGGTGACCGCCTGGCCGTCGACACGCAGCCCGGCGAGGGCCTCGGGTGGATCAAAGTAAACGGCCGCCCGCGCCGCGCTGGCGCTCGCCGACAGCGTCAGGGAGTCGCGGTCGTCGGATGTTTCGACAGGCGCAAAGGTGGGCCCCGACGCCTCGAGTCCGTTGACCTGTGTACCTCGCCACCACTGGCTCCGCCGGCCGGGCAACAGCTCCGCCAGCGGCCGCTGCTCCGCCGCCGCCATGACGGATTCAGCAAAGCCGGGCGGGCTCGGGTCCCTGCTGGCCCACCAGCTGACGCCGCTCGCAGCGTTGGTAAGCGCGTACAGCTCACTCGGCCGGGGCTGCGTCTCGGAAAAGCGGAACTGGAGCTGGGCGGTGATCAGAACGGCCAGCCCGGCGGCCAGCAGCGCGCTGGACAGGGGGCTGCGGACCGGGGCCAGCGGCACGAGCGCAGCGGTCAGCAGCAGCACCAGCAGAGCCAGCGGGATCTGCGGCATAAATGTGCCCAGGCCCTCGTAGACCGCGAAGATCATGGCCGGCATCAGCAGCAGTGCCGGGATCCAGGTCAGAGCCAGCCAGGCGCTGATCCGATCGCCGCCTTCAGCCGAGCGGGCGGACATCAGGAGCAGCCCGCAGGGCAGCGCCAGCAGGGCGGCAGGATAGCTTGCGTGCGGCAGCGTCAGCAGCGCGGCGAGTCCGAGGACCGCCCACAGGATGGCCGACAGCGCGAGCCAGGCGAGGGTGGGCAAGCCGCGACGAGCCGGGTAGAGCAGCGCCAGCGCCGCCAGCACGGTGATGGCCACCGGTATCAGCCCCCCGGCGGTGAACCCGAGCCCGAGCTGCACCGCAAGAAAGGCGCCGACCCAGAGCCAGGGAACCGCATAGCCAAGCCGTCGACCCAGCCACAACGTGCCGCCGGTTGTGATCAAAGCGGCGCCGAGAAAATTCAGCTCGTAGAGATGAAAATTGCGCCAGAAAGCGAGATCGCGCCAGCCGCCGCCGAACCACACGTCGCTGAGGCTCTCGAACAGGTTGCTGACGTTGAGCAGCAGGGCCAGCAGCACGGACAGCGCCACGGCAATCGATCTGCCGCTGAGCAGCCGGCGGGTCAGCGCGAGTCTCAGCCCCACCAGCACGGCCGCGGTCGCCAGGCCCGCCAGGAGCCACACCATCAGCAGCGGGTATTGCACGAAGACCCGACTGGACAAGTTGAAGTAGGTTTTGTCTTCGCTGGCGCGCGCGCGGGAAAGGTCAGCGTTGATCAGGTGACGGGTGAGCGCTACGGCGTTGCCGGCCTGCTGGGCCAGGGACCGGGGCGACAGGTTTGCGGGGTTGTCCGTAGCGGCATGGTATGCCGGAAAGCCGCCGATGAACGCAAAGTTGATGCCCGGTATGCCTTCGCCCAGCGAGATGGTCATATCCGTATCGTTGGGCATCCGCTTGTACACCTCAAAGCTGATGGAGTTGGCGAGCGGATGCGGCAGCACTTCACCCAGCATCTCGATCAGTCCGCTGTTGCCGCCGCTGGTTTGAAACATCTGCGGTGGCCCGGCGTTGCCGCGAGCCTCGAAGTTCACCACCAGGTCGACTTCATCAGCGAGCGGGTGCTGACGAAAGAAGCCCTGCGCACCGAACAGGCCCATCTCCTCGCCGTCGGTGATCACGATCAGCAGGCGGTTACGGCGGTTCGGCTGCGCCACCGCCTCGCGGGCGCCGGCCAGCTGTGCCGCAACGCCGGACGCCGCGTCGCCGGCGCCAGGGCCCTGCCAGACAGAGTCGTAGTGGCTCATCAGTACGAAGGTGCCGGGCTCCTCGTCAGCGACGGTGCTCGGAAGTTCGGCCACCACGTTTTCGACCCACGCCACGCGGGGGCTGCCGGATGTTCTGCCGGGGTGCTGGTAGTCGACGCGCGTGCGCTGCACGCTGACCTCAAAGCCAAGCGCTGTTAGCTGATCGGCCAGGAGGGCCCGAACCCGACGCGCAGGTTCTGATCCCATGGGGTGGGGCTCAGCCGCGATCGACGCGACGTCAGCCTGCAGCGCTTCAAGGTTAGTATCGAACGGGTCCGGGCCGCGTCTACCGTCCCAGGCGGCGAAGATCCCGACGAGCAGCAGAAGCCAGAACAGAAGCGTGTGGGACAGACTGCGGGTTTGATCGATGACGGTGTTTCCCTGTGTGGCGCGGTTCCGAGCCAGGGCCCGCGATCAGGGATACGTTAGCTCACGCTGCTGGCGGTGGCCATAGGCAGTCGGTGCGCCTCGTCGGGCCCGATCAGCTCGATGCGATCACGACCGCTGCGCTTGGCGAGGTACAGCGCCTGGTCGGCTCGTCGTCGAAGGCTGGCGACATCGTCCAAGGCGCCCAGCCACGTGAGGCCGATGCTGGTGGTGACGCAGAACTTCTGACCGCCGGCCCCCGTGAAGTAAAGGTCGGACAGACGTCGGCGGATGTTCTCACCCCGCTCGCGCGCGTGGTTCAGGTCAGCGCCCAGCAGCACAATCAAAAATTCTTCGCCGCCCGAGCGGAAGATCAGATCGGAGGACCGGCACGCCTGCTGCATCACGCCGGCGAAGGTCCTCAGCACCTCGTCGCCGCAGTCGTGGCCGTGCACATCGTTGACGTTCTTAAAGTGATCCAGGTCGAGGGTCAGCAGCGACAGCGCCGAGTTGGAGGCAAGCGACATCGACAGCGCGTTGCCCAGCGCCTGTTCCATGCTGCGTCGGTTGCCCAGCCCGGTGAGTGGGTCGGTAAGCGCCATTTCCTGGTATTCGCTGCTGTTTGCGTGGGTCTGCCGGCTCCAGCGCAGCAGTCCGAGGCCGGTGAGCACCGCGCCGATCATGAGCGCCAGGTTTTCCGGCCAGGAGCCGTATGCCATGGCGCCGACCCTGAATTCGTCCAGGACATCCTCGAGCAGCCCCGCGCACAGCAGCGACACGCCGCTGAAGATCAGCCAGAAGGTGGCCCGGCTGGCGCGCAGGCGCAGCAGCGCGATCAGCGAACAGGCCGCCAGCGCCAGCAGGAAGCCGCCGCCGACAACGTCGGGCCAGTCGATGTCGGTCACGGCCTGCCCCGCGGACGCAGAGAAGCGACCCCACACGCCGAGGCCAACGACCACGGCGCAGGTCATTACTACAGCGCTGTCTCTGCGGGGTTGATTCAAACCCGTCTCCTCCATCCCAATGCAGCGCCATTGTAGGGACGCTGGCCCGGCAATTTGTGACTGCGCCGGCTAATTGGGCTTGTTTCAAGATCGTTTGCAATGGTTGAACCCGCCCGGTGCCGGCGGAGCTGCACCCGATCGGCAATTGACATCCGCCGGAAAACCCCCGACGCTGCCCGCCGTTTTGTGTTTTTCGAAAAGGTCTCTGCGATGTTCACAGCCCGGTTTGCGGCAACTCTAAAAGAATCGTTTCAGCGCGTTGGCAGGGGCTGCAGAGCGCGAGTATGGCTGCTTTCGGTGGCGCTGCTGGCAGGTACACCATCGCTGGCGCTGGACACCCGACTGCTGGCGGGCCTGGAGGCGCGAAACATCGGTCCCGCGGCCATGTCGGGCCGGATTTCGGCGCTGGATGCGCTGGCGAGTGACCCCAATTTTATTGTCGCCGGCGCGGGCACGGGCGGCGTCTGGATTTCAGAAAACGGTGGCCTGAACTGGCGTCCGGTCTTCGACGACCAGCCGGTGGCGTCGATCGGCGCGCTCGCGATCAACCAGCGGAATCCGGACATCATCTGGGTGGGTACGGGTGAGAGCAACGTGCGCAACTCCACCTCGATCGGCGCGGGCGTCTTCAAGTCGGTTGACGGCGGCGCAAGCTGGGAACAGGTGGGACTGGCGGACTCCGAGCGGATCGACCGGATCACTCTGCATCCCGATAACCCGGACGTCGCCTACGTAGCTGCGCTGGGGACGCTCTGGGGGCCAAACGAAGACCGCGGCGTCTACCGCACCACCGATGGCGGCAAAACCTGGGAGAAGATCCTGTACGTCGATGAGCTCACCGGCGCGACCGACGTGAAGCTCGATCCAGCCAATCCCCACAAGCTTTATGCGGCCCTGTGGCAGTTCCGCCGCTGGCCCTATCAGTTCAAGTCCGGCGGTCCGGGTTCCGGGCTTTACGTGTCCAACGACGGTGGCGACACCTGGCAGCAGCGCACCGCGGCTGACGGCCTGCCGAAAGGTGAGCTCGGAAGGATGGTGATCGCCCCATCGCCCGCCGACAGCAGCCGGGTATACGTGCTGGTCGAGGCAGAAAAAAGCGCGCTGATCCGATCGGACGACGGTGGGCGGTCGTTTCAGACCGTCAACGCGGACTACAACATTTCAATCCGACCCTTCTACTACAGCGAGCTCTTCGCTGACCCGCAGAATCCCGATCGGGTCTACAACGTTGAGAGCCGGCTGCGCGTTTCCGTCGACGGCGGCAAAACCTTTACATATAACGAGGCGGTGGACTGCTGCCGCCCCGGCAATTTTGTCCACATCGACAACCACGCGTTCTGGATCAATCCCGCGAACCCCGATCATATTCTGCTCGGCAACGACGGCGGTATCGCGGTCACGCGCGACCAGGGAGAAACGTGGCGCTTCGTCGAAAACCTGTCGCTCGCGCAGTTCTACCACATCGCCGTCGACAACGATGATCCCTATCACGTCTACGGCGGCCTCCAGGACAACGGGTCCTGGCGGGGTCCCGCGGAGGTTCGCGAAAATGCCGGGATCCGCAATCTCCATTGGCAGGAGGTCGGCTTCGGCGACGGCTTCGATACCGTGCCTGATCCCCGCAACTCGCGGCGCGGGTTCTCCATGTCTCAGGGTGGCAACCTCTATCGCTGGAACCTCGACTCGGGAGAGCAGCAGCTCATCCGGCCGGCCGCCCCAACGCCGGATACCGATCTTCGGTACAACTGGAACGCGGCTCTGGCCGTCGACCCGTTCAACCCTGACGTCATCTACTACGGCAGCCAGTTTGTTCACAAAAGCGTTGATTTCGGCGCGAGCTGGGAGGTGATCAGCCCCGATCTGACCACCAACAATCCGGCGTTCCAGACGTATCAAGAGTCCGGCGGTCTAACGCCCGACGTCACCGCAGCGGAAAACTTCACCACCATTGTGGCCATTGCCCCAAGCCCGGTTGAGCAAGGTGTCCTGTGGGTCGGCACGGACGACGGTCGGGTCCACGTGACTCGCGACGGTGGGGTGAGCTGGAATCGCGTTGACACCAACGTGCGCGGGGTGCCCGCTGGCGCCTGGGTGCCAATGATCGAGCCCAGCCCGCACGACGCTGCCGTGGCGTTTGTGGTGTTCGACGACCACCGGCGGTCCGACATGAAGACCTACGTGGCGCGCGCAGAAAACTACGGGGCGCGCTGGCGGATGCTGAATCGCGACGACAACCTGGCGGGCTACGCGCTGTCGGTGAGGCAGGATCCGACGGATCCGGAGCTGCTGTTTCTCGGCACCGAGTTTGGGCTGTACTTCAGCAGCAACGGCGGTGATGACTGGCAGCGCTTCAGTGCTGGAGTACCAACCGTATCGGTCATGGACCTGGCTATTCAGACGCGGGAGAACGACCTGGTGCTAGGAACGCACGGGCGCGGCGTTTACGTGATCGACGACTACACCGCGCTGCGGGGCCTCGACGAGGCAGCGCTGGGCCAGCGCTTTGCGCTGCTGAGCGCCGGCCCCGGTCAGCAGTATGTCCGGGCCCAGACGCCGGGCGGTCGCTTCACCGGTTCCGGTGAGTTCCGCGCCGCCAATGAGCCTTACGGTGCGCTGCTGACGTTCGTAGCCAGCGGTGACGATCTGCCGCACCCCGATCCTGAGGCCGAGCGTGAGCGCCTCAACGCGCAAAGTGCAGCGGAGTCGGAATCTTCAACCGAGAGCTCGGATGATTCCAAGGATGAGTCGGAGGACAAAAAGGCGCCCAAGGTCGAGCTCAAGGTCTATACCGCTGACGGCGAGCTGCTGCGCACCCGCCGCTTCAAGGTCAACCAGGGCGTCAACCGCATCGTCTGGGATCTGCGGGCGGACGGAGTTCGCCCGATGCCGGGGCCGGAGCCGGCCAAGCTGGAGGACGGCCTGCCTGGTGGTCCACAGGTTCCGCCCGGAGACTACGAGGTGGTGCTGACCTTCGACGGTATCGAGCAGCGGGCCGACGTTGAGGTGCTCGCCGACGCGCACGCGGGTTATTCGCTGGCTGGCCGCCAGGCCAACTACGCCGCTTTGCTCAGCCTGCAGGCGCTCAGGGAGCGCGTGGTGACGCTGACCGAAAAAGTGGTTCACGCCCGGGACGACGTCAAGGTCATCCAGGCGCGGATCAAGCGAGCGCAGCAGATGGAGGAGGACGCGCATGAGGAGCTGGCCGAATCGGCCGCCTCGGTGCTCAAAGCGCTCAACGAGTGGGAAAAGCGTATTCGGGTGCCGGCAAAAACCCGCGGCATCGTTTACGACGATGACAAGCTGACCAGCGTTCTCGGCAGGGCGCAGTTCTATGTCGGCTCAACGCTCGGCGAACCCTCGCCGACAGCGCGGCTGACCATAGAGCGGGCCGAAGCAGCTGTGGTTGCCGCCGAAGAAGCTTATGCGGACTTCGTGCGCGAGACGCTCGAGCCGTTTGCCAGCAGCGCCGGCCAGACGCCGCTGGGCCTGTTTTCCGGCGGTGCCGGGTAACCCGCCTTGAGCTGGCTGTTCGCCGCGTTCCTGGTTCTGGCCCTCGCCGCCAGCGTATGGCTGTTCAACGGCCTGGTGCACGCGCGCAACCTGTGCGCCTCAGCCTGGGCCGACATCGACGTGCAGCTGCAGCGGCGGCACGACCTGGTGCCGCGGCTGGTGAAGGTGGTCAAGGCGGCGGCAAGCCACGAGCGCGAGACGCTTGAGGCGGTCGTCGCCAGCCGCGACCAGGCGGTTCGCGCCGCTGAGGTGGCTGACAAAGGGCAGCGCGAGGAGGCGCTCGGGGAGGCCATCTCGCGGCTGGTGCTGCTGGTCGAGGACTACCCGGAGCTGAAGGCCGGTGACAGCTTTCTCGAGCTGAGCGAAGACCTCGTGGATATTGAGGACAAGCTGCAGTACGCGCGCCGTTTCTACAACGGCGCTACCCGGGAATACAACAACCGGGTTCAGCGTTTCCCGGATCAGCTCATCGCTGGCTCCTTTGGCTTCAAGCTGGCCGACTATTTCCAGGCCGAAGCTGACGCCCGAACCGCCGCGACGGTCAGTCTTCCATGACGGGCGGCGGCGCGGCGCAAATTTTGCCCCGGCTGCTGCTGACGCTGGGCCTCCTGTTCACGACGGGCATTGCCGTAGCGCAGGAGAAGATCCTCCGCTTTGACTCCCTGATTGTGCTGTCCGCCGACGGTTCGATGGAGGTCACCGAGACCATCCGCGTTCGGGCCCAGGGCAACGCGATCCGCCGTGGCATCTTCCGCGATTTTCCCACCCGCTATCGCGACCGCTGGGGCAACCAGGTGATCGTTGACTTCGACGTGCTGTCGGCCCGCCGCGACGGTCAGCCTGAGAACTACCGCACCGAGAACCTGAGCAACGGCGTGCGCGTTTACCTCGGCCGAGAGGACGTGTGGCTGGATCCGGGCGTTTACAGCTATGAAATCCGCTACCGGACGGACCACCAGGCGGGATATTACGAGGACTTTGACGAGCTCTACTGGAACGTCACGGGGAACGGCTGGGGTTTTTCCATCGCCGGCGCGAGCGCCCGGGTCCGACTACCTGCGTCGGTGGCCGCTGAGGATTTACGCCTGGCGGTCTACACCGGCCTCTACGGCAGTAACCGCAGTGACGCGACGGCCCAGCGCCAGCCGAGCGGCGAGATCCTGTTTGAAACCACCCGCGAGCTGGGGCCGCGGCAGGGGATGACCATCGGCGTCGGCTTTCCGAAGGGTGTCCTCACGGAGCCCAGCGGCGCCGCCAAGGCCGTCAGGCTGCTGGAGAACAACGCCGGCATGCTCGCGGGAGGCGCCGGCTGGCTGGCCGTGCTGAGCTTCTATCTGTTGTCCTGGCGACGGGTTGGTAAGGATCCCAAGGCCGGCATCATCATCCCGCGCTACGAGGCGCCCGACGGCTATTCGCCCGCCGCGCTGCGCTACATCTGGCGTCGCAAGTACGACTCGGGGTGCTTCAGCGCCGCGCTGGTCAATCTGGCGGTCAAGGGCGAGCTGAATATCCGCCGCACCGACGGCTGGCTCAACCGGATGTTTTCGGTCAAGCGCACGCCCGAGACAGGCGGCAAATATCCGCTGGCGCCCGGTGAGCAGGTGCTGCTGGACCGGTTGCTCGGTCACCGCAAGACCCGCCTGAAGTTCGAAAAGAAAAACCACAGCCGGATTCGCAGTGCGTTGACCAGTCACAAGCGGTCGCTGGTCAGCGACTACGGCAAACGCTATTTCAGCCTGAATGGCAGCGTCCTGAGACGAGGGGTGGTGCTGTCGATATTCTCGGCGCTGCTGATGTTTGTCTTCAGCCGCTATGCCGGCGCGTACATGGCGATCATCATCGTCATGCTGGTTGTCACCAACGTGCTCTTTTTCCGCTGGATGGAGTCCCCGACCATGCACGGCCGCAAGCTCCTGGATCACATCGAGGGTCTGAGGCTGTATCTGGGGGTGGCTGAGCGCCCCGATCTGGAGAGGCAGAAGGAGCCGCTGCCGACCTTTGAGGAATTTGAAAAGCAGCTGCCCTACGCCGTTGCCCTGGACTGCGCCAGCACCTGGGTGGACCGCTTCGAAAGTGAGCTGGCCCGCCTTCAGGAGGCCGGCCAGCTCCGACAGCGGGGCTGGTACTCCAGCCCCGGTGACCTGTCGTCGGGCGGCATCACCAGCAGCGTGAATTCGCTCGGCAGCGCGCTGGGCAGCGCCGTCTCGTCGTCCTCCATACCGCCAGGCTCGAGCTCCAGCGGCGGCTCGGGCGGCGGCGGCTTCTCGGGCGGCGGCGGTGGTGGTGGCGGCGGCGGCGGCTGGTAGCGCCCGCCAAGGCTGGCCTACTGCTGCTGGCGGCTCCGGCGGTGGCCGTCGAGGCTGAAATAGGTCAAGGCGATCAGCTCGTGCAGCTGCCCCAGATACACCTGACAGCGGTCCAGATACTGGCTGAGCGCCGAGTCCCGGGCCAGGCGCTCGACGTCGCGGGAAAAGTGCTTGCTGAGCTCGCGACAGTAGGCGAGTGCCCGACGGTTGCGCGGCAGCTGCTTCAGCGCCAGCCCGATCTGCCCGACACAATACTCGAGGGATCGCGGATAGCTGGCGTCGTGCAGCAGGAAATCGAGCACCGAGTCGCGCGAAATAGTGGCCTGCATCTGCCGGCGGTAGGCCGAGTCGGCCGACAGCGAGCGCAGGATGCTGCGCCAATAGCCCTGGCGTGACGCCGGTGAGTCGGTTTGGACTTCGCTGGCCGCGCGCACGTCGATGATCCGGGTGGTCATATCGGCCCGCTCGAGGTTGCTGCCCAGCCGACGAAACTCGTAGGCATCCCCGCGACTCAGGCTGTTCTCCAGGAGCCCGCTGAGCTGCTGGCCGAAGCCGATCAGGCGACGGAGATGATCGGCCCGCGCCGAGCGCGACAGCTGGCCGGACAGATTGTCTCTCGCGTAGAGGTGGGCGGCGTTGATCAGCTCCCACGTTTCCGATGGCATGATCTCTCGGATCGTGCGGGCGTTTTCTCGGGCCCCTGACAATGAGCTGATCAGCGAACCGGGGTTGTCCCGATCGCTCAGGAGAAAACGGCACACCGCCTGTTCCTGATTGGGCGCGTCGGCCCGATCGAACTGGGCGCTGCTGCCGGTGATATCGACGAGCGTTGACCAGCCGTCGTGTCCGGTGGTGGGCAGGTCCAGCATCAGATCCGTGGTGACGTTGATGAGGCGCGCCGTGTTCTCGACCCGCTCCAGGTAACGCGCGAGCCAGTAAACCCGGTCAGCAACGCGTGACAGCATCGGGGACAGGCTCATGCTTCGTCTCCCTCGGTGGTGCCGCCGACAATCCAGGTGTCTTTGCTGCCGCCTCCCTGCGAGGAGTTGACCACAATCGACCCTTTGACCATGGCCACCCGGGTCAGGCCGCCGGCGGTCACCGCCGTGTCGGCGCCGCTCAGGATAAACGGCCGGAGGTCAAGATGCCTCGGTTCAGCTCGCGCGCCGATGACCGCCGGCGCGGTGGACAGCGACAGCATGGGCTGGGCGATGAAGTTCCGCGGGTTTCTTCGAATCTTCTCCGCAAACTCCTGGCGTTCCCTGGCCTTGGCCTTGGGTCCGATCAGCATGCCGTAGCCGCCCGACTCGCTCACCGGCTTGACGACCAGTTTGTCAAGATTGCCCAGCACGTAGTCCCGCTCTTCTTTGATGTTGCAGCGGTACGACGGCACGTTGGCCAGGATGGGCTCCTCGTTGAGGTAGTAGCGGATCATGTCGGGTACGTAGGTGTACACCAGCTTGTCGTCTGCAACCCCGCACCCGGGGGCGTTGGCGAGCGCCACGTTGCCGGCCTGCCAGGCGCTCATCAGGCCGGGGACACCGAGCATCGAGTCAGCGCGAAACACCTTGGGATCGATAAACAGGTCATCGATGCGCCGGTAGATCGCGTGGATACGGGTCAGACCGCTGATGGTCCGGGCGTACACCTTGCGATCGCGGCCCACGGTCAGATCGCTGCCTTCCACCAGCAGCGCGCCCATCTCCTGCGCCAGATAGGCGTGCTCGAAGTAGGCCGAGTTGTAGATACCCGGCGTGAGCACCGCAATGTTCGGCTGCGCCTCGGGCGTCAGCGAACACAGGGTCTCGTAGAGCTGCGTCGGGTAGTCGTCTACCGGCCTGATCAGGTACTCCGCAAAGAGCTCCGGCAGCACCCGCTTCATGACATGCCGGTTTTCCAGCATGTAGGCAACGCCAGACGGTACCCGAAGGTTGTCCTCCAGAACGTAAACGTCGCCGTTTTCGTCGCGCACCAGATCGCTGCCGCAGACGTGCGACCAAACGCCGTGCGGCGGCGAGATGCCCCGGCACTCGGGCCGGTAGTCTTTGCTGTTGGCGATGACGGCCGGATCGACCACGCCGTCATTCATGATCTGCTGGTCGTGGTAGACGTCGTCGATAAACTGGTTGAGCGCCTTGACCCTTTGCTTCAGGCCGGCCTCGATCTCGTCCCATTCGCTCGCCTGGATGATGCGCGGGATGATGTCGAACGGCCATTCGCGGTCGATCGAGCCTTCGACGTCGTTGTACACCGTGAACGTGATTCCCATCGTGCGAATCGCCAGCTCTGCGGCCGCTTTCCGCTCCTTGAGTTCGTCCCGATTCATCCCCGCAAACGTGCGGCAGAGCGTGCCGGCGCCGGCTCTTGCGCGACCGCTCGGCAGGATCAGTTCGTCGTAACAATCAGGTGATTTGTAGTCTTTCCAGTCAATTGCCATAGCCGGCCATGCTTGCATACCGGCGAACGTCGTGCCAGCATTTGACGCGCGAAAATCTGCTGACCTCCATGACCTACTGCCTCGCTCTTAAAGTGGATTCGGGCCTGCTGCTCGCGTCCGATTCCCGCACGAACGCGGGTGTCGACCACATCAATACCTACAGCAAGATGCGAATCTTCGACGATGCGCCGGACCGCACGCTGGTGCTGCTCAGCGCCGGCAACCTGGCGACGACCCAGGCGGTCTGCAACCGGCTGCAGCGCGATTTGGAAGACAGCCGGTCCAAGGTCAATCTGCACAAGCTCGACTACATGTTCGACGCCGCCGAGTACATCGGCCAGATCAGCCGCCGGGCGCAGAGCCTGACCGGCGCCGACCAGAGCAGCGTCAACACGCGGGCCAGCTTTATCCTCGGTGGACAGATCAAAGGTCAGCCGCCCCGGCTGTACCTGATTTATCCGGAAGGAAACTACATTCAGGCATCCAGCAGCGCGCCGTTCCTGCAGATCGGGGAAACCAAATACGGCAAGCCGATTCTCGACCGACTGGTGCACAGCGGCCTGTCGCTGGATGACGCTGCGCGTCTGGCGCTGGTGTCGATCGACTCCACGCGGCGCAGTAACGTGTCCGTCGGGCCGCCGTTCGAGGTGGCCTACTACGAACGGGACCGCCTCCAGCTCACCCGCACGCTGAGCTTCGATCGGGACGATCCTCACTTCGTTCGCCTCTGCGATCAGTGGGGCGAGGCGCTGGAGCAGAGCTTTTCGGTGCTGCCGGCGTTTGACTGGGAAGAAGGCGCTCAGTCGGACGTTTGATCAGCGCGATCACGACCCGACGGGAAGTTACAGGTCGTTGATCACCCGGTGCACAAAATCCAGCTTCTCGATGACGGGTTCGGTCAGCGTAAAGGGATAGGTGTCGCTGAGGCCCATGCTGCGGTTCATCGCGTTGAGCGCCAGCGTAAGCTGCTGCCAGTCATCCACCATCTGACCAAAGTCGGGATAGTGCGGACTCCAGGGTTGTTCGCCTGAAGCTCCACCCGGCGACGGCAGCGGTGAGGCAACCGGCCGGTGCGCCACCTGAAAGCCCATGGCGTGGGCGGTTTCCAGCCCGTCAAACATGTGCAGATAGTGGGCCCAGGTTTCCGCCCAGTCTTCCCAGGGATGAGCGCTGGCGTAAGCGCTGATGTACTCGTCCCGCCAGCTCGGGTCATTCAGGTTGTCGTAGTGGTCACGAAGCGCGGCTTCATAGTCGAGCGTTTCATCACCGAACAGCGCCCGGAATTCGTTCAGCCAGCTGCTGGTCCGGATCAGCTGGTCCCAGAAATAGTGCCCGATCTCGTGCCGAAAATGCCCGAGCAGCGTTCGGTAGGGCTCGTTCATCGCCTCGCGCATCGTCTCCCGGGCGCCGGCGTCAGCCTCCTTCAAGTTGATGGTGATGACACCCCGGTCATGACCCGTGTACACGGGGCTGCCCAGCGCACCCTCCGAATAGTCCAGGCTGTCGGCCATAAAGCGGAACGCGAGTGCGCCGGGCTTTGAAGCGTCGGTCACCAGCGGCAGCGCCAGCTGCTCCAGCGTGTAGAGCAGGCGCTTCTTGGCCGCCTCCAGACGACCCCAGAGTCGAAGGTTGTCCGGGTCGGAAAGGTTGGGTATCACCTGGTTCAGGTTGCAGGCCCAGCAGCGGTCGTTCTGGGAGTCCTCCGGGAGCAGCCAGTTACAGACGCCGTGCTCCAGCCCGTTGCTGCAGTAGCGCAGGGGCGACTCGGCCGGCCGCATCTCGCGCGCGGCGGGATCAAAGCCCACGACACGCCCGCAGGCCAGGCATCGCGTGTTTTCAAAATGCAGCCGGTTACCGCAGACGCAGGAAAAGTGTTTCACCGAAAAGGATCCATCCGCTGGACGATCATGTTGCCACAATGCATGGTTTTGGCTGCCGAGAACAGTGATCCAAGTCTCTTAACAACCCGCTAACCTGCCATACGCTATACGTAATAAGTCCACTCAACATCGGGGTATTTTATGAAAGCTGTCGCCTTGCGTGCTTCACTCCTCCCCCTGCTCACCGTCGGCTGTGTCTCCCTCGCCGGCGCTGCCACCTTTACCGTGGATGATCCCGGCGACCCTGTCGGCGTCAGCACCACTCTCAGGACCGCAATCACTCAGGCCAACGCCAGCGCAGATCCGCTCGACATCATCGTCTTCAATCTGCCGGCCAACAGCGTGATTACGCTTGCCTCGGAGCTGCCGGTGATCAGCGACGACGTCATCATCGATGGATCCAACGTGCCGGGGCTTGCCATCAACGGCGCCGGGCAGTTTCGGATCTTCAATATCGATACCGCCGCTGACGAGATTGTGATGATCAACGACCTGCAGCTCGCTGCGGGTGGTACCAGCGGCAGCGCCGGAGTCAACGGCGGCGCCATTTTTATTGCGGACAGCGAGCAGGTGATGCTCACCAACGTTTCGATCGACGCCTCGACGGCTGACGCCAGCGGCGGCGGTATCTACGTCGGCGCCGCCACGCTGGAGATCTCCGGTGGCGTGTTCAGCAACAACGTCGCCAGCGGCCTGAGCGCGGCTGAGGGTGGAGGCGCCATTTTTGGCCTGGGCGGCACGATTACGATCGCCGACGGGGCCAGCTTCAGCGAAAACCAGGCGAGCGGGACTGCCGGCAGCGGCGGCGCTATTCACGTGAGCGGCGGTTCGCTCGACGTCACCGGCGGCGACTTTGCCCGCAACCTTGCGAATCGCGCTGGCGGGGCGCTGGAAGTCAGCGCCGCAACGGCCCAGACGACCGTCACGATCGACGGCGTCAGCTTTGATGAAAACGACGCGGGCCTGTCACCGGGCAACGGCGGTGCGATTCACGTCACCGCACCGAGCTCCGGTGCAATAGCCAGTGTCGACGTCAGCGGCGGTGGCTTTACCGGCAACATCGCCGGCGCCGAGGGCGGCGGGCTGTGGAACGACGCCTCAGGCGTTATGAGCGTGACCGGGGCAACGATCACTGGCAATACCGCCAGCGGCGCCGCAGCCGACCAGGGTGGCGGGGGGCTGTTCAACAACGACGGCAACCTGACTGTCGTCAACACCACGGTAGATGGCAACACCGCTGACGGTGCGGCCGGCTCCGGTGGGGGCATTCTGAACGACGGCGGGATGCTCATGGTGTCGGGTGGTGCGATCAGCGGCAACTCGGCCAGCCGTGCGGGCGGCGGCCTGGAGGTCACCACGGCCAACGGGCGCGATTCTGACACCACGCTCCAGGACGTCACTTTTTCCACGAATCGTACCGGCCCCTCACCGGGCAACGGCGGTGGGGTACACGTGACTGATCCGTCCGGCGACACCAACGCCAGCGACATGACCGTCACCGGCGGTGCGTTCACAGGCAACGTCGCCAGCGAAGAGGGCGGCGGCCTGTGGAACGACGCCGGCGGCACGATGACAATCGACGGCAGCGCCATCACCGGCAACACGGCGAGCGGGCCGGGCGCCGATCAGGGCGGCGGGGGCGTTTTCAACAACGGTGGAACCGTCACCCTGACCTCCGCAACTGTCGATACGAACATCGCTGACGGCGCCTTGGGCTCCGGCGGCGGGGTCCTGTCGGTGGGTGGGAGCGTTGGCGTGACCGGCGGCTCGATCTCCGGAAACACCTCGGTCAGAGCCGGCGGCGGACTGGAGGTGGCGGCGGCCATCGACAACTCTGGCGCCAACCTGACCGGGGTTGTGGTGGCCAACAACGCTACCGGCGGCTCGCCGGGAAATGGCGGCGGCCTCCACGTGACCGATCCGGACGGCGACACCTTTGAGGCGACTGTCGCGGTGACGGACGGCTCCTTTACCGGCAATACGGCTTCCGCTGAAGGCGGCGGTCTGTGGAACGCGGTCGGCGGCACGCTCGACGTCAGCGGCACGGTGATCACGGGCAATACGGCCAGCGGCAGCAGCTCGGACCAGGGCGGCGGCGGTGTTTTTAACGACGGTGGGGTGGTCACGATCAGCGCCGCGACGATCGAGGGCAACGCGGCGGACGGCAGCGCGGGCTCCGGCGGCGGAATTCTGAACGACGGCGGTTCCATGACCGTGACCGGCGGCACCGTCTCTGACAATTCGGCCGTTCGCGCCGGTGGCGGGATCGAGGTGAACACCCGAAACCTGCGTGATTCGCTGGTTGAGCTCGATAGCGTAACGGTGTCGCTCAACACGACGGGAAGTTCGCCCGGCAACGGTGGCGGCATACACGTGTCTGACCCGATCGGCGACAATGCAAGTACGTTCACGATAAATGCAGGCTCAATCACCGAAAATACGGCAGGTGAAGAGGGCGGCGGCGTCTGGAACGACGCGGGTGGCACCCTCCAAATCACCCGAACGAACGTGTCACTCAACCGCGCGACGGCCGCCAACGCGGTCGGGGACGCGCAGGGCGGCGGCGGTGTTTTCAACAACGGCGGACGGGTCAGCGTGACGGACGCGACGATCAGCGGCAACGTGGTCAGCGGCGTCCTCGGGGCTGACGACGGCGGCGGCGGCGTGCTGAACGATGCCCGCAGCAACCCGGGGTCGGTGACGCTGCGAGGCACCATCATCACCGACAACACGGCGAGCGTCGGCTCGGGCAGCGGCGGCGGTGTCTTGAGCGTTGGCGGCTCGGTTGAGATGACGGGCGGCCGGGTTTCTGGCAACAGCGCCGCGCGCGCCGGTGGCGGCGTGGAGCTGCGGGCCGTTGAGGCGGAGGCCAGCCTTGCGGTTGATCAAACGGACTTTCGCGGCAACGCCACGGGCGGTGCCCCCGGCAACGGCGGCGCCATTCACGTCACGGCGCCGGTCACGGGGATGGCGGCAACGGTGACCGTCGACGGCGGTACCTACGCCAGCAACACGGCGGCTGCTGAGGGCGGCGCGCTGTGGAACGACGCCAACGCGGTGATGAACGTCACCGCCAGCACGCTCAGCGGCAACACCGCCAGCGGTGATGGTGCGGACCAGGGCGGCGGCGGATTTTTCAACAACGGTGGAACCGCCACGCTGACCGGCGTGGTTGTCAGCGGCAACGTCGCGGACGGCGCTGCCGGCTCCGGCGGTGGATTGCTGAACGACGGCGGCACGTTGAACCTGACTGGTCTGACCGTCTCTTCCAACACGGCGGTGAGAGCGGGTGGCGGTCTGGAAATCACGACGGCCAACGCCCGCGCTTCCACGGTGACCGTCGCCAACACCACCTTCGATCAAAATACGACCGGCGCGAGCCCCGGCAACGGCGGCGGGATTCACGTTACCGATGTCGCCAGCGGACCCGCCAGCCTGCTGACTCTGGTCGGCGGCGCGCTCACCGGCAACAGCGCTGCTGCTGAAGGCGGCGGGGTCTGGAACGACGTGGGCGGCACCTTGATCATCGGCGGCAGCACCATCACCGGCAACATCGCCGGCGGTGA
>JANQOZ010000117.1 GCA_028285525.1 Lysobacterales bacterium
CGACCGCCTGGTGACCAACGCCGAATATCTGGAGTTTGTGCAGGACGGCGGCTATCGCCAATCCGCGCTGTGGCTGTCGGACGGCTGGGCAACGGTACAGAACGATCGTTGGCAGGCGCCGCTCTACTGGGTACAGAGCGAAGACGGCTGGCAGGAGTTCACCCTCAACGGCCTGCAGCCGCTGGATCTAGCAGGACCGGTAGCGCACGTCAGCTTTTACGAGGCGGACGCGTTCGCCAGCTGGCGGGGCTGTCGGCTGCCCACCGAAGCCGAGTGGGAGCATTCGGCCCACAAGGCCGGTCAGCCACACGGCACGCTGGTGCCGCTGCCTGCCGGTCCGCACTGGCCGCAGTTCACCGGCGCGCTGTGGCAATGGACGCGGTCGGCCTATCAGCCTTACCCGGGTTTCCAGGCCCCCGCCGGCGCCCTGGGCGAATACAACGGCAAATTCATGTGCAGCCAGATGGTGCTGCGGGGCAGCAGCTTTGCCACGCCCCAGGGCCACGCGCGCACCACCTACCGCAATTTTTTCTACCCCCACCAGCGCTGGATGTTCTCTGGCATCAGGCTGGCGAGAGACTAACCACATTATAAGAACCGCTTCATGAGTGACATCAGCTCGGTCGGCGCTCTGCTGGCCATCGAAATCGACCCCACCGAACAGATGCCAAGCCTCGAGCCGCTGGGACGGGAACAGGCACAGCAGCTGGGCGACGCGGTCACCGCGGACCTGGCCAAAATGATGCCGGACGTCCGCAGCCTCGGGATGGCGCTGTCGGCGGCCGTTTACGACCAAACCCAGATCCTGGCACCAGGCTTTCCGGTGCACAGCGCTCTGGCCGATCTATATCGGGAAAGCCTCGGCAGCGCTTTCCAGCCCTACTGCATGGCGCTGGGCGCCGCCGGCGGCCACCTGCCCAAACCGGCGCTCGATCCAGCGCTCAACCGCTTGACCGGTCCGCTGCTGATTGTGCCCTGGGTGCTGACCGGTCCGCCGGAACAGATTCAGGCGGCGAGCCAGGAACTGGAGCAGGTCCTGGTCGAAAGCGGCCAGGCGTCAGCGGCCACCGCGCTGGTGCTCAACCAGCTCTTCGGCTTCAACCTGGTGCACGCGCAGTATCTGACCAGCAACGACCTGGCCGCCATGCTCAGCCTGCAGTTTGCCAACGTCGGCCTGCCGGAGCTCTGGGATCTGCTGGAGGCCGCGCTCTATGCGCCAGACGAGGATCGTTGGACCGTGACGGACTGCGGCAGTCGAGTGGCCTACATGAACGAGCACGTAGAGGTGCTGTTCCAGCCTTTTAACGCCTGGGCCGCTGGCGCCGACCCGACGCTGGAGCCGGCCGAACTCGCCAGCCAGTACGCCGCCTGCCTGCGCAGCCAGCGACAGATCACGGTGACCCTCAACGCCCACGGCGTTCCGGTTCGGGTGATCCCCGTCTGGGACATGCCCGAATCGCTGGAACAATGGCGGGAAACACGTCCGGAGCGCAAGCCGCAGGCGATGCACTGGCACCACGTGGCGCTGGATGGCCCGACGGACGGCCCGGTCCAGATCACCCAGCACACCGACCCGGAGCTGGGCTCGGTCGCCTTTACGGTGGCGTGGCAGGACGCCGCGGGAGAGCTGACGAGGGTCGAGCACCACTATCCGCTGGTGCCGCAGGGCGTGGCCCCGCTGATGAACAAGATGCAGGAAATCTGCGACGGCGAGCGGTGCTTTTCCTACCCCGGCAAACTGGTGATCAACGCGGCCAGCAGGACGCTCACGGTTGACCCCGACGCGCTGGCGCCAAACTGGCACTAGTAGACGGTTTTTTCCGGGTTCATTCAGGTAGTTTTGCCATTCGACTGCTAAACTAAGCGTCTTGATGGATACTCCACGCGCTCAGAAGATTTTCACCCGGCGGGTGTCAGACGGTCATCTGATGGCCGTGAGGAACTGGCAGCACCGGATGACCACCGATGACGCCATTATCGCCGTGCCGCTCACCCACGAGCAGCTGCAGCGTTATCAGCAGGACAAAAAGGCCGGCCTCTCAGACGAGGTCATCTTCAACGACCTGTTCCCGCCGCCGCAGCGCGACAAGATTGCGCTGCCCATCGAAGACCTGACCAAATCTCAGCTGATCTCGCTGATCGAGCGGGTGCAGGATGTCGAGCTGCCCACGCTGCAGCGGATGTCGTGCCAGGATCTTGCCGCGCTGCTGCGCTCCCTGTGCCGACAGCGATCCCAGACGCAGGCCTGGCTGATTTGATCCCGGCGTCGGCCTCCCCCTCCGCCTAAGCCACTGTGGACGTTTCCCACCTACTCGACGAGCTCAACGAAGCTCAGCGTGAAGCAGTCACCAGCGAGGCCGGAAACTATCTGGTCCTGGCCGGGGCCGGCAGCGGAAAGACCCGTGTCCTGGTGCACCGCATCGCCTGGCTGA
>JANQOZ010000005.1 GCA_028285525.1 Lysobacterales bacterium
CGCTGCGATTCTGGGCGAGCGGACTTTTGCGCGCTGCGGTCAGCGCCGGCCACAGCGCCGCCGCCAGCGACCCCAGCAGGCCAAGCACCGCCGCCTGCACCCAGAGCAGCGGCGAGATGCGGGCGCTGCGGCTCACCACCTCGTAATAGAGCTGGCTGACGGTGCCGGCCATCTGCGCCATCACGGCGTCGGCGAGCCAGAGCCCCAGCAGCATCCCGAGGCCGGTGCCGAGCAGCCCGAGCAGGCAGGCCTCGAGCAGGATCCAGCGGGTGATATCGCGGCGAGTCAGCCCCAGCAGGCGACAGAAGGCATAGACCTGCTGGCGCTGAAGAACAAAAAATCGCAGCGTGTTGAACACGATAAAGGCCCCGACCAGCAGAGCCAGCAGGCTCAGCGCCAGCAGGTTGAGCTCCAGTGCCCGGCTCATACCCTCGTTGCCGTTAGTCCCGACGGCGCGAAGCGAAAGACCCGTCGGCAGCGCCTGCCCGAGGGCTTCAAGCTGTGCCTCAAGACCGTCTTCGTCGGAGTCGTCCAGCGCCAGATCAATGCGGCTGAGCGGCAGCCGAGGCAGGGCTTCGCCAGCGGCGGCGCCGGTGGCCGCCAGCAGCAAAGCAGCCTGGCTCAGGTCCACGATGAGTAGCTGCTCAGCGCCGCTCACCAGCGCGGGATCTAGCCTGCCCGCCACCTTCAATGCCGCCGTCCCTTCGGGCGTCGTCAGCTGTACCTCGCTGCCGACCGGCTCAACGGCCAGAACCAGCGGTTCACCCCCCAGCCAGCCCGCCAGCGGAAAACCCGTCTCGCCGGCGTAGCTGCCGGTAAAGTCCCGCAGCCGCGCTTCGCGCAGCAGGTCGACGCCGAGGACGGTTCGCCGGGTGCCCGCGATATCCACAGCCTCAAAGCTCAACACCGGGGCCATCGCCACGCCGGCGAAGCGACGCTGCAGCGCGACGTACGCGCCGCCGTCAAAGTAATCGCCGGCGCCGGTAACCTGGTGGCTGGCCGAGCCGGTCAGCTGATCGGCAAACCGGCTGAAGCTCTCGCTGATGGTCGCGCGGGCTGCGCCCACCGACACCACCGCCGCCACCCCGAGGGCGAGCCCCAGCAGCGCCAGCGCAAGCTGTCCGGGGTGCCGGGCAAAATAGCGCCAGGACGCCCTTAGCTGCAGCGAGTACAGAGTCATGGGTTTAGGTGTCCAGTTTCAGGCGGAGAGAGCGCGGGCTGGGTCGGTTGCGGGTTCGCTCGGTAGCAGCCGGCCCTCGGTGATCGACAGGGTCCGGTCCATGCGGGCGGACAGCTCCGAGCTGTGGGTGATGAGCAGGAGGCCTGCGCCCCGCTCGCGGCACTGCCCCACCAGCAGCTCAATCACTTGGTGGGCGTTCTCCAAGTCGAGGTTGCCGGTCGGTTCGTCCGCCAGGACCAGCTCAGGCTGATGCACCAGCGATCTGGCGACCGCTACGCGCTGCTGCTCGCCGCCCGACAGGTCCTCGGGCAGCTTGTCCCGCAGTGCACCAATGTCGAGGGCTTCGAGCAGCTCGTCGCTCCGACCGTCGTCGGCAAGGCCGCCAAGGGCCAGCGGAAAAGCCAGGTTCTCGCGCACCGTCAGCGTCGGCAGCAGGTTGAAGGACTGGAACACGATGCCAAGCTTCTGCCGCCGGAACTGCGCCAGCGCGTTTTCGTCGAGGCCCCCTAGATCGCGACCGGCAACACTAACGCTCCCGGTATCGGGTTTGAGCAGCCCGGCGATGAGATTCAGCAGGGTGGTCTTACCCGAGCCGCTGCGCCCGACCAGTGCCAGACTCTCGCCGGCCGACAGGGTGAGGTCGAGCTGATCGAGCACGGGCCGTGGATCGAGTGGGTAGGTCTTGCTGACGTTGCGGAGCTCGACCAGGTGACCTGCCGAGTCGGGCCGTTGATCCGCACGTTGGGTTGCCTCCTGGGCCGACGCCGCTGACTGCTCAGCCACGAGCCGTCAGCCGTTGGCGCCGAGCGCCCGGGCCCGCTCAACCCGCGCCGCAAGCTCCGAAGGCGTCTCCTGCACCTGCTGCCAGCCCGGCCACCCGCCGACGTGCTGCTCCACGAGGCTGGCCACCATGGCGGCGTGATCGGCCTGCTCATTGAGAGCCGGGATATAGCTGTAGTTTTTGCCGCCGGCCTCCTCGAACAGCTCGCGGTTTTCCATCGCAATCTCTTCGAGCGTTTCCAGGCAGTCCGCGGCAAAACCCGGGCAGATCACCTGCACGTCGTGGACACCTTCCGCCGCCAGCTCCTCCAGGCGCTGATCCAGATAGGGCTGGAGCCAGGTCTCCCGGCCAAAGCGCGACTGGAAAGCGAGCTCCCACTGATCGGCTTCGAGCCCCAGCGCCTCGGCCAGCAGGCGGGCCGTCATCTGGCAAAGGCAGTGATAGGGGTCGCCGGTCATAAAGTAGCGCTGCGGGATGCCGTGGAATGACATCAGCAGCTTCTGCGGCACGCCATGACTGGCCTGATGCGCCCGCACGCTCTCGGCCAGCGCCTGAATATAGGCCGGATGATCGTGATAGGTGTTCACAAAACGCAGCTCGGGTATCCAACGGCGCGAGGCCAGCGACGCCGCGACCCCGTCGAAGGCGGCGGCGGTGGTGCTGGACGAATACTGCGGAAACAGCGGCAGCACCAGCAGCCGCCGGACGTTTTGTCGCTCCAGTGCGTCTAGCGCGGCCGGTATCGACGGGTTTCCGTAGGTCATGGCCAGCTCGACAGCCGGGCCCCCCGTCTCGTCGGCCGCATCACGCGGACCGCTGCCGAGTTTGGCGGCAACGGCGTCGGCCAGCCGCTGACTGTAAACGAGCAGCGGTGACCCGTCCTCGTGCCAGATGCTGGCGTACTTGCGGGCCACGGGTCCCGGACGGACTCGTAGAATCACCAGGTTCAGGATGATCTTCCAGAGCCAGCGTGGGGCGTCCACAACCCGTCGGTCGGACAGGAATTGAGCGAGATAGCGCCGCACGGCGCCCGCGTTCGGCTCGTCCGGCGTCCCTAGGTTGAGCAGCAGAACGCCGTCCCGGGCCGTGGAACCGTGGTCGTAGGCCGAATCTCGCCCCGTATCTTGTGTTTGAGTATCCCTAATCACACTATATATCGTGTCCTTCGCGGCAGACGTTCGCTGCGCCCGCCACCCCGGCAGACCGCCGTCAGGCGAGCCATGAAAGTCGCTAACGCTATGATCTGCCGAAAAAATCTGCTAAGTTGACCGGTGTCGCTGAGTGACGACAGCGGCTGGACGATACCTTAAAACAACTGGTGTGAAGTTAGTAGCAATGCCCTTGACCAGGTCCATTGCCACGATCGCGACCCTGTTTGCGGCCGCCTTCGTGCTGCCCGCTGCGGCATTGGCGCAGAGCTTTGGGTTTGCCGTCAACTCAGACGATGAGTTCGACGCCGACCAGCTCCTGCGTGTCAATCTGTTCAGCGGCGCCACCGAGTTTATCGGTCCGCTCCCCACCAGCCTGGAAGATGTTGAGGGCCTCGCCTTTGGCCCGGACGGAACGCTTTACGCCGTCGATAACGCCACAAAAGCCGTTTTTATCGTCAATCCCGAAACCGTCAATGCACTGCCGGTGGGCAACCGGCGGCCGAATCTCGGTTTCTCCACCGCATCCAACCTAGACTTCGGGATGACCTTTACCTGCGACAACCGGCTGCTGCTGGTGGCGGAGGAAACGCAGTCGCTCTACGAGATCGACGTGAACACCGGTCAGGCCAGCGTCATCGGCGCCAGCGGCGGCCTCGGCAACCCGATGACCGCAATCGCCAGCTACGGAGACCGTACCGTGGCACTCGCCTCCGGGGGCACCCTTCACGACATCAACGTCGAAGCCGGCACCTCAACGCTGATCGGCCAGATCCAGGGGTTCGAAATCAACGACGCCGGGCTCGCGTTCGACGCAGACGGAACGTTGTGGGCGGTGCTCGACGGCACACGCCCGGAAACCTTCGAGTTCCTGCCTGGTCGGATACTGCAGATCGATCTTGCTACGGCGCAGGCGACGGAGTTCGCCCAGACGCGCCCCGGCATCGAGTCGCTGGCGGTGGCGCCGCCGAACGGCTGCACCACGGGCACCCCGTCACCTGGCGAGCCGGTTCCAACGCTTTCGCAATGGGCAGTGATTCTGCTGGTCCTGCTGCTGGGTGCGGCACCCCTGGCTTCCCGTCGCTCGGCGCAGCGGCTGACCGCCGCCAATCGCGGGCGCCGCTAAGCCGCACCTCGGCGGTGCGGTTCCCCTGCACAACCCCGATGTGGCATGCCTCAGCTGTGACTCACGTTCATTTCCTTGTCACCGGCGATCATGCACAATGATGGGCTGTTAAGTCGCCAGAGGCGACATCCATAACGAGGTAAGTCATGTTAGGTGGAATCAGTATTTGGCAGCTGTTGATCATTTTGGTGATCGTCATGATGCTGTTCGGCACCAAGAAGCTCCGCAACATGGGCAGCGATCTTGGTAGCGCCATCAAAGGTTTCCGCAAGGGTATGAGCGAAGACGAGCCGGAAAAGCTCGAAGCTGACCCGCCGGAGCCGATGAACAGCGAAGCTGAGGGCGCCAAAGAAAAAACCGGTACCTCCTGATTTTCTGATCAGCGACACGAGTCATGTTTGACATCGGTTTCTGGGAGCTTTCCGTCATCGGCGTGATCGGGCTGCTGGTGCTGGGACCGGAGCGACTGCCCAAGGTCGCCCGGGTCGTCGGCGGCTATCTCCGCAAAGCGCGCAGCACCTGGGCCAACGTGCGGGCCGAAATCTCGGCGGAACTGAACGCCGAAGAATTCAAAGAAGCGATGAAGCAGCCGGCCGAGGAGTTCAAGTCGGCGATGGCTGAACCCATGAAGGATCTCGAATCGCTGAAGAAAGCTGCCAGCGAAACCGTCTCCGTGGACCAGCCCCAGACCGGCGACGCTACGCCGACAGACTCAGCTGCAGCGGCGACCAGCGACCCCGAGCCATCGTCGGAGACCGGTGGCGAGACAACCGTAGACGGGGCTGGGCCGTCGAGCGCTGCCGACAGCGTCTCGGACAAAACCGCATGAGTTCTTCCGCCGACTCCGACAGCAACGACTTCGCGGACGGCGTACCGGGCGACACCGAGCAGAGCTTCCTGTCGCACCTGGTCGAGCTGCGTCAGCGGGTTATGTGGGCCGTTCTCGCGGTGCTGATCATCACCCTCTGCCTGCTGCCGTTTTCCCGAGACATCTATAACTTTCTTGCCGCGCCCCTGCTCGACGAGCTGCCCGAAGGCGTGACGATGGTCGCCGTTGAGGTGGCCTCGCCATTTTTAACGCCCTTCAAGATGACTCTTCTGACCGGCGTGTTCCTGGCTATGCCGGTGATCATTTTTCAGATCTGGTCGTTTGTCGCGCCGGGGCTTTACAACCACGAGAAGCGCATCGCGGTGCCGATCCTGATTTCCAGCTGCGCGCTTTTTTACCTCGGCTGCGCGTTTGCTTATTTTGTCGTGTTTCCGCTGGTGTTTGCCTTCTTCAACGCCGTTACGCCAGAGGGCGTGACGTTTATGCCAGACATTGCGCACTACCTGAATTTTCTGCTGCTGATCTTCTTTGCCTTTGGCCTCGCCTTTGAGGTGCCGATTGTGGTGTTCATCCTGCTGGCCCTGGGCGTGACCACCGCGGAGTCTCTGCACGAAAAACGTCCGTACATCATCGTTGGCGCGTTTGTCGTGGGCATGCTGCTGACGCCGCCGGATATCATTTCGCAAACCCTGCTGGCGCTGCCCATGTGGGTGCTCTACGAGCTGGGCATCATCTTCTCGAAGATCCTGCTGAACCGCATGCCGGCCCGCGACGACGAGGCTGAGGGCGAAGCCTGACCTGCCTTGTCCTTCGTTCCCGGGCTCAGCCGCATTGGGCCCACCCGGGGACGCCGTGAATCCTTCCCTGGAGGCTTGGCCTCGCCATCCATGGCTCGGACACCCCGGTTGGGCCCAATGCGGCTGGTCCCTCACGCTTGAGTCAGCTCTTTATCGGACAACTCTTACGTGAAGCGTGGTCGCGCCTGATCACTCAAAGCCGTCCTCGAAAATCAGGTCGCCCAACGGTGGCGGGTCGATGCCGTTGCCAGCGATCGCAAACGTATAGGGGTTCTCATCAGCATCGGTGTTTGGAATCGTGACCAGACCGGTCACGCTGCCCGTCGATACCGGACTGAAGTCGACCGCGAAGGTCGTGCTTTGACCAGCGCCCAGCGATGACTCGCTGGGCTGGGTGACGCCAAACCCCGCGCCGAAGATTTCGATCGGACCGGGCAGATTGATCGTTCCGGTACCGACGTTAGTGATCGTAAAGACGTTCGTTACCGGCGCTCCAAGCGACACATCACCGAAGTCGGTCGCGTCGGTAGTCGCCGGCGTGTTGTCGCCGACGACAATGCTTTGACCGTTGCCGCTGACGTCGATCTCCGGCACGACCCCGCTGGCGCTTACGGCGAAGCTGTACGGCGACTCGTCGCCGTCGTCATTCTCGATGCTGACGATACCCGTAGTCGGCCCCGTAGTTCCGCTGACAAAGCGCACATCGAAGGTCACGCTCTGGCCGGCTGCGATCGACGTCGTGGCCGGCTGCGCGGCAATTTCAAAGCCGGCGCCGGCAACGCTGATCGGTGCGGTAATCTCTATCGTTGACAGCGCGGTGTTGCTGACCGTAAAGGCACGGGTCAGGCTCTGACCAATAACCACCTCTCCGAATGCCGTGCCGTCCTGCGCGGAAGGCGTGAGGTCGCCGTCAGCGATGCTGACGTTGTTGCCCTGGACATCGATTTCGCCGACCGCAACCGTGAAGCTGCCCAGGGTTGCGGCTGCGACCGGATTAGCGCCGGTGACGGCCGTATCGAATACCTCGGCGTCGTTGACGGCGATGGCGTATTCGCCGTTGTCATCCGCGTCCCAGCTACCGCCGGGTGCGCCCATCGTGTAGGTGACAACCGGTGCTGTCGGTGGCCCGGACACGGCAGCGTTGATAACGGTCAGCGGGCCGGGCGTGACCGTGATATCGCCGGTATCGAACTCACTCAGATCCACAGCTCCATCGATGTCGGTATAGGCGACGTCCACCGTGTGGCTGGTCGCGCCGCCAACGGTTATGGCCTCGGCACCGCTGAGCGTTGCCAGCGGCGGAAAAAGATCGACGAACTCCACTGCACCGATGTCGCAATCAGCGCTACCGTCAGCATTACCGTCGATCGGCCGGGGCATGCCGGTTTGATCTGTTGCCGGACAGTCGGTGTTGTCACCTGCATCGACCAGCGGGCTGCCAGTTTGCGGTTGATGAGTTGACGGCATACCTCGTGTCGACGCCAGCGGCCCCAAAACCGGATCGCCGGAAAGCATGTTCACCGCCAGCTGGCTGCAGCTTCCGTCCTCAATCAGATTGTTGTTGTTGACGGTCAGGGTTACATCGGTGTCGCAGTCAAGCGCCGATCCCGCGATCACGCTATTGCGCAGTTCCAACTCATCAGCGTAGCTGATGCCCTCGGTGGAGTTATTCACGATGGTGCTGTTGGTTACGACACCCCTGGCAAGGTTCAAACCCGCTCCGCTGTTGGAAGACACTGTTGAGTTTGCCAGGACGAGTGGCGGGAAACCGGCCAGGGACCGAACAGCGGTCTGAACTGCGTTATTTGCGATCGTGCTGTCGGTAATCGTGGTGCCGTTATAGGTAAGCAGCGCCTGCTGACCCACATTGCCATCAATCCCGCTGTTTTCGATCGTCAAGGCCGCGGGCGAATTGTCAAAGTCGGACAACTGAACGGCACCGCCCGAGAGCGCGGCCGTGTTCGCCGCCAGGCTTGCCCCTTGAATAGTGACCGTATCTTCCGCGTATAGCGCGCCACCACTCTCACCGGCCTGATTCGACGACAACACGGAGTCGATGACGGTGAGCGAGACGTCACTGCCTACATGGTGGAACCCACCACCCTTACCGCTAGCCGAATTGGAGTCCAGCGTTGAATTGGTCACGGTCGCATTGGTAAAAAGGAATGCTGCCCCGCCGCCATCACCGCCTGCGCTGTTGCCGCTGATGGTTGCCCCAGTAACAGCAACGGTGCCCGGCATACCCACCTGGCCATTGGAGAAAATGCCGCCGCCGGTTCCCGTTGTGGCGGTGTTGAAACGAATGGTTCCCCCATCCACCGTCAGTTCAGCGGGACCACTCAGGACGAGGTTGTGGAGGCCTC
Organism: Lysobacterales bacterium; assembly: GCA_028285525.1. Lineage (GTDB taxonomy): Bacteria > Pseudomonadota > Gammaproteobacteria > Xanthomonadales > SZUA-38 > JANQOZ01. The sequence continues at coordinate 8,225 of JANQOZ010000005.1, forward strand.
CACCGGAAACGGCATAGTTGTATTCAACGACGGTATTGTGCAGGGTCGCGGTCGCACCGGTTGGTCCTGCAAAGTTGGAGAGCGCTCCGCCGGTCAGGTTAGAGCTGTTGGACGTCAGCAGACTGTCTCGCACCGTCAGTTGGCGGGAGTTCAAGATAGCGCCACCGAGGCCACCCACGCCGGCGCCTCCGAAGACTGCCGTATTGTTGGTCAAGGTGCAGTTGTCGATGGTGACTGCCTCGACGTTGGAGATCGCGCCGCCACTGCCGTTGTAGACATAGCCATCGCGAAGCACCAGATCCCGCAGCGTCACGTTCAACTGCGACTGGTTGTCGAGATCGCTGATTCCAAAGATCCTCCACGTGTTCGCGCCCGAGACCGTGATGAAATCACGGCTCAAACCAGGCTGCCCCTCGATCGTGACCGATGACTCGATCTCGAGTTGACCTTGCTGCAGCACAATCGTCGCGCCGGAAAGGGATGGATCGAACTCGATGACGTCGTCACCGCTGCCCGCCGCGCATCCACCGGAGGCCGCATCAATGTTTGCCGCAGCGATTGCCTGACGTAACGTGCACTGAAAAAGCACGATGTTGTCGCTGGCCGTGTCGACCGTGATCGTCGCGGCGTCGGTGCCGTGCATGGTCGCCAGCAGGGCGCCCGTAATCGCTGCGGGCAGCAGCCGACGTTGCGTTGCCATAATCCAGGCTCTGGCGAAGGTTGGCCTCCGATATCCGTACAAACGCGAATGCTTCGGTTCGGGATCAAGGGAACTGCCAAGAGGGTCATCCGACTACCGTCCCTGGGGGCTTGGCCTCGCCATCGTTTTTCAGCTTATTCTGCTCGGTACCTTCATCGAGACCGGCACGGCGTTTGTTCAGGCGCTAGAAAAGCCTATTTTGATTCACCTGCATCGGATATCTCGCGGAGCATCTGATCGATGGAGACCCAGTCCGGATGCTCCCGATCATAGGCTGCCTCGATGACCGCACGTGACGCGGTCAGCAGCGGCATGGCCTCAGCATATCGTTCTCGCGACACCAGAAAACGCGCAAATCGTATCGTTAGGGCCGCGGTTTCCGGGTGGCCCTCTCCGTAGTGGCGGCCGGCCATGGCCACCGAATCGGACAGCAGCGAGTACGCTTCCTCGAACTCGCCGCGTCTTTCGGCCAGCCGCCCCATGCTGGCCATAACGGAGGAAAGCTCCGGATGATCGCCACCCCAGTAACCCCGCAAGATGGGCAGCGCCTCGCGAAAGCGCGCGGCGGCGAGATCGAGCTGGTTGGCCGACGTCAGGACCGTGCCGAGATTGACCAGCGTCCGGGCCACTACGTGATGGTCATCGCCAAACGCGTTTCGACGAATTTCCAACGCTTCCTCCAGCAACGCCGCCGCCTGGTCGAATTCGCGGCGCTGGTAAAACGGCCCGCCCAGATTTTCCAGGGCGATCGCAATGACCGGGCTGTTCTCCGGTAGCAGCACCCTCAGCATCGCTACGTAGGACTCGTAGTAGTCCTGCGCACGATCGAAGTTTCCCCGCAGCAGTTCGATGATGCCGAGGTGATTGAGGCTTTCGGCGACAGCCGGATGCGGGCTGCTGCCGTAGATCGCTTTCTGAATCTCCAGTGCCCTTAAGTTCAACTCGCTCGCCTCGTCATTCCTTCCCAGGGAACGCACCATTGTTGCCAGATAAAAAGCGGCCTTTGCGGTCGCTTCATGCTGCATGCCCAACGCGGCCTCGCGAATGGCCAGCGCCCGGCGCAACAGCGATTCCGCTTCTGCGAACCGACCTTGCTCACCGTACACCTCATAGAGCGTCACCAGACTGTCGGCGACTCTGGCGTCCACTGGCCCAAAGAGTGCTTCGCGCATGGCCAGCGCTCGAAGCGCATCAGCTTCCGCCGCTTCCAGGTCGTTCCGGTAGATTTGCACCCGAACCAGCGCATCCAGGCTGGCCGCAACCTCCGCGTGCGACTCGCCCAGCTCCGCGATGCGCAGCTCGAGGCTTTGCTGTAGCAGCGGCTCGGCCTGCCCGAAAGCGCCCAGGCTCATGTAGACGAGCCCGATGGTCGACATAAGCCGAGCCCTGACCAGCGGCTGACCGGCAAACTCACGCTCGATTCGCTGAGCGCCGTCATCGAGCAGCTCACGGGCGGTGATTTCCCGGCCCATCGCCAAACTTGGGTCTGAAACCTCGAACATGTCAACGAGGAAGTTCACCACCTCCTCAGCTTCGGCCTGCGCCTGCTCGGCGCGGGCCGAAGCCGCCAGCGCATCGTCCCTGGCGAGCGACGCCTGCTGCTCCTGCTCGCGCGCCGCTGCGCGCTGATTAAGCGCGTAGACCGTGAGGCTGGTCATGGCCACCAGGGCCACGAGCGACGCCGCGAGAATGGCGGTCAACCGCTGGTTTCGCCGGGCCGCCTCGCGGCGAACGATTTCGTCCAGCCGCACGCCCAGCAATCCCGCAATCAGCTTCTGGAGAGCGGGTCCCTTGCCATCTCCTTCGGGGCGAGCGTCTGCCGCGAGTGGCTCTGCCTCCTGGAGCTGTGCGGTAGGGTCTGAGTCGATTCGCTGACGCGCGGCCTCGGGAAAACTGCGCGACGGATCATCGATCAGCAGGTAATGAATGCGATCGGCCCTGCCAAGACTCTTAAACAAGCGAACTTCTTCGTTGACCCAGCGTGACGCCGCCGAGCTGGCAGAGCAGATCACAATCAGATTGTCTGACGCGGACAACGCCTCTCGAATCGTGGCTGACAGATCTTCAGCGGTGGACAGCTCGTCGCGATCCCGAAAAATCGGCAGTAAACGGTTTGATTCGAGATCATGATCTCGAACGATCCGGCCGGGGACGCGATAGCTTTCCAGGCGTCTGTGGAGCCAGACAGCCCAGGGCTCGTCCTGGTGGGCATAGCTGATAAACGCGCGATAACTTGGCGCTGAAGCCATGTGCTTGGTCTTGTGTATTGCCGTTCCGAACCGAGGCTTGAGTGTATCCGATCGCCTGGCTCAGGTGTCCCCGGCTTCGCGCGTCACCGGCGCCTTGCCGGTCTCTGGAACGCTGGCGGGCCCACTCGCCTCGATACTTGGGGGAATAACGCGCAGGCACTCCGCGACTGTCGTTAAGCCCGCGGCCACCTTACGCGCGGCGGCGACCCGCAGCGGACGCATGCCTCGGCGCTGCGCCAGGCGGGTGATGGCCAGCTGGTTAAGCTCTGGCTGGATAACCGCTGACACCGCGTCGTCCACGGTGAGCATTTCGTAGATGGCCGTGCGGCCGCGAAAGCCCGTGTTGCGGCACTCCGTGCAGCCCACCGGCTCGTTGACGGTGGCCGGCCGATCCATTTTCCAGGGGCCGGTGAGGCTGCGCCAGGTCGCTTCGCTGATCTCCGCCGGTTGGCGACAATGCGGGCATAACGTCCGGACCAGCCGCTGAGCCACAATGCCACTTAGCGTGCCGCGCAGCAGATAGTGCGGCACGCCCAGGTCCATCAGGCGGATGATGGCTGACGGCGCGTCGTTGGTGTGCAGGGTCGAGATCACCAGGTGGCCGGTCAGCGAAGCCTGGATCGCCATCTGCGCCGTCTCGAGATCGCGGATCTCGCCCACCATAATAATGTCCGGGTCCTGGCGCAGCAGCGTGCGCACGCCTTCGGCGAAGCCCACATCGATCGACGCCTGCACCTGCATCTGGTTGAACTCCGGGCAGACCATCTCGATGGGATCTTCGACCGTACACACGTTGATGTCGGGGCGCGCCAGGTGGCGTAGCGTGGCGTACAGGGTGGTGGTTTTGCCCGAGCCCGTCGGGCCGGTGACCAGAACAATCCCGTGCGGGCGCTCGACCATGCGCCGCCACGTCAACGCCTCATGCTCGGTGAACCCCAGCTCGTCGAAGCTGCGCGTGGCCACCTCCGGATCGAAGATCCGCATCACACACTTTTCACCGAAAGCCGTCGGCATGGTGGACAGGCGCAGCTCGATTTCCTGGCCAGCGGGGCTGCGTGTCTTGATCCGACCATCCTGCGGCCGGCGCTTTTCCGCGAGATCCATGCGGCCGAGGATCTTGATCCGGGAGGTCACCGCCGACATCACCGGCGTGGGCATCTGGTAGACCTTGTGCAGATGACCGTCGATCCGGAAGCGCACGTTGCTTCGCTCCCGTCGGGGCTCGAGGTGAATATCGGAAGCGCGCTGTTCGAACGCGTACTGCAGCAGCCAGTCCACGATATACACCACGTGCTGATCGTCCGCCGACAGCTGGCCTGCCTGACCGAGCTCCAGCAGCTGCTCGAAGTTCAGCACCTTTTCGGAGTCGCTCCGCAGGCGCGAATCCTCCGCGCCCTGAACCGAGCGGGAAACGCTGTAAAACTCCAGCACGAAGCGGTTGATGTCGAGCGGGCTCGCGACGACCGAGCGTATGGTCTGGCGCACGATCTGCTTGAGGTCATCCTGCCAGGACAGATCGAACGGTTCGGAGGTGGCGATAATCAGCTCGTCTTCGCCAACCTCAACCGGGAGGATGCGATAGCGCTGCGCGTAAGACTGCGAGACGATCGAGGTGACGGTATCGACGTCCACCTCCATCGGGTCGATGTGATAGTGATCCATGGCGGCCCGCTCGGCGAGCCAGCCGGTCAGCGATTCGAGCGTCAGCGTGCGCTCTGGATGAGCCGCGTGCTGGAGCTTCTGATTCGCGACCACAACCAGCGGATGCAGGTGCACGCGGGCGCCGTCCCGGCCCGCCTGGCCCTTCAGCAGGTTGGCGTCTTCCTGCAGCAGCCAGCCGTCGCTGACCAATGCCGCCAGCACCTGCTCCAGGCTCAGCGGCTTTCCGCGCGCAAACTCGCTCATGGTTGTTTGTCTGCCCCGGTCGTCAAACCCGGCTCATGCTCCTTTTTCGTTGACCGAAGACGCCAGCGTCTGTTGTGACGATGTGTCCGGTTTGCCGAGTATAGCGGTTATACTGCGCGGCTAATTTTTGATGGTTTACGGACATGCCGCAGGCTTCCACCTTTCAGTCGTTCATCACCCAGCTCAACCAGTTTTGGGCCGATCAGGGGTGCGTGTTGATTCAGCCCCTGGATACCGAGGTGGGTGCCGGCACCTTTCACCCGGCAACGTTCCTGCGATCGATTGGTCCCGAGCCCTGGTCGGCGGCCTATGTGCAGCCGTGTCGCCGCCCCACCGATGGCCGGTACGGGGATAACCCCAATCGCCTGCAGCACTACTATCAGTATCAGGTGGTGATCAAACCCTCACCGCTCAACATCCAGGAGCTGTACCTGGAGTCGCTCAAGGCGGTGGGCATCGATCCGCTGGTGCACGACATCCGCTTTGTCGAAGACAACTGGGAGTCTCCCACGCTCGGCGCCTGGGGCCTGGGCTGGGAAGTCTGGCTGAACGGTATGGAGGTCACGCAGTTCACCTACTTCCAGCAGACCGGCGGCCTGGACTGCAAGCCGGTCACGGGGGAAATCACCTACGGTCTGGAGCGCCTGGCGATGTACCTGCAGGACATCGACAACGTCTACGACCTGGTGTGGACCCGCAGCGGCGATCGGACGGTCACGTACGGCGAGGTGTTTCACCAAAATGAGGTTGAGATGTCCACCTTCAACTTCGAAAAGGCGGACGTTCCGGTGCTGTTTCAGGCGTTCGACGAATGTGAGAAAGCCTGCGGCGAGCTCCTGGAAGCAGGGCTGTCGCTGCCGGCCTATGAGCAGGTGCTGAAGGCTTCCCACACCTTCAATCTGCTGGACGCGCGCAACGCCATCTCCGTGACCGAACGGCAGCGCTTTATTCTGCGAGTGCGGGATATGGCCAAAGGGGTTGCGCAGGCGTACTACGACAGCCGTAAGGCGCTGGGCTTTCCCGCGCTGGGTGAGGGCGCGACCACAACCGCGGAGGCTGTCGCTTCATGAGCGCTGCGGCTGACACCCTGCTCGTTGAATTCGGGTGCGAGGAGCTGCCGCCGAAATCGCTCGACCGGCTCGCCGACGCGTTTGCCGCCGGCGTCGCGGAAGAGCTGGCAGCGGTCGGCCTAACCGATCAGCAAACCGGCGAGCCGGAGGTCTTTTGCAGCCCGCGGCGGCTGGCGGTGAGGCTTGCCGGCGTTTTGGCCCGTCAGCCTGACCGGGACGAAGAGCGCCTGGGTCCGGCGGTGGCCGCGGCGTTTGACGAAAACGGTGAGCCCAAGCCGGCGGCGCTGGGGTTCGCCCGTTCGTGCGGTGTGGAGCTCGCGGAGCTGGAGCGGCTGGAGACCGACAAAGGCGTGCGGCTGGCACTTCGCCGCAGCGTGCCGGGCCAGCCGCTGCAGGCGCTGATCGCGGAGATCCTGGAGCGGGCGCTGAGCAAGCTGCCAATTCCCAAGCCGATGCGGTGGGGCGCCAGCCCAGAACTGTTTGTCCGGCCGGTGCACTGGATCGTGGCCATGTTTGGGGCCGAGGGTCTGGCCGGCGAAATGTTCGATCAGCCGTTTGGCACCGCGTCGCGAGGACATCGTTTTCTGTCGCCGGGCCCGGTTCCCATCAGCCACCCCGACACCTATCCGGAAACGCTTAAGGCGGCCGGCGTACTCGTCGACCGAGACGAAAGACGCGAGGAGATCCGCCGGCAGGTCACCGCGCAGGTTGAATCGCCCGATCAGGTGCAGCTCGATCCGGAGCTGCTCGACGAGGTCAACAACCTGGTGGAATGGCCAAGCGCCCTGGGGGGCGCCTTTGACCCGGCGTTCCTGGCGGTGCCGGCCGAGGCGCTGGTGTCGAGCATGCAGTCGCATCTGCGCTTTTTTCCGGTGCGCGACGGTGACGGCGAGCTAACGCCGCGCTTTGTGGGCGTTGCGAACATCGAGAGCCAGGATCCGACCCAGGTGAGCCGCGGCTACGAGCGGGTGATCACGCCCCGGTTGGCCGACGCGCGGTTTTTCTGGGAGACCGACCTTAAAACGCCGCTCACGGAGCACCAGCAAACGCTCGCCGGCATGGTCTACCAGAAGAGCCTCGGAAGCCAATGGGACAAGGTGCAGCGGGTGAGCCGCCTGGCAGCGTCCTTAAGCGAAACCCTCGGCGTCAATCCGGCGGCGGCCGTGGCGGCGGCGGAGCTGGCCAAGACCGACCTCCTGACTCAAATGGTTGGCGAGTTCCCCGATCTGCAGGGAATCATGGGCCGCTACTACGCCTCAGCGCAGGGTCACCCGCAGGACGTTTGTGACGCGATCGAGCAACACTATCTGCCCCGCTTTGCCGGCGACCACCTGCCCCCGGCAGGGCCCGGGCAGGTGCTGGCGCTGGCGGAACGCATCGACACGCTCTGCGGGATCTTCGCCGCGGGCCTGAAGCCCAGCGGCAACCGCGACCCGTTTGCCTTGCGCCGCACCGCGCTGGGCCTGATTCGAATCATGATCGAGGGGGAGCTCGATCTCGAGCTGAGGCCCCTGATCGATCTGGGTCTCGCCGGTTTGACCGACCGGATCAGCGACGCCGCGGAGTCGGCCGACGAAGTCGAGCGCTTTATCATGGAGCGGCTGCGGGCCTACTACGCCGATCAGGGCATCAGCACCGACGTATTCGAGGCGGTTTGGGCGAGGAAACCCAGCCGGCCCCTCGACTTCCATCAGCGGGTCACGGCCCTTAATGCGTTTATGGAGGACGAGGCGGCTGCGGCGCTCGCGGCGGCCAACAAGCGGATCGGCAACCTGCTGCGCAAAGCGGAGCTGGAGGCCGTCCCCGCCGTCGATCCAGCGCGCTTCGAGGAGCAGGCGGAAACAGCGCTCTTCGAGGCTCTGGAAGGGGTATCGGTCAGCGCCCGTCACGCGGCGGAAGAGCGGCAGTACGATCGGGCGCTGGCTCAGCTCGCCACGCTGCGCCCCGCGGTGGACGCCTACTTCGACGCCGTGATGGTGATGGCGGAGGATCCGGCGCTGCGCGAGAACCGGCTGGCGACCCTGGCCAGGATCAAGGCCGGGTTCGACGATATCGCTGATATTTCCCTGCTGCGACCAGCACCATGAAGCTGGTGGTCCTCGGTCGCGACGGCGTGATCAATTTGATCAACGAGGACGAGCCGGTACGCCGCGACAGCTGGAAAGCGGTGCCCGGAAGCATCGCCGCAATCACCCGACTGAACCAGGCGGGCTTTCGTGTCGTGGTCGCCACCAACCAGCAGGCGCTTTCGTCGGGCCAGCTTGGGGTGGAAGAACTGCACGACGTTCACGAGATGATGCTGCGAGAGGTGCAGGAGAGCGGCGGCTTTATCGAAGGCGTGTTTTTTGCGGCCAAGGGCAACCCCGACGGCCACGGCAAGCGTCAGCCGAAGGTGAACCTGCTGCGCCAGATCGAGCAGCGTTACCACGTTCCCTGTACCGCGATGACGATGGTCGGCGATTCTCGCGAAGACCTGGAGGCCGCCAAGGCCGTGGGCGCGCGGGCGCTGCTGGTGCAGACCGGCGACGGTGCCCACGCCCTGAGCGATCTCAACCATTTCGACGGGGTGACAATCTTTCGCGATCTGGCGGCCGCGGCCGAGCAGCTCTGCCGCGAGGCCGCCGCGACGACTCATGGCTAAGCTCAGGGCCGCGCTGTTCCTGCTGAATCTCGCGGTATCGCTCGTGGTCTTTGTGCCGGTGCTGCTGCTGACGGTGGTGCTGCCGGTGGACTACCGGTTTTACTTCGCCCGGCTGTGGATCCGATACACGCTGGGCAGCCTGAGCTTGATCGGCGGCATCCGGGTGGAGCTGCGCGGCCTCGAGCACATCAGCCGGGATCCGGTGATCTATTTCATCAAGCACCAGTCCACGCTCGAGACCATCGTGCTGCAGGGACTGCTGCCGCCTTTTTCCTGGGTGCTCAAAAAGCAGGTTTTCTACATTCCGCTCTTCGGCTGGGGTTTGGCGATCCTTAAGCCCATCGCGATCGACCGCACGGCCGGTGCGAGCGCCGTCACTCAGGTTAAGCAGCAGGGTCTGGCGCGCCTGGGGGAAGGCCGCTCAATCAGCATTTTTCCCGAAGGGACCCGCAAGGTGCCCGGCTCACCGCCCAACTACAAGATCGGTGGCGGCGTGCTGGCGGAAGCGGCCGACGTGCCGATTGTGCCGGTGGCGGTCAACACGGGTCTTTTCTGGCCGCCGAAAAGTCTGTTGATCGATCGACGGGGCACGACGGTGATCGAGTTTGGCCCGCCGATGGACGTCAGCGGTCTGACCGCAGCGGAGATTACCGCGAAGGCTCAGGCGTGGATTGAACCGAATACCGACCGGTTGCTGGAAGAGGGCAGAGATCAGCTGGGCCCAGCTAAGCCCAGGTGAAAAATTAGGCCGAGCCTGCCTCGGGCGTAGCCTTGGGCTTACGACGCCGACGGCGTCGACGGCGGGGCTTGGGCGACTCGCCGGTCGCTCCGTCGGTTTTCGCGGCACTATCACCACTCCCACCATCACCCGACTTGCCCTCAGCGCTGGCCCGCGGGCCGCGCCCACCTGACCCACCACGCCGACCGCCGCCGGAGCTCCCGCCGCGAGACCGGCCGCCGCCGCGCCCCGGGCGACCGCCGCGGCCATCACGCGGGCGGCGTGGCCGTGGCGCCGGCGGATTGAGTTCCACAAGCAGCTCAGGATCAACACTCTCTACGGGAATGGACGCCTCGATATAGGCTTCGATTTCCGGCAGCGAAAAGGCAAAGTCTTCGCAGGCAAAGCTGATCGCATCACCCTTGGAGCCCAGCCGGGCGGTCCGCCCGATACGGTGTACGTAGTCTTCGGCGTCGTGCGGCAGGTCGAAGTTGAACACGTGGCTGACTTCGGGAATATGCAGGCCCCGTGCGGCAACGTCCGTGGCCACCAAGATGCCGATCTCGCCGTCGTGGAACTTGGCCAGCAGCGTTTGCCGTTTGTTCTGACGCACGTCGCCCGACAGCACCTCGGAGACAAAACCGTTGGTTTTGAGAAACGCGTTGACCTTTTCCGTCGCCGCCTTGGTATTGCAGAACACCATGGTGCGGTAGGGCTCGATGCGCTTCAGCAGCCCGACCAGCAGCGGAATCTTTTCGCTGTTGGCGGGGAAGTAAACCTTCTGGGTCACGCGGTCCGCGGTGATCTGCTCCGCCTCGACGTCGACCCGCTCCGGGCTGTTCATATGCTCGTAGGCCAGCTCCGTTACGCGGTAAGACAGGGTCGCCGAGAACAGCATGTTGAGTCGGTCTTCCGGCGCCGGCATGCGGCGCAGCAGGTAGCGGATGTCCTTGATAAAGCCCAGGTCAAACATGCGGTCCGCCTCATCGAGGACAAGCACCTCGATATGGCGCAGGTTGAAGACCTTCTGCTTGAAGTAGTCGATGATGCGACCCGGCGTGCCGATCAGCACATCTACGCCATCAACGAGCGTTGCGCGCTGCTTTTCGTAGTCGATGCCGCCGTAGGCCAGCGCCAGCTTCAGCCCGGTATGGGCGCCGAGGACCTCCGCGTCTTTATGGATCTGAATCGCCAGCTCGCGAGTGGGCGCAAGGATAATGGCTCGCGGGTTGTTGGCTCGGCGTTCGGGGTCTTGAGGCTCGGTGGTCAGCAGGCGCTGAAAAGCGGCTACTAGAAAGGCGCCGGTCTTACCGGTTCCGGTCTGGCCCTGGCCGGCCACATCTTTTCCCTCCAAAGCCAGGGGCAGGCTCTGCGCCTGAATCGGGGTGCACATCTCGAAACCCGCATCGTGCAGGCCGGCGCTGATCTCGGGAACGAGATCAAATTCATCGTAGCGAACGTCGGAAAAAGTGGGTTTTGACATGTTGCGGGAAGACCAGCGTTGATGGCTTGATTTGCTTTTCTGCTTCAGCTCCAATGCCTGAAGGCCAGCAAAACGACAGAGCCGGGAGGGCGGCAGACGCCGCGAAGCCCTGCAGTTTAGCGGATATGGTTGAATCCGCAAGCAAAAACCCCAACCTACTGACAGCGGCTAAAGCGCCGGCGAAAGACGAGGAGATAGAAGTGAGCGAGCGAATTATTCACACCAGCGACGAAGAGTTTGAGGCCCAGGTCCTGAAAGCGGACGGCCCGGTGCTGGTGGATTTCTGGGCCGAATGGTGCGGCCCGTGCAAAATGATTGCGCCGGTGCTCGACCAGGTGGCCGAGGAATACGGCGATAAGATCACGGTGGCCAAGATGGACGTCGACACCAACAAGCAGACGGCCATGAAGTTCAACGTCCGGAGCATCCCCACGCTGATGATCTTCAAGGACGGCGAGCTGCACGACACCAAGCTGGGCGCCATGAGCAAAGGCCAGCTGACGGAATTTATTGACGGCGCCATCGCCTGAAGAAATCCCTGAGCCCGGAGGTAAAACTCCGGGCTTATGGCCGCCGGTGAGACGCCGGTCAGGCCAACCTCCCCGGGGCGATCCACCCCAGCTCCAAAGTGTCGAAGGCCCCGCCAGCACTGGGTTCTCGCGGCCTTCGGGCGTGCTTTACCCCCGCCGGGGTTCATGCTACTTTAAGGCCTGACGCAGCAGGCACCCCCTGCCGCTGCGCTTCCAACCCAGATTGATACTCAAGTTAATACTTAACATCTTCGGGCCGCACCCGACGTAATCCTTAACGATATTTGCCCCTGGCCGGGCATCAGCATCAACGCGCGGGACTTTGGGTCCCTAGAAAGGCAATCCGCCCTATGAATCTCACCGAACTAAAAACAAAATCCGCCACCGAGCTGGTTGGCATAGCCAAAGAAATGGGGACGGAAAACCTGACCCGAGCGCGCAAGCAGGATCTGATCTTTTCGATCCTCAAGGCCCACGCCAAGAGCGGCGAGTCGATTTACGGAGACGGGGTGCTGGAAATTCTCCAGGACGGTTTTGGCTTTCTACGGTCGGCGGACTGCTCCTACCTGGCAGGGCCCGACGATATCTACGTGTCGCCGAGCCAGATCAGGCGCTTTGGCCTGCGTACCGGCGACAACGTGGCCGGCAAAATCCGGCCGCCCAAAGACGGCGAACGTTACTTTGCCCTGCTCAAGGTGCAGGAAATCAATTTCGAACCGCCGGAAAACGCCAAGGGCAAGGTGCTGTTCGAGAACTTAACGCCCCTGTTTCCCCGCAAGCCGCTGAGCCTAGAGCGCGGCAACGGCAGCACCGAGGACCTGACCGCGCGCATTATCGACATGGTGTCACCGATCGGTAAAGGTCAGCGCGGTCTGATTGTTTCGCCCCCGAAGGCGGGCAAAACCATGATGCTGCTGAACATTGCGCAGAGCATCGTGGCCAACTCACCGGACTCCAAGCTGATCATTCTGCTGATCGACGAGCGGCCGGAAGAGGTGACCGAGATGGCCCGGGCGGTGGACGCCGAGGTGCTGTCATCAACGTTTGACGAACCGGCATCACGCCACGTGCAGGTCGCCGAGATGGTGATCGAGCGCGCCAAGCGTCTCGTTGAACACAAGCAGGACGTGATCATCCTGCTAGATTCCATCACCCGGCTGGCGCGCGCTTACAACACCGTTGTGCCGTCCTCCGGCAAGGTGCTGACCGGTGGTGTCGACGCCAACGCGCTGCAGAAGCCCAAGCGGTTCTTTGGCGCAGCCCGCAATATCGAAGAGGGTGGTTCGCTGACCATCCTGGCTACGGCCCTGGTGGACACCGGTTCCAAGATGGATGAGGTGATCTACGAGGAGTTCAAGGGCACCGGCAACATGGAGGTGCACCTCGATCGGCGGATCGCTGAAAAGCGCATCTACCCGGCGATCAACATCAACCGCTCCGGAACCCGGAAAGAAGAGCTGCTGGTCGAAGCCGACGTGCTGCAGAAAACCTGGATCCTGCGCAAGCTGATCCATCCGATGGACGAGCTGGCGGCCATCGAGTTTATGCTCGACAAGCTTAAGGCGACCAAGACCAACAACCAGTTCTTTGATTCGATGAAGCGCTGAGGGGCGTCCGCCCGTCAGCCCGCCGTCGCGCGGCGGCTATTTGATCCGCGCTAAGATCCCGTCCAGCTCGTCGAGCGAGTTGTAGTTCACCACCAGCTGTCCTTTGCCGCTGGCGCTGTGCTTCAGCTGCACCTTGGCGGCCAGCCGGTCACCGAGATCGGTCTCCAGCTGCTGGATGTTCGGGTCTTTGGCGACAGCCGGCTTGCTCGCACCGGAGTCGCCCTTCAACCAGCGTTTTACCAGGGCTTCGGTTTCCCGCACGGACAGCCCCTTCAGGGCCACCTGCCGTGCCGCCTGAGCCTGTTCAGCGCCGGTCAGCCCCAACAGGGCGCGCGCGTGACCCATTTCCAGCGATCCCGACTCGACCAGCTTTTTGACCGCCGGCTCCAGCTCCTGCAGCCGCAGCAGATTCGACACCGCCGCGCGGGAGCGGCCGACCGCCCGAGCCGCCGCCTCGTGCGTAAGCTCAAATTCTTCGATGAGTCGCTTCAGTGCTGCTGACTCTTCCAGCGGGTTGAGATCCTCGCGCTGAATATTCTCGATCAGCGCCATGGCGACTGTCGCCTGGTCCGACACCTCGCGCACAAGCACCGGCACCTCAGCCAGACCCGCGAGCTGAGCGGCACGCCAGCGGCGTTCGCCGGCGATGATTTCATACTTGCCGGCACCCACCGAGCGAACCACGATCGGCTGAACCATTCCCTGGGCGGCAATGGAGTCAGCAAGCTCCGTCAGCTTGCCCTCGTCCATGCCGCTGCGCGGCTGATATTTGCCCGGCTGCAGCAGCTCGACGGCCAGCTCCCGATAGGTACCTTCCGGCTCGGAGGTTTCCGAAGCGGCACCGCCGGCCGATTCACCCAGCAGCGCATTCAGGCCCTTGCCGAGCCCGCGGCGTTTGGCGTTCATGGCGCCACCCGTCGGTCGTTGCCCAGGGCTTCCCGGCGAACCAGCTCGCCGGCCAGCCGAAGGTAAGCCTGCGCGCCGCGGCTGCCCGGGTCATAGGTGATCACCGGCTGACCGAAGCTGGGAGACTCGGCGATTCGCACATTGCGGGGGATAACCGTCATATAAACTTTGGCTCCAAAATGCTGCACAAGCTGGTTGGATACTTCCGTGGACAGGTTGTTGCGGACGTCAAACATGGTGCGGAGCAGCCCTTCAATTTTGAGGCCGGGATTCACCGCCTCCCGGATTTGATCGATGGTGTCGAGCAGCGACTTCAGTCCCTCGAGCGCAAAATATTCACACTGGATCGGTATCAGTACGCCGTTCGCCGCGGTCAGCGCGTTGACGGTCAGCATGCTGAGGCTCGGCGGACAGTCGACGAGCACCTCGTCGTACTGATCCTGGATGGGCTCGAGCGCCCGTTTGAGCTGCGCTTCGCGCGCCAGCTTGTCCATCAGCCGGACTTCCGCGGCGGTCAGCGCCGTATTGCCCGGCAGCAGGTCGAACTTGAAATCCGGCAGGCTGTGGCGTGCCTCCATGATCGTCGTCTCGCCCAGCAGCACCTCACCGGTAGTCAGGCTCTGGGCGCGCGCGTCGACGCCGCAGCCCATCGTTGCATTGCCCTGTGGGTCGAGATCCACCAACAGCACCCGACGCCCGCGGTCGGCGAGCGCATAGGCGAGATTGACGCAGGTGGTGGTCTTGCCCACCCCGCCTTTCTGGTTGGTTACCGCGATCACTCGGGCCACGCAGAGGCCTCCGGATTTTTCTCAACAATGCGCAGTTTACGCACTCCTTCGCTGCCCGGCACGGACAGCGTCAACGTCTCCCGCAGCGTGAAGCCGTCGATCAGCGCCTCTCCAGCCTGGTTTCGACCCTGCATGGCAAGCACCTGTCCGCCGGCCCGGAGCAGATGGCCGGTCAGCGTGAGCAGCCGATCCATCGGGGCGAACGCCCGCGCGAGCAGACCGTCGTACAGCGTTGTCGGCTGATGGTCCTCTACCCGCATTTCCAGGACCGTGACGTTTGGCAGCTTCAGCGTGCGCACGGCGTGACGCATGAATCGCGCCTTCTTGCCGGCGCTATCCAGCAGCCAGAACTGGCGCTGCGGCTGCGCCACCGCCAGGGGGATGCCCGGCAGGCCAGCGCCCGCGCCGACGTCGATCCAGCGGGACCCGGCAAGATACGGATGAATCGACAGGGCGTCCAGTATGTGCCGCCCCAGCATCGCCTCACGGGAGCGCACTGCGGTGAGGTTGTACGTCTGATTCCAGCGATCGAGCTCATCCAGATAGCCCAGCAGCGTGCGCACCTGTGCCGAGTCCAGAGCCAGCCCGAGTGCGTCCAGGCCCGACTCCAGGTCGGGTGCCAGGCCCTTGGCCTGGCCGTTGGTAAGATCGGTGCGGTTCATGCAGGCGGGAGAGCGATACGGGCCGGCAGTATCTTTGCTCGGTCTCCGGGAATCAAGCGCCGGCCAGGGCGGACGAGGGCAGAAACCTCCTGTCAGCGCTCCAGAATGTCACCCACCCGCCAAGCGTTTGGCCTGCTACCATCGCCGAATGAAGCTGACCCGATTCCGCGCGCTTCGATGGCTCGGCATGGCGCTGACGCTTTGGCTGCTGCTGGCGCTGCTCTGCCCCGGCCTGATCGGACTGTGGCTCGAGCGTCGCGCTGACACTTTTGTTGCGGGGCTCGATCAACAGTTTGGGCAATACGAATTTCGCGCGACGGCGCTAGAGCGCAACTGGTTTGTCAGCCGAACGACGATCAGCGTGGCGAGCACCGAGGGACGGCCGCTGTTTGACTATCCCCTGACGCTCCGGCACGGCTACCTCAACCTGAGGCCATCGTGGCTGCAGGCGGACGGCGCGCTGGTCGGGCCCGACGGGGCTGCTCTCGGCGACTTAAGTATTCGTTTCAGCCTGCTCGGCAGCGCTCGGGCGTCTCTCACGCTGCTGCCGACCAGCGGCGTCGATGGCATGCTGGCCCTGGGCTACGAGCTGCGCACCGGCAGCTGGTCGCTTTCCAGTCCCGGCATCTCCGGTCCGGGCTTTGACGGCGTTGCTGGCCGGCTGGAAATCGCCGCGGACCAGGGTGACGCGATGCTGAGGGTGCAGGCGGATCGCTTCAGCGGCCAGGGCTGGTCGCTGAGCGGCGTGACGCTGGACGGTGACGCGCAGTCGGCAACAGACACCGAAACGAACGAAACGCTGGTCGGGCTAGAGCTCGCCCTCGCGGGGACCGACTATCAGCAGGACGGGATGTCACCCTTTGGCGCGTGCCGCTGGGAAATTGCACTGAGCCGGCTGTCTCTGCCGCTGCTGATCAAGGCGCTGGAATTACGGGACACCCAGTCGGCGCTGGCGCTGCTGCCGCCGCTGCTGGAATGGAAGCCGGGTATCCCACGGGTGACCCTGTTGATGAACCACCCCGAGCTGGGCCAGGCAAATTTCTCGGGTTCCGCCTCGCTGACCCAACCACCCCAGGCTGGTTTCCTGCTCCGCCCCGAGACGCTGATGTCCGTGCTGGTTGCTGAGGTCGAAGGCGTGATCGCCGAACCGCTGGCGGTAGGGATGACTCGCGCAAACTACCTCCGCTCCGGCTACCCGCAGACGCAGGCTTCCGGCTACGCGTCAGAGCAGTGGAACGCGCTGGTGCGCGACGGCTGGCTGGAGCGGCAGGATGACGAACTCAAGAGCCGATTGGAGCTGGCGGATGGGGAGCTGCTCGCCAACGGTCTGATCAAGCAACGCTGGTCGGGCTGATCAACGACAGGACCTCCGTCGCCGGGCCGTCCTTCACGACCCGCCCCCGCTCCAGCACAACCACCTGATCCGCCACCTCGCTGAGGCGGTCGGTGTCGTGGGTGATCATCAGCATGGAAAAGCCGCGCTCTCGCTGGAGGCGGCAAAGCAGGTCGAGCAGCGCAGCCCGCACCGGAATATCCAGAGCGCTGAACGCCTCATCGAGCACCAGCAGCTCCGGGTTGACGGCCAGCGATCGCGCCAGCGCGACCCGCTGACGCTGCCCGCCGGAAAGCTGGTGCGGGTAACGCTGGAGAAACGTCTCGTCCAGCCCGACGTCCTTGAGCAGTTCGACGGCACGCGTGGCCGCTTCGCCGGCCTGTTCCAGGGATTCGGCCAACACCTGGCGGACCTGGCGACGTGGGTTGAGGCTGGCAAACGTATCCTGGAGCACCAGCTGCATCGGCAGCCGCTCCGGGCGCCAGCGGGATGCCAGCGCCCGGCCATTGAGCAGGACCATGCCCTGCGCAGGCGCCAGCAGTCCCATCACCACTCGGGCCAAGGTGGATTTGCCGCTGCCCGATTCGCCGATCACAGCGGTCGTGGAACCGGCCCCCAACGTCAGCGAAACCTCGGCAAGCGCCCGGCCGGCGCCGGGGTAGTCGACGCTCACCCCTTCCAGCGCCAGCCGCGGCGGCGAAGTCGGAGCCGGGGCCCGCGGACCCGGCTCCGCAACCGACAGCGGCTGTTTGACCGACGATAATGGATCCGCAGTTTCAGTCCGGCGCCCGGGCGTCAAACGCTGCACTCGAAGCTCCAGGTCCTCGACAAGCGGCAGATCGTGCGTGATCAGGATGACCGACATGTTTCGATCTGTCGCGAGTTTCATGATCAGCGCCATGACGTCCCGGGCCGTGCGGCGATCCAGCGCAGCGGTCGGTTCGTCGGCGAGCAGCAGCACCGGCTCCAGCGCCAGACCCAGACCCAGAGCAACCCGCTGACACTGGCCGCCCGAAAGCTCGTGAGGAAACGCACGAAGCCAGTCACGCTCCGCACCCAGCTCGAGCTCAGCCAGAATCTGGCGAGCACGATCCGCGCTGCTGCCCAGCTGACGAAACTGTCGACCCACCCGCAGTACCGGATTGAGCGCCATGACCGGATCCTGAGACAGGCCGGTAATGCGGCTGCCGCGCAGCGCCAGCCAGCGTTTTTCGGGCAGACCCACCAGCTCCTGGCCGTCGAAGCGGCAGGAGCCGTGAACCCGGGCCGCCGCGGGCAGCATGCCGAGAAGCGTTCTTGCCAGCGTGGTTTTGCCGCAGCCCGACGGACCGCAGATCGCCAGCACCTCGCCATGAGCCAACGACAGCGAAGGCAGACTGAGGGCCGGAGGGTTGGTGGCCGATGCGTCGGAAGACGGATAGTCCACCGACAGTCGTTCGATTTGCAGCAAAGAGTTGGCCATGGTCTGAGCCGACATGATATTCCGAATCGGGATAACGGCGCAGACCGATTGCTGATATGCTGCCGCCGGCAATAAGGCTGACCCCTATGAACAACAACACCCCGTCAGAACCTGCCACCCGCGATTTGCTGCTCGCCGACCTGGAACGAGGCAGCAAACCCCGCGATCAGTGGCGTATCGGCACCGAACACGAGAAGTTTGGCTTTTGCCTCAAAACCCATCAGCCGCTGGCCTATGAAGGCACGCCGGGCATTGCCGTCATCCTCGAGGGGCTGTGCCAGGACGGCTGGGATGCGGTCACCGAGAACGATAAAATCATTGCGCTCAAGCACCCTGACGGCAGCTCTGTCACCCTCGAGCCCGGCGGCCAGCTCGAGCTGTCGGGCGCACCGCTCGAGAATATCCACCAGACCTGTACCGAGGTCAGCCGACATCTCAAGGCGGTTAAGTCGGTGGCAGCGCCGATGGGCGCCGGCTTCATCGGCCTGGGCTTCCACCCGCTCGCAAAGCGCGAGGACATTCACTGGATGCCCAAAGAGCGCTACCGGGTCATGCGGCGCTACATGCCGAAGGTCGGCAGCCTGGGTCTGGATATGATGACCCGCACCTGCACCGTTCAGGTGAATCTGGATTTCGAGAGCGAGGCAGACATGGTCGAAAAGTTTCGACTGTCGCTGGCGCTCCAGCCGCTCGCCACCGCTTTGTTTGCCAACTCACCCTTCACCGAGGGTCAGCCCAACGGCTTCCTGAGCTATCGTTCTCAGGTCTGGACCGACACCGATCCCCAGCGCGCCGGGATGCTGCCGTTTGTCTTTGAATCGGGCATGGGGTTCGAGCGCTGGGTCGACTACATGCTGGACGTCCCCATGTATTTTGTCCGCCGCGGTGGTCGCTATATCGACGCGGCCGGACAGTCATTCCGGGATTTCCTTGCGGGCAAGCTGCCCGCGCTGCCGGGAGAGAAGCCCACCATCACCGATTGGCAGGACCACCTGACCACCGTGTTTCCGGAGGTCCGGCTGAAGACGTTCCTGGAAATGCGCGGCGCCGATGGTGGCCCCTGGCATCGCCTCTGCGCGCTGCCGGCCTTTTGGGTGGGACTCCTCTACGACGCTGACGCGCAAACGGCCGCCTGGGATCTTGTGAAACACTGGACCGCCGAGCAGCGTCAGCAGCTCCGCAACGACGTGCCTCGGCTGGGGCTGCAGGCCGAAATCGACGGCCGCCCGCTGGCGGAGATCGCGCGCGAGGTGATGGATATCGCCTCTGCAGGCCTGCGAAACCGCAACCGGCTCAACGACGCCGGCGACAACGAAAGCGGGTTCTTAGAGCCGCTGCGGGAGATCGTGGAGAGCGGCGTGATTCCAGCGCAGCGCAAGCTCGCCATGTTCCATGACAAGTGGGACCGGGACATCCACCCGATTTTTGACGAGTTTGCGTACTAGTTGATCGCCTAAGAGTGGGGTCAGAGTAAAGGGTCAGAGTAAAGCGGCGCTTTACTCTGACCCTTTACTCTGACTTCTGCCGTTTGCGCCCGGCTCAGTCCTCAAGTTTGACCATGCCGGCCTCTACCTCTTCGATTTTCCACACCACCAGCTCCCAGTCTTCCCGACGCGGGCTGTCGGCCTTGAGCCCGAGGAAATACCGGTAGCCTGACTGGAAGTTGACGGTGATCTCCTGCGGGCCGCCGCGGGACAGATCGCGAGTCAGGCCGGGTACCAGGTCACGGTTTACGATCCCTCGGGCACGGATGGTATGAACGCCGGGCTCGATCGGTCGCTGGCCGCGAGGATCGCGGATTTCCTGGTCGTCGATACGGTAGATCTCTACCGGAAAAATCCGTTCCGCGCGTCGACTGACGTCGGTGAGAATCAGCGCATAGCGCTCACCGGCCATCGGTCCGGTGTCGGGGCCGGTGGCGCAGGCGGACAGCAGGGCGAGGCTCGGGAGTAAGAGCACCAGGGAAAACCGTTTCATCGTCACCTCCGGTCAGCGCGCGGTGAGCTTGAGCTCAATGCGCCGGTTCCGCGCATAGGCCAGCTCGTTCTCCCGCGGGTCCAGCGGATGATACTGGCCGAACCCGGTTGCGGCCAGCCGCCGCGGGTCGATTCCGCTACGCTGCAGGTAGCGAACGATCGCGAGCGCCCGAGCCGTGGAAAGCTCCCAGTTCGAAGGGTAGGCCGGTGTGGTGATCGGCCTCACGTCGGTGTGCCCGTCGACGCGCAGCACCCAGTCGATATCGGCGGGAATCTGGCCTTCGATTTCTTTGAGAACGGCCGCGAGGCTCCGGACCTGGGCTTTCCCCTGATCCTCGAGCTCAGCCGAGCCGCTGGCGAACAGCAGCTCCGACTGGAAGACAAAACGATCGCCCTCCACCCGCAGATCGGGGTTCTCGCCGAGCGCCGCCTTGAGCCGACCGAAAAAGTCGGAGCGGTATTCCTTTAGTTCCTGCACCTGATTGGCCAGCGCGAGGTTGAGGCGCTGACCCAGGTCGGCGATCTCCGCTGCCTGATCCGTGTTTTGCTGTTCCGCGAGGTCGAGCGCGCTTGAGACCTCTGTGAGCTGCTGGCGCAGCGCCTGCAGCTGACGGTTGAGCAGGACCACCTGCGCCCGCGCCTCGTCGGTCAGCTCCGCTTGTACCGTGGTTTCCCGGCGGCTGGTATCGAGCGCGCCGGCGAGTTCCGCCACCTCAGCCTGCAGGGCGTCCCGCAGCTCGGTCAACGCCGCCAGGTCGTTGTTGAGGGCGGCCACCGCCTCGGTGCTCTCGTCGAGGTTGGTCTTCGTCTGCGCCAGCTCGTCGCTGAGCTGACTGCGAGCGGCCTGCGTGGCGGCGAGCGTGTCGCTTAAGGTCGCCAGACGCTGGGTTAGGGTGGCGCTGGTGGACTGCTCCAGGGCCAGCATCTCGGTGAGTTCGGCGACCTGACCTTCAAGCGCACTCAGAGCACGCTGCTTGCCGGTCAGCTCATCAGTTAGAAAGTACTGCCCCAGCGTAAACAGCAGGAGCACAAAGATCACCACCATCAGCAGCGCAGCAAGGGCGTCGACGAACCCCGGCCAGATGTCCAGCGGCCGCCGGCGCGCGAGGCGGGCGGACATCAGCCTCGAAACCTCAGGCTAGCGACAGGTCGCTTCATCAGCGTTCCTCATACTCGGTCCGCTGACTGAGCGCTGCAGCCAGGGTGCGATTCAGCAGGCGCAGCTCGGAACGAAGATCATCCGACAGCTGGTCTTTGCTGACGTTTTGCCCGAGGTCGGCAATGCGGCGGTTGAGCGTGGCCAGCTGGTGATGCAGCTCGCTGCGATGGGTGGACTGATCACCGAGGGCGCGCTGCATGCGCTCCAGTCCGTCGGCGGTCTGTTCGAGGAGCGCCTGCACGTACGCCGGCACACCCGCCTCGCCGTCGCCCGGCAGCGCGCCGCTCGACAGGCGGGTCACGCTGGACAGCCATTCCTCGAGATCGTTGAAAAACCGGTTCTGGGCGTGGCCAGCCTGAAGATCGAAAAATCCCAGGATCAGCGAGCCGGCCAGGCCGAAAAGCGACGAAGAAAAGGCCACCGCCATCCCTGCCAGCGGCCCCTCGAGACCGGCCTTGAGTCGTTCGAAGACCGCCGGCCCAGCCCCATCGGCGGGGTCCAGGCCGCCGATGATTTGACCGACGTCTCCGATGGTGAGGAGCAGTCCCCAGAAAGTCCCGAGCAGACCCAGAAAAATCAGCAGCCCCACCAGATATCGCGTCACGTCGCGCGACTCGTCCAATCGGCTGCGAATGCTGTCGAGCAGCGAGCGCAAAGAGCCCGCCGACAGCGTGAACTGCCCGTCGTCGTGTCGCGCGAGCATCCGCGCCATCGGCGCCAGGAGATGGGTTTCCTCCCGACTTTTGCGGGCCGGGTTTTTCCGCCGGAACTCATCGATCCAGCGTGCCTCCTGATAAAGCGCGAGAACCTGGCGCAGCGTCACCAGCAGACCGATCACCAGGACGGCGACGATCACCCCGTTGAAGGCGGCGTTCGCCGTAAACGCGTTTTTCAGCGGTTCCAGTAATACCACCAGCAGCGCGGCCAGCGCAGCGGAGAAGGTCGCCATCCAGAACAAGGCGCGATGGGGGCGGGTGATCTTAAGAGCCATTGGGACGTTTACCTCTCGGCAGACCGGCCAGCCTGCGGGCATCAGCTGGCAAAAAGGTGGCCGGCTGCGGGCCACGATGTGTTACGTCTGTTAGGACACCACCAGGCCGAGAAGTTCGCCGGCCGCGGGCTGCGCGCCACAGTGTTTAGACGCGCGGCGCGGGCACACGGTTACAGGATCTGCGGGGTGAGCGGTTGCTCCGGTGCCCTGGGCGCTCGCGCAGCCTGGCTCAGGGCTCGCGTGGCGGGCCGAAGGTGGCCTTGGCTCGCAGCTTGTTTTCCAGCGCGCGGAGCGTCGGGGCGGCAGCCGCCAGCCGCTCGGCCCGGGTGCGCGGCGCTGAGACCCTGCCATCCTTTTCCGCCTGGCGGGCCAGCTGCGCGGCGTTGCGCTCGCTGCGCGACAGCCGGGGCCGGGCCGCAGGCTCAGGCGTTGCCTTCGCTGACGGATTGAGGGTCTCGCTGAAGGTGAGGTCGGAGATGCGTCGCCCGAAAGCGGGGAATCCGTCGCCGGTCAAATTGTCGCCGGGCGTATACCGTTCGGCGATGCCGTTCATCTGGTCGGTGCCGAAGTCTTCGCCGAAAACCACGTAGGCGAGAAATTCGTTGACGGTTTCCGCAACGACCACAAAAAAGATGTTTTCCACGGCGTCATACGAACCGGAGACTTCCAGGTTAGTGCCCGACCGAAGCCCCTCGGTGGTCGTTGCGACACCGGTGCCGATCACCAGATCGAGGGTCAGCAGGTCCGCCTCAAACGGCTGAACGTTCACGTCGCTCGGAAAACAGTTGTTGTTGATCGGTGCGGTGCAGTCGGTCACGAAAATCCACTGGCCCTGCATGGCCAGATACGGGTCGTCGATCGACGGGGAATACCAGAAGCGCTGAATCGGAATCAGCTCACCGTCGATGAGCAGCTGACCTGTGGTCAGCGTCTCAAACGTAAGAGAAATCGGGCGGCCGGTGAACGTGCTCACCGGATCACGAAACGCGCAGCCCAGGCACTGACCGTCTTCAGAAAAGACGAGTTCGTCGTCAAAACGATAAGACACCGGCCCGGTGACGGTCGGCGTCAGAGTACCCAGAGCGCTGAACCACAGCGGTTCGCGAAGCGCCGCGTTCGCCTCATCCGTGTAGGTATAGATCGTCAGAAATACCTGGCGGTCCTGAACCTCGATGGCGTAGCCGCGGCCAGGCTGCTCCGGATTCCAGTAGAATCCGCTCTCCGGCACAAACGCCTGGGTGAAGACCTGCGCGGCGGCGCCGAAAGCGCTGAGCAGCAGGGCCAGACCGAGCAGCGTTGAGGTTCTTGAGAAAGCCATGGGCACACGTCCTGATTCAAACAGCCATCATTATGTCAGCTGCACCTGAATCGCCAATGAATGACCTGACGACCGAGGGTCACCACCCGCCCGCCGGAGGACGGGCGTCTTAGCTTTGCGTGTTCCTGCGGGGTAATCGCGTTTATTGCGTCGATGAGTTATCGACGCTGGCGAATGGGGCCGTTAAGAAGTCTCGGGGGCTTTCTCAACGGCCGCCGGATATTCAGGTAGGCGCCTGGTCGTCCCACATGATGACGGACACGCCCATTTCGTTGTCTTTGGGAAGCCCCGGATCATAGAAGCCCTTCTCGCGGGCGCTTTCGCGGGCTTTGGCCAGCGCAACCGACAGCTCTTCCCGCCAGAACTCACGGAGCTCCTCGCGACGCTCCGGCTTGATCTGAAAGCCATAAATGGTGCGTTCCAGCAACGGATCGGTCGGATGGTTGACGTTGTGAGAAATCGTTTTGATGTGGTGCGATAACACCCAGCCGACATAGTCATAGGTGACGCCGGAACGGCCGTTGTTGGCGTAGTTTTCGCTCACCAGCGACACCCGATCCCCGCGGATGGCAATATTGCCGGACGCCAGGAGCGTGCGTTTGAGAAAGTTGGGCGTGAGTTCACCCCCGTGGCGTGAACAGACGCTCTGCCAGTCCGGGAAGTTTTCGCCGCTCAAGGACAGCTCTTTGGGCATTTCGCTGTCGGCCGCCCAGCCAGACAGGAAACGTACCACCAGGATGTCGCCCTTTTTGTCGTGGTACTCATCCCGAAGATATTTCTTTACGGTTTTTGCTGCGGCGCCAGAGTGAGAAATAATTTCCTGCATGCTCAGGCCTTTTTTCTTAAGCGCCTGAACCGCACCCGCAAAAACCAGGTCAGAGAATCGTTTGACGGAAACCTGTTCAGCCACAAGCAGATCCGTAAAGGCATCTGCGACCTGGATGATCATTTTTTCCAGAGAAGTGAGGCGTTCGCTCGCCATGGATGTCAGTCCTCCGGCCACAAAGCAACGATGAGCTGCGGCCTTATATAGTTGTGTTTTTTTCCCAAACCCCGGGACTGACAAACGAAAGAGGTTTAGGCCGATCTTATAGGCGCTGGGCGCCTGCCTTCTTCGTGAGGCGGCGCCAGTCTATGCGATCAGCGACTTAGATTCCAGTGTTTTCGCCCGATGCCGCGGTGTAGATAATGCGCATATGGAGCTCATCGATATCGGGGCAAACCTCACCCACGAATCCTTCTCTCACGATTTGCCGCAGGTGCTAGAGCGCGCCCGAGCGGCGGGCGTGGTTCAGATGATGGTGACCGGGGCGAGTCATCAGGGCAGTCAGGAGGCGCTTGAGCTGGCGCGCCAGCATCCGGGTTATCTGTTCGCGACCTGCGGCAACCACCCGCACTATGCGGACGAGTTCAGCGACGCCATGGCGGCGGATTTTGCGCGCTGGTCGAAGGCTGACGAGGTCAAGGCCATGGGGGAAACGGGCCTGGACTATTTTCGTGACCTGTCCCCGAGGCCCAAACAGCAGCAGGCGTTCGAAGCGCAGCTGGAGCTTGCCGTGGAGAGCGGGAAGCCGGTGTTTCTCCATCAGCGGGAGGCTCACGACGATTTTCTTGCCATCACCACCAGCTACCGCGACCGACTGTCACGCGCCGTCGTGCACTGCTTCACGGACAGCGAGCAGGCGCTGAGCGACTACCTGGATCTGGATCTCTTTATCGGTATCACCGGCTGGATTTGCGACGAGCGACGCGGCCGGCACCTCAAGGACATCGTCAGCCGGATCCCGGCAGACCGCCTGATGGTGGAGACCGATTCGCCCTATCTGCTGCCGCGGGATCTCAAACCTAAACCCGCCAGCCGTCGAAACGAGCCCAGCCACCTGCCGCATATCGTTCGGGAGATCGCGGCCTGCCGCGGAGAGCCACCGGAGGTCACGGCGGCCAACAGCCTAAGGACGGCTCGGACGTTTTTTGCTCTGGAGCCCAAGGCTTAGAGGGTCGCGCAGTGCTGTTTAGCTTCGCAGTCCGACGCCGCGCTTGAGGAGCACCAGACATACGCTGCCCAGCACCAGCACAAAAATGGCTGAGACGCTGTAGGCCACCGTCAGGCTGACGTCGCTGACGCCGAGGATGCCGTAGCGGAAGGCGTTCACCATGTACAAAATCGGATTCGCCAGCGATACCTTCTGCCAGAACTCGGGCAGCAGCGAGATGGAATAGAACACGCCGCCCAGATAGGTCAGCGGCGTCAGAACAAAGGTGGGGATGATGGAGATGTCGTCGAACTTGTTGGCGAAGATCGCGTTCACCATGCCGGCCAGCGCAAAGATCACGGCCGTGATCAGGACCACCGAGATCGTGACCAGCGGATGGGCCACCTGAAGATCGGTGAAGAACAGCGACACCCCGAGCACCACCAGTCCCACCAGCACGCCGCGGAAGACTGCGCCGGTCACGTAACCGGCCAGGATGACCACCACCGGCAGCGGGCTGATCAGCATCTCCTCAACGTGTTTGCCAAACTTGGCGCCAAAAAAGGAGCTCACCGTATTGCCGTAGGAGTTGGTGATCACGCTCATCATGATCAGGCCGGGTACGATGAAGTCCATGTAGTTGAACCCATCCATCGTGCCGATCCGCTTGCCGATCAGATTGCCGAAGATGACAAAGTACAGCGTCATCGTAATGGCCGGCGGCACCAGGGTCTGGACCCAGATCCTGACGATTCGCGTGACCTCTTTGCGCACGATGGTCGCATACCCAACCCATGCGGTATGGGCCGTCGGTTTCACGAGGGCGCCGGGGGTTGAGGCGGTGTCGACGCCGGTCAGCGCATCACTCATTGGGTTTCTCCACCAGTCGCATAAACAGTTCTTCCAGCCGGTTGGTTTTGTTGCGCATCGACAAAACGCGGACGCCCTGTTTGTCGAGATGTTCAAATACCCGGTTGAGGGCCCGGTTCTTGGGGACCTCGATCTCGAAGGAGTTCGGATCGCGCAGCCGCGAGGCATAGCCCTCGATCTGCGGAGGGCCATCGAGCTCTTTGTCCACGTCCATCACAAAGGTCTCGATATCCAGCCGCGTGAGCAGTTCGCGAACCGAGGTGTTTTCAACAATCTCTCCGTGGTCGATGATCGCGATATTGCGGCACAGCTCCTCCGCTTCCTCGAGGTAGTGAGTGGTCAGGATGACCGTGGTGCCCTGCTCGTTGATCTCCCGAATGAACTCCCACATGGCGCGCCGGATTTCGATATCCACTCCGGCCGTCGGCTCGTCGAGAATCAGGAGCCTCGGCTGGTGAATCATGGCCCGGGCGATCATCAGCCGGCGCTTCATGCCGCCTGAGAGCGTTCGGGAAATCACGCTGCGCTTCTCCCAAAGCTGCAGCTTACCGAGCAGCTCCTCGGCCCGGTCGTACGCTTTGGCCCGCGGAATGCCGTAGTAACCGGCCTGGTTGACCACAATGTCGAGCGGCCGCTCAAACCAGTTGAAGTTCATCTCCTGGGGCACCAGCCCCAGCTGACACATGGCGAGCGCTCGCTGGCGCTCGACGCTGATGCCAAAAACCTCAGCGTCTCCCGCCGTCGGATTGACGAGCGAGCTGATGATGCCGATCAGGGTCGATTTCCCGGCACCGTTCGGGCCGAGCAGGGCAAAAAAATCGCCCTCCTCGACGGTGAGGCTCACGCCGTCCAGCGCGCGAGTCCCGTTTTCGTAGGTCTTTTCCAAATTTTTTACGTTGAGCGCGAGCATGTCTTCCCTTGCCGGAGTGACCCTGAGTTACGTGAGGTAAGCGAATCAGGTGCGGAACGGCGAATCGATCGCCGACCGTTAATTTTGCGCCCCGCCGGCGCTTTTGTGAAGCACCGACATTCTCGCTCGCATGGCGGCACTACGTAATAGACACAATTGGCGGCTGCCGGGGATTGCACTGCAATAGCAAACCCGGACACGAGGCCCGTTACCCATGGCAGAGATTTCCAAGATCCTGGCGATTGCCAACCCGCTGGCGGCCCTGTCCGACGAGGACGCACCCATCGGCCAGACGGCCTGTGATCGGGGAGCGCAGATCGCCAAAATGCTGGGCGCTTCGCTGCGTCTGCATGCTGTGGTTCATGAACCGTCCGCCAACTTTGATCTGTTCCACATTGCCGACGAAGATCACGTGCGTCACCAGTTCCGGGAGGACGCACAGACACTGCTGGACGGCCTGGCCGCTCGCTATGCCGCGCAGGGTCTGACGGGCGTCGCGACGAGTACGCAGTGGGCGCACCCGTTCGACCGCGGCGTAATGGCGGCGGTCGAGCTCGACTGGCCCGATGTCGTGATGATCAGCGCCCGAAACGTTCAGCGTTTGTCTCCCGCTGAATGGCGATTGCTGCATCGATGCGAAATTCCCGTCTGGCTGGTCCGCGACGAGCCCTGGCCCGATCCGGCTCGGATCGCGGCGTTTGTCGATCCGGCCCACCGGTCAGCACACCGCAGTCAGGCAG
This sequence comes from Lysobacterales bacterium, assembly GCA_028285525.1. Taxonomy (GTDB): domain Bacteria; phylum Pseudomonadota; class Gammaproteobacteria; order Xanthomonadales; family SZUA-38; genus JANQOZ01. The sequence continues at coordinate 36,216 of JANQOZ010000005.1, forward strand.
ACCGAGAGGTGATCAACTGGACGCTGGCACTGCATGAGAAGCTGGGGGAAGCGCGGCTGATGCACGCGATCCAGCAGATTCCCGATCAGGACGAGATGGATGAGGACATGGAGGCCTACCTGGCGGACGTGGCGGAACAGCGGCAGATGGAAATCAGCCGACTCCTGCCCGGGAACAACGAGGCCGGGCTGCCCATTGAACTTGCCCCCGGAGAACCGGAAAACCTGATGCGGGAGTTTGCTCAGGAAGACGATGCGGCGCTGGTAGTGATGGGCGTATTTTCTCGATCTCGCCTCGCGGACCTGCTGATCGGCAGCACGGCGCGGGAGGTGCTGCCGGACCTGCCCTGCGACGTGCTGGCTGTGCCGGCCGACCGCTAGCGGCCTGCTACTTTCCGATACAGAAGCTGGAAAAGATTTCGCCCAGGAGATCGTCGGGCACAAACTCTCCCGTAATGTCGGCCAGCGCCTGCTGCGCCAGCCGGAGCTCCTCCGCCAGCAGCTCCGGCTGGGGATCCGTCTCGACGAGTGCCTGCGCCTGCGCCAGGTGTGATCCGACCGCTTCCAGCGCGTGCAGGTGGCGCGCCCGCGCGCTGAACTGCCCCTCCTGCTCGGAGCTCGCGCCGGCGAGCGACCGCAAGTGCGCGCGCAGGTCGCCGAGCCCGGCGCCGGTACGCAGCGAAAGCCGCAGACCGTCGGTGCTTCGCCCGGGCGGGGCGCCTGAACGGTCGATTTTGTTCCGCAAAACCGTCCGCGGCGGCGCGCCGGCCGGCAGCGCCGGCGGGCGAGACTCGGGGTCGGAGTCATCCAGCATCACCAGCACGTGGTCAGCCGATTCCACGGCCTGCACCGCCCGGCGCATGCCCTCCTGCTCAACGCGGTCATCACTTTCCCGCAGCCCGGCCGTGTCGACCAGATGCAGCGGTACACCGTCGATCTGAATCTGCTCTCGCAACACGTCTCGGGTGGTGCCGGGTATCTCGGTGACAATCGCACTATCGCGGCCGCTCAGCGCGTTGAGGAGGCTCGATTTGCCGGCGTTGGGCGGCCCGACAATGGCGAGCGTCAGACCGTCTCGCAGCGCGGCGCCGTGACGGGCACCGCGCAACAGCACCTGCAGGCGTCCGACAAGCCCTGAGACCTTCTCACCCAAAGCCGCCTCGCCCAGAAAATCGATTTCGTCGGTGGGGAAATCGATCGCGCCCTCCACAAAAACCCTCAGCTCCGTGAGTTCACTCAGCAGGTCCTGAACGCGTCTGGAAAACGCCCCCTCCAGGGAGCGGTTTGCGGCGCGGGCGGCGCTGATCGTTGAGGCGTTGATCAAGTCCGCCACCGCCTCTGCCTGGGCCAGATCGAGCTTGTTGTTGAGGAAAGCGCGTTCGGTAAATTCGCCGGGCCGCGCTCTTCGGGCACCGAGCGACAGCACCCGGTCCAGCAACAGCTGCATCACCACGGGGCCGCCGTGCCCCTGGATTTCCAGCACGTCTTCACCGGTGAAAGAATGGGGTGCGGCAAAAAACAGCACGACCGCCTGATCGAGCGGCTCGCCAGCCTCATCCAGCACGGGCAGGTAGCGGGCGCGGTTAGGCTCCAGGGTACATCCGAGGAGGGTCGGCTGGACCGTGCGGGCGGCCGGTCCTGACAGCCTGACGATGCCGATCCCCGCCGCTCCCGGAGCGGTGGCGATGGCGGCGATGCTTTCGGTGGTTGGCGGGGTCAGCCGCTGGCCTCCACCCGCTTGGTGATCACCCACTGCTGGGCCAGGGACAGGACGGCGTTGACGGTCCAGTAGAGCACCAGGCCCGCCTGGAAGAAGGCGAACATCACGGAGAACACGATAGGCATCGCGAGAAAGATCTTCTGCTGAATCGGGTCTGCGGCGGGGTTTGGCGACAGTTTGGTCGTCAGAAACATCGCCGCGCCGTTGATCACGGGCAGGATAAAGAGTGGGTCAGGGGAGCTCAGGTCGTTGATCCAAAGCATAAAGTCTGCCTGCCGCAGCTCGACGCTCTCGAGCAGCACCCAGTAGAGGGCAAAAAACACCGGGATCTGAACGAGGATCGGCAGGCAGCCGCCGAGCGGGTTCACCTTCTCCTTCTTGTAGATCTCCATCATGGCGACGTTGAACTTCTGCTTGTCGTCACCGAAGCGCTCTTTCAGCTGCTGGATTCGCGGCTGAAGTTTGCGCAGCTTGGCGGTGCTGCGGTACTGGGCTTCCGACAGCTTGTAGAACACCGCCTTGACCAGCACCGTGAGCAGCACAATCGCCCAGCCCCAGTTGCCCGTCAGCGCGTGGATTTTGTCGAGGAGCCAGAACAGGATCTTGGAAAACGGCGTAAAAATGCCGTAGTCGACGGTAAGGATGAGTCCCTCCGCCAGGGGCTCGATTTGATCATGCAGCTTGGGACCGACGAACAGCGTGGTGGGGAAGTAGCCCATGGCGCCCGGGGCGACCCGCTGCGAGGGGCTGAGTGACCGGACGCGGTAACGCTGACCCCGGTCTACCGCCACCGCCTCAAGCTGCGCCTGCTGTTCGGCCGGCGGTACCCAGGCGGTGACAAAATAGTGCTGGACCATGGCCGCCCAGGCGGACGCGCCGCTACGGGAGATGGCCTTGTCGTCGAGATCTTCAAAGTCGAATTTCTCGTACTTGCCCTCGGTCGTATAGAGTCCGGTACCGAGAAAGCTGTAGCGCTCCGGGTTGCTGAAGGCGCTGCCGCTCACCTCGGGCGGCGGGCGACGCACGAGCTGCTGATAGTCGCTGCCGATCCACTCCTGATCGGAGTCGTTGCGCAGCGCCTGCTCGAGACCCACAACGTAAGACCCGCGGGTGAAGCGGTAGGTTTTGGTGACGGTTGTACCGCCGGCGCTCCAGGACAGTGGCACAACCAGCTCCTCGTCGCTGCCGCCCAGAACGTAGCTCGACTGCTGTGCGCTGAAGGTCTGGGTGTGATCTGCGCTGGGGTGGGTGTTGCTGACGATGCCCGACTGCGCCAGAAACAGCGTGGCCGGATTGCTGCTGAGCAGCTCCACCTTGGTATCGGGGTTTTTCAGCTTAACCGGGTAGTCCCGCAGGGTCGCCTCCACGATCGCGCCGCCCCGGGTACTGATCTTCAGGTCCAGTACGTCGGTCTGCACCGTGATGATGTCGCCGGCGTCCGAATAGATGGCCGCTTCCGGCTGGGCGGTCGGCGTTTGTGCCACGCCGGGTGTCGGGATGTCGGCGGCGGGCTCGGTGGTGTTCTGCGCCGCTTCGGGAATCGCTTCAGCGGTCGGCGCATCGTCGACCGTCTGCACAACGGGCGCGGCTGCCGGCGCCTGAGGCGCGTAGTCCAGCTGCCACTGCTGGTAGATAAGGAACGCGCAGGCTCCGAGGGCGATCAGCAGAAATAAGCGGGAATTGGGCATGATAGTCCGAGTGCCTGGTTGGCTTCTTTGCGACGGGTTAAGTCAGGTGCCCTGCTTGAGCGACCGGTGCCAGCTGATCAGCTGGTCCCAGTGATTGTCGAGAGCCTGCAGCAGCGCGTGGGCGGGCATCTTTGCGGCCGGCGGTCTGGCGATCACCACCAGGTCAACCGGGTGGTTACGAATAGCGTTGCGCCGAAAACTTTCGCGGGCCAGCCGTTTGATCTGGTTGCGCTTAACGGCGCGTTTGTCGACTTTCTTCGACACCGCCAACCCGAGTCGGCCGTGGGCCGAGGTGCTTTGGCAGGCCAGAACGGTGAATGCGCGGCTGGCGGTTCGGCGCGGCTTGGCAAAGACCCTGCTGTAGTCCTGTTTCGTCAGGACCCGGCGGCTGCGGCCAAAAGATTCATCCACGGCGGCTCACTCAAGGCTGCCGCGCGCCGTTAGCCGGCTAGACGCTTGCGACCTTTGGCGCGACGCGCGTTGATGATGGCGCGACCGCTGCGCGTGGCCATACGGGCCCGAAAGCCATGGGTGCGAGCCCGCTTCAGGCGGCTTGGTTGGAATGTGCGTTTCATTGGGGCTTACCTGCTTATCCGTTGTCGTCGCGCATACAAAAACACGACCTTGGTCCTCCGCCAGGGGCGAGGCGCCGGGCCGTGTCAAAAAGGAGCGAAAGAATACCGGCGCAGGCACCGCAATGTCAACCGACTCATCACTTGGCTTGTACCGGGTTTTGCGCAACTTTTGGCCAACGACAGCGGAATCTTGGAAGTGACGCTTAGGCGGCGTTAGACTGCTCGGCCCGACAAATTCTTTGTCGGGCTGAACAGCGGGACAACACTGAATGAAACACCTGTGAGCGGCGACGAGCTCTGGGCCCGATGTTTGAGCCGGCTGGAAGGCGAGCTCAGCGGGCAGGAAATGAACATGTACATCCGTCCGCTGCAGGCCCACTCCGCGGACGGCGTGACCTCCCTGATGGCGCCCAATGAGTTTGTGCTCAACGCCGTACGCGACAACCATCTGCTGCTGATCGAGCAAACCCTGAGCCACCTGGCCGGTTCGGCCGTGGACGTCGCGCTGTTCGTGGGATCAGTGGGTGCCGAAGAGGTGAGCGCCCAGGCGGCAGCATCGAGCGCGGCCGCCGATGCCCGGATCGCCACCAACCTCGATCCGGCGTTCCGCTTCGAAAACTTTGTCCGCGGCAAGTCCAACGAAATGGCCCAGGCGGCGGCCCTGCAGGTGGCCGACAACCCGGGACACAACAGCTACAACCCTCTGTTGCTTTATGGCAGCACGGGACTGGGCAAGACGCACCTGCTGCACGCGGTTGGCAATCACCTGGTCAGCACCGGCAAGGCCCGGGTGATGTACCTGCACTCCGAGCAGTTTGTCTCCCGCATGGTCCAGGCTCTGCGCCACAACAGTATTGATGAATTCAAGAAACGATATCGAACGGCAGACGCGCTGCTCATCGACGATATCCAGTTTTTTGCGAACAAAGAGCGATCTCAGGAAGAGTTTTTTCACACCTTTAACACCCTGATCGACGGCAAGCAGCAGGTCATCCTCACCTGCGACCGATACCCGCGAGATGTGGACGGTCTGGAGTCGCGGCTGCAGTCGCGCTTTGGCTCGGGCCTGAGCGTGTCCATCGAGCCGCCGGACTTCGAGACCCGCGCAGCGATACTGATCGCCAAAGCCGCGGAGAAAGACCTGTGCCTGAACGAAGAGGTTGCGCTGCTGATCGCCCGTCACGTCCAGTCTAACGTTCGCGAGCTGGAAGGCGCGCTCAATACACTTTGGCTGAAAGCGCACATCACCAAGCAGGAGGTCACCGCGGGTTTCGCCAAAGAAGCACTGCGGGAGCTGCTTTCAGCACACCAGCGGCAGTGCACCATCCCCAACATCCAGCAGACGGTGGCCGACTATTACCACATCAGCGTGGCCGAAATGGTGTCGAAGCGTCGGTCCAGGAACATTGCGCGGCCGCGCCAGATGGCAATGTGTCTGGCCAAAGAGCTGACGGAACACAGCCTGCCGGAGATCGGACGGGCCTTTGGTGGTCGCGATCACACCACCGTGCTGCACGCCTACCGCAAAATCCACGAGCTTTGCAGCTCGGACGGGCGCCTGAACGATGACCACGACAAGCTGGTTCGAGCACTGACGCAATAGCCATCTTGCTGCGGGGCCGTGCTTTTTGGTGGCCGGCGGTATTAAGTAGTGGATAAATTGTGGATAATTTGAGGACAGCAGGGAGCCGGTGACTTATCCCCAGCTTATACACCGCCTGGGGCTGCACTTATCCACCGCAAGAAATGACACAAGTCATTGATTTAATTAATATTTTGGGGGTTGTTCCAGTTATCTCGTGGAACAATAATTACAACTGTCTAACTATTAAATAATCATAAGTGGAAGCCTACCTATGAAATTCAGTATTCAGCGAGAGGCACTGTTACGGCCGTTGACCCAGGTTGCAGGGGTCGTGGAACGGCGACAGACGCTGCCGGTTCTTTCCAATCTGCTGGTACGAGCCTCTGATAATCGACTGATGCTGACCGGAACTGATCTGGAAGTTGAGCTGACGGCTTCCGTAGGCGTTGAGGTGGAGCGCGAGGGTGAGGTCACAATCCCGGCGCGCAAGCTGCTGGATATCTGTAAAGCGCTGCAGGACGGCACTCGCCTTGATCTGGACTTTTCCGCTGACAAGGCAACAATCCGCGCCGGCAGCGGTCGCTTTACGCTGGCCACCCTTCCCGCGAACGAGTTCCCGGTGATCGAAGACGTGGAAGTGGGAGAGTCGGTCCAGATCAAGCAAAGTGATCTGAAGCGCATTATTGAGGGAACAGCGTTTGCAATGGCTAACCAGGACGTTCGCTACTACCTGAATGGGCTGCTGCTCGAGCTGCGCGAAGGCCTGCTGCGCTGCGTGGCAACCGACGGACACCGTCTGGCAATTACCGATGTTGACGCTGACCTGGCTGTGGATAACGTCCGCCAGATGATCATCCCGCGCAAAGGTGTATTGGAGCTCCAGCGCCTTCTCGAAAACGACGATGAGCCCATCACGGTGCAGTTCGGGCGGTCCCACGTACGGGTAGCGCTCGACGATGGGACGTTCACCTCAAAGCTCATCGACGGCAAGTTTCCCGACTACGAGGCCGTGGTGCCGATGGGAGCGGATCTTGTGGTTCAAGGCGAGCGCGATGACATCCGCGATGCCCTCCATCGCGCGGCGATTCTGTCCAACGAAAAGTACCGCGGCGTTCGGCTCGAGCTGGCCCCAAACCAGATGCGGATTGTGGCCCACAATCCCGAGCAGGAAGAGGCCGTCGAGGAAGTTGAGGTGACCAGCGAGATCGACCAGCTCGCGGTTGGGTTTAACGTCAACTACGTATTGGACGCCCTCAACGCCCTCGATACCGACCAGATTCAGCTTTGCTTCAAAGACGCCAACAGCAGCTGCCTGTGCAAGTCGCCTGAGTCGGACCATGCTCGTCACGTTGTGATGCCGCTACGCCTGTAGTCGAACAATCGGCGCGAGCTCGCAGCAACCCGCGTCCCCCACGATGATCCGCGTCAGTCGTCTGCAGATCGACGGCGTTCGGAACCTCAATGCTGTTGACCTCAAGCCCGGTGCCGGTATCAACCTTTTTCTGGGGGACAACGGCGCGGGCAAGACCAGCCTGTTAGAAGCCCTTCATTGCCTGAGTCGGGGCCGCTCGTTTCTTGGCAGCGGGCGACATGAATTCCTGAATCGAGAGCAGCGCAAGGCCGTCATCGTTGCGCACCTGGCCCGGAACGATGAGCCGTCCGAAGTCCTGGGTATTCAGCGCGAGCCCTCGGTCTGGTCGGCGAGGGCCGGTGGTCAGGACATCAAGTCGCTGGCGACCTTGGCAGAAAAGCTGCCGTTCACCGTGTTTCATCCCGGGCTGCATCGACTGATTGAGGGTCAGCCTGAGGACCGAAGACGGTTCCTGGATTTCGGAGTGTTTCACGTGGAACATGGATTTCTCCAGCACTGGCGTCGCTATCGAACCACCTTGCGGCAGCGTAACGCCGCAATCCGCAGCGGCGCATCGATCAACGAAATCACGGTATGGGATCAAGCGCTGGTGGAACATGGGGAAGCGGTGGCGCAGTATCGCCGATCGCATCTCGATCGAATCAGCAGTTTCGCCGCTGAGCATCTTCAACGCTTCTCCCCGGCCTTGGCGAAAATTTCGCTGTCTCTTGCCACGGGCTGGCCGGAAGATCAGACGCTGCACGAGGCTTTAGGGGAGTGCCTTGGTCAGGATCGTGAACTGGGTTTCACCAGCCGGGGTCCTCACCGAGGTGATGTCCGTATGGTGTCGGCAGGTCAGCGGATCGCGGGTCGGCTATCGCGCGGCCAGCAAAAGATGGTGGCGCTGGCGTTGCTGCTGGCTCAGTCGGAAGCGATGTCAGAACAGGGGGGCGTACCCGTGATTGGGTTTGATGATCTCCCGTCGGAACTGGACACAGAGCACCAGCGGATCGCGGTAGAAGTAGTTCGACGACTGGGCGCTCAGATCTGGATAACGGGTAATGCTGCACCCCCTGGGGTGGACAAGAGCGGCGTGGACAAAGTGTTCCACGTGGAACAAGGGCAGGTCTCAGAACTGGTATAATCCGAGGGTTAAAGCGGACCGGGCTCAAGCACCCTGTCCCCAGAAAATGAGCCCGAGAAAAAGGCCACTCTGCGCCCCCGCGAGCTCCTGAGAGAAAACATGACAGATAAATACGATTCCTCGAATATTAAGGTCCTGAAAGGCCTGGACGCCGTTCGCAAACGCCCGGGTATGTATATCGGTGATACCGATGACGGGACCGGCCTCCACCACATGGTTTTTGAGGTGGTGGACAACTCGATCGACGAAGCGCTCGCCGGCCATTGTGACAACATCAAGGTCATCATCCGGGCCGACAACTCGATTACCGTCAAGGACAACGGTCGCGGCATCCCGACGGATATCCACGAGGAAGAGGACAAGTCAGCCGCGGAAGTCATCATGACCGTGCTGCACGCCGGCGGAAAATTTGACGACAACTCTTATAAAGTGTCGGGCGGTCTGCACGGCGTCGGCGTGTCTGTGGTCAACGCACTGTCGGAAAAGCTGGAGATGCGGATTCATCGGGACGGCAAGGTCCACGAGCAGGAATACCATCTTGGCGTGCCGAAGGCGCCGCTGAGCGTAACCGGCGATACCACACGGACCGGCACCACCATTTCCTTCTGGCCGAGCGCCGAAATCTTCTCCGACACGGAGTTTCATTACGAGGTGCTGGCGAAGCGGCTGCGCGAGCTGTCGTTTCTCAACTCGGGCGTCCGTATCGAGCTGATCGATCAGCGCAGCGGTAAACAGGACGTCTTCGAGTACGAAGGCGGCATCCGTTCATTCGTTGAACACCTCAGCGGCAAGAAAGCCGCGCTGCATCCGACCGTCGTCAGTTTCTCGACGGAGGCGCCCGAGGCCTCCGTGGAAGCCGCGCTGCAGTGGACCGATGCGTACCAGGAAAGCGTGTTCTGTTTCACCAACAACATTCCGCAGAAGGACGGCGGGACGCACCTCGCCGGCTTTCGGGCGGCGCTGACGCGAACCATCAATCAGTACACCGAATCGGCCGCCAAGAACGCCAAGGTTCAGCTTTCCGGTGACGACTGCCGCGAGGGGCTGATCGCCGTTTTGTCGGTCAAGGTGCCAGACCCGAAGTTTTCTTCTCAGACCAAGGACAAGCTTGTCAGCTCCGAAGTAAAGGGCGTTGTCGAGTCGGCCGTGAGCAAAAAGCTGTCGGAATTCCTGCTGGAACACCCGCAGGAGGCCAAGGCGATCACCGCCAAAGCGGTGGACGCCGCGCGCGCCAGGGAGGCTGCCCGCAAAGCCAGGGAGATGACCCGGCGCAAAGGCGCGATGGATATCGCCGGCCTACCGGGCAAGCTGGCCGACTGCGAGGAAAAAGATCCAGCCCTTTGCGAGCTGTTCCTGGTGGAGGGTGACTCCGCGGGTGGCTCAGCCAAGCAGGGGCGGAACCGGAAGTATCAGGCGGTCCTGCCGCTCAAGGGCAAGATCCTGAACGTGGAAAAAGCGCGGTTCGACAAGATGCTGGGATCCCAGGAAGTCGGCACGCTGATCACGGCGCTCGGCTGCGGCATCGGTCGGGAGGAATTCGACCCCGAGAAGCTTCGCTATCACCGCATCATTATCATGACGGACGCAGACGTGGACGGTTCTCACATCCGCACGCTTCTGCTGACCTTTTTCTACCGCCAAATGCGGGAACTCATTGAAAGAGAACACATTTATATTGGTCAGCCGCCGCTGTACAAGATCAAACACGGCAAGCAGGAGCAGTACCTGAAAGACGATGCCGAGCTCAGCCAGTACCTGCTGGCGCGGGCCCTGGACAAGGCGCAGCTGGTCTACGACCCGGAAGCACCGCCGCTGACCGGCACGGGGCTGGAAAGCCTGATGAAACGGTACCAGGCCGTGCAGCGAAGCATTCGTCGGCTGTCGACCCACTACAGCGAAACCGTGCTGCAGGCGCTGATGGGCGTCAGCAAGCTGGACGCGACCGCGTTCGATAACCCGGGCTCGATCTCCGACTGGGCGAGCGAGCTCGAGTCCCTGCTGAATGCGGATACCGGGCCCAGCGACCGGTATGAGGTTGAGGCAACCAGCGACGGCCTCGTTGTTCATGAATACACGCACGGCGTCAGCACGCCCCGCGTACTGCCACCCGAGTTTTTTGACGGCGCCGACTATCGCGCAATGATGGAGCTGGGTGAACAGATCTCCGGTCTGATCCAGCCGGGAGCGGTCGTCTCCCAGGGGGATCGAAACAGCGAGGTTGCGAGCTTCGGTGAGGTTGAGGCCTGGCTGATGGAGCAGGCCAAGCGTGGCCAGACCATCCAGCGCTTTAAGGGTCTGGGAGAAATGAACCCCGAGCAGCTCTGGGATACCACGGTCAATCCGGAAACCCGTCGGCTGCTCAAAGTCACCATCGAAGACGCGGTTGCAGCCGACGATCTTTTCAGCACCTTAATGGGTGATGTGGTGGAGCCTCGTCGCGACTTTATCGAGAAAAATGCTTTGAATGTCAATAACTTAGACATTTAGCACCCCTTCCGGCGGCCGGCCGGCGGGATTCCCGCCGGCACCGCTTTGCGCTACCATCGCGCACATGTTTTCTCAAGTGGCCGAGCGTGATCCCGCGCAGACGGCAGCGCTGCTCGCCGGCTGGGTTGCGCTTTTGGCAGCGCTGGTCTGCTGCGTCTGGCTGACCGCCTCAATCGTGTGGAAGGTGGTGGACCTCAATCCGTCCCCGGCACCCGCGCTCGACGGCAGCACGGAACCGCTCGCCGCGGCAACGGCACAGGCGGTGGATCTTCCCGGCCTGCATCTGTTTGGACAGTCGGGCATGGCAATCCCGCTGGGTGGCGGCGCGTTCGACGCTCCCGAAACGAGTCTGGACCTGCTGCTGCGCGGCACGCTGGCCTCTGATGATCCGAAGCAGGGCATGGCCATTGTCGTCGACAGCGAGGGTGACGGCTTTTACAACGTTGGAGACGAGCTCCCCGGCGCGGCCAGCCTTCATGAAGTGTATACCGATCGAGTTGTGCTGGTTCACCAGGGCCGCTTTGAGACGCTTCGCCTACGCGACGAAGAAAATCCTGCGCCGCGCAGCCGCCTGGCTCGCAACAGTCGACGCAGCGGCAGCCGGGGCGCCGCCCGCGGTGCAGGCCAGGCGATGCCCGGAATTCGCACGAGCGCCGTGCCCGCTGGAAACGGTCAGCAGGTGGACTGGCGCAACGTGCAGACCACGCTGCGGATCGACCCGGCGGAGCTGGCTCGCCAGGTGCGCGTGCTGCCCCATATGGAAAACGGTAAGCCGGTGGGCGTGCGGCTTCAGGTGGGCAGGGACAGCGCGGTGTTTTCCAAGCTCGGACTTCGCAATACCGACATCATCACCGAGGTGAACGGTGTGCCCCTGGATAATCCGGCGCGTTCCTTCGAGCTGATCAATCAGCTTAAGTCTCAGTCCAACTTTGCGGTCCGCCTCAAGCGAGACGGCCGCGAAATGACCCTCAATATCGACGCCAACCAGCTGGGAAATTAATTGAATAACAACCCAAACCTGCTGTCATTCACCGCCGCTGTGGGATTGGCGCTGCTGCTGGCTGTGGTCGAGCCGAGCCGAGCGCAAACCGGCAAACTCAATCTGGAAGACGCCAGCCTGCAGTCGCTGATCGCGACCGTTGCGGAGGTGACCGGCAAAAACTTTGTGCTCGATCCGCGCGTCCAGGAAGTGACGGTTAACGTCATCTCAAACCGGGAGATGAACCCGGACGAAATGTACGAGCTGTTTCTGTCCGTGCTGCGGGTTCACGAGTTCTCCGCCATACCGGCCGGGGACGTCATCAAGATTGTGCCGGACGCCAAAGGGCTTAGGGACGCCATACCGCTTGTGGGGGGCAACCCTCGTGGCGATCAGCTTGTTACCCAGGTTGTGGAGGTCAAGCACGTCCCGGCTGCTCAGCTGGTGCCGCTGCTGCGCCAGCTGATTCCTCAGAACGGTTCCGTGGCCGCGCATGAGGGCTCTAACGTACTCGTGATCTCCGACCGGGCCGCCAACGTTTCCCGCCTGGCCCAGATCATTCGCCGTATCGATACGGTGAGCGAGGATGACGTGGAGGTCATGGCGCTGCAGCACGCGAACGCCACCGAGGTGGTCAGAGCGCTGAATACGGCAACCGCCGGCGCCGGTGCCAACGGCGGCGGCGGACCCAAGGCGCTGGCCGACCAGCGAACCAACAGCGTGCTGCTGTTTGGCGATCCCGCGGCTCGGCTGCGCTATAAGACGATCGTGTCCCATCTGGACACGCCCATCGAAGCCGGGGGCAGCACCCAGGTTATTTATCTAAGATATGCGAGCGCCGAATCACTGGTGCCGATCCTCGACAGCGTGGTCCGCGGGCCGGATGGCGACGCCACCGAAGGCCCAGCAACAATCCAGGCGCACGCCGAGACAAACTCGCTGGTGGTCACCGCGCCGCCGGCCGTGTTCCGAACCGTGCAGTCGGTCGTGCGACAGCTCGACGTGCGTCGGCACCAGGTGCAGGTGGAGGCAATCATCGCCGAAGTATCGACAGACTTTGCGCGCGAGCTGGGCGTTCAGTGGCAGGCAGCCTCAATCGACGCCTTGGGCGACTCAGGACCGATCGGCGGCACCGGCTTTCCCACCAACTTTGGCACGGGCCCCGATATCCTGGATCTGACGCCGACGGGTGAAAACGTCTTTCCCAATCTGTCCGCGCTGGGCGCTGGTCTCAACCTCGGCTACCTGTCCGGCGTGATCGAAGTTCAAACCGGGGTCGACGCCGATGGCCTGCCCATCATCCAGGAAATCCCGCGGCTGAATGCGCTGGTCAGCGCGCTGGACTCGGACGCCGACAACAACGTGCTGTCGACACCTTCCATCGTGACTCTCGACCACCAGGAGGCCGTGATCAACGTCGGCCAGGAGGTGCCGTTTGTCACCGGCCAGTTCACCAACACCGGCGCCAACCAGGCGGCGGTCAGCCCGTTCCAGACGATCACCCGCGAGGACGTTGGCCTCACGCTGACGGTAACGCCCCACATCAACGAGGGTGACACGGTGATCTTGGCGATTCAGCAGGAGGTTTCGAGCATCTCCGCTCAGTCGGTGGCCGTGGACCTGATCACCAACAAGCGGGAGCTTTCCACGACGGTCATGGTGCCCGACGGTGGCGTGCTGGTCCTCGGCGGCCTCATCGACGACACGGTGTCGGAGCGCATTCAGAAGGTGCCGGCGCTTGGCGACATCCCGCTGCTCGGCAACCTGTTCAAGTACCGGACAACGCAGCGCACCAAGCGGAACCTGATGGTGTTTATTCGCCCGAGAATCCTCAAAGACCAGGCCACCATGGACGCGGTCACCGGCGCCAAATACAACTTCATGCGCGACTCGCAGCTGGAGGAGCAGCGGAACTACGACGGCCTGCTGCGCGCTGAATCACTGCCGCTGCTGCCGACGCTCGAAGAATACCGGGAAGTGCAGGAGGCGGAGCCCGAAAGCTCGGACCAGTGAACACGCGACCTCATCGTCCCTCCTACGGGTTTGCCCGTCGCAACGGGGCAACGCTCCTCGAGTGGCGCGGAGACCGGGCCGCGGTGGCGTACCGGCAGGGCGTTCGACCCGAGGCGCTGCTGGAGTTGAAACGCTATCTTGGTGCTGAGCTTGAGCTGCAGGCCCTGCCGGAAAAGGCGTTTGAAGACCTGCTGCAGGAGCTCTATCAGCACGGCGGCGGCGACGCCCGGCAGATGGCCGAGGACATCTCCGACGAGCTCGACCTAAAGCAGATCGCCGAGGAGCTCGCGGAGCCCGAAGACCTGCTGGAGAGTGAAGACGATGCCCCAATTATCCGGCTGATCAACGCTCTGCTGACCGAAGCGGTCAAGGAAAACGCTTCCGATATTCACATCGAGCCGCTGGAAAACAGCCTGATGGTTCGCTTCCGGGTGGACGGCGTGCTGCGCCAGGTACTGGCCCCCGAACGACGCGTGGCCGGACTCGTAGTTTCTCGCATCAAGGTCATGGCGCGACTCGATATCGCCGAGAAGCGTCTCCCGCAGGATGGCCGCATATCGCTGCGCGTGGCCGGCCGACCGGTGGACGTGCGGGTTTCAACAATTCCTTCCAGTCACGGCGAGCGGCTGGTGCTCCGGCTCCTGGACAAGCAGGCTGGCCGTCTGGATCTGGAGGAGCTGGGCATGGGTCAGCAGACCCGCGACAGCCTGCAGCAGCTCATCACCCGGCCTCACGGCATTCTGCTGGTCACCGGTCCGACCGGCTCGGGCAAAACCACCACCCTCTACGCGGCGCTGGGGCGCCTCAACGATCGGACCCGCAACATCATGACGGTCGAGGATCCGATCGAATACGACATCGAGGGCATCGGCCAGACTCAGGTCAATCCCAAGGTCGAGATGGATTTTGCCCGCGGGCTGCGGGCGATCCTGCGCCAGGATCCGGACGTGGTGATGGTCGGCGAAATCCGGGATCTGGAAACCGCCCAGATTGCGGTGCAGGCATCGCTGACCGGCCACCTGGTCCTGGCCACGCTGCACACCAACAGCGCAATCGGCGCCGTCACGCGCCTGCGGGACATGGGCGTGGAACCCTTCCTGCTGGCCTCGAGCCTGATCGGCGTTCTCGCTCAACGCCTGGTCCGGGTACTCGATCCAGAGCTGCGCCAAGCCTATCCGGCCCGCGCGGCCGAGCTGAGAGCGTTTGGACAGCCGGCGGACGGCCAGGTCACGCTTCACCGCCCGCCGGCCGAGCCGCCGGGCGCCGGTTATCGCGGGCGCACCGGCATCTACGAGCTGGTGGCCATGGACGAAACGCTGCGGGAGCTGATCCACGACAGCGCGGGCGAGGCGGCGCTGGAAAGCCACGCCCGCCAACACTGGCCCAGCCTGCTGGACGACGGCTGGCGCCTGGTCAGCAGCGGCGTGACCTCGGTCGAAGAGGTGCTGCGCGTAACCCGGCAGGAATAAGCGCGGCAATCCGTTATGGGCGCCTACGAATACTCCGCACTCGACACCAAAGGGCATACTCGAAAGGGGGTGCTGGCCGGGGATACGGCCCGGCAGGTTCGCCAACAGCTGCGTGAGCAGGGCCTTAGCCCGCTCAGTGTTGACCCTGTCACCGAAGCCACCGGCGGCTTTGGCGTCCGCCGCCTGTCCACCAGCGAACAGGCGCTGCTGCTTCGGCAGCTTGCCAGCCTTCTCGGCGCGGGCCTGCCGCTGGAAGAGGCGCTCGCCACCGTCAGCCAGCAGAGCGATCGGGCCGGCAGCAAGAAGATCATGACCGCGCTGCGCTCCCGGGTCATGGAGGGCCACGCGCTGTCCTCAGCCATGGCCGAGTTCCCGGGCGCCTTCCCGCCGCTCGTCCGCGCTTCGATCGCTGCCGGCGAACAGTCCGGCCAGCTCGATCAGGTGATGAATCGCCTGGCCGACTACGCCGAAAGCCGTGACGCCCTGGGGCGCAAAGTGCTGCTGGCGATGCTGTACCCCGCCATCGTTGCCGTCGTGGCGCTCGCCACGATGATGGGGCTGCTGACCTACGTCGTGCCCCAGGTGGTCACCGTATTCAACTCGATGGACCAGAGTCTGCCCTGGCTGACGCGAGCGCTGATGGCGCTGAGCGGATGGCTGACGGAAAATATTGGCTGGCTGCTGCTGGGAATTGTCGCTGCGGTTGCGCTGACCGCGCTGGCCCTGCGGCAACCGTCGCTGCGACAGCTTTGGCACCGAACGCTGCTGCGCATCCCGATCCTGGGCCGTCTGAGTCGCGCGGCAAACACGGCGAGGCTTTGCCGGACGCTGAGCATTCTGACCGGGAGCGCCGTGCCGCTGCTCGACGCGCTGAAGATCTCCGGCGACGTGCTCAGCAACCTGACCATGTCACGCGCCACGCGCCAGGTTACCCGCCAGGTTCGAGAGGGTGGCTCACTCAGCCGGAGCATGCAGGTCAGCGGGGTCTTTCCTCCGCTGGTGGTACGGCTGATCGCCAGCGGCGAAAAGAGCGGTGAGCTCGATCAGATGCTGGAGCGAGCGGCAGAGCACCAGGACCGGCAGGTGGAATCCACCGTGGCGGTGTTCACCGGCGTGCTCGAACCGGTGATGATTCTGCTTATCGGCGGAATGGTGCTGACGATTGTCCTGGCGATCCTCCTGCCGATCTTCCAGCTCAACCAGCTGACCGGCGGCTGACCGCGTGCGCTTTCAGTCAGGGTCTGAGGACATCCCGGACCGATTACAACGCGAGCCAGCAGGTGCGCACCGCGCATGATTCGCTTCGACGCGGTGGCCAAGCGCTACGCCGGGGGCAACCAGGCGCTGGAAGACCTAAGCTTTGAGATCGGTGACAGCGAGATGGTGTTCGTCTCGGGGCATTCCGGGGCCGGCAAGAGCACGCTGCTGAAGCTGATCGCCCTCATGGAGCGTCCCACCCACGGGGTGGTGTTGATGGACGGCAGCAACGTGGGTCGGATTCGACGCCGCGCGATTCCGGCTCACCGACGCCGGGTCGGGATGATCTTCCAGGACCACCGCCTGCTGCCGGAAGCGACCGTGTTCGACAACGTGGCGCTGCCGCTGGTGATCGCGGGAGTGAAGCGCAGCGAACGACAGCGGCGCGCCCGAGCCGCTCTTGATGCCGTCGGCCTCCGGGAGCGCGAGCGAGCTTTGCCGGCTCAGCTGTCGACCGGTCAGCAGCAGCGGGTCGGCATCGCGCGAGCGATTGTCAATCGCCCGCCTGTGGTGCTGGCCGATGAGCCGACGGGAAACCTCGACCCCGAGCTTTCCGCGGAGATCATGAATCTCTTTGCTGAGCTCAGCCGCAGTGGCATCTGTTTCCTGGTCGCCAGCCACGATCTCTACCTCGTCAGGCGTATGAAGTGCCGGGTCCTGGTGCTGGAGAACGGTCGCCTGATTGACGACTTCCGGCCACAATCATCGTGAAACGATCCGGTCCAGCCAAGCCAAACGCTAAGAAGGCCAAGGTCCAGCGCTCCCGATCCTTTCGGGGGTCGCTGTCGACCTTTTTTGAGCACCATCTCACCTCGGCGGGAAGCAGCGTTCAGCGCCTGTTCGCCCGGCCGCTCGGCAGTGCCATGACCGCGGCGGTGCTGGCTGTGGCGCTCGGACTGCCGGCCGCCCTCTACTGGCTGATCGGAAACCTCCAAGCCGTCGGTGACCGGTATCCGGATGCCCGGCAGATCTCCGTGTTTTTGCCCGCGGCCAGCGATCGCGCGGCAGCCGAAACAATGGCTCAGCAGCTGCGGGCCCGGGACGATGTCCAGACGGTCAGCCTCCTGGACCCGGAGCAGGAGCTGGCGATGCTGCAGCAGCGATTTGCCGAACCGGCGCTTGTTGAGGCGCTGCCGGAAAACCCGCTGCCCTGGACGCTGCTTGTCGTTCCGGCCGCCGAACTTAAGGACACGGCCTCGGTCCAGGAACTTGCTGACGCGCTGGCGGAACTGCCGGCCGTGGATTCAACGCTGCTGGACATGCAGTGGCTGGATCGTCTCAACGCGCTGCTCTCGCTCGGCGGACGGGCCGCGCTGGTGCTCGCCGTCCTGCTGTCGATCGCGGCGCTGCTGATCGTCGGCAACACGATCGGTCTTGAACTGAAAACCCGCAGCGCAGAGATCGAGATCACCCGCCTGCTGGGCGCCACGGACAGCTTTGTGCGCCGGCCCTTTCTGTACCTTGGCTTAAGTTACGGCTTGATCGGTGGCGCGCTGGCGGCGCTCGTGATTGTGCTCGGTGTGGGTATGCTGGTGGGTCCGGTCGGCGAGCTGGCCGCCAGCTACAGCAGTGACCTGAACCTGCGCTGGCCCGGGATCGTCTTTATCGTTGCGCTGGTGGCCGGCGGTGGCGCGATCGGCTGGGCGGGTGCCTGGCTGGCCGCCAGCCGCCAGCTCGGCGGGCTCGATCCGGACTGAGCCTGACGGCGTCTTGCCCGGGCGGCGGTCAGGCGCAACAATGGGTCTGCTGCGGGCCGATGCCTTGCGGCAGTAGCCTGATCCGGAGACCGGCGCGCCCGCCGGTTGGGAAACGGACCGGGCTCAAACTACTTCTCTTAAGGAATCATTGGTGGAACAAGGCGGCCGTATCCTCATCGTCGACAGCTCCAAAGTGACGCGTCGGCTGATTGAAAAAACCGTGGCCCAGGCGCTCCCGGATGCACAGATTGTGGCCTGCGAGAGCGCTGCCAGCGCGCTGGAGGAGTTCGCCGGCGGCAGTGTCGATCTGGTGAGTACCGCTATCTCCCTGCCCGACATGAACGGTATGGATCTGGCCGCTGAGCTTCGCGGGCGCAGCGACCAGCGCTTCATGCCGATCATCCTGGTGTCCGGGGACGTCAACGACCGGCTGCAAAATCGCGACATCAACGAACACGTCACGGACTACTTCGACAAGTCTGATGGCTTCAAGGCCCTCGGTGCTTTCATCCAGGGTTACGTCAAACCCGACACCTCGGTGACCGGGCACATTCTTTACGTGGAGGACAGCCGCGTGGTGGCGGTGGCCACCCGCCGCATCATGGAGGCAGCGGGCTTCAGCGTTCAGCACCTGGTGTCCGTGGAGGAAGCGCTCGAGATTCTCGAGGGCAATCTCGCCTCGCTCGGCGGACCGGCGATCGACGTGGTCCTGACCGATGTTTATCTCAAGGGTGGACTGACCGGTATGGACCTGGTGGAAAAGATTCGCGGCCCGCTGAACCTCGGTCGCAGCAGGCTACCTATCATCGTCATGACGGGTGACGACAACAAAGACAAGCAGGCCGCGCTGCTCCGCGGTGGCGCCAACGATCTGGTCGCCAAACCGATCGACGAGGATCTGCTGGTCAACAAGCTGCGGTTCCAGCTGCAGCTGGCCCAGGGCTGATCGTCGGCGACTGCTCGTGAACGACGCTGACCCGAAACCTGACAGCACCATCATCAGCGCTGCCTGGGACCCGATTCTTGCCAGCGAGTTTGACGCACCCTATATGCAGGAGCTGAAGAACTTCCTGAAGCAGGAAAAGGCTGCCCGCAAGGTGCTGTATCCACCGTCAGCCCAGGTTTTTGAGGCGCTGCGGCTAACCGGCTTTGACGACGTTCGGGTCGTCATTCTGGGACAGGATCCCTATCACGGTCCCGGTCAGGCGCACGGCCTGTCTTTCTCCGTGCCGGCCGGGGTGCCGATCCCGCCGTCGCTGAAGAACATCTTCCAGGAGATCAATGACGACCTGGGAATTCCCGCGCCCGCCCACGGCAACCTAGTGCACTGGGCCAGTCAGGGGGTGCTGCTGCTGAACGCGGTGCTCACGGTGGAGCAGGGCAACGCGGGTGCCCACCAGGGCAAAGGCTGGGAGACCTTCACCGACGCCGTGGTCAGCCGGCTGGATCAGTCCCGCAGCGGCCTGGTGTTTTTGCTGTGGGGAAGCTACGCGCAAAAGAAAGGTCAGCTGATCAACCGGGATCGGCATCTCGTGCTGGAGTCGGCTCATCCGTCGCCCCTCTCAGCCCACCGGGGTTTTCTCGGCTGCCGCCACTTCTCCCGGGCTAACGACTACCTGGCGTCTCAGGCGCTGCCGCCCATCGACTGGTCGCTGCCGGCGCTCGACTAAGAAAACGCTGCCCTATCGCTGGCTGTAGCTCACCAGCGCTGCAGCCACGTCGTCGACAATCGGGCCCACCTCTTCTCTGGCCTTCTCATCCGCGTTCAGCGTGGTGAAGTCCACCTTGCGGGTCCAGCCACGCCCAAGCGGGCGCCGGTCTCGCAGCGAGATATTCCGGATTTTGACGTTGACCGAATACAGCGTGCTGAACTGGCCGTAATACTGCAGCTGCGTCTCGCCGATGTAGTCGATTTCCGCGAGCACCAGTACGTCACCGCCGTTGTCCTGAATCAGCCCGGACAGACCCGCCAGGTCGACACCTTGCTCGTTGGCGAAGACGCCGATATCCGGGAAGAACGCTTCGTCCAGCACGTCGAGCTCGCGATCCAGCAGGGCGTTCTCCAGGAGCTGCTCCACCGGACCCGCCAGCGCGCGATCACCCACGGCGACCACAACCATGCGCGGATCAGCCGCCGGCTGCGACACCGCGGGTGTCACCGAGGCCACCTCAAGCGGCGCGGACTTCTCGGGCGCCGGCTGCGCCGTCACTTGAGTGGTTGCCGGCGTGGTGAGCTGGGTAACGGCCTGATCCCGGTCGACCACCTGTACGTTCGCAGTCGCGGCCTTGGTGGCGTCCTCCGAGTCCCCCGTTACTGCAGCGGAAAGCGTTTCGGTGGTCTTAGCGACCGTGTCGGGCGTGCTGCCGGCGTCCGCTGCGCCGCTGTCAGTGCGGGTCGCGATGCCCGCGTTGGCCAGCGTCGTTTTCTCAGCCGTGGCGTCGTCGTTGCCGACGGCTTCTGAGTCTTCACTCTCAGCCACTTCGCTCGAGGCCGCCAAAAGCGCCTGCTCGAGATCTTCGCCGCTGATGGTTTCGTCCGAATCACTGGCGGACGCAGCGTCGCTCGTTTCGTCCTTGGCCGGGTTGACCGTCTCCAGGCTCTGGGCTTTGGCCATGACCTGCTCATCGTCAGCACCGCTGGAAAAAAGCTCGTCCTGAAAGATGAATGCAGCGCCGCCGGCGATGCCCAC
Source organism: Lysobacterales bacterium (assembly GCA_028285525.1). Classification (GTDB taxonomy): domain Bacteria; phylum Pseudomonadota; class Gammaproteobacteria; order Xanthomonadales; family SZUA-38; genus JANQOZ01. The sequence goes on from JANQOZ010000005.1 coordinate 56,870, forward strand.
CAGCAGCAGTGCCGCGATGGCGGCCGGCAGCCAGCGTGGACCGGAGCTGGACTGGGCCTGAGCCGGCTGGGCGGCCGGGGCCTTGGGCGGCAGCTGGTTGCCCGGTCCGGACACGCGCGTGGCTTCGACCGAACCGGTGCCGAGCTCGGGGATCGACTCCAGCTGGCTCAGCGCCGTGGTGCGCGCCTGGTTGAATGCATTGTTGGCCGCGCCGGGCCCTTCCACCGGAGGTGGCGCGGCGATCGGGTTGGTGCCCTTTAGATCCGCCAGCAGCTCGTGACAGTCCGGGTACCGCTGATCCGGGTCTTTGGCGATCATTCGCGCCAGGATCTGGCAGGTGCGCTCGTCCACCTCGGCATTGACCGAACGCACGTCCGGAATCTCCGCCTTGACCACCTCCAGCATCATGCCGAGGGGGCTCGCTTCGGTAAACGGAATGTCGCCCGTCAGCATCTCGTAAAGCACGATTCCGAGCGCAAAGATGTCAGACCGCTGATCCACGGGCTGCCCGACGCAGACTTCCGGTGACAGGTAGCCCGGCGTGCCGACGAACTCCCCGGTGTTGGTCAGGCGCTTGGACAGGTCCTGCACCATGGCAATCCCGAAGTCGGCGAGCTTCACGTTGCCGTTTTTGCCGAGCATCAGATTGCCCGGCTTGATGTCGCGGTGCACGACCCCGCGGTCGTGGGCCACCGCCAGACCTTCAGCGGCCTGCTTGAGAATCTCCAGGGCTTCGGCGATCGGCAGGCGGCCTTCGCGCTTAAGACGGTCGCTCAGCGACTCACCGTCCACGTACTCCATCACGAAGTAAGGTTGACCGTCGTCTTCGCCGATGAAGTAGATTTGAATAATGCGGGCATCGTTGAGCGCCGCCATCGATTTCGCTTCGCGCTTGAAGCGTTCGACCACGCTTTCGTCGGTGGCCAGCTGCTCCGACAGTACCTTGATTGCCACGTGGCGACTCAGCGCTTCATCGTGGGCCTTGAAGACCACACCCATGCCGCCGCGGCCCAGCTCCGATTCGACCTTGTACTGCCCGAAAGACTCTTTACCCATCACCCGTTTCCTCTGCTGCTGCTGGCCCACCGCTGATGGCGGGCGAGACAACATTCCCGAGCATAGTTTAGCAATGCAGGGCGGGCAAATCGTGCGATCGGCTCCGCAAAACGTGTAGGAAAAGCCCCCGCCGCCGCCGCGGGGTAAAATGGCCGGTAAACCAACAAAGGCGACCCAGCTTCATGGAACGACGAACATTTCTGCGCTCGAGCGGCGCACTGGCGGCCGGCGCGGTGGCGGTCAGCGGCTGCGCTCAGACCGACTGCGGCCCCGGCGAGGGCGCCAGCGAACCAACCCGCAACTGGAAGATGGTCACCTCCTGGCCGCAGAATTTTCCGGGTCTGGGCAGCGGCGCCGCAGACCTCGCGGCGGCGATCACCGAGATGAGCGGCGGGCGGCTCAACGTCAAGGTCTACGGGGCCGGCGACCTGGTGCCGGCGTTTGAGGTGTTTGACGCGGTCAGCGCCGGAACGGCCGAGATGGGCCACAGCGGCGCCTACTACTGGAAAGGCAAATCCCAGGCTCTGCAGTTTTTTTCCGCGATACCCTTCGGCCTCAACGGGCAGGCCATGAACGGCTGGCTTTACGAGGGTGGTGGCCTGGAGCTGTGGACCGAGATTTATGACGGCTTCAACCTGGTGCCTTTTCCGGCCGGCAACTCGGGGGTTCAGATGGGCGGCTGGTTCAACAAACCGATCGACACCGTCGACGATCTCCAGGGCCTCAAGATGCGTATTCCCGGACTGGGTGGCGAGGTGCTGCGGCGGGCAGGCGGTACACCCGTAACGCTGCCGGGAGCGGAGATTTTCACCGCCCTCGAGGCCGGCACCATCGACGCGACGGAGTGGGTTGGCCCTTACAACGATCGGGCGTTCGGTCTGTATCAGGCGGCCCGCTACTACTACTATCCCGGCTGGCACGAGCCCGGCACCACGCTTGAGTGTATGGTCAACAAGCAGGCGTACAACGAGCTGCCGGCGGATCTGCAGGCGATCGTTCGCCATGCCTGTCGTTCGATCAACGACTCGATGGCGGCTGAGTTTACGGCGCAAAACGCGTACGCCCTGAGCGAAATCCGCAAAGATCCATCGGTGGAGCTTCGGCCGTTCCCGGAACCGGTGCTGAAGTACCTGCGGCAGCTTTCGCTGGACGTGGTCGAGGAGATCGCCGCCGCCGATCCGCAGTTCAAGCGGGTGCTCGACTCCTATCTCGCCTTCGGCGAACAGGTCAGAGGCTGGAGCGAGATTTCTGAGCAGGCTTACGCGGGAGCAGGGCGGTGAGTTCGGTCGACGCCATCTGGCACCCCTCGGTGCAGGCCGGAGATATCGAGGGGGTCTGTCAGGGGGGCATGCCGGGCAACCTGGAGATCCGGCTCGATGAGCTCGGACCGGACTTTCTGCGCGGCTCGATGCCCGTAACCGAGAAAACGCACCAGCCATATGGCCTTCTACACGGCGGCGCCTCGTGTGTGCTGGCGGAAACGCTGGGCTCGATCGCCGCCGCGCTGGTGGTCGATCAGGAGCGGCGGCTAGTGCTCGGCCAGGAGATCAACGCCAATCACCTGCGGGGTGTGCGCGACGGTCGGGTTCATGGCGTGGCCACACCCGAACACATCGGAAGCCGGTCGCAGGTCTGGTCGATCCGGATCCACGACGACCAGGAGCGGCCGGTGTGCGTGTCCCGCCTGACGGTGGCTGTCGTCGAAAAACGGTGAGCGATGAGGCGCCTTACGCCGGTCTCGGCCCGGAGCAGGTGCTGGACGCGGTGGCCAGCCTGGGGCTCCCGGTAGACGGTCGGCTGCTGGCGCTGAACAGCTTCGAAAACCGCGTTTACCAGGTTGGCATCGATGAAGCGGAGCCCGTGGTGGCCAAGTTCTATCGGCCCGGCCGCTGGACCAACGACGCCATCGAGGAGGAGCACGGTTTTTCGGAGTTTCTCGCGGCGCTGGAGCTGCCCGTGGTTGCGCCGCTGCGCTTTGAGGACCAAACGCTGCTCACCTGGCACGACTACCGCTTCGCGCTGTTTCGCCGCCAGGGCGGTCGCGAGCCGCTGCTGGAAAGCGACGAAAACCTGGAATGGATGGGCCGCTTTCTGGGCCGGCTGCACGCCGCCGCGGCGGACCGCCCGTTCCAGCACCGACAGCGCCTGCTGGACCTGGAACGCACCTCGGACGCCGTCGCTTTTGTCCAGGCCTGCCCGCAGCTGCCCATAGAGGCCGCCGGCCGCTATCGCGACGCGACAAGTGCGCTCCTGGCCGCGCTGGCCGATCGCGTTGGCACCGGCCGCTGGGCGGAACAGTCGATTCATGGCGACTGTCATCGGGGCAACGTGCTGTGGACCGATCGAGGGCCTCATCTGGTGGATCTCGACGACTGTCAGACCGGTCCGGTGGTGCACGATTTCTGGATGCTCCTCGACAGCGATCTCGAGCGGCGCAAGCGTCAGCTCGACAGCCTGCTCGAAGGGTACGAACAGTTCGCCGAATTTCCCTGGAGCCAGCTCCAGCTGGTGGAGGCGCTGCGGTCCCAGCGCATGGTAGAGTACGCCGCCTGGATCGCCCGGCGCTGGGAAGACCCGGCGTTTCCGCGGCTCTTTCCCTGGTTCGCCGAAGGCCGCTACTGGGACGAGCACATCCAGGCGCTGAACGAACAGACGATGCTGCTGCAGGCAGGCAGACACCAATGACCAATCCGCACGAAAACTCCGCCGCGCCCCGCGCCCCCAGCGACCCCTGGGGTGTGCTGCGCATGGCCGGCCGCGTGCCGCTACTGGCGCTTCACGCCCTGGTCAGCCTGCCGGTGACTCTGGTGGTCGTGTCCCAGGGCTATAACAAGGAGGGCGCGCGGCGGCGCTGGGCCGAGAGCGCGATGGGCTGGTGGTCCGGCACGATGCTCAGGATTTTCGGGTTTCGCATCGAGGTCCGGGGAGAACCGGCCACCGAACCGGTATTCATCCTCGCCAACCATATGTCCTGGGCGGATATCGAGCTGATTCACAGCCAGCTGGCCGCCGGGTTTGTGGCCAAGGCCGAAATTGCCCGCTGGCCGCTGATCGGCTTTATGGCCAAGGTGGGCGGCACCGTGTTTCACCAGCGAGGCCACCACGGCTCGCAGGCTCAGGTGACCGGCGCGCTGGCCAGCCGGCTGCGCAGCGGTCGCTCCGTCGCCATTTTTCCTGAGGGGCGGACGGGCCCGGGCCGCCCCGTGCTGCCGTTTCACGGCCGCATGCTGCAGGCCGCCGTGGAGACCAACACGCCGATCCAGCCGGTGGCTATCACGTTTTTGCGCGACGGGCGCTTTACGCCGGAGATTGCATTCGGCGCCAACGAGAGCTTCGGCGCTTCGCTGGTTCGGCTGCTCAGGCAGCGAACCACCGTGGCGCGGATACACTTTCTGGACAGCCGGTCGCCTGATCTCGGGCGCAGCGAACTGGCGCGCTGGGCGCGCGCACAGGTGGCCCAGGTGGTGGAGCATGACGACCCACTTTAAGCCGGCGCCGGGGCTGACCAATCCCCACCTGCAGTCCATCATGGCGAGCTCCGCGCTCAGGCGCCTGCGCATGGGCAAGCCCATGCGGACCCTGCGCGAAGTCAGCGAGCCCCATATTCTGACCACGGCCAGCGGCGTTCGGCTGGCCGGCATTCATACCCCGGCGTCGGTCAGCCGGCCGCGCGGGCTCGTGATGTTGTTTCACGGCTGGGAAGGGAGCGCCGAGTCCACCTATCTAGTCGAGACGGCGTATTCGCTGTGGCTCGCCGGCTACAGCGTGTTCCGCCTGAATTTCCGGGATCATGGCGACACGCATCATCTCAACCCCGGGATCTTTCACTCCTGCCGCATCGATGAGGTGGTGGAGGCCTGCCAGGAGATTCAGCAGCTCAGTCCGGTCCGGCCCCTGCTGCTGGCCGGCTACTCGCTGGGCGGCAACTTTGCGCTGCGGGTCGCGCTGCGCGCCCCCGATTCGGGCATCGATCTGACGCACGTGGTGGCGGTGAGTCCGCTGATCAGCCCGGCCAACGGGCTGCGCGCGATCGAACAGGCGCCGTGGTTTTACAACCACTACTTCATGCGCAAATGGCGCCGGTCCCTGCGCCGCAAGCAGAGCCTCTTCCCGCACCACGGGATCGACGACAAGCTGCTGAGCGGCGACATGTACGAGCTCACTGACCGACTCGTCAGCCGCTACACCGACTATGAGGGTGCGCCACCCTATTTCGAGGGCTACTCCATCGCCGGCAGCCGGCTGGCGCAGCTCCAGGTCCCGGCCACGCTGCTGACCGCCGAGGACGATCCGGTGATCCCGGTCGAGGATTTTGATCATCTCAGCCTGCCCTCACATGCTGATATCATGCGCTACCCCCACGGGGGCCACTGCGGGTTTATCCATTCGTGGCGGCTGGAAAGCTGGGCGGTGAAATTTCTCGTGCAGCGCTTCAACAACGTCATCGGCGGCAGCGCGATTGTTGTTCCGGATGATGTCAGGACAAACACAGAATCATGATTGAACAGGCCATCGCGCTGCACAAAGCGGGCGATCTTGAGGCGGCGGAAAAAGCCTACCGGGCATTGCTCGAAAGTGAACCCGAAAATTTTGAGGCGCTGCACTTCCTGGCGCTGATCCGTCAGGACGCGGGCGCCCTGGACGAGGCGCTCGACCTGACCGAAAAGGCGATCGAGCTCAAGCCCGACGTGGGTACGTATCACGCGACCCTGGGCAGCATTCGCTACGCGCAGGGAGATCTGCCGGCGGCGCGGGCCAACTATGAGCACGCCCTGACCCTCAATCCCAATCTGCCTGAAGGACACAACACGCTCGGTTTCCTTCAGCTGCAGCTGGGTGAGCCCGAAACGGCCCAAAAGACCCTTGACACGGCGCTCCGCCTGGACCCGGAATCCGTTCCCGTGCACGCCAACCTGGCCCAGGTTGCGCTCGCCCTCGGGCGGGTCGATGAGGCGGTGAACCTGTGCCAGCACGCTCTGACGCTGGATCCCAAGAGCCTCCCGGCCCGCGCCACGCTCGCCGAAGGGCTGCTGGCCCAGGGGGCCTTCGCGATCGCCGAGCAGGCGTTTCGCACCTGCCTCAGTGAACGCCCGGGAGTGCCGGCATGGCAGGCGGGCCTCGCCAACACCCTGGTCGCCCAGCAGCGCGCGACCGAGGCGCGGAAGGTTACCCACGAAGGGCTGGCGAACCATCCACAGAATCCGATATTGCGAGCCGCCGCGGGCCATGCGGCGCTGGCTTTGTCGCACTGGCACGACGCGGCGGATCATTTCCAGCAGTCTCTCCTGGCTCGCCCAGGGCACCACGCCACCATCGAAGGACTGGGGGACGCGCTCTGGGCCCGGGGAGAACTGGCGCAGGCGCGTCAGTGTTTCGAGGCGGTGCCAACGACGGCCAGTCGTGTCAAAGCATTTTCGGTGGCCGCTGAACTTGGCGAGCGCGACGCGGCAGCGGCCGGACTCAAGCAAATCCTCGACGAAAACCCGGGCGATCCGGGTGCCAGCCTCGCGTTGGCTTCGCTGCAGGCCGCGGGTAACGACCTCGCGGGGGCGCTTGAGACCGCCGAATACAGCCTCGGCAGCCTCGGCAGTAACAAGGCGAACGGCGCCGAGGCGGCGCGCAACGCGGTGGCCCTGCTGGCGGCTGAGCTGGCGCTGAAGCTCGGGGAACCAATACGCGCGACCGGTGCGCTGAAGCACTTCGTCGCAAACCGATCCAGTGACCGCGACGGTGCGCTGGCGAGGGAGTTCGAGGCCCGCGCTTTGGATCAGGCTGGTGATTACACGGCGGCTGCCACCGCTTTTCAGGCGGTGACGCGAGAGCTGCACATCGCGCCGGTCAGCCTGCCGGCCCCGGAGCTGCCGCCAGCCATGGACAGCCCCATCGACGACGGTCGGGAGCCGCCCGTGCTGCTCACCGGTGCACCCGGCAGCGGCATCAATCTGCTGGCCACGATGCTGGCCGCCGGCCAGCATTTTGATGTGCTCGAAGACCGCTTCGTCGAGCCGGGCCAGCGTCGCGATTTTCTGGACTCCAGCGCGGAGCGCCGACGCGGCAAGCGGTCGCCGGAGGAGCAGCACCGCTTCGAGCGCCGGGCCTACTGGAACGCAGCCGAGCGTCGACGCGAACACATCGAAGGCCGCGTGCTCGCGGTCGACGTGGTGCCCATGACCCAGGCGCGAATCGGGGCGCTGGCCAGCTACTTTCCCGGCGCGACGGTCATCCTCGCCGTGCGCCACCCCGCGGATCTGCTCCTGCATGCGCGGACGCTGGGCTGGCGCGAGGGCCTGATCAGCGTGGACACGCTGCTGAACTTTTATCGGGGCGTGCTGGACGTGGCAGGCGTGACGCTGCTGCCGGTCAACGTGGGTGACCTTCCAGGGCCGGCGGCGGAGCTGGCTGATGCGCTCGCGCAGCCGCTCGAGGCACTGACGACGCGCTATGAGATCAGCCTGGCCGGCGTTGGCCGAGGTATGAGCAGCCGCTTTACCGATCATCATCTGCCCAACGGCCAGCACCAGCACTACCGGGAAAACTTGGCGCTGCTGAATCCGTCTCTGAGCCAGCTGGCGGAAGACCTCGGTTTCTAGGCCGCCAGGCGCACCGGGCGGCAGCACTACCGGGCGCGGTTGCGGTCTGACTGCCTGGAGCGCGCAGCCGCCGATCTTGAGAACGCTAACCGGGCCCCAAGGGGCCGCTTCACAACGTAGGTATTAGATATGAATCATCGTCTTGGATCTCTGAGCGCCGCAGCGCTGCTGGCTGTGGGCAGCGTTTTTGGGCCCGCGCAGGCGCGCGACCTGCCGCTCGATCGGCTGTCTCTCCCCGAAGGTTTTGCGGTGGAGCTGTTTGCCGAGGACGTCCCGAATGCGCGAGCCATGGCCCGCGGCGACCGCGGCACGCTGTTTGTCGGCTCGCGGAAGGCGGGCAAGGTCTACGCGATGGTCGATGAGAACGGCGATCTTAAGGCGGATCAGGTGTTTACCGTCGCCAGCGGCCTGGAGCTACCGACCGGCATCGCGTTTCGCGACGGCTCGCTGTATATCGGGGCTGTCAGCACCGTCTATCGGCTGGACGATATCGAATCCCACCTTTCGAACCCGCCTGAGCCGGTGGTGGTGACCGATCAGTTTCCCTCGGAAACCCACCACGGCTGGAAGTACCTGGGCTTTGGGCCCGACGGCAAGCTCTATGTGCCGGTGGGCGCACCATGTAACGTCTGCCTCGAGGAGGGTTACGCGGAAATCAAGCGTATGGACCCGGATGGCTCCAACGTTGAGACGGTGGCGCAGGGGGTGCGGAACTCGGTCGGCTTTGACTGGCACCCCCAGACCGGCGAGCTGTGGTTCACCGACAACGGCCGCGACATGATGGGCGACGACGTGCCGCCCTGTGAGCTAAATCACCTCGCGCAGCCCGGACAGCACTTCGGCTTTCCGTTCTGTCACGGCGGCGATGTGGCCGATCCGGAGTTTGGCGAGCAGGCCGCCTGCAGCGAATTTCGTCCGCCGGCCGCGCGGCTCGGCGCGCACGTGGCGCCGCTGGGAATGAAGTTTTACGACGGGAGCCAGTTTCCCGAGCAGTACCGCGAGCAGATCCTGATCGCCGAACACGGCTCGTGGAACCGCAGCAAGAAAAGCGGCTATCGCCTGACCCTCGCCCGGCTCGACGGTGATGAGGTCACCAGCTACGAGGTATTCGCCAGCGGTTGGCTCGGTGCTGACGAAAGCGTCTGGGGCCGACCGGCAGACCTGCTGGTCTGGGACGACGGCTCGCTGCTGGTGTCGGACGACAGCGCCGGCGTGATCTACCGCATCTATTACGAGGGTTCACAGACGCCAACGGCGCCGTGAGATTAACCTTGCGGGCAGAGTAATTCCGAGGAAAACGCTGAGACCGTGGAAGTCTGGCAAATCCTGCTGCTGGCCCTGGTTCAGGGCCTGACCGAGTTTCTGCCCGTTTCGAGCTCCGCCCATCTGATCCTCGCCAACCGTCTGTTCGGCTGGGCGGACCAGGGGCTGGCCATGGACGTGGCCGTGCATGTCGGCTCTCTACTGGCCGTTATGGGTTACTTTCGTCGAGATCTGGCTGCCATGGTGAGCGGCGGACCCTCGCCGGCATTTCCTGAACAATCCGCCCGCTCGCTGGCGCTGTGGCTGGCGGTGGTAACCCTGCCGCTCGTGCTTTGCGGCGTGCTGTTTGCCGAGCTGATCGGGACCCATCTGCGCCGCATCGAGGTGATCGGTATGGCGTCGATCGTGTTTGGCCTCGTGCTGTGGGCGGCGGATCGCTGGGGTCGCCGCAGCCAGAATCAGGTTCAGTCCCCGGCGATGATCAGCATGGGTCTCGCGCAGGCGCTGGCGCTCATTCCTGGCACCTCCCGGTCCGGCATTACCATGAGCGCGGGCCTGGCCGCGGGGCTGGACCGCCAGACCGCCAGCCGCTTTGCGTTTCTGATGGCGATACCCGCCCTGGGTGCCGCCGGCGTCTACAGCGCCTGGGATCTCTGGTCCTCGGGCCAGGATCCCAAGCTCGGGGAGTTTGCGCTCGCCATGGCGGCTTCGGCGGTGGGTGCGTGGGCCTGTATCGACGCGTTCCTGCGCCTGGTCGAGCGGCTCGGGATGCTGCCGTTTGTCATCTACCGCGTTGTTCTGGGCGCGTTTCTGCTGGTGCTCGCCGCCACCTGAGAACGTCGTTCCCGGCGTATCCGAACCCGTTGCGGGTCACTAGAATGCCGGGTCGCCGGCAAACCAACTTGGTGCGATTTGTGCAATTTGCACCACTTTGGTGCACAATAGTGGTGCAATCTGCGGGCTTAGCGAGCCAGAGCGGTGCGACCACGGGGCCTTTGCCGTGGCACGCGCCTTGCTTCATCTCACGGGATAGATCCACCGCACGCCCCCGATCGGGGCCGCCCGACTTCCAAACACGAGGAGAACTTTACGGTCATGGCTGGCGAAGACGTCATTAAGAAAATCAAAGATGAAGAGATTGCGTTCGTAGATCTGCGCTTTTGCGACAGCAAGGGTAAAGAGCAGCACGTGACCGTTCCCGCCAGCGTGGTGGACGAAGACCTGTTTGAGGAAGGCAAGATGTTCGACGGCTCGTCGATCGCCGGCTGGAAGGGTATCAACGAGTCCGACATGATCCTGATGCCCGAGGCCGACACGGCGGTGCTGGATCCGTTTGCTGAAGAGCTCACCCTGAATCTCCGCTGCGACGTTCTTGAGCCCGCCACGATGCAGGGCTACACCCGCTGCCCCCGATCCACCGCGAAGCGGGCCGAAGCTTACCTGAAGTCTTCCGGCATCGCCGATACGGCCTACTTTGGTCCGGAGCCGGAGTTTTTCGTCTTTGACGACGTGAAGTGGAGCAACGAGATGCACGGCTGTTCCTACCTCATCGACTCTGAGGAAGGTGCCTGGGCAACCAACAAGGACTACCCGGACGGCAACATGGGCCATCGCCCGGGCGTCAAGGGCGGCTACTTTCCGGTCCCCCCCGTGGATTCGCTTCACGATATGCGTAGTGCGATGTGCCTGACGCTGGAAGCGATGGGTGTGCCGGTTGAGGTGCACCACCACGAGGTCGCCACCGGCGGCCAGTGTGAGATCGGCACGGCGTTCAACACGCTGACCACCCGCGCGGACCAGAATATGATTCTCAAGTACGTGGTCCACAACGTCGCGCACGGCTTTGGCAAAACCGCCACCTTCATGCCGAAGCCGCTGGTGGACGACAACGGCAGCGGCATGCACGTGCACCAGTCCATCGCCAAGGACGGGCAGAACCTGATGTCAGGTGAAGGCTACGGCGGCCTGTCAGACACCGCGCTTCACTACATCGGCGGAATTTTCAAACATGCCCGGGCGATCAACGCCTTTGCGAATGCCTCCACCAACAGCTACAAGCGTCTGGTGCCTGGCTTTGAGGCGCCCGTGCTGCTGGCCTACTCGGCCCGCAACCGCTCCGCTTCGATTCGGATCCCGTACGTGTCCAGCCCGAAGGCCCGCCGCATTGAGGTCCGGTTCGGCGACTCCTGCGGCAATCCGTACTACACCTTTGCCGCCATGCTGATGGCCGGCCTCGACGGCATTCGCAATCAGATCCATCCGGGTGAGCCTATGGATAAGGACCTGTACGACCTGCCGCCGGAAGAGGAAAAGTCGATCGCGACGGTCTGCCATTCGCTGGATCAGGCGCTGGCGGCGCTGGACGCCGACCGCGACTTCCTGAAGGCTGGGGACGTCTTCAGTGACGACCTGATCGACGGCTACATCGACCTCAAGATGGAAGAGGTCACGACGCTGCGTAAGAGCACGCATCCGGTCGAAATGGCGCTGTACTACTCGCTTTAAGGTCCTGGCGGGCGGATCGGACCTTAACGTTCGATCCGCCCTGCGGGCGTTACAATAAGGGGTATCCGATGTGGAGAAGTTGTCCCATGAGAACCTTGATTATCTGTATCGCTGGCACGTTCCTGCTTTTCGCCCTGAGCGCTTCACAGGCTCAGGCCATCTACAAGACGGTGGACGCTGACGGTAACGTGACCTATACCGACCAGCCGCCCAATCCGGAGGCTCAGCCGATGGATCTTCCGCCGATTACGGTTGCTGATCCTTATGAAGCGCGAGCCAGCCGCTCGGCCGAGAACGATGAGCCTGTGGAGGAACTGGTTCCCTACGCCGACTTTCGTCTGCTCAGCCCAACCCAGGAAGAGCACTTCTGGGGCACCGGCGGCACCTTTACCGCTCAGGTTGCCTCGAGCCAGCCGCTGGCCCCGGGCCACCTCGTCCAGTTTTATCTCGACGGCAGCCTGGCCGGCACCGGTACTGGCAGCTTCCTGGAGTTCACGAACATCGACCGCGGCGAACATCGCATCCGGGCCGAGATCACCACGCCCAGCGGCGAGATCCTGGCCCGCACCGAAGACGTGGTGTTTTTTATGCGCCAGCAGACCGTCATCAACCGGTCCCGCAATTAAGTTGGTGACGATGGGGAGCAGGTGCTGACAGTCCGATCCGCATTAAAGGAGCCGACCGCCTCGGCGCCTGCCGACCCGCCCCCATCGCTGGATGAACTGTCGCTCGCGGTCCTGCTCATCGACAAGGATCTGCGGCTGCGCTACCTCAACGAGGCGGCGATTGGCTGTGCCGGCCAGAACCCTGCCCTCGGCACGCCGCTGGAGAGCATCGGGCCGCTCGGCGAACTGCTCGGGCCTTCCGCGCGCCGCGCCATAGCCCAGCGCGAAATCATCATTCAGGGTTTCAGCCCCGAATCATCCAGCCACCTGAATCAGGCTTACGACGTCGCCTTCACTCCAACCACGTCGCCGGGTCGCGGGTCCGAGCCCGGCGAGGATCGGCTGCGCATTGAAATGATGCCTCTGGCCGGGCGCGCGGAATACGACCAGAGCCTCAAGGAGCGCTGGCGCCGGGAGGCGCTCGGGCGGTTCACCCGCTCGCTGGCCCACGAAATCAAGAACCCGCTGGGCGGGATGCGCGGTGCCGCCCAGCTGCTCGAATCCCAGGTCGACCCCGGCCTGCATGAGTACACCAAAATCATCGTGGCCGAGGTGGATCGGCTGGCCCGGCTGGTCGACAACCTGCAGTCTCGCCGCGGCGGCGGTCAGCACCAGCGGCTGAATATCTACCGGCCACTGGAGCGGGTTTGCCAGCTCCTGCGCGCCCAGTATCCCGACCTCGACCTCGTGCGCGACTACGACCCCTCAGTCCCGCGCCTGACCGGCGACACGGATATGCTGGTTCAGGGCTTCCTGAATATCGCCATCAATGCCGTTCAGGCCGGCGCGAGCTGCATTACCCTTCGCACCCGCGTCAAGCGGGGCGTGGCGCTGCCTGACGGGCGCAGCCGCTCGGCCCTGGCGGTTGAGGTGCAGGACAACGGCCCCGGCGTGCCCGAGGATCTGCAGGCGATGCTTTTTGTCCCGCTGGTTTCCGGTGCTGACGGCTCGGGCATGGGGCTGACCATCGCGCAGCGCGTGGCCCACCAGCATGGCGGGATCGTGCGGCTGGCCGGTGCCGGCAACCCCACAATCATGCAGTGGTTGTTCCCGCTCCCGTGATGGCACCGTCGCATATCTGGGTCGTCGACGACGATGAGTCCATTCGCTGGGTTCTGGAGCGTGCGCTCAAGCGCGACGACTGGGAAGTGCGCAGCTTCGGCGCCGCGGACGAGATGCTCAAAGCCGCCAGCAGCGGCTGGCCGGACCTGCTGATCACCGACGTCAGAATGCCGGGCATGAACGGACTGGATCTGGTTTCCCGGGTGACCGCGGATGCGCCCGACCTGCCGGTGATCGTCATGACCGCCTATTCGGATCTCGACACGACGGTCAGCGCGTTCGACCGAGGCGCCCACGAGTACCTGGCCAAGCCTTTTGACGTCGACGAAGTGGTCGATACGGTCACGCGCGCGCTGGAAGACGCTGCCGCAACCCCAGCCGCCGGCAGTACCACCCAGCCCGACATGATCGGCGACTCGCCGGCCATGCAGCGGGTCTTTCGTCAGATCGGCCGGCTCTCCCGTTCGCACCTCTCGGTGCTCGTCACTGGCGAAACCGGCACCGGCAAGGAGCTGATCGCGCAGGCGCTCCATCGCCTCGGTCCTCGCAGCGACGGCCCGTTTGTCGCCATGAACACCGCGGCGGTGCCGCACGAGCTGCTCGAGTCTGAGCTGTTTGGCCACGAGCGCGGCTCATTTACCGGGGCAACCCAGCGCCACTTTGGCCGCTTTGAACAGGCCAACGGCGGCACGCTGTTTCTCGATGAAATCGGGGATATGCCTCCTTCGCTGCAGACGCGGCTGTTGCGAGTGCTGGCCGAGGGTCAGTTTTTCCGGGTCGGCGGTCGACAGCTGATCGGCGTGGACGTGCGGGTGATTGCCGCCACGCACCAGGACCTCGCGGGCCAGGTAGCAAACGGCAGCTTCCGCGAAGATCTCTATCACCGCCTGAACGTCGTGCAGATCGGCGTGCCTCCGCTGCGCGATCGCAACGGGGATATCCAGCTGCTGGCGGAGCATTTCCTGCGCCGCGCGGCCAGCGAGTCCGGGCTGGAGACCAAACAGCTGACGACCGACGCGCTGGACCTGCTGCAGCGCTATCAGTGGCCTGGCAATGTTCGTGAGCTCGAAAACCTGTGCCGCAGTCTGACGGTCATGGAGCCGGGGCGCCTGCTGCGTGCCGAGCAGCTCCATGGGCGGCTCAAGAGCGATACGCCGGGCCTGCCGCCAGCGAGCCGCAGCTGGGAGCAGCTGTTCCTGAACTGGTTCGAGGAACGGCTGAGCGACGGGACCGAAACGCCCATGAGCGTCGCGAGCGATCAGCTCCAGCGGCTCATGATTCGCGCAGCGCTGGCGCGAACCCGTGGCCGCAAGGAGGCCGCGGCCCGCCTGCTCGGCTGCGGTCGCAATACCCTCACCCGCCGGATGGCGGCGCTGCAGCTCGACCCCTGAAGTCCCCTTCCGGCAGCCATGCTTCAGGAGAGATGACAGCAACTGTCAAATCTGTCTGACGGTCGCCTGGCTATACTTTTTTACCTACGCAGTTCTATACTTAGGCGGGAAGAACAACAACAGGCAGCGGGGAACTGCCACCGCTCGCTCACCATGACGTCAAAAAACGCCAGGTGTGACGCTGGCAGCTTACCTGTTCAATTGCAGCTGGGAAGCGATGCCTCATGACTCAGGTCACTTTTCCGCCGGACGCGGTTGAACAGGAAATTGCGGATTTTCGAATCGCTGAGGAGATGCTCAGCGAAAAGGATCCGTCGTTCCTGCGCTACGTCCAGCAGCGCCGGGCCGCTTTTGAAAAGAACTTCGGCAAGGAAGAGTTTTCCGACTTTCTGGACAAAGCGCAGCGCGCACTCATCCTTGCGTATGCGCGCGTCGCCCTTCGCCACGGCGCATGGGGTGACGACCTCCATCATTATCACAACGAAGGCCACGCGGTAGAGATTCTCGTCGGCCGGATCAACTACCTCTGCGAGCGCGCGGGCGCGCAGCGCCTCAAGCCGCTCGATTGGGTCATGCTCACCCTGTTTGCCGCCACGCACGATCTCCGTCAGCGTGAGAAGCCCGATATCGAAGCCCTGATCGGCAACAACGAGCGCGCGAGCATCCATGAAGCCCACCGGATTCTGACTTCAGTCGGCTTTGATCCGGACGCTGATCGGGAGGTGTTTGATGATCTGGAAATGATGATCGCCGGCAGTACCTTTAACGTGCAGCCGAAGCAGAACCCCAACATTTCCCCCGCCGAGGCCGCCAGCTCCTGCGGCGCGCTGGCGCCGATGCTCGTCAAAGAGCTCGATCAGAACAATCCGCAGTGGTCGGAAGATCCGGCGCTCCGCCGCCGCGTTCGCCTGACGCTGATCGCGTCCGATCTGGATACCGCCAACGTGGCGGAGCCGATCATCAAGTACGCCAAGAGCGCCGTGCGGCTGTGCAAAGAAATCGAGTTTCGCTGCGGCCGGGATCTGGACAGCCCGGAGTCAGCCGGACCGGTGCTCGGTTTTCTGACCCGCGGCCAGGAGGCGTATTTCTTTGAGCTGCACGAATTTGATTCCAAAGTCGGCAACGAGATCCTGGGCCCGATGAAGGAAGCGAATGCTCCCATGCTCACCGCGCTGTGCGATCACATGCGAAAAGTGTTTCCCGACACGCCCGGCCCGGACGTTACCGGCCGCATGATTCTCGACGAGTTCATGCATAAAGCCTCAGAGATTGGTGGCCGCGTCGCCAAAGCCTGAAGCCACGGTCCGAGGGGCGCTGGGCTAGACCTCCAGCCAGAAAGTAACCGGCCCATCGTTGGTCAGCGAGACCTGCATGTCCGCACCGAACTGGCCGGCACCTACGGCGGCATGCCGCTGTTCGGCCTCCCGCAAAAAATATTGGAACAGCTGACGGCCCAGCTCCGGCGGTGCGGCGGTGCTGAAGCCGGGGCGATTGCCCTGCCGCGTGTCTGCCGCCAGCGTGAACTGGGGCACCAGCAGCAGCCCGCCGCCGATGTCGGTCAGCGAACGGTTCATGCGGCCCTGCTCATCCGGAAACACGCGGTAGGCCAGCAGCCGCTGCAGCAGCCGGTCTGCCTTGGCCTCGGTATCTTCGGGCTGGACGCCCAGCAGCACGGCCAATCCCCGGTCGATCCGCCCCACCGTTTCGCTGTTGATGTCCACCTGCGCCTGGCTGACCCGCTGCAGTAGTGCAATCAATGTGAGAAAAATCCTACAAACCTGGCGTTCTTGATCTTACAGCAGCGCGGGATTGTCAGCGCTGTTGAGGAAACCCGCATTTCGGCACTATAGATTCCGACAGCAGGGGAAGCTGGGAAGTGAAAAGGAATTTGCCCGGTGGCTGGTTTGGTCAGGACCGACCACCTCAAACAGGGCGCTGGTGCCACGGAAGGCACGCTTTTTTTCGCTTAAGCAACGCTTAAGAGAAGTCGGAAAGCCGGATGCTTGTTACGGGCCAGGGATTGGCCTACCTTCTTCAGGCGATGAGCCAGGAAGACCTCTCAAAATCAGCGACGAGACGCGGCGAGATCCGGCGTCGGCGCAAGGACAGCGCCGGGGTCGGTTATCGCTTTGTCGTCGTTCGCTGCCACCACGCTGCTCCGACATGTTCGGCGCTGGCTCTATGCCGGCGACACGCAGGTCCCGCTCACACCCTGGCTGCTTTGAACCTCCCAAGCCATTGTTGTCCTCGCCAGCTTTTCTCATCGGTTGCGTCAAGACGCGCGCCCTGCCCGAATTTTCGATCACGCCGCAGCCGGGTTGTCCTATGACGCGCCGCGGCCGAATCTTCCAGTTTCTGCTCGCCGTGCTGGGCAAATTGCCGATGGCGGCCAATCGCAGCCTGGGGCGCGGCCTCGGCCGGCTCTTTCGACGCCTGCCCAACCGCACCCGGGAAGTGGCGCGTCGGAACATCGAGCAATGCTTTCCCGATCTGTCCAGCAAGGAGCGCGAGGCGCTGAGCCAGGAGACGATGACGCAGATCGGCTATGGCTTTCTGGAGCTGCCGCTGTTCTGGCGCCGGACGCCCGATCAGACCCTGAGCCTCATCAGCAAGATTCACGGCAAGCCGGTCTTCGATGCCGCCCTGGCAGAGGGGCGCGGCATGCTGCTGGCGGCGCCGCACCTCGGCGCCTGGGAGCTGCTGTGTCAGTATCTGTCCACCCGCGGCGAATGTTCGTTCCTCTACCGCGAAGCCAAAGATCCGGGCATCTCTGAGGTGATAACGGCCGGTCGTGAACGGCTGGGCGCGGAGATGGTGCTGGCCGGAGCCAGCGGCGTCCGGCGGCTGTTCAAAGCGACCAAAGAAGGCCGGATTGTCGGCATCCTGCCCGATCAGCAGCCCAAGGGCGGTCAGGGAGAGTTTGCGCCGTTTTTTGGTCATCAGACGCTGACCATGGTGCTGTACTCGAAGCTTGCCCAGCGCAGTCCGGCGCCGTTGATCCTGGCGTTTGCCGAGCGGCTTTCCGGCGGGCGCACGTTCGATCTGCATTTTGTTGCCGGTGATCCGGCGATCCGCGATCCCGACCTGGCCGTTTCGTTAACGGCGCTGAACGCCCAGATCGAGTCGATGGTGCGCACCTGCCCGGCCCAGTACCAGTGGGGCTACAAGCGGTTTTCCATCCGTCCGGAGGGTGAGCCCAAGTTTTACTGACGAATCGCCGTGGCCGTTCGTAAGCCTCAATCTACGAAAAGCCGCCCGTGGGCGTCAGCCGGGTGCGTAGCCAGGCTCGGGCGAAGCGCCAGTGGCGTCCAACCGTGGCGGTGCCCACACCCATGACCGACGCGGTGTCTTCGATGCTCAATCCTGCGAGATAGCGCAGCTCCACCACCCTGGCGGCGGCGGCGTTGATCTGCTGCAGGCGGGCCAACGCCTCGTCGAGCTCCAGCCAGTTGCCGAAGCCGCCGGGCGCCGCCAGCGCCACGTCTTCGAGGTCTAGCCGCTGCGCCCGGCCACCACGTTTTTCGCTAAGCCGCTTGCGGGTATGGTCGACGACCAGTCGGCGAATGATTCTGGCGGCGATGGCGTAGAAGTGACTCCGATTGCGCCAGGTGGCGTTGCGCTGAGAGCTGAGCTTGAGCCAGGCCTCGTTCACCAGATCGGTGGATTCGAGCGTCGCGTGCGGCGGCTGGCCACCCAGCGCGCGGGCCGCAATCTTTTTCAGCTCGGGATAGAGCCGAGCCATCAGCTGGTCGCGCTGCTGCGGGCTGTCGGCCCGCCAGTTCTGCAGCATGCCGGTCAAGCCGCCGACTCCCGTCCCGGTCGTATCTCCGAAGGTTCCCGTATCGCTTTGGGCTGTGCTCATGGTGTCTCCCGTGTCGGTTTCCGCCCACGCTGATGCCGACCGACATTCGATCGACTTAAGCCGCAACCCCCGCGTCAGGGTATGTCGAATCTCGGGAGTTTGTCCATGTCGAGCCTGTTTCGCCCGGCAGCGCTGAGCGCCAGACGGCAGCAAAGCTTCGGCGAAGTGCTGGTGACCGTACCGGCTTTTGGCAGCTGGTGTTCTGCCGCCGCCGGCCTGCTGCTCTGTGCCCTGGCGGCTCTGGTTCTGCTCGGCAGCTACCGGGCCCGGGTCACGGTCTCGGGTTATCTGACCAGCGAGCAGGGAATGCTCAGGGTGCAGGCGGACAGGCCCGCACGGATCAACGCCCTCCTCGTTCGCGAAGGCCAGTCGGTCGAGGCGTTGCAGCCCCTGCTGGAGTTCGCGGT
>JANQOZ010000014.1 GCA_028285525.1 Lysobacterales bacterium
TCCTTTTTATTTCTGGGGTAGCGGCTTCGGCTCATGATCGCCGAAGAGGTGTGTCGTAAGCGCCTGCTCAAACGCCGCCAGCGAGTCGGGCTGCAGGATGTTGTAAGCCGGTACGCCGGTCAGCTTCATCACCAAATCACGCGCGGCGGAGGTGGTCGTGGCGGGCCCGCTGACAAAATCCGGCGTCAGCTTGAACGCCGTTTGTAAGCCGACTACCGCGTAGGGGTCTGAGGCACACAGGATGGTGCATTTCACATGCCCGTTGAGCTCCTCGACCGCTGCGTCGCCGTTGTAGGGTTCCAGCGGCGACGCCCCGGCTTCGGCAACGAGGAAATCCGGACTGCGGCTGTCGATGTGCTGCAGCAGCGGTCTGATCGCCTGACGAAACGTTTCTTCGGGCACAACCGTGGACGGCAGCCCAACGTCGACAAAGTCGTAGATCTCGGTTGCGCCGCCGTCGCGGAAACTCAGGATATCTCGATAGCGACCCGCGCCGGTGAGCTTCGCGCCGATCACGCGCTTGCCCAGGCGAACCAGCCATTCGGTCACCTTGCGACCCGTCAGCGTCTTCCCCGCGGACATCGAGGTTCCCACCAGCAGCACCGTCGGTGTGCTGAATGTGCCCGGGCAGCCGGACAGGGCAAAGTCCGACATCCGGATCTTGTTTCCGCCGCGCAACAGGTGCCCGGAGTACCAAAGGGATATCGGCCGGGGAAGCAGCGTTGACAGGCACGTGAACTGGCCCAGCAACCCGGCGTTGGTGAGGCAGGCCATATTGCCGTTCTTGACGGCGGTCCAGCTGCCCACGCCCTCCAGCGTTGCCGCGCGGTCACCGAGGGCGCCAACCACGCAGTCACCCGCCGCTACCGGGATCATGATTCCTTCGGGGTCTTCAATTTTGTAGAGCTCCGACGGCTCGCCGGTGACCACCGCTTCAACGTAGTCCCCGCTGCGCCATTGGTCCATCGCCAGTGCGCTGACCGCATAGCCGCCGGTCGCCAGATCGGCGATGCGCGCCAGCGAACCGAAAACCGTGCGGCTCATGACACCAAGCTACCTCCGGTCGCAGCGATCAGAAATAGGTAATTCTCCTGCCACATACGGCCGTAGTCGCCCAACTCCATCGACGAACTGTCGATGGCGACCGTCTGCAGCTGTCTGATCCGAGCCAAAAAGCGCTAAGCTCTTCGTATGATTCGTGACGTTACTGAAGCGGACGCACAGTCTCTGTGCGATATCTACAACTACTACATCGAACACAGCCTGGCGACCTTTGAAACCGAGCCTCTGGCACCAGGCGAAATGGCGAAAAGGATCGCCGCGACCACGGCCGGGTATCCCTGGCTGGTGGGCGAAAACGAGCAGGGCGTCCTGGGTTATGCCTACGCAACTCGCTGGAAGCCTCGCCAGGCATATCGGTACACCGTTGAGAGCACGGTGTATCTGGCGCCGGCTGCCGCCAGCCAGGGCATGGGGAGCCGCCTGATGGCAGCGCTGCTTGAACGCCTGCTGGCGCAGGGCGCACACGCGGTCCTTGCTGGTATAGCCCTACCGAACGATCCCAGCGTTGCGCTCCACCAAAAGCTTGGGTTCAGCAAAGTCGCTCATTTCCGCCAGACGGGCCGCAAGTTTGATCAGTGGGTCGACGTTGGCTACTGGGAAAAGATCCTATCCAACGGCGGTACAACCGAAGTTTGACGACGAGGGGACGGTCAAATTTCGTCTGTCAAGTGAATTAGACAAATGAGTGTCATCTCTGCTTGACGTTCGCCTCTGCGTCGGCAAAACTAGGGGGCGTTACGCCTGGACCTGATGACACCTTGCTGCCAGCCTTTCTGAAAAAAACCTTCTGGATCCTGCGCCTTGCGCTGCCCAAGGTCGCCGTTGGCTGGATGTTTGCGCTCCTGACCGTGGACTTTAACCGCGTTGCGGTGGTTGAGCTGGGTGTCGCCGCCGTCCTCGTCAGCAGCCTGCTCGCCATCCACTATCTACTGGCGCCCTTCCAGGTGATTGTCGGTCGAATCGCCGACTGTCATCCGGTGCTGGGTTTTCGCCGCTCGCCTTACCTGCTGGGCGCGAGCGCCGTGGCCAGCCTGGCGTTTCTCGCCCTGCCACAAACCGCTCAGGCCATGGGCCAGGGCTCAACGCTGGCGACCGTCGCGGCGGTGCTGCTGTTCACCGTTTTTGGGCTTTGTATGGCGGTCATCGCTGACAGCTACCACTCGATGATCGCCGAGGTCACCAGCAAGAAAACGCGTCCGCTGGTCATCTCGGTCGTATGGATCGTCATGATTTTCAGCACCATTGCGGCGGCGGTACTGATGAACGTGGTCCGCCCGGAATACACGCCCGAGGCCATGCAGCGCCTGTACAACCTGACGCCGTTCATTGTGATCGGGTCGGTTCTGCTGGGCATCGTTGGCGTGGAGCGACGCATGAGCCGCGAAGAGCTCCAGGCGGCGAGGGAGCAGGCCAGGGCGCTGGCGCCCCCGGGTAATCCGCTGTCGTCTGCGGTGAGACTGCTGCGGGCCAACGAGCACGCGCGCCGTTTCTTCATATTCATTGGGCTGGCGATCTTCGGCATCTTCCTGCAGGAAGGCGTGATCGAGATCTTTGGCGCCGAGATTTTTGGGATGGGCGTGCGCCAGACAACCCGCTTCCAGCAGTTTTGGGGCATGGGTATTCTGCTGGGCATGCTGATTGTCGGTGTAGTCGGTGCATCGCTGTCCATTCCCAGGCAGCGCCTGACAACCGTTGGCTGCATGGGCGCGGCCGCCGCTTTCATTACGCTCGGCATGATCGCCGCATTTGAGGTTGAGGCCGCGCTGCTGCCGACGCTTTGTGTGCTCGGCTTTTTCGCCGGGGTGTTCAACGTTGGCGCCCTGTCGCTGATGATGGATATGACCATCAAGGGCGCAACCGGCATGTACATGGGGCTTTGGGGTGTAGCGCAGGCCGCAGGCATGGGCTTTTCGTCGATCGGCGCTGGCGCGCTGCATACCAGTCTGATCGACAGCGGTTTGCTGGCGCCCGGCTTTGCCTACTGGCTGATTTTCAGCAGCGAAGCGGTGTTCCTGATCGCGGCGTGGCGGGTGCTCAACGGCGTCAACGTCGAGCAGTTCCAGGCGCAGGCACAGGTGGTGGTGAACCAGCCGCAGCCGCGTCCCAAGTCGGTTCCGGTCACGGTTGCGACAGCATCGAGATAAGCCCTGACGCGGTTCCGTTGTCCACCCCGGCCGGTTGAAGGTATCGAGCCCGTTTCCGCCGCAATACTCCCTCCATTAGCGCACGCACAACCTGAGTAATGCCATGACCGAGTCTCCGCTGGATTTTCGCTTCGACGATCGCGTTGCCAAAACCTACGACGCTGTCCGCGCTCATCCGCCTGAGGTCTCCGAGCGGGTCGGCGAAGTCCTGGCCGGCATTGTCGGTCGTGGCGGCCGGGTTTTTGAACCCGGTGTCGGCACCGGTCGGATCGCGCTGCCGCTGGTGGCCGCCGGCTGTGAGGTAGTGGGTGCTGACCTGTCCATGGACATGCTGTCAGCCATGCTGGAGCAGCGGAGCAGGGCCGCCGGCCGCTTGGGTCTGGTGCAGTGTGATCTGAACGCGCTGCCTTTCAGGTCTGCGGTCTTCGACGGCGTGCTGTGTGTCCACGTCCTTCATCTCATCGATGACTGGGCGTCACTCTTAAACTCGCTGGTTGCGATGCTCAAGCCGGGCGGCGTGTTGATCCTGGGGCGTGACTGGATCGACCCAGCATCTTTTGCGGGCATGATACGCAACGAGTTTCGCCGTTCCGTCGTTGAGCTCAGCACCACGATCGAGTCGCCACCCGGCGCCCGCGCTTTTGTTCACGCGTTGGCCGAGCAGGGCGTTCATCCCGAGGGTGATGAACCGGAACAGGTTGCGGCGGAGTGGGAGACAACGCTGGCGCCGGCGCAGCTGCTCGATCAGATTCGAACCCGGGACGACGCGGAGAGCTGGGTGTTGCCCGACGAACTGCTTGGCCGGGTTATGGAGCGGCTGGATAACTTCGCGAAAGCTGAATGGTCTTCGCTCACCGAACCGCAGGCAGTGACTCGTCGGTTTGTTTATTCGATGATGCGGAAAAAATAAGCCCGGGCGTTGAGCCCGGGCTTTTGGTTTTTGTTGCGCCTGACCGACTCCGCTTTAGAACTGGAACCTCACCCGCACGCCAAAGCTGCGCGGCTCCGGCAGGTGCAGCAGGTAGCCGCGGCCGGGGGCAAAGCCGTCGGGATTCCCCAGGTCCACCACCCGCTGACCGTTGATCACGGTATCGTCATCGAGCGCATTGTCGACGTACGCGGTCACCTGATATCGATCGTTGCTCAGTCCAAGGGCCAGGTTTAAGCGGGTGTAGTCCGGCAGAAACGCCAGGTTTGCTTCATCCATGAAGCGCTTGGAGCGGTAGATGCCCGTGGCGGCCGCAAACCAGTCAAAGCTGGTGCCCGGTATTTCGTTGCGGTAGTCGGCCATCACGTTCAGCGCGTGGTTGGGGTTTTTGCCCACCCGGTTGCCGGAAAAGTCGGCTTCGATGTTGCCCGCCTCGGTGCGGTTCAAGGCCGTGGAGCGCTCCTCGCCAACGATGAACTCGTCGAAGGTGGCGTTGGTGTAGGCATACCCGGCTGCAACCCTCAGGTTATCCGTGGCCTGCCAGGTGGCATCCAGCTCCAGGCCGTACACCTCCACGCGACCGGCGTTCGTGATCCCGGGAATAGGCGTCACGCTGCCCGCGGGCTGCTGCTGAATCCCGATCTGCTGATCGCGGTAGTCGTTGTAGTAAACCGCCCAGTTGAGCCGCACCTGCTGGTCCAGCCAGTCGGTCTTGCCGCCGACCTCGTAGGTGGTTACGCGCTCCTCGTTGTAGCGCTGACCCTCCAGCGACACCGCCTCGTTGGCGGCAAAGCCGCCGGGCTTGAAGCCGGTGGTAACCGAGGCGTAGTACAGGGAGTTGCCGCCGGGCCGGTACTCAACCGCCAGCCGCGGCGTAAAAACGTTGCTTTCCACGCTGTCGCTGACGGTGCAGTCAAACGCCACGTTGGGATAGCGCTGGGATGGGGGCACGTCCCGGGTGTCGTTTTCCACCGGGCAAATCGGTACCGGAACCTGCTGCAGCAGACTGATCTGCTGGCGACTGAAGGTCGGAACGGTGTAGTCAATGTTGTCCACCGAGTAGCGGCCCGCGCCGGTGATGGTCCACTGGTCGTTGATGTCGTAAGCCAGGGAGAAGAACGCCGAGTAGTGATCCGTATCCCGATTCTGCTCATTGCGTGGTCTGACCCCCGGATTGGGCTCGGTGGCCAGTCCAAAGGGCGGGCCGCCAAGAAACGAGTTGGGGTTGCGCAGCCAGAACTGGGCGCCGTTGAACAGCGTCGCCTCTTCGAGATAAGTCATACCGCCGACGATCCAGCTCAGGCGGTCGGTCTGGCCCGCAAAGCGCAGCTCGTGTGACTGATGCTCAAACTGGTAGTCGAGGATGTTGATGGTGGAGATGGAGAAGGCGAACGGGTCGTCCACCGCGAAGTCGGTGTAGTCCGCGTCAGCTCGGTCGGTGCTGTCGTTCTGCAGAAAGCCACCCTGGTAGGTGAGCGTTCCGAAGTCGGTCTGGTAATCCACCTGCAGCGTGCCGAAGCGCTGAATCTGCGCCATGCCGTCGAACGGCCGGCCGGTGGTGGGATCCAGTGAATAGTCGATGTCGCTTTCCTGGGCGCTGAGCTCGCCGATCACCACGCCGCGCGTACAGGCGAACTGGACCTGCGGTGGCACCGTGGAAAGGTCGCCCGGGCAGGGCAGCCGGGGTGATCCCGGCGGGCCGGCAGAGAACGTACCGCCCGGTACCGGCAGCCGGTCCTGATAGGCCACGAGGGCCGAGGCCGGCTGGCTGTAGTTTTCGTCGCTGAACTGGAAGCGGGCGTAGGCTTCAAGCCGATCTGTGGGTTTCCACAGTACCCCCAGCGACCCGGACAGGTTGTCCTGCGCTCCCAGCTCCTCGCCGGTGTTGGGGTTGTTGTAAAAGCCGTCCAGGCTGTGGTCACTCACGGTGGCGCGAAACGCCAGCACGTCGTCGATCAGCGGACCCGTGATACCAAACTCGCCCGTCTGGCGGTTGCCGTTGCCCACATCCAGGCCGGCAAAGGTGCCCCACTCGAACTCCGGGCGCTTGGTGATGATGTTGATGGCTCCGCCGAAGGCGTTGCGGCCATAGAGCAGTGTCTGTGGCCCTTTCACCACCTCGATCCGCTCAACGTCCAGGAGCCGCGTGCTGAGCATGCTTGAGCCGCCAGGAATGCTGAGGTTTTCGCTGGAGGCGTCGACGTGATCGATCAACACCGCAACGCTCGGCCGGCCGCGCTCGTTCTGCATGCCGCGCATCGCCGGTCGCGTGTCCTGCACAAACGCGCCGATGTCGTAGGTGAGACCTGGAATCAGCAGGTTGGCATCGCTGATGTTGTCGAAGCCCTGGATATCCAGGCGTTCCCGAGTCAGCACCTGAAAGGCGATCGGCACCTCCTGGTGCTTCTCGTGGATTTTCCTGGCCGTTACGACAATTTGTTCCAGCACGACCTTGTCGTCATCCAGCGCCTCGGTCTGCTGGGCGTCAACGCCGCCTGACAAGCCGAACGTGGCGGCGATCGAAAGCGCCATCAGGTTGATTGGATTGAGCTTTTTTTCTTGGATTTTCATCGAAATGCGCTTCCCGGTTGTGACGCTCTTGCTTGCTGTGGCGTCAATCATACAGTGCTGTCACACAAAATTGACACACAGCAAAGGATGAGATTGTTGACACAATCCGTCGATACGTATTTCTACCAAGAATCAGCCGATCTTCAGCACCTCCCACCGGATTGAGACATGTTGAGTGGGTTCATCAGACGCTACGCCGCCGGCGTGATCAGATGACGATCGCGTCGCCGGTGAAACTGGTGAAGCGGATTTCTCCCGCGACCTCGTTGTAGGTTTGCCGCAGATCGCGAAGCATGCGCACGGCGACATCTTCTCCCAGCAAGATCCCGTCGGTGCCGTCGGTACGCCAGTGAACGCCGGCGAGGTTGCGGCCGATCGCAATATTGTTGGCAAGCTTGTTGAGCTCGCCTTCGACCGTCAAAGCCTGCGTGCCGCTATAGGGCTGGAGCGTCTGTCCGTCGGACCCGGGTGCGACCTCGACCGGCTCGGAAATGATGGTGCTCCCATCAAAAAACGCTTTGAGCACGGTGACGCACGCGCCGGCGATGGCGGCGTGGCCGGCTGGGTAGGCGGGGTGGGTCGGTGAACCCTCGGGGTACGCCATCGGCAGCCAGAACTGGCCGCTGTTTGCTTCGCCGACGGCATCCAGCACCGGCGAATTGAGCAGTTCGCTGTTGATCGGATAGGACCGTTCGCCGGTCCGCGTGAACTGCACGCGCCCGCCGAATACCTCCGGACGCAGCCGTCGATGAACCTGCCATTTCTGATACCAGGCAGCCCTGAGCGCCTGTACGGCGACGTCAGCCACCTGTGACAACACTTCGGCCGCCCCAAACGTGACGAACCCCCCTTGGGTGGCACTGGTGTTGTACGGATTGCCGGACCGTCTGGGGGTGCCCATGCCGAGCAGGATCAGAGCGGCCTGAAGATACGTTTGGTAGGTGTAGTCCTGGTGGACGTATTCTCCGAGGTCGCGCGCTGTCGTGATAAAGCGGGGGCTCGACTGAAAGCGGCAGGCGGTTGCTGGTGCGCCTCCGCGCAGCACGTTCAGCCAGTCATCGCGGTTCAGCATGTGGTCGTCTCCCGGCGCCGTGGTCTGGTAGCGCTGCTCCGTGAGCGCCGCACCCTGCGGAACGGGCAGCAGGAGAAACTGAGAAACGTAGTTGCCGGTCAGGTCGCCAGCAAATGAGCCCCGAAACAGCGTCGCCGGAGTCACGGCGCCGCCCTGGGTAGGGCCGCTGAAGGCGGAGAAGGTGCTCAGCTCCTGCGCGGCAAAGTCCGCCGATGGGTCTGAACCGTAGGCCTCGAAGGGGACGTCGCGAACCAGCGCATGGAGGTAAACCTCCGCCATTTCCGCTGCGGTTTCCGCGCTGTCGAAGGACGGCGCCGGCGGCATGAAAAACGCATGCGAATCGCCGCCCACGAGGCTGAACGCGAGCGATGCCTGTGGGTTGGCCAGCTTGCGGTCGGCTTCCGGCGACAGCGGGATGTTTTCCCAGGCTTCATCGCTGCGGCCCTCCAGTGCGAGCAGATAGGCTCGGTAAGCCTCGCTGTCGACCTCGCCCACGGTGTTGTGGGGCAAGGTCTTGGTGAAGCTGCCGATGAAATCCGGAAGCTGAACCTCGTCTGCGTTGGCCTGATTGAGGGGGCTGCGAACCAGAAACTGTTCGCGGGCCACGCCGACGCGGACCGACCTCGCCGCCACGCTGCGCGACCGCGACACGCCTGCCTCGGTCTTGCTGCCATCGGCCGAAAGCTGCGCGTGGGCCGAGCCGGTCACGATCGCGGCGCCTGTACCAGCCGCCGCCGCGCCGAGCTGGCTCAAAAATTGTCTCCGAGGGTTGTCCTCGGTGATTTTGTGCAGGTTGCTGGGGGATTGATTCGTCGAGCAGCTGGCGTTGGTTTTGGTCATCGTTTCTCTCATCCGTTGTGTTGAAGCGCTGCAGCGGACCGGCATGGTAAGCCGGTTCCGTCTGCCGGAGACCTGATGTCCGTCGCGCGGATCATCTGTTCACCATTAATACGAGACAGCGCCCAAATTTACTCTGAACAGAACAGGAAATATTCGGAAATTTGCGGAGACAGGCGTAGGTAAACCACTGATTTCAGGTTCCTTCTTGGGACAGCGACACATGGACGCACACATTTTGCTTCTGCAGGTCTCGTGGCGCTTGCCGCGGTCGCCCCGAGCGAGCTACTCTTTTGGAGAGCGAGGTGCCCAACCCGATTGCCAGGAGCAACCGTCATGAAGCTCAATTGCAACGCGTTCGCTGTCGCTTTGCTGCTCGGTGCTGCCACCGCCGTAAAGGCCGGCCCACAGGAGGTCGCCACCGCGGCGGGTTGCCAGGTGTGCCATGCGGCGGACAGACAAATGCTCGGTCCGTCCTATCAGGCGATCGCCGACAGATACCGCGATGAGGAGGATGCGCCGGATCGACTGCTTACGGCGCTGCGCGAAGGCGCCAACGGCGTTTGGGGCAAAGTGCCGATGCCGCCCGTCGACCCGGGCGCCGTGTCGGACGATGACCTCAAAGCCGTGATTGGGTGGATTCTTCAGCACCAGGCGGTCAGCGGCGGAAGTCACTAGTTTGGGCCGCTCCACCAGCGAAGCGACATACACGACAGTCCGGCGTCCAGTCTGCTGATTTCTTCGGTTCCCAGCGGCGCCAGCGAATAGCCGAGGCGATCGAGCAGCTCGATCGAGCGGGCGAAGCGGCGGCTGATCAACACGCGATCATTGATCCGCAGCGCGTTGGCCGCGGCCTCTTCGCCGTCGGGTACCAAAACCGTTCGAAGGTCGGCGAACACGCCGCTGGAGGCCAGCCGACGCGTGCAGAAAACCGTCTCTTCGTCGAGCAGCGAGCAGTCGGACTTGAAGTGCAGCACATCGCTGGGGGTGTGGACGATGGTGCCCTGCAGGCCGAGGTGCGTAAGGCATTCGATGAGCGCTTCGGCACCCTCTCGATTCGTCCGCTCAGATAGTCCGATCATGACACTGGCCGGAGTGACAAGCACGTCCCCGCCCTCGACAAAGCCTGGCCCGGGCAGCTCGATGACCTCGCGAAAGCGCCTGTGCAGTTCGGGCAGCAGTTCCTCAACTTCGCCGAAGCGGGTGGCCGCACCCGGCCGCAGCGCGACGGCGCCGGCGGCAAAGACCAGTGCCGGATCCTCGACAAAGACGGCGTCCGGATATGCCGGGGCAGGGGGCAGCACCGTCACCGTTACGCCCGCTGCCTCAAGGGCCAGGACGTAGGCACTATGCTCATCCATCAGCGCGTCGACGTCGGGCGGTCCGCGGTCGACTGCCCGGAGACCGTTGACGACGGATTCGGCGGGACGCCGGACGATGGCCTGATCAAATCGATAGATCGTCATTCAGTTGGCTCGGTCAGCTTGATTCAGGCCGAGGTGATCTGCGCCGGGCCGGGGCTGCGTTCGGCACGGACCTCACCGGTCGAGATGGCGATGCTGGCTTTCGCCAGGAGGGTGAACAGCAGGGCTACAACCGCCCAGATACCTGCTGATACCGCCAGCTCAACGCCGCTGG
This sequence comes from Lysobacterales bacterium, assembly GCA_028285525.1. Classification (GTDB taxonomy): domain Bacteria; phylum Pseudomonadota; class Gammaproteobacteria; order Xanthomonadales; family SZUA-38; genus JANQOZ01. The sequence continues at coordinate 10,253 of JANQOZ010000014.1, forward strand.
GCGTGTACTCAAATACCTCACCGAGCGGTGTCGGAATGAAGCCGGGCACAACGAACCCGATCCCTTTTTCGATCCAGATTCCGACAAAGGCGAGCACGCAGGCCACGTTGAGAAGCCTGCGCCGAAGGGGATGGATCATCAAAATCACCACGGCCACGAGGTTCATCGCCAGCGCGCCCCAGATGTAGGGCTGAAGCGCATTATGGCCTTCGAGCCCGAAGTAGAGATAGCGCAGGGAGGCGGCGTGACTGGTCTCGTTGTAGAAGTCCGTAAAGAGCTCAACGCCGACAAAAAACAGGCTGATCTGCAGGGCGAACGTCATGACGATCGACAGCGTGTCAATGACGCTCTGCGCGACGGGGTACCGAGTCGTGCGACGCAGCAGTTGAAGCAGCAGGATGATGAGCGCAGGACCGGAAACAAACGCCGTCGCGATAAATCGGGGGCCCAGCAGCGCAACATGCCAGAACGGCCGCGCAGCGTTGGCAGAAAAAAGAAACGCGGTCACGGTGTGGATAGAGATCGCCCAGAACATCGCCAGCACCACAAAGGGGAAGTAGGCCTTGAACACTGGCTCCTGGCCCCGGTAGTGACAGAAGTGGACGTACAGCGGGATAGCGAGGTTCAGTGCCAGGTAGCCGTTGAGCACGACAACATCCCAGGCCAGCAGCGAGTCAGGAAAATTGAATCGGCCGATGCCGGGGATCATGTGCAGCAACCGGTCTGGACGCCCGAGATCGACGATCACAAACAGCATGGCTCCAACCACCGCCGCCACCGCCAGCCCCTCACCGATCAGCACCACGGCCTTGATGTCGCGTCGGTTGAAGACGTAGGCGGGGATCACCAGCAGCACAGCGGCGGCCGCGATGCCCACCAGGAAAGCAAAGTTGGCGATGTAGAACCCCCACGACACCTGGTCGCTCATCCCGGTAACCACCAGGCCATCGCCGAGCTGAATCCCGTAGGCGTACCCGCCCAGCACAACGATTGTGGCCAGCGCCAGCAGCCACAGCCAGTAGGCTTTGCCACCACGAAACATGACCCTGGTGCCGTCCAGTAAAAAGTTCAGCAGCGTCATCGCCGGTCCATCAGTCCGTGAAGTACCAGAACTTGGGTTCGGTGCCGAGCTCTTCCTTCAGCCGAAACACCTTCTTGTTTTCCAGCACGTAGCGAATCTCGCTGTCGGGATCCAGCAGATTGCCGAAGATCCGTGCGCCGGTCGGGCAGGCCTCCTGGCACGCGGGCTGGCGCCCCGCGCGGGTGCGCTGGGTGCAGAAATGGCATTTTTCCACGACGCCAGCCGGCCTCGGGCGATTGCCGAGGTAGTTGGTCTCGGGATTGATCTCCTGTGCGTCGAGCAGCGGCGCGGACCAGTTGAAATGTCGTGCCCAGTAAGGGCATGCGGTCATGCAGTACCGGCAGCCGATGCACCAGTCATAGTCGATCACCACAATGCCGTCGGGATCCATCCAGGTTGCATCGACCGGACACGCCTTCACGCAGGGCGGGTTGTCGCACTGCATGCACTGGACCGGCAGGTAATACTTTCCTTCAACCGGGACCGTAGCCGGGTCGTAGTAATGATCCGCGGACTCAACCTCCTGGGTGTCCCGATCCATTTCTAGCACGCGGATGTACTGAACCTGCGAGTCGCGGCCGAGGTTGTTCTCGCGCACGCACGCTGACACGCAGTCGCGGTAACCCTGGCACTTCGAGATATTCAGCGCGTAGCCGAAACGGACGTCATCCGGCGCCGGCGCCTCGGTGCAGCGAATCTTGACCCCATAGCGGCGTTCCGCCTTCCGCTCGATCCGCCGCAGTGCGTCCGTGACCTCGTCGCGGGTCATCTGCTGATAGTGCTTCTGAAAAAAGCTGCCCATCGCGTCGGCTAACGTGGCGCCGCCCCACGCCGGGCCCGCGGTGGCGCCTGCCGCCACGGTTCCGGCGAGACGGCCGAGAAATCGGCGACGGTATTGGTCGATACCCTGCTCGGTGCGCGCGGTGTCCGCTGCTTTACTCACCGTTCGGCCTCCCTCAACGACCGGCCCAAGCCTCGGCGCACCGGAGGAGGTGCCTCGGGTGCACGGGGTTTCACGGCAGGGTCGTGCGGGTCGTGGCAGTGGGTGCAGCCGTAGACTTCCCGCGGTTCCTGCCAGCCGGAGACCCGCTTGCCGTGGCCACCGTAGTAAAAGTCTTTCTGGACATCGTGGTGGCATTGGCCGCAGACCAGGTGGGCCTCATCAAAACTCACTTCTGTGCCGTTGAGGGTTCTCAGCGCGTTGCGGTTTTCTACGCTGTGGCAGTCCAGACACCAATACTGGCCGTTACCGTGTTCGAGGCCAGCCGGATGGGGCGCCATCAGTTTCCGCAGCTCCGTGTTCAGAGGCAGCACACTATGGCAACCGATGCATGGAAAGAAATTCAGCTCGCTGACGCGGTCAACGACGGTGAATTCCGGCGCGTCGGGGTAGCCCTGAAATACCTGAGGCTCGGCCGGTTGCGGTGGCGCGTTTTTGTTGGCGCGCAACACCCTGTGGCCGTCCTCCGGCACCTGCAGAGCCCTGGAGGTGCCGCCCTCTGGCTGAGGCTGTGCCGTCTGCGTCACCGCGGTGAGGAGCAGGAGCAGACAGCAAACACCAAACTTGCGGGATATGGTGTTCATGCTTGTCCTGCCGGGCAGCGCTCCGTGACTAACGAACGGGTTCGCAACAGTGTCACACACCGCTGCCTCGGCAACAGCTGCGAAAACTACCTAGCGTTATGTGGGTAAGCCCGTTGACGAAACATTGGCACCTGCATGTGTTCTACTTCGAAGCTAACGCCAATGGCGCCGGGTTACAGCCAGCAGTATGAGCAGCAACAGCTTTCCCCGAAAACTCCACGGCCGCAGGACGCCGCCGGGGCTGGAGTGGACCATCTTGCGAAAGATGCCGCTGCTCTTCCTCGGCACGACCCTGTCCGTGGGTTCGCTGTCCGCCGCAGCCCGATGGCTTCCCAGTCCCGATTCCATGGGCTCAGCCGCGAAACAAATCGCCAGCGTCGACATTTTTGTCATCGCGACCGTCGTTACGCTGTGGACGATATTGCTGACGGTCTCCATCGGCTGCGTGCTTGTTCACATCATGAAAGGCCCGGCCTACGTCGCCGACGGGTACCTGCCCGAAAAACCGATTTCAGCCCGCCGCAAACATCGCCGAGAGTGAAGGGTGTCTGCAGCAATTGCTGACGTCTCCTCGAGGCTTGCGCCATGAGCAGGCGATCCTCTGGACCGTTCGCCGACGTTCGGCACTCGCCGCCGACAGCCGAACGCCGGCGGGAGTCGGTCACCCAGCATGGTCAATCTCGTGTCGACGACTACGCGTGGCTACGCGATCCGAACTGGCAGGAAGTCCTGCGTGAACCTGACCGCTTAATCGAGGACATCCGACGGCACCTCAGCGCTGAGAATGTTTATTACAAAGCCGCCACCGACGATTTGACGCCGCTGCGCGAGCAGCTCGTGCAGGAGATGCGCGGCAGGATCAAGGAGGACGACAGCTCGCTGCCGCGGCCCGACGGCGCCTTCGCCTACGCGGTTCGCTACCGCGAAGGTGGCCAGTATCCCGTTTTCGTGCAGACAGCACGCGTCGGTGGCCAGGAGTGCATTCTGTTTGACGGCGACCGAGAGGCAGAGGGAGAGACCTTCTTTCGTATTGCTAGCGTCGTGCACAGCCCGGATCATTCGCTGATCGCGTGCGGCGTCGATCGACTCGGCTCGGAGTTCTACGACCTCTCGATTCGGCGTATCGAAACCGGCGAAACGCTGCCCGAAACGATCCCGCAAACCGGCGGACACGTCGTTTGGGCGGCTGATTCCCGGTCTTTCTACTACGTTGAGCGGGACGCCAATCAGCGTCCGAAGCGAGTTAAACACCATGTTCTTGGGAGTGATCCGGCTGGTGACCTGCTGGTCTACGAGGAGCCAGACGACAGCTACTTTCTCGGCATCCATGCCAGCCAGAGCCGGCAGTATCTGTTCATCGGCAGTACCAAAGGCACGTCGACCGAGTATCGATTTCTGGGGCTCACCGCCGAACCGGGAACCGAACCTGAACTCATCGCGCCGCGCGCCGAGGATGAGCTCTACTACCCCTATCATCACGACGATCACTTTTTCCTTCGGACCAACGCTCAGGGGGCGGTTGACTTCAAGCTGATGACCGCGCCGGTGGGCTCTCCGGGGCGACAGCACTGGCGCGATTGGCTGCCCCACGAGGACGGTCGCTACATCAGCGATATCATCACGCTCAAGAACTGGCTGATCCGACTGGAGCGGCGCAATGCGCTGCCCCAGATTGTGGTGTCCAACTATGCCGGCAGCCGGAGTTTTGAGCTCGGCTTTTCGGAGCCGGCCTACAACCTGGAGCTGCTGCGTGGGCTTGAGTTCGACACCAGCATATTGAGATTCAACTACGAGTCGCCGTCGACTCCGGTCCAGACCTTCGATATGGATCTTGAAACCCAACGCCGTGTCCTAAGGAAAGAGCAGGAAATTCCGAGCGGTCATGATCCTGAGCGGTACAGCGTGGAGCGCCTGTTCGTTCGCGCCGAGGACGGCGCGGAGATACCGGTGACGCTACTGAGGCTAAAAACGACCAAACCTGACGGAACGGCGCCGCTGCTGTTGTACGGCTACGGCAGCTATGGCACCACGATGCAGGCATGGTTCAGCAGCTCAATCCTGTCGCTGGTCGATCGTGGCGTGGTCTACGCCACGGCCCATGTACGCGGGGGATCGGACAAAGGCCGCCAGTGGTACCTCGACGGCAAGCTGGGCCAGAAAATGAACTCGTTTTCCGACTTCACGCAGGTTGCCGAGGCGCTTCAGGACCGGGGCTACGGGCGGCAGGGCCGAACCGTCAGCTATGGCGGAAGCGCGGGTGGTCTGCTTGTCGGCGCCGCGCTGAACCTGCGGCCGGAGCTTTTCGGCGGCGTGATCGCGGCAGTGCCGTTCGTCGATGTGCTGAACACTATCTCCGATGAGACGCTGCCTTTGACGCCACCCGAGTGGGTTGAGTGGGGAGATCCGATCAACGATGCCTCGGCCTTTGAAACGATCGCCGGCTACTCCCCTTACGACAATATTCAGAGTGACGTCAGCTATCCCCCGGTGCTGGCGACCGGCGGGCTGACCGACTATCGGGTGACGTACTGGGAGCCGGCCAAGTGGGTTGCCAGGCTGCGGGCAGTGGCGGGCGGCGGACCATTCTTTCTCAAAATGAACATGGCGGCCGGGCACAGCGGTTCAGCGGCGCGGTTTGAACGGCTGGAGGAGAGAGCGCACGAATACGCTTTTGCGCTGAAGCTCTTCGGTCTTGAGGATCAATTGCCGGCAGGGCAGGGTTCCTGAGCCGCGCGGTCAACCGCTGAGCAGCTCGTCTCGACAGATCTTCCTCACGTTATGGCGTTGCCCGAGCGACTCCAGCACCAGATAGAGCGTGATCAGGTAAAAGCCGACAACCACAAAATCGCTGGGCAGACGGTAGCGATGGTCGATAAAAAAGTCGAACAGCGCGTCGAACGACTGTCTAAAGTTATCGATCTCAAAAGCCTGGGCCCGCTGGTCGGCGCCGAAGTGTGTCTGCAGCAGTTGACGAAGCGCGTTCGCCTCCTCTTCGGTGAGGTCATCGCGCAGGAAACCCATTCGGTGGAGTGCGTCGTCCAGCAGCGCCGGATCCGGCTGGTAAAACCCGCGATACAGATCGATCATGCCAAGGCGAAAGGCGTCCTCGAGCTGGCACCATAAACCGCTCGGGCGGAAGTACAGGTGTTCTTCCGAGTGACTGAACCGGGCGGGTCGGAGGTCGAGGAACAGCCCGTCGGGATTGCGCCACTGCGCAAAGTAAAAACGCAGGATGGCGTCGCCGCAGGCTTTTTTATCGCGCTCTGTCAGCGAGTCGAGCGGCACCGTGCCCCTCGGGCGCCTCTCGAGCGACAGGACGTCAGTGAGCTCTCCCGTTGAGGCCGCCAGCGCCCTGACCCCTTTGCCGCGCGTCAGCTGCCAGCTGATCTGTCTGAGCCGCCGCAGCAGCGGGCGCCACTCGATCGCGTCGTACCCGCGGGTCGGCACAAACGACAGCAGCTGCCTCAGATCGTTTGGCACAAAACCCGGAAGCCGCTGCAGCACTGTCGTCAGCCCCGTTCCAGGGTGGCCTGCTGCCGCCGTCCGGACGCGCGGTGCTCCGCCATGCGGGCCAGCTTGCTTGTCCACCCGCGAAACAGAAACAGATGGGCCGGCATCATGGCGTACCAGTAGAGGAGTCCCCACACGCCGCGCGGATGCCAAAAAGCGGTGATGCGCAGCTCCGACCGCTTGTCGTCGAGCGGCACAATTTCAAATTCCAGCGCGCCCGAGCCCGGTGCACGCATGCCGAAATGCAGGGTCAGCAGTCGTTTGGGTTTGAGGGCGAGCACGGTCCAGTAGTCGATGGCGTCACCCAGGCGCAGGCTGGCAGTGTCTCGGCGGCCCCGGGACAGTCCCGGCCCTGCCAGCAGCCAATCAAAAACTTCCCGGATCAGCCACAGCCAGTTCATATAAAAGTAGCGCCTTGGGCCGCCAAGTTGGGTAATCCAGTGCCAGAGATCTTCCGGCGGCGCGACGGCAACCGCCCGGCCGCTGGCCTGCTTTGAGTAGTAGGCGTGGTCGTGACGAAACCCACGCAGCGCAAACACCCCGTCAGTCCATCGCGCGATCGTTTTGTGTGCCTTTTCCTGCTCGAGCGACTCGGCAATCGCCTCCTCCACCGTCAGCAGGCGTTGCGGCGCTACCGCTCGCAGCGCGGCGTCGTCCGCGCTGAACGAGTGCTTGAGCCCGGTGATCAGCGCGCGGGCTATCGGCGCCGGTACGGCCGTTACCAGCCCAAGCCAGTAGGACGACAGCCGGGGTGACAGGACCGGTACCGGGATGATCAGCGGCGGTCGCTTGCCGGCGAGGTGGGCCAGTGTCCTCATCATGTGCGTGTAGTCCACCTCCTCCGGCCCGGCAGCGTCGTAAACCTGGCCCGCGGCCTCCGGCGCCCGGCCAACGGCCCACAGATATTCGAGCAGATTGCTCATGGCGATCGGTGGTGAGGTTGCCCGTACCCACTTGGGTGTCACCATTGCGGGCAGATTGAGCACGAGATCCCGCATGACCTCAAGCGCCGCGGAACCGGGGCCAATGATGATGCCCGCTCGCAGTTCGGTGACCGGCACTGCGCCGGCGCGAAGCACCTCCCCCGTGTCGCGGCGCGACTCCAGGTGTTCTCCGGCAGGCTGGTCCGGCAGCAGGCCACCGAGGTAGACAATTCGCTGCACGCCGGCCGCTGCGGCGGCTTGCGCAAAATTCTCCGCCGCTTCCAGATCCAGTGCGCCGAAGTTGTTGCCCGCGGCCATGGAGTGAACAAGGTAGTAGGCGACATCGATATCCTGGAGTGCTTCCGGCAGGGTCGCCGGGTCGAGCGCATCCGCGGTTGTGAGCTCGACATCCTGCCAGTCACGAGCCTCGAGAACCTGCCGGTTCCTGGCGGCAGCGCGGACAAACACGCCTCGCTCGGCGAGCGCCGGGACGAGGCTTCCGCCCACATAGCCGGATGCGCCAAAAACCAGGTAGCGACGATTCATCCGGCAACTTTACCCCTTGACTGCGCGAACAGATAGCCACTCCAGGAATGCCGAAAATGCCTGTGGGCTCGGACGCTTGAATAATTCCGTCGGGCATATCACCATCCTCTGATGGAAAATTTTTCCCGCGCCGTTAGCGGCCTTTGAACGACACCGCCAATGACAACGGCACGGCAGCCAAGCCGCCGGGACGGTTGATCGAGCAGGAGCACGACGACCAGCGGTCACCATCATCGGCGCAAGATCGTCAGGCGCCTCCCGCGGCCGCCGTGCTCCCCGATTGGCGAACCGACCTGCTCAAGCGGATTCGCGTTGTGCTTCTGGCGGTCTTGGCCGTCACGTCGGTCTTGATTTTTCTTTTCGAGGAAAGCCGCGGCTTTCGGACTCTCAGCGTGCTTCTGGGCATCTCCATTCTGCCCGCGGGCTATTTCTCCAGCAGACTCTTTTCCTACCCGGTACGGGTCTGGACCATCCTGAGCCTGTCGCTGGCTGCGTCAATGGCGGCCTTATTTTTTGTCGGCGTTGCGGCCGGTCCCGCGCTTTGCGTCGCATTTTGCCTGGTTTTCTCGGCCCTGCTCCTGGGCAGAAAAGTGATGATCAGTCTTTTGCTGGGAACCATCGCCGTACTGTTTGCGTTTTTCCTGGCGCAATACCTCGGATTGTGGCAAGGGCCTGAAAACGTGAGCTACGCGGTTGGCGGACCGATCCTCTGGGCTCGGGCGAGCATTCTGTCGGTTTTGTTCTGGGCCGGGATGGCGTTTTCGGTGTTTTTTGTGGTGAGCACGATCGAGAAATCGCTGTCCGGCCGGGATGCGGCGCTGCGGGAGCGAAATCAGGCGGTCAACCGACTGCGTGCCGAAATTCGCCAGCGCCAGGATGCCGAGCAGGCGTGGCGGGATGCGCAGGTCGTCGCCAGCCAGACCCAGAAACTGGACGCACTGGGACGGCTGGCCGCGGGGGTTGCCCACGACTTCAACAACGCGCTGCTGGTGATTCAGGGCTGGACGGCCCTGCTGCGCAACGACAGCAGCGAGGAGTTTCGTGACAAGGCCATCGAGGCTATCGACAGCGCCACCGGTCAGGCGAAGCAGCTATCGGACAAGCTGCTGATTTTCGGGTGCCAGGAGGTCCGTTCGCCGAAGTATCTGCGGGCGTCCGAAGTTGTGGCGGATACCGCGGAGACGCTGAAGGCGCTCCTACCTGTCAGCACGACGATCAGCCTTGATCTCGACCCCGAGGCCGCGATCTACGTGGACGAAACCCAGCTCCGGCAGCTGCTCTACAACCTCGTGCTGAACTCCATCGACGCAATGCCCGACGGCGGCGAGATTCGACTTCGAACACGCTGTAACGGTCCGGTGGACGACACCCAGCCTGGGCGGGTGGTTGTCGAGGTTGAAGATACCGGCACCGGGATGGACGCTGAGACGCGGGAGCAGATCTTCGATCCGTTTTTTACCACCAAGGGTGTTGGCAAAGGAACCGGTCTTGGTCTGTCCAGCGTGTTCGGCATCGTCGAGCAAAGTGATGGAACGATCGACGTCTGGAGTCAGCCGGGCGAAGGGACCCGATTCTCGATCAGCTTTCCCCGCGTTACGCTTGCGCCGGATTCCGTTCAGTCTTCCCCCGAGCCCGACCGCAGCGACGAGAACGACGCCGGAACTCTCACGGTGTCAGGTCAGCATGTTCTTGTTGTTGAGGATGACCCGCTGGTTCGCCAGCTCGTCGTTTTTTCGCTGGCCAAGGGCGGTTTCCGCACGGTCGAGGCCGAGGACGGCGAAGCGGCGCTCAAGGCGCTCGAAGAGATGGATGCGCCGTTTGATCTTTTGTGCACCGATGCCGTGTTTCCCGGAACGCCGCTCGCAGACGTGCTCGAGGTCTTCGAAAGTCGCTGTCCCCAGGGACGCGTGCTGATCTGCTCCGGCTATGTGCCCAGCGAACTGGCGATCGACGGGATCGAGTCCGGTCGCTACGGCTTTCTGGCCAAGCCGTTTACGGCGGAAAAGCTCCTCCAGAAGCTCGCGCTGGTTCAGCAGTAGCGCTCCGGTTAACGGTGAGGATGGGGTACAGTGGCCCCTCCCTGAATCCCGGTATACCGATCGACCATGCGTCCAGCGTCTTCTTTACCCCGCCGTCTTGGTTACGGGCTTTACCATGAGCCGATGAGCGACTGACATGTTGCGAGCGACCGGCAGCATCCTTTCCAACCGGCTCCAGCGATGGATTCCTGAACCGTTTGTGTTCGCGATCATCCTGACCCTGCTGGTCGCGGGTCTGGCGCTGGTTTTTACCGACCGCGGGATCAACGCGGTGGTCGACGACTGGTACCGCGGATTCTGGACACTGCTGGAATTTGGGATGCAGATGGTTCTGATCCTGGTGACCGGCTACGCCATTGCCCTCTCGCCGTTCATCGCTCACCTGATCAATCGGCTGGCCAAGCTCGCCGCAACGCCCGGCGCGGTTTATGTACTGGTCGTGGTCGTGGGCGGGCTGTTTGGACTGGTCAGCTGGGGCTGGGCCGTGCTGACGGCGGTGCTGGCTCGCGAACTCGCCCGGCGCGTTGAAGGGCTCGACTACTCGTATCTGGTGGCCTGTGTTTATCTTGCGGGGCAGCCGTGGGTCGGCGGCCTGTCCAGCTCCATTCCGCTGCTGTTGAACACCGAAGGCAATTTCCTGCTCGAGACCGGCGTGCTGTCGGAGCAGATTCCGATCGCGGCGACGCTCGGCAGTCCGCTCAACTGGTTCTATATCGCCCATCATTTTCTGGCCGTGCCGCTGCTGATGTGGCTGATGCGACCTCACGTACACTCCAGCCGTTCCATGCGCGAGCTGGCGGATCCGGCCTATGAGGAGCACGGCACGGTGGCCGAGGAAGCCGCCACCCACGTGCTGACCGGCAGATCGATTTCAGACCGCTTGAACAACACGATCTGGCTGCAGTTGATTATTGCGCTCGCCGCGTTGAGCTTTGTGGTCCGGCATTTCGCCCGTAACGGATTTGATATCGATCTCAACATTATGATCTTTATCTTTCTGGCTGTCGGTCTGCTGACTCACGGGACGCCCATGCGCTACGTCATCGCCATGAAGCGGGCGTGCGCGAACGTCTCCGGCATTGTCTTCCAGTATCCGTTTTATGCCGGGATCATGGGCATCATGATGTTCAGCAGTCTCGGAACGCAGATCGCCGCCTGGATGTCCGAGGGCGCAACGGTCGCCACCCTGCCGTTCATCGGCCTGCTGAGCGGTGCGGTCGTCAATTTTGCGATCCCCTCAGCGGGAGGAGAATGGGCCGTCATCGGACCTGCGTTTACCGAGGCGGCGACGAGCCTCGCCGCGACGCTGCCGGAGGAGCAGGCCCAGGCATTTATCGCCAGAGTCGCTTTGGCGGTGGCCTACGGTGAGACGTCAACCAACCTGCTGCAGCCCTTCTTTCTGCTGGTGATTCTGCCCGTAATGGGGGCAGGGGTCCGGATCCAGGCGCGCGACGTCATGGGTTACCTGGTGCTGCCGTTTCTCTATATCTTTACGACTTCCTCGCTGCTGGTGACGTTTGTTCCGCTTTGACTGCGTCTGGACTGATTGATCGGGCGTTCCGGCGCCGTTAGGCTCAGCCCCAGAAGATAAGCGCGGCAATCGCGTGTGCGACAGGAGGGAATCCCATGACAACAGTACTGGTCACCGGCGCCAACCGCGGCATCGGGCTGGAGATCTGCCGACAGCTTGCGGCTCGCGGCGACAGCGTCATCGGCGTTTGCCGAAACGCGAACCGGGAACTTGGGGCTGCGGGGGCGGAGGTACTCCAGGGGATTGACGTCTCCAGCGCCGACGACATTGCCGAGCTTGCACGATCACTCGGCGGACGGCGCATCGACTGGCTGATCAACAACGCCGGCATCCTGCGCGGCGATCATTTCGACAATCTCGACTACGACTCCATGCTCGAGCAGTTTCAGGTCAATGCTCTGGGGCCGCTTCGCGTCACCCGGGCCCTCGCAGGCAATCTTGGCGAGGGCGCAAAGGTCGGGATCGTCTCCAGCCGTGTCGGTTCGGTTGAGGATAACGGGAGCGGCAACAACTACGGCTATCGCTGCTCCAAGGCGGCGGTCAACATGGTTGGCAAAAACCTGAGCCACGATCTTGCCCGCCGCGGGATCGCGGTGGCGCTGCTCCATCCGGGGCTGGTGGCTACCGAGATGACCGGGTTGCGAGGCATCGAACCGGCACAGGCTGCGGCAGGACTCATCGAGCGGATGGACGAGCTGTCCATGGACAACACCGGGACCTTTTGGCACGCCGAGGGCTACGAGCTTCCCTGGTAGGTGGCCCGGGCCGGCGCTTTGATCATAGCGGCTTACCGCCTGCCGGACGGGCCTCCGGTCTGTCTATCCCCAAAACCCGCTACCCAATCGACAAAAGCCGTTGCTTTTGCCGGCGGCCGCCGACCGGCGGGATAGATCGCCCAAACCCCCGTGGGAGGCAGCGTCCATCCCTTGAGCACCTGTCGAACCTGGCCGCTGGCGAGTTCAGCCTCCATCATGCGGGATGACACGACGCCGTAGCCGAGACCCGCCATGATCGCCGCGCGCAGCGCCTCCGCCGCGCTGACGCGTATGCCGCTGTTCAGCAGCACCGTGCTGGTCTTTTTGCCTCGTCGAAAGGACCACTGGGTCGGGCCCTGAAAGCCCGTGTAGGTGATCACCCGAAAGCCTGCGAGATCGGCTGGTTTCCTGGGCTCACCGTGCTTCTGGATGTAGGCCGGGGAGCCGACAACCAATCGGTGTGAGGTGTCGATCCGGCGGGCCACGAGAGAAGAGTCTTTCATCTCCCCGGCCCGGATCCCGACATCAACGCCTTCCTCTACCAGATTGATCAAACGATCATCCAGCACAAAGTCGATGCTGAGCTTCGGGTGAGCGTCCGTGAATTCCGCCAACCGGGGAATGATCTGCGAACTGGCGTAGACCGGCGGTGCAGAAATTCGAAGGCGTCCTGTCAGGGCGGTACTTTCATCCCGGGCCGCCCTCTCCGCTTCATCCACTTCGTCCAGCACGCGCCGCGCCCGCTCATAAAACCGAGCCCCCGCGTGCGTCAGGCTGTGCGATCGGGTCGTCCTTACCAGCAGCTTGACGCCTAGGTGGTCTTCCAGCGCGGCTATCGCCTTGGATACCGCCGGCTGACCTACGTCGAGGAGCTTGGCGGCAGCGGAAAACGAGCCGGTGTCCACAACCGATACGAACTGCCGCATGGCAAGCAGCTGATCCATTTATATTCTCAAAAAGAATAAATGATATCAGTATTAACCTACTTCTGAATAACCGCGGAGAAGGGCAGGATAGCTCGCGACAACAACCGATGACTCAGAAGGAACGCAACGATGTCCCAATTCACGATTCACGATCAGTCCACGGCCCCGGAGGGGTCACGCCAGCTGCTGACCCAGACTGAAGCAAGCTGGGGTTTTATTCCGAAGCTGCACGGCGTCCTGGCCGAGAGCCCCGTAGCGCTCGAAGCCTACGACACCCTCTTCGGCCTGGTGGCCCGTGGCTCTCTCTCACCCGTTGAGCAGCAGGTGGTCTTTCAGACCGCCAACGTATTTCATGGCTGTGAGTACTGCACCGCCGGTCATACCTTCCTGTCACGACAGGTGGGTGTTCCGGAGCAGGTCATTTCGGCACTTCGCGAGTCGAAGCCAATCGATGACGCCCGCCTGCAGGCGCTGCGTGCGTTTACCGAAACGGTTCTGGAAGACCGTGGGGTCGCTGGGGACGAGGCGGTAAACCGCTTTTTGTCTGCGGGTTTTACCAAGGCCCAGCTGCTCGAAGTGGTCATCATCGTGGCTACCAAAACGATATCTAACTACACCAACCACCTTACTCACATGCCGCTTGAAGACTTCATGTATGCCGAGGAACTTCGGTGGCACGATCCGCTGGGCAGAACGCCTCGCCAGCAGGCGGAGCCCGCGTGATGGCGCACCTCGCCGTCCTCGGACTGGGCGCTATGGGTTCGCGAATGGCGCAGCGACTGCTTACGGCTGGCTACACCGTAACGGTTTGGAATCGAAATCCCGCACGGGTGCGTGAGTTAGAAGAGCATGGTGCGCTACCGGCGCCCTCTCCCGCCGCGGCCGTGGAGAACGTTGAGGGCGCCTTCTCGGTATTACGCGATGACGAGGCCTCCCGCAGCGTGTGGCTGGATCCAGAAGTGGGTGCGCTCTCGGCGCTCAGGCCAGACGCATGGGCGGTGGAGTCTTCAACGCTCTCGGTCGACTGGGTCAGAACGCTCGCCGCTGCAGCGGCGAGCCAAGGCCGGGCCTTTGTTGATGCGCCGGTTCTCGGTTCGCGTCCGCAGGCGGAGGCCGGTCAGCTGGTGCATCTCCTGGGTGGATCCGACGCGGCGGTGGCGAGGGTAACGCCGATTCTCGCTGAGCTTGGGCATGCGCAGCACCACGCGGGCCCCGCCGGCTGCGGCGCGGCGCTGAAGCTGCTGGCCAATACGTTGTTTGGTATCCAGGTCGCCGCCGTTGCGGAGCTGATTACCCATAGCCGTACGCTGGGGCTCGATGCGGGCAACGCCATGGCGCAGCTTGCTGAAACGGTGATCCTCAGCCCCGCAGCGAAAGCCGCAGCGGGTCTGATGCTGGCAGACCAGCATGATCCAATGTTTCCGGTTGAGCTGGTTGCCAAAGACTTTGCCTATGCAATCGGTGACCGGTCGGCTTCACTACCGGTCAGCAGTGCCGCTGCTGAGGTTTTTCGCGAGGCGATCAGCGCCGGCCTGGGACGCTCACATCTGACCGTGGTTGAAAGACTTTACGGTGATAAGAGGCCCGAAGCTCAGTAGCCGAGCTTCGGGTCAACCACGTTGAGCAGCGCGTCGCCGGCAGCAAAACGCCGCAGATTTTCCTTGAGCAGAATCATGTGTCGCGACAGGCTACCGCCGCGCGCCGCGACGTGTGGCGTGATCAGCACGTTCTCCATCTGCCAGAGCGGATGGCCAGGCGGCAGCGGTTCGGGGTCCGTGACGTCCAGCGCAGCGCCGGCCACCTGGCCGCTTTGCAGCGCCGCCAGCAGGTCATCCATATCCACAACCGGGCCCCGGCCAACGTTTACGAGCTGGGTGCCGGTTTTTGCTGCGCCGAAAAAGTCCCGATCCAGCAGACCTCGGGTGTCTGGCGTCAAGGGCAGGGTGACCACAATAAAGTCCGCCTCACCCGCGAGTTTCGGGAGCTCGTCAGAAAGGCCGACATAGTCCAGATAGTCAGGCCCTTCCCGAGAGCTGCGGCGGGTACCGATGACGCGCATGTCCAGCGCCGCTGCCCGCTTTGCCACCTCCATACCGATGCCGCCCAGGCCCACAACCAGCATGGTCTTTCCGGCGATCGACTGCATGCGTTCGCTGACGGGAGAGCGTTTCTGCCACTGACCCGTGGTCATCTGTTTGGTGAAGTAGGGCAACTGTCTGGCGAGGCTCAAGGTCAGCGCAATCGCGTGTTCGGCCAGCACCGGCGACGACATCTTTTGCATGTTGGTCAGCACCACCGACCCGTCAGCGATGGGCCCGGCGGACACGCAGCGCTCAGCGCCTGCGCTGAGTATCTGCACCCACGAGGCTCTTTCGGCCGCCTCGATCAACGATTCAGAACACCAGCCGATAATTGCGTCGGCGCCGCGTGCCTTATCGACAGCTTCGCTCTCGGTGACGGCGAGCACCACCTCAACGCCGGGCAAAACGCCCTCGACCTCGCTGCGCGGCAGCCCGATGTCCCGCACGATGACCTTCCGAGGCTGGCGCCAGCCAGGCAGCTCGCGCAGCGCAACGGTGCCTGCCTCGACGCCGGTTTGCTCTATGAGTTCCTGAATATTGGTTTGGGCGCTCGCGGCGCTGGCCAGGCTCAAGCCAGCCGTCAGAGTGAGTAGTTGCCGAAGGTTCATGCGGGACTCCTTGGTAGATGCGTATGATCACCGTCACCGCGGAAAGAATGCAACCGCGTTCCGCCCGGCGCTGTACTATGCTCAGCGCAGACTCGAATAAATCCGGGTCGAGAACATCAACCAAACAACTTCGGGGGCAGGGCGATCAAGGGTGACCTCAGAAAAATGACGGCAAGCCTCGACGGCGTGGTGAGCTACCGTCTGCCGCTCGGCGACACGCGGATCGATCTGAACCCGCGCATCGGTCAGCCGATTTCACTGCGTTTTTCCGGGACTATTCACTGCATCAAATGTGGTCGGGAGACCAAAAAATCGTTTGGCCAGGGTTTTTGTTTCCCTTGCTTTCGCAGCGCGCCGGAGGCCAGCGAGTGCATCCTGCGGCCCGAGCTGTGTCGGGCTCACGAAGGTGAGGCGCGCGACATGGAGTGGGCCAGGAGCCACTGCCTGAAAGAGCATGTGGTGTACCTGGCGAAGAGTTCGGCCGTGAAGGTCGGCATCACGCGGAACACGCAAATTCCGACGCGGTGGATTGATCAGGGCGCGTCGGAAGCCATCGTGTTTGCCCGCACGCCGAATCGGTATACCGCCGGGCTGCTGGAGGTTGCGATGAAGGCCCACCTCACCGACCGGACCAACTGGCGGCGGATGCTCAAGAACGAAATCTGCGACGACGACCTGCTGGCGTTTAAGCGTCAGCTGCGTGCTGAGCTCGATGATGACCTGAGCGAGTATATCGACGAGGACACAACGCTTTGGCGCATCGACTACCCGGTTCAGGCGTTCCCGGAGAAGGTCAAAAGCGTTGGCTTCGACAAGCAGCCCGAAATCGACGGCATGCTGATGGGGATCAAAGGCCAGTACCTGCTGCTGGATAGCGATCGAGTCCTCAACATTCGGAAGCACACGGGCTACGAAGTTGAGGTGACCTGATCCAGAATCTCCCGGGCGACCTGGATCGTTGCGGCAGTCGCAGCCTCGGAGAGCTCGTCCCCAGCCCGGAAATCAGTGCCCTCAATTCCGAAGACCTGGAGCTGCGTGGGTACCTGTCCGAGTATCCGAGCCATCTGGATGGCCTCTGCCAATCCGAAGGCGTGACACGAGCAGCGCAAAGGGCTTGGCGCCGGAAAACAGCCGTTATGGATACGGTGGATGGTGCCCGGCCTGCTGCCGGAGCTGGCGGCGTCGATCACGGTCACCTGTTGCCATCCTCGCCATAGGTCCATCAGCCGGGTTCCCTCGCCGCTGGAGATTCGGAACTGCACCTGTGCATCTTCGATCTCTGCCACGTCCGACTGCAGCAGGCGGATGACCTCCGGTCCAACGCCATCGTCGCCGCGCCAGCGGTTGCCAACGCCGATAATCAAATGATCAGGGTGTTCAGACGTCATCGCCGGGTCACATTCAGCTTCAGGAAGTGGGTGGCACAGGAAATACACGGATCGTAGTTGCGCACGCCGCTTTCGCAGCGCTCGCGAAGCGATTGGTCATCGAGTGACAGATGATCGCAGACGATCCGATACAGATCCGCTTCGATGGCGGGCTGATTGATGCAGGTCGGCGGGCTGATTTGAGCGGAGGTGATTGTGCCGTCACCTTCGAGATCATAACGGTGATAGCAGATGCCGCGCGGCGCTTCGGTGCAGCCGTAGCCGGTGCAGGGCTCCTGGGGTTTCACGCAGACCGCTGACGGGGAGGGCGATGAATAGTCGGACAGAAGCTGCAGCGCGTGTTCGAAGCAGAAGATGATTTCGACGGTTCTGACGAGGATGCTCTTGTACGGATTGCGGCAGGGTGCGGACAAGCCGGCGCTTGCCGCCGCTTCCGCGGCGAGCGGCGTCAGTCGTTCGGCGTTGAGGGCAAAACGCGCGAGCGGGCCCACGTGGTAAGGCCGCCCGTCCGGGTCGCGGGCGTGCAGCGCGGTGGCGTGTGGCACCTGAGTCTCAACGACCAGCTGCTCGAAGTTGGCTACTTCGGCATCGATACCGGTGTTTGATCGGAGGCGACCTTCGTTGAACGGGTATTCGTCCGGGTGGTGCAGCGCCAGGAACTGGTAGTCCTGCTCAAAGTCAGGAAACGTCAGTCCACTCAGGAACTGGAGGGTTTGCTGAGAGGCCGCGAGGCCCCACTCAAGATCGGCCCTCAGCGCATCGAGCTCTCTCGCTTCAGGTGCCCGATACAAGCCGCCGACCTTCACGTTTACCTGATGGACTTCGCGCCCGCCCAGCACCGTCAGAATGCGATTGCCGATCGCTTTGATCCGCAGCACGCGCTCCACGAGCTCGCGATGATCCTTAGCCATCTGGATGGCGTCTGGATAGCCGAGAAAATCCGGCAGGTGCAGCATACCGACGTGCAGCATGTGGCTTTCGATCCACTCCCCGCAGTACAGGAGACGGCGCAGCGCCCGCAGCTGTCCGTTCACCGTCGTATTGCAGGCATCCTCCATCGCGTGGCAGGCGCTCATCAGATAGGCCACCGGGCAGATCCCGCAGATCCTGGCCGTAATGTCCGGTGCATCCAGGTAGCTGCGTCCTCTCAGCAGCGCCTCAAAAAAACGCGGCGGCTCAAAGATCTGGAGCTTCACCTGCTCAACCACGTTGCCCCGGATCTGAACGTCGAGAGCTCCCTCACCCTCAACCCGCGCAAGCTCGTCAAACTTGATGCGCCGTTTCTTAGGCGTCATCGGACTGGACGGCAAGACGAAAGGGTGCCGACGCGGCATTGAACGATTGGAACAGGTCGTGACGCTGCCGGGCGCTCAAACCCAGGTCTTGGAGCGTCTGCGCCATGGCGAGTGGGCGGCTGCTGTCCATCGGCCCAAAGCAGCCGTAGCAGCCGCGTCCGAAACGAGGACAGATGGCGCCGCAGCCCGTCTGTGTGGCCGGACCCAGACAGGGTTCGCTGGCGCTGACCATGACGCACGGGTATCCGGCTCGCTTGCAGTCCTGGCAAACGCTGCCGGTGGACTGCCTGGGGTTGAGCCCGGCCGCAATGGACGCCAGGAGGGCCAGCAGCTGATGTTTGCCCACCGGGCAACCGCGCAGCTCGTAATCCACCTTGACGTGCTGGGCAATCGGCGTGCTGGTGGACAGCGTGTCGATCTCCTCGGGTTTGGGGTACACCACCCGGACGAAGTCTCCCTGCGGGAAGAAGTTTTTGAGCGCCTGTACGCCCCCCGAAGTGGCGCACGCGCCGATGGCTACCAGCAGCCGGGACTGCTCTCGAATCCTCTGGATGCGTTTTTGGTCCCGCTCCGTGGTGATGGAGCCCTCCACGAGCGACACGTCGTAGGGGCCCGGGGCCGATCGACTGGTGGCTTCCGGAAAGTGCGCAATGTCGATTCGGGCGGCAAGCCCAAGCAGCGCTTCTTCGCAGTCGAGCAGAGACAGCTGACAACCATCGCAGGAGGCAAATTTCCATACGGCCAGCTTGAGGCGCGGCAGGGAAACTGGGCTTTCGTTGGACATCCGCTAGAGTTCTCTGATCGCCAGACAGTCCGAGACCGCGTCATAGCCGAAGACCGGACCATCCCGACACACCAGATACGGCCCGAGCTGACAGTGCCCGCATTGCCCGGTGCCGCATTCCATGTTGCGCTCGATGGACAGATGAAGGTGCTCCGGATTCAGGCCCTTGCGCAGCAGCGTGCCGGCAGCAAAACGCATCATCACTTCGGGACCGCAGATCAGCGCCGTCGCCGAGCGGTTGATCGTCGCGGCCTCCAGCGGCTGTGTGACAAAGCCGACCGGACCGCGCCAGTCCGGACTCCCCCGATCCACGATGACGTTGACCTCGATATTCTGCTGCGTCCACGTTTTCAGGTCGTCCTGGAACAGCAGCGAAGCGCGGTCTCGCGTCCCGTAGAACAGCTGAACGCGGCCAAAGCGGGACCGTTCCCGGGCCACCGTATCCAGCACCGGCCGCAGCGGCGCGATGCCCAGACCGCCTGCTACCACCACCACGTCCCCGCCGCTCATCGTCTCGACGGGCCAGCCGACGCCGAACGGCCCGCGAAGGCCAACCGTATCGCCGACGACGAGCTGTCGCAGGCCGCGCGTGACCCGGCCCACCGCTCGAATCGTATGGGCCAGCACATCAGCATGAATTCGACTCACGCTGATCGGGGCCTCGCCGGCGCCGAAGGCGTACAGCATGTTGAACTGTCCCGGCGCTGCAACCACGCGTTTGCCGTCAGCCGGTGCCAGCTCCACCGTCCAGGTGTCCTCGAGCTGGTCGCTGACCGCACAGACACGAAACGGGCGTGGATGGGGTTGGCTAAGGGACATCAGAAGAGGTGTCGTCGGGCGCGGAGTACATGTCCATCAGGCGCATACGGGCCCCGGTAAGCCGGTCGGCCAGCACCCGCACAAACCGGCTGTAAAGCTCGTTGGCAAGGGCCGGATTGTGGCCGAGCTTTTCGCGAAGGCAGCGCCCGTCCAGGGCAATTGCCCGCACCGGCTCGACTGCCCGTGCGTCGAAGACCCAGCGGTAGCGTTCGACCAGCCAGGACCAGCCAAGGACATCGCCGGTTTCAATGGTTTCGACAATCAGCGCGCCCTTGCCCGGTACGGACACTTCCAGCGATACCCTGCCGGAACGCAGCAGAAAGAAATGGTCTGCGGCCTGACCCTCGCGGGCGAGGTACTCACCGGGTTCGAATACCTGGTTTTCGCCGCAGCCACTGACGATCTCGCTGACCGCTTGCGAGAGGTGCTCAAAAAACGGATGGGCGCCGATCAGCTGATCCATACGTTGGGTCTTCATGGCGGTGCACCCCTGTCGCCAGCCATAGCGGCCAGTTCCTGCGTGATATCGATCCCGGCGGGGCACCAGGTGATGCAGCGGCCACAGCCGACACATCCGGATTCGCCAAACTGCTCATGCCAGGTCGATAGCTTGTGAGTCATCCACTGGCGGTAGCGCGAGGCGATCGATTCGCGAACGATGCCGCCCGCGAGACTGAAGTCCCGGTTGAAACACGAATCCCAAACCAAACGCTGCTCGGCCGACGTGCCGTCGATAGTGATGGTGTCCTCGCGGCGCGAACAGAAACACGTGGGACACACCATGGTGCAGTTGCCGCAGCTCAGGCATCGATCGCCGATCGTTTCCCAGCGCGGATGTTCAGGGTGATCAGCATGCAGGCGTTTGGCGGCCTGCTTGTCGAGACCTCGTTCAATGAGTTCGACCGCTCGCCCGCTGACCGCTGAAGCGGCCTCTCGATGCAGACGCGTGGCGGGCTCGAGCGTTAGCTTCTCCGCAATCCGGCGGCCGCTGGCGCTCCCGGTACGCAACACAAAGTAATGCTCCGTATCGCTGGCGATTTCGGTGAGCGCGAGGTCGAACCCCTCATCCGCTGCCGGTCCTGATCCCATGGAGGTACAAAAACACGTGGCCGCCGGATGGCTGCAGTCGATCGCCACCACAAAAGTCTGAGCCAGCGCCGCGCCGTAGGCGGAGGAGCCTGGGTCATAAGCGTCGAAAACGCGAGCCTGTTTTGCGATCGCTGCGACGTCACAGCCGCGTACCCCCAGCAGCGCCCGTCTGCGCGTCTCGGGCGTCTCACCGGCAAAACGGACCACGTGTTCGTCGCGCTCCGCGCGAAACAGCGTTTGTTCGGGAGGGAACAGATACCGCTTCCAGCTTTCCTGGCCGACAACGTATCCGAACCACCCAGGACTGCCATCACTACGCACCCGGTAGTTCCCCGGCGCGTGTTCGTCGGCAACGCCTTTGGGCAGGTCCTCAGCCCGTTCGATCACCCCCAGTCCAATGACCCCGTGTCTGAGCGTTGGTCCGACCAGCTCATAGCCTGCTTTTGCCAGCGTACCCAACAAAAGGTCGAATTCTTGCGCTGGGAGCACGCCAGCGGCTTGCTCAACGCACTTTGTCATTCCCCCAATCTAATCACCCTGCTGAGGATGCCAATAGGGGCTTGCCCGTAGCGAGGTGAGCGCCTGGTCCGGGGGCTCGAAGAGCGAAAATCCAGCGTCGGCAAATACTTATGGTGAAAACCGGGTTGATTTGTGACGATGGGGGATGAGGACTGAACCCGATCAGTAAGGAGGTGGAGTGATGGGACATTCCGAATCCACTACCGACTTTGCGCCCGATCTCGCTCAGGGATCTGCCGCAAATCCGGAGGGAAATCAGGCGATTGAACCAGCCGATAATCCGGCGATCGACCAGACGGTTTACGTGGTTGATGATGATGACGCGATCCGCAGCGCCCTCAAACTGCTGCTGGAGTCGGTCAACCTAAAGTGCCGGGCGCTGGCCTCGGCCCAGCAGTTCCTGGACGTCTATGACGGCCGGCCGGGTGTGCTGGTGCTGGACGTCAGAATGCCGGAGATGAGTGGGCTTGAGCTGCAGCGGGAGCTCATGACGCGCGACTACCGCCAGCTGGCGCTGATTTTCATGTCGGGCCACGGCGATATTCCGATGGCCGTTGAGGCGCTGAAGCTCGGGGCCGTCGACTTCCTGCCGAAGCCGTTTCGCGACCAGGATTTGCTCCATCGCGTGAACGAAGCGCTGGAACAAAACCGCGCTGGACACGAATCAGCCCTGCAGGCTGATGAGGTTAACCGCCGCATCGACAGCCTCACGCCGCGGGAGCGGCAGGTGATGGCGCTGATCGCGGACGGTCATGCCAACAAGAGCATCGGCATCGAGCTGGGGATATCGCCGCGTACTGTGGAGATTCACCGGTCGCACGCGATGGAAAAAATGGCCGTGCGCTCCGTTGCCCACCTGGTGCGTATGCTGGACCGCGTCGGCTTTTTCGACAAATCGCGCGAGCGCGTCGCGCTTGCCTGAGTCCGGTGAGGATATCTCTAAAACAGCTTTTGGTCGCCGGCCTCCTGGCCGGCCATGCCCTCAGCCAGGATGCGTTCGTAGTGGTTTCGAAGGGTGATCGTGCCGAAGCTGGGCGTTGCTGAGGCGTCGTAGCGGCCGCTTTCTTCGTCCCAGAGCAGCATAGACTCAGTGGCGTAGTAGCGCCCGATTCGCGCCAGCTCCGCCTTGGCCGCCAGGGCCGGGACGAGCTTGCTCAGCGGGCTCAGCAGGCCCAGCGCCACCGAAAAAATTGCTGTAGGCACTCGCTTAAAGCGTGGCGGCATTCCCGCGACCTCGAACAACATATGTCCCTGTTCGCGCGGGGTCAGTGCCGGCCCGGGTCCGCCGATCGGCAAAATCCGGTTTTGCTTCGCCGGGTCATCGAGACACCCCACCATAAACGCCGCGAGGTCCGCTTCGGCGATCGGCTTACAGGCTGTGAGGCTCCCGTCGCCGAACACCAGGAACGGCTTGCCCTGCTGCACGCGCGGAATCTGGCCGGAAAGTGAGCGGAAGAAAGCGGTAGGACGCACGATCGAATAGGTCAGTCCACTCGCCTTGAGTTCAGCCTCAAACGCGAGCTTGGCCTGCTGAAACGCCAGCTTTGGCCGCTGGACGCAGATCGCCGAAAGCAGCACAAAATGGGTCGCACCGAGAGCCGAGGCAACCTGGAGAAGGTTCCGGTTGGCCTGGTAGTCGACACGCCAAGCGTCTTTCGCGACGCCGCTGCGTGAAGCGATGCAGGAAATGACGGTCCGCGCGCTGACGCCCGAGAGCGCCGCGGAAAGCTTTTCGGAGTCGACCAGTTCGGTAGGGATGACCCGACAGCCGGGGGGCGCCTGGTCCGGTCTGCGCAGCGGTGCAACAACCTCAAAGCCGTCCGCCAGCAGCCTGGCGGCCACCGCGCGACCGATATACCCCGAAGCACCCGCCAGCAACACGGGATGTTGGTTGGCACCCAAGGTTCTTACGTTATCGCTACGGAGCGCGAGGCGTGCGCGGGGTACATGACTATCTCTGCTCCAAGCTACTCCAGGCCGTTGCGAAAGACCAGGTCGCCAACAACGCTGCGGGTTACCGGCAGTGAGACGTTGCCGTCATCGTCAACCGCAAAAGCCGCGACGCTCAGTCGAGGTGATTCGAAATCCACCATCGGCAGTTCACCGCCCCAGCGACCGTTCCCCAGGTCGTTGAGCACCTGGGTGACCTCGCAGCTGCCGTTCATGCCGATCACCGCCACCACGCGGTCGATGGTGCCCGTGGTCGTGATGCCGCTTACGGTTAGATTGTACGCGCTGCCTTCGGTCACCACCGACGGTCCCTGGGTCGACTCGATCAAGGGGGCATCCCCGGCCAGCAGAATTCCGGAGCCAATCCGGTAGGCGCCGGCTGATAGGCCGTCGAAGAGCTGATTGGGAACGTTGTTGCCGTCGGTGTCGATCTCTGGGTTCTGGCAGTCCGCGGCAAAGCGAATGCCGCTGCGGGCCTGGCGAAAGGCGTCGAATACCGTGGCGCCGTTGAGCGTCTGCGACCAGAAGAAGCGGGAAAATGACACGACGCCTTCCAGCGCGTTGGCTGCAACGTCGGTACCCGACGCGCTGGCGATCAGGAATCGACGGCCATCCGACGGGGTCAGCTGGTTCACAAATTCGCCGGCCAGATCGCCGTCAACGATCACCGTGACACGCCCCGGGTTGGCGGCCTCAGCGATGTCCAGAAACCCGTCCAGCGCTGCTGCGGTCAGCACGTCGTCGCCCGCAAGCTGAAAGCCGCCGCCGCCGCGAGGGCCGGTCAGGTAGACCGTCAGATCCTGCGTCTCGGTGGCGCCCCATACCGAAATGGCGTCTTCCACGTTGCTGAGGGTTGCGGTGGCGTCGAAGCCGGCCACGGCCTCGGGCGTGAGAAACTGCACGGCGTCGCAGATTGCGCTGTCGCAGGAGACGCCGTCCGGACCGTAACCCTGCTGTTCCAGCGCCGCGTAAGCGAGGCGGGTATTGGCGCTGACCGCCGCAAAGCCGGCGTCCGATTGATCGCCCCCGGCGATAATTACGGCGCGCCGCTGCAGCGGGCTGTTGACGGTCACCGTGCTGATGCTCGGCACCGAGACGTTGCCGAAGCCATCCTCTGCGTAGATCACGACCTGGTAGGTGCCGATTTCGGAAAAGCCCGCAAAGCTCGCCGAGAAATCATCGCCGCTTTGCGAGTCCAGATTCACCGTGGGCAGTTCACTCACCGGGTTGTCGGCTGAGCCAGGCACGTAGCCGGGTGGAATCAGCGTTGCCCAGACCCGGGCAACGCCGTCGGAGTCGGTTACGCCGAACGCGGTCAGCACAGTTTCGTTGCCGTTTGCGAGCGTAGTGGGCGGAAAGACGCTGGTGATGATAGGCCGCGAGCCGCTGATGATGGTGCCGTTGCCGATAAAGCCGCCGCCGATCAGGTCGAGCACGGCAAAGTCCGCGGTCTCGTTCCCGATACCGTTGCCGTTGCTGTCCAGGATTGGGTTTTGCGTTGGAAATGCCTGCTCGATCACCTCGGTGGCCGCCTCATAGGCTGCCTTGAGCGACTGCCCGTTGAAGATCTGCGTCCAGAACTGGTTGGAAAAAGAGAGCGCACCCTGCGAGACAAAGTAGGCGCTCTGGTCGGCCCGTGCGCTGGCAATAACAATTCGGTTGGCGCTGCCGGCGCTGATCTCGTCGACGAAGGAGCCGGACTGGCAGGCATCGTAGATCACGGTGATGCGCTGGCCACCGCTGGCCTGCTGCCAGGTGTCCAGCCATTCGTTGAGCTGGGTACTGGTGATCGTCTCGTTGCCGCTCAGCCGGAACGTGTCGTCGCCGCCGTGATCCACCAGGTAGATCACAAGCTCGGTGGCGTCCGCGGAAAAGGCTCCGGTGATCGCAGCTTCCAGTTCGCTGCCGATCGCCCGCGCGTCGATGTCGTCCTCGACGCCGTTCTGGTCCAGGTCGGCATTGTCATCGGACAGGTATTGAACGGCATCCTTGTCGAACCCCTGGTTGAGCAGGGTGCGGTACCCAAAGTTGGCGTTGACCCGGGTTGCGTCCCACAGGGCGTTGCCGGGGTAGGGGCCTCCGCCGGCGACCACAATCGCTTTGGGGTTGTCTGTCGTGGTGAGAGCGCGGAAATACTTCACGCGGTTGTTCCGGCCATCCGCCACAACAATCTGGTCCGAACCTAGATCGACGGCGGATGAGTTCAGTATGCTGCGAACCTGACCAGGCCCTACACCTCGAGGCAGGACCGATTCCTGAATAAGTTCACCCCCTAGTGTGTAACGTTTTAGGCCGCCTTGGCTGGTTACCAAGAGGTCTCCAAGTTGCGTGTAGGTGATGTCGGTGCCGCCCCTACCAATATCGAAATCCCGCTGTGGCACGCCATCCTCGTTATAAAAGACTACCCTATCGAGGCTCAGAGCGATGAGGTGTTCTCCGTCTGTTGTCAGCGACCTGATCCTCATCGGAGCATTGGTTTCCGGATTGATCGACACCCATTCGCGCACGAACTCGTAAGTTGCGGTGTTGAAGACTTTTACTGTGTCGTTTCCAAAGTCTGTCAAGTAGATTTCAAGGCCATCGATCGTGCCGGCTCGCTTGCTGCAAGTTCGGAG
This sequence comes from Lysobacterales bacterium, assembly GCA_028285525.1. Taxonomy (GTDB): domain Bacteria; phylum Pseudomonadota; class Gammaproteobacteria; order Xanthomonadales; family SZUA-38; genus JANQOZ01. Next base: position 36,296 of record JANQOZ010000014.1, read on the forward strand.
AAACTGGCCGGGCTGGGTGCCCTGCGGCGTCGCGAGCGGCGCGTAGGTGGTGCCGTCCCCTGAGAAAAACTTTACGCCGTTGCAGTCTGTTACCCCATAAAAGTTCTCTGGAAAGCCATTGATCGCTTCCTGGATAGGACCGAGGTTGACAATTTTGTCGGTTGAGTCAATGTCTCCAAACAAGGGGGTGGTCGAGTCAAATATTCGAACCACTTGGCCTTCGCCGTCCAACGCAGACACTCGACTGTTCCGGAACTCGGAAACGTAAACAAGGCCATTTCGATTGTCCACGGCGATGTCCCGCGGTTCATTAAAAAAGCCTTCGGCCCTCGATGCACCCTGAAAAGAACTCAGCAACTCAAACTCCGAACTGAAGCGGTGTACTGCAGAAATCGATCCGAGCAGGTAGGTTCCATCGGGTGCGATGTCAATCGACGGAAAAAAGTTGCTTCCGCTTGGCGGTGGGCTGAACCGATCAACCAATGTGGCGCTGTCCGCGTCAAATACAGCGACATCCCGGCCATTTGCAACCAGCAACTGGGAACCGTCTGCGCTAAACACAAGATCCTGGGGATTAAGCGTATCCGCGGATGAACCAAACGTTCGGATCAGCGTTCCGGATGGGGTGAAATGCCGGATTTCGTTGTTGCAGCTATCTGTCACATAAATGGTATCGTCGGGCGCAACAAGCAGTCCGGCTTGCGGTCTCGGGAATCCGATAGCGCAGACTCCAAGCCCCTGAAAGCTTGACTGGAATCTGAAATCAGCGTCATAAATCTTGACGCTGTTGGCGCTGCCGTCGGCAGTAAACTCGTCTACGTCAACAACGACAAAGCTGCCGTCACTCATGAAATCCAGTGCGTTAGCCTGATTAATTTCTCCGGCGCTCCCGGAATCGGCATCGGATAACGTTTGAAGCAATCGGAAATTTTGGTCGAACTGTGCGACGCCGCCGAGCGTCGGGATATAGAGCAGTCCGTCTCTCGCGACGAGACCGAAAGCATTAATTCCGACGGAGGGTGGGGCAAGCGTAATGACACGCCCTGTGCGGCTGAGTGCAAAGGCGCTGCCTTCGCTCACCGCAAAGACTGTGTCGCCGACCGCAGCAACGCCGTCAACCCCGTCAGAGAAGTACCAGGGCTGCTGAAGCGCCGGTACGAAGCGCTCAAAGCGCAGGGTTTGGGAGTGAGCGATGCTCCAAACCAGCGGCAGAATCAGGATTACGAGCCCGGCCGTGCGGGCTGTCCATGAGCGAGAAATCATAGGGTTAGCCTAACGGCATCCCGCAGAAAAGCTACCCGTTGTGGCGGTGCAAGGCCTGCACGTCAGGGCGACGCCTTACATCCGGTCAATGCGTCTTTGTTCCTGTGATCAGCTGTGATCATCCGGCGGTTCGTGATGTCAGACGGCGGAAAGACCGGGCTCCCATCCTCGCGGTAAATGCCCTCCGCGATCGCCAGACCGCAGGGTGTCAGGCGATAGGTCATCTCTGGGCTTACCCGGCCGCCGAACGCTGGGCTTTCGTAGCTGCACACGCTGCGGTCCACGCGCGCCACGAAGTCGCCGTTGTCGTCGCGCCATTGAAATCGGCAGCTGTCGGGAAATCTGAGGAGCTTCTCCTCCGTGACCTGGGTGAGCTGCAGCGCCATGTCCCAGTTGCTGTCCAGCGTGACGCCGCTCTCCAGCAGCACCGTGGAACGCATGATCAGGTCGGTGCCTTCGAAGGCGTAAAACTTACGCTGAGCTGCCGGGCCGCCGAACGACTCCGTGCTGATGTGGTGATAGAAAATCTGTCCGCCCAAGGCTGGCACCTGCAGCGGCACAATCCGATGATAGACAGGGCCCCGACTTCCCTCGCCGAGGTAGTCGCCCGGGAGGAGTGCCTGAATTGCTGCCAGGGAATCGTCTTGATCGTTTGCCTGGCTGAGAGACCAGCAGCAGATAGCGAGCACCGCGGCCAAGATGCCCATCCTTTGATGCCGTTTCACGGCGCTCACGCCGCTGCCTCGGCAACCCGCTTGGCGAGCGGCTCGGGGAGCGCTTTGGAGAACCTCGTCATGTCCACTTCTAGCAGCTCTGGATGAACCGTGCTGGCTTTTTGAAAGAACTCCGCCGGCAGCTGGTCGACGGATTGTAGCTTGCGACCGTTCCAGGTGGCGAACATATGGCCGGGCCGGTCGCCCATATCCATCCATTCGGGCCAGGGGAAAACGTAGCCGCCGGAGGTGCCGGTCGGCAGATCCAGAATGCTGTCGTCCTGAAAAAGCGAAAGCGGCGACCAGTTCGCCGACGTTTCGATAAACGTGGCGGGCCAGGAAGCCGGTGGCTGGCGCACTTGCTCGATCTTCATCAGGTCTCCCTCGATCAAAAACTGCTCGTGGCGAATTCGCGGCGGCGCTTCCGGGCTGTCGAGTGGGATTACGCCGTCCGGCGTATAGAGATAGCCAGGATCGCCGGTCAGGGTTATCGCGGGCACCGCAACCGTTTCCCCAGTGATCGGATTGACCGCACTGTCGGTCCAGCGACCGGTTTTGATGTCGCGGGGGAAGGAGAGGTTGTGACCTCCGATCCGGTACATGCCCTTTCCAAGCTTTTGATGATGGGAAAGCTCGATGCCCTCCCAGCGCACCACCGCTTCGGGACGACGCCCGTCCTGCACGGCGTACATCTGAAAGTGGTACCAGAAGAGCACGTCCGCGTTTTCACGCATATTGCGCAGGATCCGGAAGCTTTGTCGCTGGTGTTCCATCGGATCCTTATAGTTCACGAATTCGGATCGAATACGGCCACCGGGGAAGGCGGGCAGCGCCGCCGGGCTCGCGAGCGCCATCGTGCCGGGTACGGCCGCCGCGCCCGCTGCCAGGGTTGCGGTCATAAAACGCCGCCGCTGGCTCCGCGTGGAACCGGTCCGCTTTGAAGTTGAGTGCAGGCGTCTTAGGGCGCGCGTCAAAAAGTAGCTCATCAATTAATTCCTGGCAGGTTTGGCTTCACCAAAGACGCTCTGGCGTCTGAATCCGCGTAAAGAGTCACCGCCATTATGGCGCAGTACCCGCATCAGTTTGCCGCCTGTTCTCGCATTGGCCATGCAAATGATGTGGGTTGTCAGAACCAATGCGCATGGTTTCCAGCGGCCTTCTGCCTTGCGTCCGCAGACAAAATGCCGGAGCCTGTGGGTGGCGCAATTTAAGGGGTCTTCACCATGATCAGCAGACGCAGTTTTGTTTCCGCCGCCGGCGCCGCCGGAGGTGTACTTGGCGGCAGCGCCCTAAGTGCAGAATCCGGGATGTCCGTTGCGCCGGCGGTGAGCCCGGTCGTATCGGAGTTTCTGGAGTTCGAGGACCCGGTTGAGGAGTTCCGCGCTCATATGCGCATGGAGCGCGACCTGGTGGAAGAGCAGGGGACCACCCTGACGTGGTACCACTGGATCGTGTTTATGATCCCCGGGGGGCGGCGTCCCGAGCCGCTGCTGCGCTATGAGGGCATCGAGTACAGCTACTTCCGGCATCTGGGCAATAACAACTACCGAATCCACGCCCACAACCTGTCTTATCCGCGAGACCTAAAGACGAACAAATTCACCGACACCGTCATCAATCCGATTACGGAAAAGCGGGTGGAGGTGCCGGTTTCGCTGCTGCTCAACGACCCGGGCACCATCGGCAGTCCGAAGGGCTTTCGCAACATGAACGGCGGTGGATACACGCAGGATGTGTTCCGGCAGTTTCGCATCGAGAACGACCTGATCAAGCTCGACAGCGTGCGCAGCGCGCCGCCGGACTGGCCGGCCACCCACATTGAAAACTCGTGCCAGTGGGTCGAATTCGACCTGTTTGCGAATCAGAGCATTACGTCTCTGCCGGTGCATTTTTGCGGACACTACGCCTATGAGTATCCCAAATGGCTCGGCATGCCCGAGGGCAAAGGCCACCTCACGGGATTCTGGGACGGCAAGAAGGTGAACTCACCGGCTGAGCTGCCCCGCGAGATGCTCGAGAGAATGGAGCGCGAATATCCGGAGCTGCTGAAACCGCGCTGGGAAGAGTTCGACCGCCCGATCCCGTTCGAGGTTTGAAGGGCTGAGGGTACGGCCTCTGCGTCCGGACACTCAGGCGTCCAGCAGAGCCTCGGGATCGCGCAGAACGTCGGGGTGGATTTGCCGGGTGTAGCGCAGGAAGTCTTCGGGCAGGTCATCGAGTGAGGCGGCCTTGCCGCCAAAGCCGTTCGACATGGTGTTGCCCGGCAGGTCCCTCATTTTCATCCAGGGGCGCCAGCTGGTCATGGCGCTGTACGCGACGCTCGCGTCGACGTTGTTCAGGGTCGGGTCGAGCACCTGCTTGAGTGGCGCTGACCAGATGGTCGACTCTTTGTAAAACATGCTCGGGCTGCTGCTGTTGTCCGGCTGCACCCGGCCGTGCTCCTCATGCCGCAGGTAAAGCAACCCGTCACGCTGCCCTTCGCGGTGAATGGATCGGTTCATCAGCACCGATCCTGCCGGAGAAAAGCCGCCTTCGGTGGTGCCCGCCGCCGGGGCAAAGCGCTCGTTCTCTTCCAGGTCTACCGCAAAACGCACCCGGGTAGGCCCGAAGCGGTAGGGCGGAACCTCGACCGTTGTATCGCTGAACGGCATCTTGATGTTCTTCAGGAGAGCACCGGTATTGATGTCGGTGTAGTGCGTGATCTCGAGGGTCACCACCTCAAACAGGGTGTCCGATACCTGACTGAATCGATTGAAGGTTGCAGCGATCAGGCCGCAGAGTGGCTCGATCTTGGCGTCTGAGACGGCGAAGCGCCGTGCCCTGAGCCAGCCGATATGCAGCTTTGAATCCAGCCGGCCGCGCATCTTGATCAGCGCCTTAAGGAGATCTGCGTCGTTGTCCAGATCGAGCGGGATTGTGCCCTTGGCGAATACCGGGATCGTGTGGAGACCGGACGCGGTAGCCGCCGCTCCCGCCAGCAGTCCGCGACAAAGCCGGCGGCGCTCAGGTTGTTCCGGCTTGCCGTCTTGCGTGTCGCTTTCTCGATGAGAGGACATAGAGTCTCCGATGTTACGAATGCGGCGTTGGCGCAGGCTCAGCGGTTGAGGCCCGCAAGAAGCAGGTTGGGCAGGGTGGAGGTCTGCCACTCGGGGTGGTAGTAGCCCAGCCGCAGGATGACCAGTTCCTCCTCCGGCAGCACCACCATCGTGCGGTAACCACCACCCTCCAGGAAAAAGAAGCGTTCGCTCTCCACGGGCGGGCCGTGGGGTGCGCCCATTTCCTTCCCCTGAACATACGGCCGACGGTCCGAGTCCGGCGGGTTGCCGACCCACAGCTGCAGACCGTAGTTCGGATAGATCGGTGAGGGCGTGGCCATCTGCTCGGTCCAGCCCTCTGGCCAGATCCGCTGACCGTCAACCACGCCGTCGGCGACGAGCGCGGCGCCATAGCGAAGCCAGTCTCGCGGCGTGGCGCGAAAGCAGCAGTAAACCGCGGGCATGCCGCGCGGACGGTCCATGTACAGCTCCGACGGCCCCGCACCGAGGCGGCTCCAGAGCCGGTCATTGAGATAGGTTTCGTAAGCGGTTTCCGTGGCCGATTCGAGCACCGAGCCGATCAGCTGTGCGTTGGCGTTGGACAGCCCGAAGAACGTGCCCGGCGTATTTTCCAGCTCAAAGCTAAGCGCGGCCTTCCGAAAGTCGGAGCTCAGCGATACCTGGGCGTTTTTGGCCATCGGATCGGGGTCTCCGGCCAGCGGTGGATTCTCCAGGCCGCTGATGTTCTGCAGGAGTTGCCGCAGCGTGATCTCGCCGCGAGGATCATCCTGCCATTCCTCGAGGTAGCGCCCGACTCGGTCGTCCAGCGACTCGATGTGACCTTCGCTCATGGCGATGGCGACCAGCGGTGGCAGGAGTGATCGGGTCATGGCTCGACCGGTAAAGAGCGAGTCGGGGCCGATGTCCTGCCAGTAGCGCTCCAGCTGAATCTTTCCACGGTGAAGGACGAGCAGTGCAGCGGAGTTATGTGCTTCGGCCCAGCTTGCAGCGGCTTCAAGCGCGTCCGCGGGAATGCTGCGATCAGCGTCGCTGGCTATAGGGAAGAACGGCTGACGATCGCCTGGCAGCTGATGTTTAGGCTGGTAGAAGCTTGCGGGCCATTCGCCTGGATCCTCAGGCAGCGTGTGCCAGCGGTACCAGAACCGCCAGTCGACGGTTGCAGCGATAACCGCCAGAGCGGCCAATACCAGCACTGCCGTGGTTCCAACGACGTGGCGTTTGGCCATAAGGACCCCCAGAGATCAACGGTGACGAAAGTATTGCATAGGGCCCTGCGGCCAACCTATCGGGATTAGGCAGCCGACCATGCGTTGGGGGTATTGGCGCTTCTTAGGGTGCCGCGTGGGCTCGCATGCTGCTTTGGACGAACGCGCGCAGCTGGCGATTAAACTTCTCCGGCTGCTCAAAGAACACCGAGTGGCCCGCCCCATCGAACACAGACAGGGTGATGTTCTCGTAGCTGTCGGCCAGGGTTGCACCATCTTCCAGCTGCAGCGGGTTGTCTTCCGATCCCAGTGACAGCATCACCGGCAGGTCCAGCTTTGCCAGCAGATCCTCGTTGTTAAAGGGGCGCTGCATCATGGCGCTTCTTGCATAGCCCGGCAGCATCTGGGAGATCGAGTCATAAAGGCGTTTGTCGGCTTCCGACATCGGCGTTGCGGTGAGCCACTGGCTGACCCCCTCACTCGCCTTGATCTGATCCGCCAGGCTTGGGCTTTGACGCAACTGCCTCAGCCGGATGAACTCTTCGGTATTTGGGTCGTTTTGCGGCATTCGCACGGGCATCAGGGAACCCAGGGCGCCCGTCAGGTTGACGGCAGTCAGGCCTTTGATGCCTCGCTCGCGGATGTAGTCCATCAACACCAGCGTCCCGTAAGACCAGGCCATCACAATCGGATTCTGCACGCCGGTTGCTGCCATCACGGCGTCCAGGTCCTCTGCCCATACGTTCGGCGGCTGGTACGCCTCGGGAGCCCAGGGTTTGCCGGAGGCGCCGTGCCCACGGAGATCGAACGTGACCAGATAAAAATCGTCAGCCAGGTCGGAGTTGAGCTGATGAACAAAACTGTAGTGGCTTTGGCCGATGCCGTGCAGAAACACAATGGCAGGAGAGCCAGGATCGCCCGCTGTCACCACGTTGAGCGGCACGCCGCCGGAGCCCTCGACAGTGAGGTAGGTCCAATCGGCTTGGGCCAACGGGCTGAGGAGTAGCAGGAAAAACGCGAGCCGTGGTTTGATCACTGGGATACCGTGCTTAACAGGGAACGCTCAGAGGATAGCAGGGGATGAAGTGGCGGAGAGAGAGGGATTCGAACCCTCGGTACGCTTTCACGCACACACGCTTTCCAGGCGAGCCCGTTCAACCACTCCGGCATCTCTCCACGGGGGCGCAAGATTAACCGAGGCGGTGCTCGGACTCAAGATGGGGCTTCGGAGACTTTCGGGGTATCGGCGGTGGGGAATGGGATTGATTCGCAGACGAAGTATCGTCTGCTCACCCCTCCGGGGCGCCTGCGCTTCGCTTCGGCGTCCAAGTTGCTGGCGCAACTTAGTGATTCGCAGACGAAGTATCGTCTGCTCACCCCTCCGGGGCGCCTGCGCTCCGCTTCGGCGTCCAAGTTGCTGGCGCAACTTGTCGAACCCTCGGTACGCTTTCACGCACACACGCTTTCCAGGCGAGCCCGTTCAACCACTCCGGCATCTCTCCGCGGGGGCGCAAGATTAACCGAGGCGGTGCTCGGACTCAAGATGGGAGCTTCGGACAGTTGGAGCTTTCGCAACTTAGTCGATTCGCAGACAATGTGTATCGAGCCGTGCCCTCGGCCGCGTCAGGAACCAATTGTGAGGATCGACTGAATGGACGAAACGTTAAGGTCAGACACTCATACCCAGACTGTCTGGCCGCGAGTCGGAGTCTTTGTGGCCGTGTGTTTTGCATGGTCATGGGGCTTTTGGTTTACCGCTGGACTGCTCGGCGGAGCGACGGAAGTTTCGTACGCCTACCAGATCTATTTTCTCGGCGCGTTTGGCCCGGGCCTTGGGGGAATTGTTGCCCTACGACTCACTTCGACGGGATCGAAGCTTGCTGTAGGCGTTCCGGGCTTTGTCGTCGGAGCGACGCTTGCGGTTGTTGCGCTGGCGCTCGCCGCCTTGCGCGGAAGCGGTGGCGGAACCACGGTCTCGCTGTCGTTTGCAGACTTATCCCCGTTCAGTGCACCGGTTGGCGCTTTGCTGGCGCTCGCAATCGTGCTCGCGTCCGGCTACGTCTTCGGGTCCATCGGTTCACCCAATGCGACCGTAGCGAGCTATTTTGCAGGGCTCAAACCAGATCGCCGAACTGTGGTGCTCGCGATTCCAATTCTGCTGTGGTTTCCCACCCTGGGCATGGTGTCGTACTTGCTCGAGAGCATCGTCGTTGCTGACGCAGCCCCTCCCAGTGCGCTCGACATGCCTTTAACGGAGTTGTTGCGCACGTTCGCGATGGGCTTGTTCATCGTCGCTGTCCTGACCGGGGGTAACGAGGAACATGGCTGGCGCGGCGTGTTGCAACCGACGCTCCATCGCGCAGTGAACCCCTTGCTGGCGAGCTTTTTCATTCTTTTGCTTTGGGATCTCTGGCACCTGCCTTTGCATGCGACCGGCTTTTACGGTGAGGAGTTCAGCGATCCCTTCCTTGCATTTGTGCTGCGACTGCCAAACATGGCTCTGCTCACGCTGCTCTTTACGGCGGTCTATAACATGAGCCGGGGGTCGATATTCCTGTGCGTGCTGCTGCACGCGAGCTATAACGCCAGCGCACGTCTGTTCTTTACTGAGTCAAGCTCGGGCTACGCGATTGTTATGGCACTGCTGGTTGTGGCGGGGCTGGTCTTTTTCACCAGGATGTGGAGACGCTCATCGGGGTATTCGCCTGACGAACCGCAGGGGCATTAGGGTACTCGCTTTATCGTCTGTCCGCCTTAGATTCTCACCGTGAGTCCGTCAGCCAGCGAATTGCGGTAGCCCCGCCAGGCCGGGACCAGAGCGATCAGCATGGCGGCCAGCGTTACGCCGCTGACCACCAGCAGGTCAAACATGCCTGGCAGTCCAGGGGACAGGGCGATGCCGAATGTCTCCAGCACCACTTCACGCGAAAGCAGCAGCCCGAGGTGCACCAGGGCGACGCCAGCCAGCGCCGCGAGCAAAGCCAGGAAAGCGGCCTCGCAGATCAGCAGGGCGAAGATCATGCCGGGTCCTGCGCCAACCGATCTCAGGACCGCCATTTCGCGCCGCCGCTCGTTCATGCTTGTCAGCAGCGTGGTCAGCAGGCCGAGCAGGCCCGCGACAACCACAAAACCGCTCACTACGAGCAGCGCCGTTTCAGCGGTGCTGACAAGGCCCCAGAGCTCCGTCAGAGCCACGCCTGGAATGATGGCTGACAGCGGCTCCCGCCGGTAGTCGTTGATGATGCGCTGAAGGCCGAACAGCGCGGCGCGCGACTTCATGCCCACAACAAACGCCGTAATGATCTCGGGTTCAATCGTGGCCTCCGCGTGCCCTTCGCCGCCCTCGTCATCATGCTCGTGATCGGCGTCAGCCACGTCGGCGCCGTGCATGATCTCAATCCCCGCCAGCGTGACGTGCACGGTTTGATCAACCGGGGTTCCGGTCCGCTCCAGGATGCCAGCGACACGAAACGGGTTGTCGTCGTGCTCGGCAAAGCTCCCGGCGCCGATGCCGTGCGACACCACAATCGGCGTCCCGACCTCGTAGCCGAGCTTTGCCGCGACTTCGGCACCGATCACGGCGTCACCGTCGTCCGCGAAAAGCGCGCCGTCAGCGAGCTCAAGGCCTCGCCCGCCGCCATAGCGGTAGAAGGTGAAGTAGTTTTCGTCGGTGCCCAGCACGCGGTAGCCCCGGTGGGAATCCCCAAGCGAGATTGGAAAGGTCCAGGCCACGTCGCTGCGGCTGGAGATCTTCTGGTAGCTGTCCCAGCTCACCGCGCCGGTCGGGTTTCCGATGCGAAAAATACTGTAGAGCAGCAGATTGATGGAGCCGCTGCGCGCACCCACGATCAGGTCGGCCCCGGAAAGGGTATTGGTGAAGCTGCTGCGGGCCTCACGCCGCACCTGATTGACCCCGATCAGCAGCGCAACGCTGATCGTGATCGACAGCAGCGTCAGCAGCGCCGTACCGCGGCGGTTGCCCAGGCTTTTGAGGGCCAGGGCTGCGGCGAGACCTGGAGCGCTCACGACGGCGCCCCGACGGTGTTGAGTTCGGTCAGGGTCGCAGACCGGTCGAACAGCGGCGCCAGCGACGCGTCGTGGCTGACAAACAGCACCGCGCTGCCCGCAGCTTTTGACTGCGCCAGCAGCAGCTCAACAAACTGGGTTCGCGAGTCGGCGTCCAGCGCCGAGGTGGGTTCGTCAGCGACCAGCAGCTCGGGCTCGCCGATGAGTGCTCTGGCGGCGGCGACACGCTGCTGCTGGCCAACGCTGAGTTCGGTCACTGGACGGGCGGCGATCGCTGGATCGAGCCCGAGCTGCTTCAGCAGCGTCAGGGCGCGAGCCTCCGGCCCCTGATCCCCGGCGCGCCCGGCTCGCAGCTTGGAGAAGCGGCAGGGCAGGGTGATGTTTTCCAGCAGCGACAGGTACGGCAGCAGATTAAACATCTGAAAGATAAAGCCCAGGTGCTGAGCGCGAAAGCGATCGCGGGCTCCCCGACCCATGGCTCCGAGCTCCTGACCGAGCACGCGTACGTGTCCGCTGTCGGGAGCGAGTATGCCGCCGATCAGACCGAGCAGCGTGCTTTTTCCGCTGCCGCTCGGGCCCTTGAGAAAGACGGTTTCGCCGGCCGCCACCTGCCACTGCTGGATGGCCAGGACGGGCTCGTTGGGTCGATAGGAGAACGAAAGGTTCTCCAGCTCGACGGCGGGGTTATGGGAGGGCTGCTCGACAGCGCCCGTGCCTTGTTGCGTCACGTTTGAGCCAATTTTCTGCGGCGGAACTCAGGTGCTGGGTAGTGTATGAATCCTGGCGACGGATGTCTGCTGCCAATCGGCCCGGTTTGCGGCTGACCGTCGCCGAAAAAACGCGCCGGCGGTTTGGCCTTTGCGGGGTGAGTTGGCACAATAGGCGCCTTCCTCGACGGGTCCCCCATGACGTATCAGGTACTTGCCCGTAAGTGGCGCCCCAAAACCTTTGCCGACCTGGTTGGCCAGGACCATGTGGTCCGGGCCCTGGTCAACGCGCTGGATCAGGACCGGGTCCACCACGCGTTTTTGTTCACCGGTACCCGCGGCGTGGGCAAAACCACTGTGGCGAGGATCTTCGCCCGAGCGCTGAACTGCGAAGAGGGGGTCAGCTCTCAGCCCTGTGGAGTTTGCCGGGCGTGCGTAGACATACTCGAAGGCCGATTTCTCGATCTGATTGAGGTCGATGCGGCCTCACGGACCAAGGTTGAGGACACCCGTGAGCTGCTGGAAAACGTCCAGTACGCGCCCACCAGCGGCCGCTTTAAGGTGTATCTGATCGACGAGGTCCACATGCTGTCGACCTCCAGCTTCAACGCGCTGCTCAAAACGCTTGAGGAGCCGCCGCCGCAGGTGAAGTTCCTGTTCGCCACCACCGATCCACAGAAGCTTCCCGTGACCGTTCTTTCTCGGTGCCTTCAGTTCAATCTGAAGCGCATCTCGCAGGCGCAGATCGAGGCTTACCTTGCCTCGATCACCGAGCAGGAGACGTTTGAAGCCGAGCCCGATGCGCTGAAGCTGCTGGCCAACGCGGCGGATGGGAGCATGCGGGACGCGCTCAGCCTGCTGGATCAGGCCGTGGCCTACGGTGGCGGCCAGGCCCGGGCTGATGACGTTCGCGCGATGCTGGGGACGGTGCAGGCCCGTCAGCTGGAGCAGCTGCTGACCGCGCTATGTAACGCGGACGGTTCAGCGCTCTGGGAAGCGGCGCAGGAGATGGTCAGCCATTCCCCCGACTTCAGCCGGGTGCTGGGCGAAATTGCGCAGATTCTCCATCGGGCGGCGCTGGTGCAGGTCATGCCGTCGGTAGACGACCCCGATCCGATTGTGCAGGCGGTGGCCAGGGCGCTGACTCCCGAAGACCTTCAGCTGTATTACGACATCTGCCTTCGGGGCCGACGCGATCTGGATCTGGCGCCTGATCATCGCTGCGGCTTCGAGATGGCACTGCTTCGAATTCTGGCGTTCACGCCGATGGCCGACGGCCCTGCCGCCGGCGGCGGTGAACAGGCGGGCGGCGTTGCCACGCCGCGCAGCGAAAAGCCGCAGGTTTCGGCGGCTCCGGCCGGCCAGACGGGTGGTTCAGCGGGTCCAGCGGCGGCGCCCCCGCCTGCCTCTACGACGGGAACCGACGCTGCGCGGGCTGAGGCGCGTCGCCTGGCGGCGGCCATACCGTCGGGTTCTGGGCCTCAGCCCGCGCCGAAAACGCCCCCTCCGCAAAGCCAGCCTGCGATGCCGGCCGAGCGAGCGCCAGCCGCTGAGGCGGCTCCAGAACCGGCCGATCCTCCAGGCGCTGCCCCGTCTCCCATAGCGGAAAATACGGCCGCGCCGCCCGCCATGCCCACCGCTCAGGCCGACGAGCCCCCCCGGGGCGAGCCGCCGCCGCCACCGCCGCTGGAGACAAAGGCACTCGAAGCGGCAACCGCAGAGCCAGCTGACGACGACGGCCCCGCGTCACCCGTGCCGCCAGCTTCGTGGGACGGCATTATCGAAAGCCTCAAGCTGAAGGGCACGGCGGGCGTACTCGCTCGCAACAGCGTGCTCAAACGGCAGGGTGAGGGACGCTACCTGCTGACGCTGGATCAGAAAATGGAGCACCTCCATACTCCGCAGGCGGAGAGCCGTATCCGGGAAGGGCTGGCGCGCTATTTTGGCCGCGACATGAAGCTGACGCTGGCGCGAGCAGACGTCAGCGACGAGACGCCCGCGCAGCGCGAGACCGAGGCAAACCATCAGCGGCAGCGCGACGCAGAAGCAGCCATCGCCGAGGACCCGCTGGTGAAATCACTGCAGCAGCAGATGGGCGCTGAAATTATCCCCGGGTCGGTGCGGCCGCGGAGCGGGTAGCCGCAGCGATCAGCGAAGCCTTCACGCGCCTGAGGTAAAATACGGCATCGTTATCACTCGCGTACGGCGAGGAGAAACCATGAAAGGACCACTTGCGGGACTGCTTCAGCAGGCCCAGAAGATGAAAGAGGATATGGAGCGCTCGCAAGAGGCGCTCGCGCAGCAGGAAGTCACCGGCGGGTCCGGTGGCGGGCTTGTGGAAGTGGTGATGACCGGTCGCCACGAGGTGCGCCGGGTCCGGATTGACCCCAGCCTGCTAAAAGACGACGCTGACATGCTGGAAGATCTGGTGGCGGCGGCCGTCAATGACGCCACCAACAAAGTGGCTGCGATGCAGAAAGAGCAGATGGGTGAACTCGCTGGCGGGCTGAATCTGCCGCCCGGCTTCAAGCTGCCTTTCTGAGCGAGGACCCATGTCGCAAAGCGCCTTGCTCAACCAGCTTGTCGACGCCCTGCGCTGCCTGCCGGGTGTCGGGCCGAAAAGCGCGCAGCGCATGGCCTTCCATGTGCTGGAAAACGACCGTGAGGGTGCGCTCAGGCTCGCCTCGACGCTGGAGGACGCCGTCTCACGAATCGGGCGCTGTCAGCGGTGCCGGACCTTCTCCGAATCGCCCCTGTGCCAGACCTGCAGCGATCCTAACCGCGATCAGACCACGATCTGTGTCGTCGAGTCGCCGATCGACGTTGCCGCCGTAGAGCAGGCGACCGGCTTTCGCGGGACCTACTTTGTGCTGATGGGCCGCCTTTCTCCGCTCGACGGTATCGGGCCGGAAGAGCTGGCGCTGGACCAGCTCACCGCGCGGCTGAAGGCCGAGCCGGTCAAGGAGCTGATCATTGCCACCAACCTGAGCGTTGAAGGTGAGGCAACGGCGCAATACCTGAGCCAGCTGGCGCGAAGCTGCGGCGTCAGCGCCAGCCGAATCGCTCACGGGGTGCCGCTCGGTGGAGAGCTGGAATACACCGACGCGTCCACGCTGGCCCACGCGTTCGCCGGCCGTCGGGTGGTTGAACACTAAGCCTTAAGGAAAAGACTTCGATGTCTGAGACGCTGTTTATCGACATTATCGAGCGCCGTATCCCGGCCGACATCGTCTACGAGACGGAAACGGTGCTAGGTTTCCGGGACATTAATCCGCAGGCGCCCCATCACGTCCTATTTATTCCGAAGCAGAAGATTCGAACCATCAATGACGTCACCGCGGACAACGCGGCTACCGTCGGCGAACTGTTCATCGCCGCGGCGTCCTACGCGAAGGGAATTGGTGTCGCAGACGACGGCTATCGGGTTGTTATGAACTGCAACGAGGCGGCGGGCCAAACGGTTTTCCACATACACCTGCATTTTCTGGCGGGTCGCAACCTGAGCTGGCCTCCGGGCTGAGCGGGAGTGAGTTCATGAAATATCCACTGGGTGGCCGGCTGTTGCCGGTGCTGTTGGCATCGACTGTATCGATCGTAGCCTGCTCGGGCGCGGGCGATTCGGGTACGGCCGACGAGAATGCCGCAAAGACGGAGTCCAAGCCGGCGACGAGTACCGGGAAGACGCTTACGGTCGATCAGGGTCGCTGGGTGGTGACGCGGGTCGGCGGCAAGGCGCTAGGCGACGGCAGCAGCGGGTGGCTTGAGGTTGACCTGGCCGGGAAGCGCATCACCGGCAACGCGGGATGCAACAATTTCTTCGCGAGTTTCGAAGGGTCGGCCGATTCGATGACTATGGGCCCGGTGGGCGGGACCAAGAAAATGTGTCCCGGCGAGGCGATGGTCCTGGAGACAGCCGTTTACGCCGTGCTGGCCGGTGTTTCCCGAATGTACGTCGACGGAGAGGGGCAGCTCGTGCTGGAGGGCAAAGCCGGCAACATCACGGCGAGCGCGGCAGAGTAGGGTATTGCCCCGGACGGCGAGTGCCGCCCGGGGAAGAGGAAAATGCTACTGGACGGCTCGCAGGCGCGGGCCTTCGTC
>JANQOZ010000039.1 GCA_028285525.1 Lysobacterales bacterium
GCCGCCGCCGGGTGCAGCGCAGCTGCCGGCCGCTGCGCTGTCACCCGGCGGCGGCGGTAGAGGTCAGCTCAAACTCCGGCGCAACGCCGATGGTCATCCCCGCACCGGTGGCCGTCTGCCCAGCGCCGGTGCTCGGCGCCAGGTTCTCAACGGAAAACTCATAGCCGACAATCTGGCCGGGCAGTGCGGCGTCGCTTGAGGGCGAGCTGGAAAGCTGGAGGTCCAAACCGTCGATCACGGTCACCGTCGCCTCGGCGCATCCGGTGGTGGACTGCGCCGTAGGAATTTTGCTGGAACCCGAGCCCACCATCTGGTCGGTGACGCAAACCTCCAGCGTATAGCTGCCCGGCGCTGTGTAGACATGCTCAGCGGTGATCCGGCCGGGCCCAACTTCACCCTCGTCCAGGATTGGACCAGTCAGCTGGCCGTTCATATCGATCTCTCCTTCCGGTGACGCAGTGCCGTCACCCCAGTTGATGGCCAGGCCGTGCAAATCTTTAGCGTCCGGATCATCAAAGTCATGACGCAGAGTAAAGGTAAAGCCAGTGCTCACCTGCGCGTCATCCAACGGGCTGACTACCGGCGGATCGTTCACGTTCAGGACGTCAACCTCCACTCGTTCCGGCGCCGATTCATCCAGGCCGTCGAAAGCAGCGAACGTGAAACTATCTGGCCCGACATAGTTGGGGTCGGACAAATAGCGCGCCTCGTCTCCAACGACGATCACGCTGCCGTTGGTCGCTGGATCGATCAGGTTGAAGGTAAGTACGTCCAGCGGATCCAGCTCCGCGCCGTCCAGCATGATCGGTGTTTCAACGTCCTCCAGAGCTACGGCGCTGATGCCCGGCGTGGCCGTCGGCGGTCGGAAGTTGCGACGCACCGCAACCTCCACCGTCGCGGGCGCGGTGCGACCCGGCTGACCGCTGTCGGGGTCGCGCACGCCGTCGCTGACGCTGAAGGCAAACTGATCCACCGATTCAGCCGGGTTCAGTGCGCCAAAGTCGTTGTTCGACTGATAGACCAGCTCAGCAAAGTCCGGGCCCTGGTCGGTGAACGGCGTTAGCAGCGATATGTGCAGCAGGTTGGTGCTCGGGTCCAGGATGTAGAAGCGGCCAGAGTTGACCGAGATATCCCGCGGATTGCCGAAGTCGCCGAGGACAAAACAGCTGCCGTCACACTCCGACTCCGCTTCGCCGGCGAAAAAACCCTCCGGCGTAAAGCGCTGGATGCGCTGGTTGGCCGTATCCGCGACGTAGATATTGCCTCGCGGATCGATGTCCAGTCCCTGAGGACTGCGAAACTGGCCCGGCCGGCAGCCGAAGTTGCCCAGGTTGGAGAAGGTCAGACCGCAGAAATCCTTTTCTTCCTGGGTAATGGCATCATCGATACCGCAGGTTGCGTCCGTGCAGGAAAAACCCAGGCTGCGGCGGTTGGTCACGTCGCAGACCGCATCCTGTCCCGGCGCCAGGTCCACGTCGCAGCGGCCCAGCCAGCCAATCGGTTCACCAATCTGAACAAGCCCGTCAGCATCCACCCAGGAAGGTCCATATTTGTAGACGCGGTTGTTGCGGGTGGCGTAGACAAACCCGTCAGCGTCCAGCGCCAGCGCGCGCGACGAGACGTTCGTATTGCTGCTGTTGGTCACGTCGTCCGACAGGTAATCGATGAACTGCGTGGCCGAGGTGGTGTCATCGACCAGTTCCAGGGCATAGATTCTCCCCTTTACGTCCATCACGTAGAGCACGCCGTTGGCGTCGACCACCGCGCTGCGGGCCTCGCGAATCTCGCAAAAATTATTCGTGCCAAAGTTGGTGCAGGTCCCGGTGGCCCGATCGTCTACGTCGTCCAGGTCGTAAGCCTGCACCTGGTTCAGGGCAAAGTCATAGGTGCGCACGAATGCGTCGCCACCGCTTGAGTTGGTGGTGACCACAATCAGCTGATTGAACTCATCGACCACAAGATCCGCGGGCTCTGCCGTCTGGATCGCCAGCGGCGATTCGCTGCCGTCGGGGTCAAAGCCCGCCGGAAAGACCGCGATGCGCGGCCCTCGGATGGCTGTCCCGCCACCGCGGCAGTCGATTCGGCCGCGGTCCATCGCAAATGTCCTGCCGTCTTCGGATACATCGATAAAACTCGGCTCCACCGGGTACTTGATTTGGAAGTCCTGTTCGGAATTGGCCGGGTCGCAGAATTGGTCGAAAAGGTCTCCGGTCGGCACATTCCGGGCAACGCGAAAGTCTTCGACAAAATAGGGATAAAGCGGCGCCACAAAGAACCCGTTCTCGGGATACTGCTCCACAAAGAAGCGCAGCGGGTCCCCGTCCGGATCGCTGCCGGTCAGGCGCAGCGTGGTCGGCTCAAAGGAAACAGCCTCCTCCCTATGGTTGCCCGTTTGAGCATCCGCGGTGGGATCAGCGTTGCTCGCCTTGAGGTTGACCAGCTGTACCGCCGTAGTGCTGTTGCCGGAGGCGTCGGTGGCGGTCCAGGTCACTTCGGTCAGGCCCTGCCCCAGCGGCAGGTTGGCGTTGTTGGTGATCAGCGGATCTAAGTCGACAAAGTCGAACACCAGCGGCTGACCCAGCTCGCTCACGGTTTGCTCCGTGATCTCGACAATATCCGGCGGCGGCAGCAGCGCTGGCGGGCGAATATCCACCACCTCAACCCGCATGGTGGCCGGCGTTTGGTTAGGGACGCCGTTGTTGTTGGGGCCGAGGTCCTCGGCGGTCCAGGTAATCGTAAAGCTCTGATCCTGGGCCTGCGTGCTGACCGGCCAGAAGGTGCGCAGCCCATCGTTCGGATACGCCGCCGTGAACGTCACCGGCCGATCGCAGGGATCAAACACCCGGTAAAGCTGCTTCAGCAGCGGCTCATAGCGGCGGGTTGAGACGCCACCCGGCTCGTCCGCCTCGATCTGCACCTGCAGCTCATCGTTGATCAATATGGCGGTGATCCGCCCCTCGAGCATGGCGGTATTTTCCGGTTCTGGAAGGATCTGCGGCGGTCGGTCATCGATAATCGTGACAGTCTGAAACGCCACGCTCGTGTTGCCCCAGCGCCAGCCGCCGAGGAAGAAGTCGCTGGTGATCAGCAGTGCTTCCTGCGCGACGCGCAGCAGTATCGATTTGTAGTACGGCACCTTGGCGCCGGTGGGTACGCCGGGAATCACGGGCGAAAACAGATCGAGCAAACCCATCTTGGCATTCGCGCGCCACACTAGCGTGTTCTCGCCGACTGGGACCGCAAGCTCGCGATTGACAACGTACGGGCATTCGTAACGCGGACCCATCCCCGGCTCCAGCTGACTGAAGCGCTTTGTGCCGTTCTTGTCGTCACACTCGCGGTAGATAGCGTCGGTACCGTCGAGCGAGGAATCGGTCAGCAGAGCGCGCAGGCTGAAATTTTCGACACTGGGTGCGGGGGGTGAATCGAACTGGAGACTGACCTCCACCTCGGTATTGTGATGGAAGACAATCGGCGTACCGAGCTGGCCCCAGTTGTATTCAAATTTCAGAGGCACGCCCAGAGCGTTTTCGTACTCCGCCACCATGTGCGGCTGGAGAAAATTCTTCACGCACTGGCCGGGTACGACCGAGCGCACGATATCCGGCGGCGGCTCGATCACCGTTTTGCAGAACTTCAGCCCCAGATTTGACGTGTATGCGGCGGC
>JANQOZ010000044.1 GCA_028285525.1 Lysobacterales bacterium
GTAGGTGCAGCGGTTGCCTTCCGTGCTGCGCGGCTTGATAAAGCCGCGGGTCTCCAGCCGGCTGATGGCGCCGTAAAGCGTGCCGGGCCCAGGACGGTGGCCAGTGAGCTGCTCGATGTCGTCCGTGATGGCGTAGCCATGCCTAGGCTGGTCAGCCAGGCTCACCAGAATCATGACGGCCGGTTCGGTGAAGCGGCCAAAGGCGTCGAGGTTGTCGGGTTTTGGGCCCATCGCAACTATTACGTTTTGCGATATATTACGTAAAGCGTAGTAATACGTCAAACGTACTAACAGTCGAGCTCCCGCCATTGCCCGGGCGCGAGGCCGTGCAAACTCCACTGCCCGATGCGGCAGCGAATGAGACGAAGGGTGGGGTGCCCGACCGCCGCCGTCATGCGTCTGACCTGACGGTTGCGGCCTTCGGTCAGGGTCAGCTCCAGCCAGACGTCCTTGACCGTCTTGCGCAGCCGAACCGGCGGATCGCGCGGCCATAGACTGGGCGGCTCATCGATGCGTCGGACCTTGGCCGGCCGGGTGATACCGTCCTTGAGTTCTACTCCACGCCGGAGCAGTTCAAGCGACTCGTCCGTCGGCTCCCGTTCGACGAGCACCCAATAGGTCTTCGGTTTTTTGATGCGCGGTGAGCTGATTCGGGCCTGCAGGGCGCCGTCATCGGTGAGCAGCAGGAGACCTTCCGAATCCTTGTCCAGCCGGCCGGCCGGATACACGCGGGGCACATCGACATAGTCCGCCAGCGTCGGCGATTCTCCGGAGAACTGGCAAACCACGCCGAAAGGTTTGTTGAGCGCAATCAGCATACGCGGCTGCCAGGGGAGCGCCAGCAGCCCGGAGCAGCCGGCTGTCTCAGCGTTTGAACTCGGCCGCCGGACGGTCCATGGCGCCAGCGGGGTCCGCGGCGATGTCGGGTGCCCGCTCTGCCAGCAGCTCCCGCCACTGCTCGGGCATGCGGTCGAAACTCGATACCTTCCGGCCGAAGGTCCGGGACGTGAGGTTGCCCGGACGCGATCCCATGTTCATCCAGCTTTGCCAGCCCGTCACCTCGGAAAAGGAGACCGTTGCTGACCCGGAGGTGACCTTTGGATCGGTCAGCTCCTTTAGACTGCCGTGATAGTGAGACATGTCGTTGACGACAAATGGCTCGGCATTCTCTTTGCGAAACACGCGGGCTTTGACTACCTCGGAGATGAATACATCGTCCCCGACGACCACGTGGGGATGCACCTCGGCAGACGACTCCAGGCGTGACCCGCCCAAGGACGTCGGCATGACGCGGGAGTTGTCGGGGCGATATTTCACGGTCACCGGACCCACCGGGCGAAACTTCACGGGCAGCACTTCCTGGGTGTACGGATTGGTCCACTCGCTCAGGGGCTCATCGCCGGCCACGTTCAGCAGTATGCTCATTTCGAGCATGGTCATGGCAAAGCCACCGTCCTCGGTCGGAACGATGCGCTGAATGGTGCCGATCAGATTGGTGTAGAGCGGCGTCATCGTTGTGCCCACCTGCCCGTATTTCAGTCCGCGCAGCCACCAGAATACGAGCCCTTCGTCGGTGCGAAATCGCAGCTTGCGGTGGATGGTGGTCGGGTCGACCTCACCCGCGGCCGTAGTTGTCGCATGCAGGCGACCCGATCGAGCCGACGCCAGCAGGGCGCCGGCGGCCAGCGAACCGCCCAGCAGGGAACGCCTCGACAGCGCGGAATAGCGATCGATAGACACGACCCTTAGCGCACCAGCCCGTCGGAGCTCATGCGTCGGCTGATGGCGGAGGTCAGTTCGCCTGACGTGTTCGTGAGCTGAGGGTTGCGCGTTTCGGTTCGCATGCGCCACGCAACTCGGCCTTCCTGGGTTTCAAACAGGCTCGTCTCAACAAAAAGATAGACGCGCGTCTCCGTTGTGGCCGGATGTTCGATCCGGTCGATGTCGTTGACCCAGTACCGGCCGAACCGACCGCGAAAGCCGTACACCTCATACTCGGTGTAGCCAGCGCGCTCGATTTCTTCCCGTTCCATGCCGGAAACCTGCGTCACCAGCACATGGTCGAAGGACTGGTCGCGCACAACCGCCTCAACCTTGTCACGGCCAGGCTTGCCGCGAAGCTCCCGGATCGAGTCTCGTGCAACGGCGTTTGCGCCTCGCTCTTTCAGCAGGCCGGCCAGCTCTACCTCGAACTGTGATCGCCGCGGCTCGTTTTCCGCAACCGCAATGACCAGAACCTTACCCAGCGCAACGGGCTGGAGCTCGGGATTGGTCCAGGATTCCCGAATCTGGGTGGAAGAACATGCGCTGATCGCAAGCACACACAACAGTAAACTCAGATCGTGACGCCAGTGACGCTGCATAGGTGTTTTTCTCAGTTAATGACTGGGTTCCCATGATACCAAGGTCTAATGGGCTGGCCATGAGGGTGAGGGTAGATTGAGCGCCACGGTCGGTGGAGATCGACGAGCGACGGGCGGGGCACAACATGCGAGAGGTCTATCTGATTGGCTTCGGCCAGATCCCGGTCAGCAAGGGCAGGGAGATGCGCGGCCGCTATATGGCGCGTGAAGCGATCACGGCAGCGCTCGAGAGCGCGACCGTTGAGCCGGCGGACGTCAGCGCGCTGTTTGTCGGCAACATGATGGCGGGCATGCTGGCCCAGCAGCAGCAGCTCGGCCCGCTTTTCGCCGATATCTCTGGCTTTCGGGGCGTGGAGTCGATGACGCTCGAGGCCGCCTGCGGTTCAGGCGCAGCGGCCGCCCGCGTCGGCTTCAGCGCCATCGCCGGTGGCCTTCATGACCTGGTGGTGGTTTGCGGTCTGGAGCGCATGACCCAGGCGCCGCGCGAGCAGATCACCGCGGCGCTGGCGACGGCCGCCGACTGGGAGCTGGAAGGTGTTCACGGGGAGTCGTTTATCTCGCTGAATGCGCGCCTGATGGCGATGTATATGAAGAGTCATTCCGTCACGCCGGAGCAGTTTGCGCCGTTTGCCATCGCCGCGCACACCAACGCGATGAACAATCCCAATGCGCTGCTCCATAAGCCGATCGACCTCGACGCTTATTTGGGCTCGAAGATGCTTTCCGAGCCGGTCAAATTGATGGATGCGCCCCCCACCTGCGACGGCTGTGCCGCCGTGGTCCTGGCAACCCGCGACGTCGCGGACGCCGCCCGCCGCAGCGGTGCTCCGGTGGTCCGGATGCTGGCCTCGGCGGTCGGCACCGATTCGCTGGCCATCGACCGGCGCGACAATCCGCTGACGCTCGCTGGTGCCGAGATTTCGAGCTGCAAAGCTTATGAGCAGGCGGGCGTGACCCCAGAATCGATCGACATCTTTGAGCTGCACGACGCCTACACGGTGATCACGGCGCTGAGCCTGGAGGCGGCGGGATTCGCCAAACCGGGTGAGGGCGTTCGCCTCGGCGAGGAGGGAGTGACCGCGATCGATGGTCGGCTACCCATCGCAACCATGGGCGGCCTGAAGGCCAGGGGCCATCCGGTCGGCGCCACCGGCATCTACCAGCTGGTGGAGACCACCCAGCAGCTCACCGGGACGGCCGGCGCCAATCAGGTCAAAGACCCAACGATCGCCATGGTGCAGAACATCGGCGGCACGGGCGCAACCGTGGTGACTCACATCCTCGGTGTCTAGCGGTCCGGGCGCCGAACGAATGCCTGCATGACGGATTTCTATTGGACCCTGTTTGCCGCCTTCCATTAGTGTCTCAGAGGTTTTTTTGAGCGAGGTGGTAACCATGGATACCAAAGGCAGCAGCGGGCATCAGGACACACGACCGGCCGACCCGATGAGACGGACCGTGGTAGGCGGGCTGGTTGGCGCGCTGGGACTGGCGGCCTGCTCACAGGGTGACCAGGCAAACGCGCAGGACGGAGGCACCAAGGCGGCCCAGGAGGGGGAGAAAAAGGAAAAAGTTTTCAACGCCTACTACCGGACCAAATCCTTCAGCAACAACGAAATGGATGCCGGCACGCCCTGGACCGCCTCACAGACCGGCAATTTCGACATCGAAGACCCGCGGCAGAACAAACTTGCGGTGCTGAAGCTCACCAATAACCTGGTGGGTAGCCGCACCTATGTCCCCATGCTGACGCGCCAGCTGATCGCGCGGGAGGATCTCCCCGGCGGTCTGCTCCTTGGCGCTGCCTCCATGTTCACCTGGCAGCTCCAGGTTCCCGATCCCGAGGAGTTCGGCGAGCTGCCGGAAGGTACCGCGCTGATGCGGTCGATGTTTACCTCGGTGTATCTGGATCCACACACCATGGAGCCGGTGACGAACATGAAGAATCCGTTCAACGGCAAACCCATGGAGCTCGAAGACTACATCTTCGTCGAGAACTTTCTGTCCTTTCCCATGGGCGGATCCCGGTTCGTCGAAGAGCGGCAGTTCTCGGATGACGACCCCAACGAACCGAAGCCACGCCTGATCAAAAAATGGGGCGACCAGCTGGTCCTGTTTTCGGGCGGCATCTACAGCAAGCCCGGTAAACATCAGCCGCGCTTTACGGAAAACACCTGGCGCGCGCCCTACGCCGAGGTCATGGATCCGGACGTGAGTCTCATTAATACCGGCTACAACTTCATGGGGGTGAACAAGGCCTTCGAGAAGCCGTGGGCGGGTTACGTTGAGAGTGATACCGACTCACTGATGAGCCTGGCGACCGGGCAAAAGGTTCACAGCCCGGAAGATCTGCCTGACTTCCACAAGCGGCTGATCGCCGAAAAGTATCCGGATCGTCTATAGGAACAGCGCGGAAATTTAAGAAGGGGGCTGATTCAGCCCCCTTTTTTTGCCTGGACCCTGCCGGCGAAGGCCAGCACGTCGGCATTGAATTCATCGGGGGCGTGAAAGTTCACCATGCTGCCCAGTCCCGGATAGGTCCTTAGCTCCGCCTGCTCGAAAAGCGCGGCGGCTTTTGCCAGGTCTCCTGACGTAAAGGAGTTGTGCTGGTCTCCGGCAAGGAAAAGCATCGGGAGGTCCAGCTCCGACACCAGATCGGTGTTGTCCAGCGGGCGGTCGCGCATGAAACGGCGGACGTGATGCGGCACCAGGATCGCTGAGGTCCGCAGGAGCTCCATGTCCGCTGGCGACAGCTCCGTATCTTTGCCCATGAAGTCGATGAACCCGCGGGTCCACTCAACGATGGTCGGCAGATTGACCGACCGGGAACGCTCGATGCGCGCCTGGTATTCCGGGGTCGGCGGGGCCGGCGGTGGTTGGGGCAGGAGGCCGACAGCACTGCTGCTGAAGATGATGCCGGCGATCTTGTCGCTGCCGTAGTGACGCAGATAGTCCAGCGCAAACAGTCCGCCGGCCGACCACGTCACGATTACGGCGTTGGACAGCCCGGCCGCCTCGATGGCCGCGGCGACGTCGTCGGCGAACAGCTGGGTGCTGGCATAAGCCGTGCTTTCCCAGGGTTTCCCAGACGAGCCGTGGCCCCGGACGTCGACCGCAACAAGCTTGTGGGTTTGCGCGAGGCTGGACTCCAGCTGCTTGGTCCAGTTCAGCGTGCTGGACATGTAGCCGTGGATAAACAGCAGCTCCGGGCCGTCCGGGTTTCCGCCGACGGTGACGGCGATGGGTACGCCGTCGCTGCTGGGCGTCAGGAACGACTGAAACTCCGCTTCCGCGCTGGCCCTGCCTGCCGCCACCGACAAGCTGACGGCCAGGCCGAACATCCAGCTGAGATAACCGATCCTCATACTAGATCCGGTCTGGATATTTCTTCAGGATGTGGTCGGCAACCAGGCTGGGGATCTGCTCCGGATCATGGAGTTTAGTGCCCTTCACGTTCCACAGCAGCTGGGCGCCGTCGTCTTTGCCGATGCCGATCCAGGGACGCTCCCAGGCGCGCATCAGGCCGGCGAAGTTGTAGTCGGTGCGGTTGAGCTGCTTGTCCGGATTCCTGAAGTCGGCATAGTTCGTGGTCCAGACGGAGGAGTCCATGCGTGGCTGGTTGGGTCCTTCGTTCTGGAATATGCCCGCGAGGTAAATCGAGATCTCATCGCCCCAGATGACATGAGGATTGAGCGATTTGCGCTTGGTGCTCATGAATTCCGGTCGGTCGACGCTTTCGTGTCCCCCCTTGGGCTTGAGCACGTAGGTTTCGGCAAACACCGAGTCTTTCACCTCGACCTCTTTGCCGGTGTAGTGGTTTTTCACCGAATCCACCGGCTTGTAGGTGAAGGGGTCGAGAATCATCCCGGTAAACAGGGCCCGCTGAACAATCGACCCCGGCTCGGCATCGGGAAACTCCTCAGGGTCTGGCTCCTGGAGCTGCCACGTCCACAAACCGATGTGGCCGTGTAGCGGCGCGCCGGGCTTGCCCTGCGGCCCCAGCAGTACGCGCGAGAACATCGCCACGTAGGTTTTTTCGCCGACCAGGTTGTTGGTGATTTTCATCGACGCCATGCGGTTGCCGAGCGGGTCGTCGAAGTCGAAGTTGTGGTCACCTTCGTACACCCACGGTTTGCCGTTCAGCGCTTCCTGCGAAAAGGAGCGGTTGCTGAGTCCGGATTGCGCCTGCTGCGCGCTCGCCTCTCGCGGCGCCGCCAGCCCGGAGCCGACCAGGCCCGCGGCAACCACGGACCCCATGCCCTTGAGCAGGGTGCGGCGCTCGATCCCCGGCAGATCGGTGACTTCCTCAACAGTGGTGTTTTTTGTGTCGCTCATGGCGCACTCCTGTAGTGACGGGTTGTTTCGAAAAAGGCCAGGGACTGACCCTGGCCTTTCTGCTCATGCGGTAAGACGATACGACTCAGAACCGCTTCACGTACCTGACGCCCCAGGTCCGACCGTTACCGGCGATTCGCTGGTTCGAGGAGATGCCGCAGTTTAAACACAGGCCGTTAGCGGCGGCGTCAGTCACGCGGGTCGCGCGAGCTAGGAATTCTTCGTCCAGCAGGTTATCGACCCAGAGTGAGAGCTCGCTGCTGTCGCCGCGGATACCCGTGCGGAAGTTCAGCAGGCTGATGCTCGGCGTCTGACCGATGTTCAGGCTTTCCAGGAAGCGGCCGGCCTCGTAGGAATGGGAGGCCTGAATGTAGCCGTCGTAACCGGAAAACAGGTCAGGCCAGGTGTAGATACCGGCGATGAACGTCTGCACGTCGCTGGTGTTGGCGATCTGGTTGCCGCCCACCTGCGCTGAACAGGTCGACACCGGCGTGAGCGACGACGCATTGACGCCGCAGCGGGCTTCAACGGCCGCGTCCACAAAGTCGCCGTCGTACGTGGCGTCTACGTAGGTGGCCGCCAGCCGGACGGTGAAGTTCTCTGTCACGTCAAACGAGCCGTCGACCTCGATCCCCATGGATTCAGCCCCCGGTCCGTTGACCACCACCGGGCCGGCCGCGAGGCTGGCCGGCGCCGTGGACTGCAGGTCGGTCCAGTCGATGAAGTACACCGCGGCGTTAACGGTGCCGCGTCCGTCCATGATGTCGGTTTTGATCCCCAGCTCGTACGTCCAGTTGGTTTCCGGGTCGAAGGTGAAGAACTGGCTGCCCGGTTCGGCCGGGTTGATGCCGCCCGACTTCACGCCGCGAGCGGCATAGCCGTAGAGCAGCGTATCGTCATCCAGGCTGAAGTCGGCACCCAGCCGGCCGCTCCAGTAGTCGAAGTCGGTCATGGTGGAGGTCAGCGGGCGACTCAGCGCCGGCAGAAAGAAGATCTCGGCCTGGTCGGTGAGCTCCTGGTCTTCCTGCGTGTAGCGCAGCTCACCGGTGATGTTCCACCGATCGTTGACCGGGTAGTTGACCGACCCGTAGAACGCGTCGATGTCGGCAATCAGCCGCTCTTCGACGTTGGTGATTCGCTCCAAGGTATCGGGGTCTTCAAACAGCGGTGTGGTGGTGCCGAGGACCGCGCCGGTCACGCTCTCGAAACGCGAGTAGCCCACCAGCCATTCGAAGGGTGCGCCCTCGTTGGAGGTCAGGCGCAGGTCGTAAGAATCCTGCTCACCGAGATCGCCTGTCAGATCGGTCAGAAATTGACGCGTAAACCGGCCGAAGAACGGGATATTGATCGCGTTCGGGTCACCGATGCTGTCCAGGAAGGAGCTGTATTCCGACTCGGAGCGCGACACGTTGGCGGTCAGGGTTGCCGGCCCAAGATCCCAGTCAACGTTGATATAGCCGAGCCAGTAGTCGCCCTTGTTGCCGCGGGCGCGCGGATCGAGCGTCACGTTCTCCAGGGGCGGGAGGTCGCCGGTGAGAATGGTGAACAGGTCTATGGTTCCACCCATCCCGTCATCCACTCGATAGAGCGAACCGCCGTCGTTGAGCTCGAAGCTGGTCAGGCGCAGCGCCGGGGTGTCGTTTTCCACGTCGTTGCGGGTGAAGAACACTTTGGTCGTGACGTTCTCGGTTTCCCAGAGGCCCGAAAAGCCGATGGTGGTTCTTTCATCCCAGCCGCCGATGTTGTCGCTGCCGCGGACGTTGTCGATGGTGCCGTCGAACTCGCTCGTGCCGGCAAAGAAGCGCACCGCCCCAGACTCGCCCAGCGGAATGTTGGCTGAGCCGCGGAAGGTCAGGCGCTCGTCGCTGCCGGCCTCGAGATCAACGGTTGCGTCAAACTCGCCGATGCGGGCCGGGTTTGAAATGTAGTTCACCGCGCCCGCAAAGGTGTTGCGACCGAAGAGCGCGCTCTGTGGACCTTTCAGCACTTCGATCTGCTGGAGGTCCATGTTGTTGAAGTCGATTGACGATCGGTTGTTCAAAAACACTCCGTCGATAAAGACCCCGACGTTGGCCTGCAGGCCGAGCAGGTCGGTCTGTGCAAGGCCGCGCATCGTGATCTCCGGCGTCCCGCCGATTTCGCGAAACTGCACGCCCGGCGTGAGTTCTGCGATGTCTTCCAGCCCGATGGCGTTGAAGTCTCGGAGCGTCTGCTCAGAGAACGCGCTGATAGAGATCGGCACATCCTGGATGTTCTCCTCGCGCCGACGCGCGGTCACTACCAGCTCTTCGAGGAAGCTGTCGTCTTCCTGATCCTGAGCCAGGGTTACCGTTGGCAATGACGTGCCAAGGACGGATAAGGAGATCAGCGTCGCCAGATACCGGCGCGGATAAGACACGGCATTTCTCATCGGTGGTCCTTCTAAGAGTTATTGGTGGAATGGAACGGTCGCCTGCTACGTGAATAATCTTATTGACATCGTTCCGCGGCGGGTAATGCTCATTCAGCATCAGTGCATACCTGCCGGTCATGCGCGGCAAAAGACCGCGCCAATAGCTAGAGTCTCAGGACCGATTCAGAGCGAAGGGATTGCGGGCGATAGCGGGGAAGTGGGTTTGAAGCAGGTTGATTGTCGAGCGAGGCAGATCATCCAGCTCTTGCAGCTTGCTGCCGCTGGCGCGGGTGTACAGACCGCCGCTTTGTCCCGCCATGCCCATCCAGGGAAGCCATTCGGAGATGATCTCGAGATTCAGCGTGGCGTCGGCAATCGACTCCCGCTCAAGTTCACGAAGATTGCCCTGATACGAGAGAAACTCGGTGCTAGTGAAAACGGGTGGATCAGTATCGTTTGTCCTGACCACGATGCGCTTTTCGCTGTGGGCCCACAGGCTGTCTCCCAGCAGGAACGGGTCACTCTCGGTTTCGGTGATCTGAAGGGTCTTCGGAACGTTGCGTTCACAGTGCGAGGCGGCGTCGCACCTCATCGTCACGGGCGTAGGATCGGGTAAAAATACCTTTCGCGTTACTCCCGAGTACGGATTGAGCCAGCTCGTGAGCCGCTTACCCGACGTCAGCTCGGTATAGAAGACCACCTCCAGCGTGCGGACCTCATAGGCCCCGCCTTCCAGGTAGCGGATTTTTGAGAACGCCACGGTGTTCGTGTCCCAAAGGGGCGTCAGGCGGGTGTCGCGCATGCCGTATTTCCGACCGAGGATCGACCACATGACCTCCGCGTCACGGTTGGCGTAGACCAGCCGGCGGCGCCAGGTCGGATCGTCGAGGGCTTTACTTGCCCTGGGGATCGCGCCGGTGTGCGCTACGCATCCAGCAAGCGCGGCAGCGGGCAAGCTGAGTAAAGCTCGCCTCGTTAGACCGCCGTGGGGTACATATCGCTGGTCATCGTTGCGCGGTTCATCCATACTCATTCTCTCATCGCGCGCGACTCAGTCGGCCTGATCGGTCGATCTTTCCGCCGAGTTCGCCAGGCGCGAGTGCTGACACGGACCATGTATTTCGAGATTAAACAGCTTCGCCATTTTGTCTCGGTTGTCGAGACCGGCAACATCACGCGCGCCGCGGAACTTCAGCACATCACCCAGCCGGCACTGACCCGAAGCGTTCGCAACATGGAAGAGCGCATCGGCGGAGACCTGCTGAACAGGCAGCATCACTCTATCACGCCGACCGAAGCCGGCGAGGTGCTCTACCAGTACGCAAAACTCATTATTCGTCAGGCGGAGCTGGCGATTAGCGACGTCAAGGCGATCTCCAAGGGTCACAAGGGTCATGTACACGTCGGTATTGCTGCGCTCTTCGCGCCAACGCTCGCCGGGGCTTTGGCCTCGCACCTCGCGAGCGTATTTCCGGAGCTTCAGGTTCGTCTGACGGAAGGTTTCTTTGAGGACCTGGTGGCGCAGCTCCATAACGGGGAGATCGACGTCCTGCTGTCCAACTTCCCGCCGGGCGAAGTGCCTCCTGAGGTAACGCTCAAGCCGCTCTTTGAGATTCGCACCGAGTTTGTCGTCAGCGCTGAACACCCGCTGGCCAGCGTTGAGCAGCCCTCACTCAACGACATGCACAAGGCGCGCTGGGCAATCGTTAAACACCCTCACATCACCAACTTTCTCAACGGCTATTTCGCCGCTGAGTCGCTGCCACCGCTGGACATCGCGGTTGAGACCACATCTTTGGTGTCGCTGAAATCGCTGGTCATGACGGGCGAGTACATCGCCATGCTGCCCCATCGCTGGATTAAGGATGAGCTGGCCACTGGCACGCTGACCACGCTGCGAACGGCACTGGTTCGGGAGGCCGGCCTGATCGTGCGTCCGGACGAGACCCTGCGGCCCACCGTGATCAACATCATCCCGGAAGTTGAGCGGGCCTGCGTGGAGTGGGCCGCCGACCGCAGGTAGCGTTTTACGGTCGGGCCGGGCCGTCGGCTGACACCATTCTCGCCGCGCATTCGCGCATGCCGACTCGACATTGGCGCAGCCGCCTCAGGCGCGGCACGCTGGCGCGTTTCCTGTGCGGGTTGACCGATGTTTGATGCTGACGTTTTGGTGGTGGGCGCTGGACCGGTAGGTGCGGTGGCGGCGTACCGGATGGCCGAAATGGGTCTGGACGCAATGCTGCTCGAGGGCGAAGCGGAACCCGTTGAAGACCTCCGTGCGTCGACCATTCATCCGCCGACGCTCGAGATGCTGGCGGAGCTCAAGGTTGTTGATTCGCTGATCGAGCAGGGGATCAAGACGCCGGTCTACCACTTTCGCGAGCGGCAGACGGGCGAGCGGGTGGCCTTCGATTTTTCTGAGCTGGGCGAGCATACGCCCTATCCGTATCGGCTGCAGTGTGAGCAGTACAAGATAGTCCGCCTGCTGGTGGAGCGGCTGCAGCGAGACTTCAGCCGTGAGGTCAAATTTTCGCATCGGGTCGCCTCGGTGGCGCAGGACGACGACAGCGTGACTGTGACCGCAGAGACTCCGGAAGGCACTCGTCAGTTTCGCGCACGGTACGTCATTGCGTCAGACGGTGGCGGCAGCGCGGTGAGAAAGTCTGTCGGCGTGCCTTTTGAAGGTATGACCTACCCGGAGAAATTTGTCACCTTCAGCACCGACACGCCGCTCGACGAATATTTCGAGGGTTTTGCGGGGGTGAACTACGTTGCCGACGAGCGCGAATGGGCGTCGATCATTCTGACCCCCAGCGGCTGGCGGGTGCTGGTGCCGGCAGCCGGTGAGCTGACCAATGAGCATCTCGTGTCGGACGGCTACAAGAACACGGTGTTCAACAACCTGATTGGGCAGGGCGAATCGGTCGAAACGCACCACCGCACGGTCTACCGGGTCAACCAGCGCGTTGCGGTCAAATACAACCACGGCCGGGTGATCCTCGCCGGCGACAGTGCGCACGTACACAACCCGCTCGGCGGTTTCGGCATGAACAGCGGCATCCACGACGTTTGGAATCTGACCGGTCAGCTGGCGAAGATCCTCCGGGACGGCGCCGACGCGCGTTCGCTGCTCGATCTCTATGACCGGCAGCGCCGCACCATCATGTGCCGCTTTGTCCAGGCACAGACGGCAGAAAACAAGAGCTACATGGAGGCGGGTTCAGCCGTAGCGCACGCCAGAAAGCGTCAGCAGCTCGAAGAGATCGCGGCTGATCCGGATCTGCGTCACGCGTACCTGCTGAGGCAGTCGATGCTTCAGAGTCGGCTGGACGAGGCGGCGATTCAATGAGCCTCACCAGGCTATTCCGACCGCTTATGGTGGCCTAAACGCTCAGTATTGGAGGTCTGTCGCCGGGTCTGCTCCAATTCTCGGCTAGCCACCAAAAGGAACTTTCCCTTGACCATTTTGCTAACGGCGGCCAACGGCCGAACAGGGCGGGCCGTGCTGACCGCGCTTAAGGAGGCTGGCGCCTCGGTCAAAGTTTTTATTCGCGACGAGGGGCAGTGGCCGGAGCTTCAGGCGCTCGGCGCCTCAGCGTATGCGGTTGGCGATATGGAAGATGCGGCGAGTATCGAGGCGGCGGTTGAGGGCTTCGAAAAGCTCGTGCACATCGGTCCGCCGATGCATCCCCATGAGATCGAGATCACCGACCGACTGATCGACGCTGGCCTGAAGACTGGTCTAAAGCAGTTCATTTACTATTCCGTGATGCACCCGCTGCGGCGCGCTGTGCGTCACCATCGGCTGAAGCTTGACGCGGAAGAGCACGTGATCGAGTCCGGTCTGCCGTATACCATCGTCCAGCCAACCCGCTATATGCAGCATCTCGCGCCGATCTGGAGCAGCGTGAAGGACAAAGGTGAACACGCCATGGCGTTCAGCACCGAGGTGAAGTTCAACGTGGCTGACCTGCGTGACCTGGCCGACGCGACGGCCGTCGTTGCAACGCAGCCCGGGCACCTGTACGCCACCTACGAGCTGGCCGGCCCTGAGCCGCTCAGCCAGACCGACATGGCCGCGATCATCAGCGAGGTGCTCGGACGAGACGTTACCGCGCGGGCTATCCCGCTGGATGAACTCGAGCAAAAGGCCAGAGCCGCAGGTGCGTCCGACGACCGCGTCGAGCAGATGCTGACGATGAACGATCACTACGATCGGTTTGGCTTTCGCGGCAACCCCAACGTGCTGCGCTGGCTGCTTGGTCGCGAGCTTCGCCGTTTTCAGGACTACGTCAAAGATCTCGCGCAGCAGTAGCGGCCGGGAGGCCTATGCCGACCCGCCTCAGCTGTTCGGGCGGGTCGCAACAATCGTTTGCAGGAAACCGTTGGAGTTCTTTGGGCCGGGCGCCAGCTCGAAGCCCGCCTCGCGCAGCAGCGCGTGAAAATCCAGATAAACAAAGCCGGGAGAGTAGGGCTCGCAGTTGTTGTTGGAGTCATAGTCGATCAACCAACGCTGTGACGCCGGCATGTCCGCGCTGGCGCTGGGGAACTCAAAGATACAGAAAGTGCCGCCGGGTCGCAGGACACGAGAGGCCTCTTTGACCGTTGCCTGGATCACCGGCACCGGAATTTCGTGGAACAGGATGTAGGACAGGATCGTGTCGAAGTGACCGTCTTCAAACGGCAGATCTTCTGACAGCCCCTGCACATAGTTGACGGCTTTCTGCCGCGCTACTGCCTGATAGTGAGCGTAGCGAAGCAGCGGCAGCGCCACGTCCAGACCGGTGACCTCAGCGTCGGGAAAGCGGTCCTTGAGCAGGGTGGTGGCCTGTCCGATGCTGCAGGCCAGGTCTAGGACGCGATTGACGACGCCGTCCGCGGGCGGCGTCAGTGTGTCGACAAGCTCGGCATGCATCTCGTCCTGGTCGTTGCCGCCGGCGTAAAAAACCTTGGTGCCGTAGTGATAGACCACGCCGCCGATCGGGTCATCGGTATAGCCTCCTGGCTGGAGGTGGATCTCCCTTCTCGCGTAGTCCGGCGGCGTAAAGTTGGGATCGTACACCAGCTTCCCCGGCCCCTCCGACTCGGCAGCCTTCATCGCATCCAGCAGCGCTTCGTCGAACGGCAGAAAGGAGCCTCGGGTGCGTCGCCACATCATCTCCTGATGCGACCGCATCAGCCGCTGCCAGGCGGCGGGAAACGGCAGCGCGTTGATCACCTCGCGGATGTCCTCAATCGGCGTTGTGTCGTCGGTCTCGCCGAGCTGCTGCCGGACGGCTTCGTCGCCAGTCTGGGCAACCTGGTCGTAGTTGCCGTATCCCGCGATGCCGCGAAATGTCTCGACAAAGTCCAGGTAGCTCTCGTCAGCCAGGCGGGTGGTGCGGGGAAGCAGGCCCCGATAGCCGCGGGGCAGGTCAATCAGATTCATGAGTCGACTCCGTTTTGGGCGGGGCTTACGCCCGGTACCGGGCGTCTGGAGAAGCTGCGGAAAACGCTTTGAACCAGCTCCGCTCTCGCGGCGGCCCTGGCTGCCTCCTGCTGAGCGCTCGGCTGGTAGGCCTCCACGAGCTCAGCGACGTTGCGGTTGTCCCCAACGAGGTCGGACAGGACGTTTTCCAGGATCATGATGCGATCCTGACAGGTCCAGACTGCTGCCGTCAGCTCGAGCAGCGACTCGAGGAGATTGTCGTGAACCACGTTGTCGAAGAACTGTTTCCCTGGGCCAAAAACCTCCTGGCCGATGGCGGGGGCGGGCGTATCCTGAGCTGAGTCCGTCATCGTAAGCCTAAACCTCTTTTTCGAGCAGCTCCTTGAACAGCGCATCGTCGTTGACGTTTTCGCGCCGCTCAGCGGACCAGCTTGTCGCAAAGCCTCGTGGATAGTATTCGTCGGTGTCTTTGCGTCCGTCCGCAGACCACAGCAGCGGGAACAGCGGCCCGGCCGGCGCCTCGCCCTCCAGCATTTCGTCAAAGCTCACGCCCGCCAGGTTCACGCAGTCCGGTCGCGGTGCCCAGCGAATATCGTCCCCGAAGACGCGAACCGACAGCGACAGGCGCCACTGGTCATCGGTGTTGCCGGACGAATGGTGCATGGTCCATGGGTGCACAACCAGCATGTCACCTGTTTCCATCTCCCAGTTAACGAATCGGTTCTTCGGATCGGCGCGCAGCTTTTGCTCGTCGGGGTGCTTCGGGCGGTCATCCGGGCGAATCATCTTTCGCGCGTTCGGCGAAAAGAGCCAGTGCGGATAATCGACCCGGTGTGAGCCCGGAATCACCTCCAGACAGTTCTCCCTGCTGACCGGGTGAAGCGGTATCCACAGTGACGGAACCATGCTCCCTACGACCGGCCACCCCATGCGGTCGGAGTGCCATAGCGTTTTTGAGTCGGAAGAGGGCGGCTTGGCAAACAGCTCGTCGAAAAAGAATCGCACCGCATTCGATTGCATCACCCGTGCAGCCGCCTCCCCGAGGGGAGATTCAAAGATAAAGCGTCGAATCGGAACGATGGTCCTCGCCATGTAGCGGCCCGGCATGGTCGGGAGCAGCCCAAACTCGCCGGATCCGTCGGCAATCTGTTGACAGCTCGGGCGCATGCTTTCGATCCACTCTGGGTCAAAGACCTTTCTCAGGCAAACAACGCCGTCGTCGATCCAGGCTTGCTGGTCTTCCTCACTGATGTTTCGCAACGGCGACGTGTTGTAGGCCATGGCAGCGATCCTGCTGATTCGATATTCAACGCATTATTGGTTGGGGGCGGGGAACTAGCCAATAACTATTGTTTTGCTTGCGATACGACCGGGGAATAGAACCGGACGTCTCCGCGAATCGTACGGTGCATAGCGCGCTAGAGGCGCTTAAGCGTTTCCACGAGCGTCGCCCAGAGCTCGCCGGCCTGCGGCGTGGATGATCCGCCAGTGGGCCTGTTGTCGCCGAAGATCCGGCGCAGGTCGGAGGCAGCGAGATGGTCCGGGTGATGGACCTCCGCAATTTGCGCATAGGGGATGCGCAGGTCATCCCGCGCGGCGCTGAGCGTATAAAGATGCACGGCCAACGGCGTTTGCGGGGCTAGCCGCATCATTGTCGCCAGCCCAGGCCCCGCGGCCACTGCGCGAAATCCCAGACTCCTTTTCTCGACTCGCCAGCCTGCTGATTTTAAAGTGGCACCCAGCGATCCGCCGGCCAGAATTTGTTGGTGAAGCTCGTTGAGCGCATTGTCCACCGGCCTCGTAAAGCGGACCACCGCCAGCGTCCGGGTAGTGCGCTCGCTTTCGCTCCCGGAGTAGAGATCGGTCACGCGTCGGTCGGCTGACTGGCTGATCACCTCTACGCCATACGACCCGAAGCGGTCCGCGATCATCTCGCTGTTGAGCGGTGCCCTGGCGACGGCGCACGCCGCCAGCAGTCCAAGCAGCAGCGCGAGGCCGGGCAGGCGTATCAGGGAAAGACGCGGCGAAACTGCTCGCATAACACCGGCATCCGAAGATCTGGTTTCTTGCCGATCCGGCGGCACTCCCGTTCGTAGTAGGGCCAGTGAACGCTTTGCCAGTACGCCAAGGACCCGTCTCCTTCACCTTCGATGGCCGCAAACTCCGCGGTGACGTCCTCGTAGGGAACCACGTCAACCTGGGTTGTCTCGACGACGCACTTCGCCTGACCCAGCCAGTTCACGATCACCCTGAGAGAACCGGGTTTAGGCGGAGGATCCCCGTCAAATTCGTACGACCACAGGAGCGGCGCGGTGCCGCGTTTCACGCCGGTTAGGACCAGCTCAGCAAGTTCGTCGACGTCCTGCTGGTTGTCGCCGAAGCAATCGGTACCCAGCAGGCGACCGGGTGCGTCAGCGGGCCCGACCCGGAGAAAACGATTCCAAAACGGTTCAACGTCTGGTGGCAAGTCCATCAGTTTTTGCTGAAAGAAGTATGGCTGGCCGAAAGCGCGCCATTGTACTCGACGGCGGGTCTGATCGTGCTACGCTCCGCGGTCACGCAGCCGGCGGCGCACAGGCCGCAGAGTCACGGGAAAGCAGTGGAAGATAACCAGCCAAGCGAATCGGAGGGGCCCGTCAGCCAGCGGGTACGCACGCTGGCCCAGCGCGGGAAAGATGAGCTGCTGCGCCCCGGTGGTATTGGCGACGGCGCCCATGGACTGTTACGCCGCTGGTTTCGCAAGGTCTGGGAATCGCGCGGCGGCGGCATGTACGCGCTGGGCTTTGCCGTCACATTTCTCTATCTGGAGATTGTCGAGCTGTTCAGCGAGGACATACCGCAGCTGTTCTCCATCAATATTCTCAGCAGCGAACTGGTGGAATTTGTGGTCTCCTTCATTATCGACACGCTGTTGAACACGCTGATGGCGTTTCTTTGGCCGGTCACGCTCATTCAGTGGCAGTGGCCTCTCGGCATCATCGCGCTGGTGGTGGGATTCACCATCTTTCCCACCGTGATCCAGCAGCCGCTGGAGCGATGGATCTTTGAAAATCAGCCACCGCCGCCGAAGAAAACGAAGAAAAAGCGCAAAAATCGGCGGCGCTGAGTGAGGGTGCCTCGGTGGGAAACTCAGTATTATTGAAGGGTACCTAAAAGGAACCCAAATATGCCGTTACACGAGCTTGCCGGAAAGCGTCCGCCGCAGGCGTTGCTGGAAAATATTCCCCGGCTCGTTGCTAACTATTACGCGTTCTCTCCCGATCCCGGGGAGGCGTCACAGCGCGTTGCGTTCGGCACCTCCGGGCATCGCGGCAGCTCGCTTGGCGGCAGCTTTAATGAGGCGCACATCCTGGCGGTGAGTCAGGCCGTGGCGGACTACCGAAAAGCGCAGGGCATCACGGGCCCCCTGTTCCTTGGCATGGACACACACGCACTGTCCGAGCCGGCGCTGGTCAGCGCGGTTGAGGTGCTGGCAGCCAACGGCGTCTCGGTACATCTGGACAACGAGGGTGGCTATACCCCAACGCCGGTGATCTCGTTTGCGATCCTCTCTCACAACCGGAGCCATCCCGATTCTCCGGCAGACGGGATTGTGATCACGCCGTCCCACAATCCGCCGTCTGACGGAGGCTTTAAATACAACCCGCCGAACGGCGGTCCAGCCGACAAAGCCGTGACGAGCTGGATCGAGCAGCGCGCGAACGAGCTGCTGGCGGCGCCGGAACAGATTCGGCGGTGGACCTGGGAACGGGCCCGGACTTCCGATCAGGTTGTCCGGTTCGACTTTCGATCGCCCTACATCAACGGCCTCGAAGAGGTGGTGGACGTGGTGGGCATTGCCCGGTCCGGCATCCGAATCGGCGCGGACCCGATGGGTGGGTCGGGCGTGCACTACTGGGAGCGGCTGGCCGATCGCTACGGCCTGAACCTGGTGGTGGTGAACGACGCGATCGATCCGACGTTTCGTTTTATGACCGTCGACAAGGACGGCAAAATTCGCATGGACTGCTCATCGCCGTCGGCCATGGCGAGCCTGATCGAGCTGAAGGACGGTTACGACATCGCCTTCGGAAACGACACCGACTTTGACCGGCACGGCATCGTGACGCCCAGCGGCGGCTTGATGAATCCCAACCACTATCTGTCGGTGGCGGTCTCCTGGCTGTTTGAGCGCCGCACCCGTTGGCCCGCCGCGTCGGCGGTGGGCAAAACGCTGGTGAGCAGCAGCATGATCGACCGAGTCGCGGCCGACCTTGGGCGTGAGCTCCACGAGGTTCCGGTCGGCTTCAAGTGGTTTGTCCAGGGGCTGCAGGAAGGCAGCCTGGGTTTTGGCGGCGAGGAGAGCGCGGGCGCGTCGTTTCTGCGTCGCGACGGGTCGCCCTGGTCGACCGATAAAGACGGCATCATTCTCAATCTGCTGGCCGCGGAGATCACCGCAGAGACCGGCGACGATCCGGCGGTGCACTACCGCAAGCTCGAATCGCGTTTCGGATCGCCGCGCTATACGCGTATTGACACCCCGGCCGGCGCCGAGGAAAAGGCCCGGCTTGCCGGACTGTCACCGGATCAGGTGACGGCCAAGGAGCTTGCGGGTGAGCCGATCGTTGCCCGCCTGACCCGCGCCCCGGGGAATGATGCGCCGCTCGGCGGGCTGAAGATCACGACCCAAAACGGCTGGTTTGCCGCCCGTCCCTCGGGTACGGAAGATCAGTACAAGATCTATGCGGAAAGCTTCAAGGACCAGGCCCACCTGGACGACATCGTCGAGCAGGCCAAGGCGATTGTCGGCAGCGCGCTGAGCGGCTAGCGAGCCGCTTGGGAACTATGGGGTGGCGCTCAGCGCCTGTTCGATGAGCTGGGTGACCGGCCCTCGCTGACTCAGCGCCAGAATCAGCATCAGGTCACCGACTCGCGCCCATTCCAGGGCGAAGCGGGTGCCGTCGACTGGGCTGGCGGCTCGGTGTATGGCCTCCGGCGGCATGCCCGCCGCCACGGCAATTCTCGTGATCAGGTCGGGGACGTCATCGGGCAGGCGGCCGCGTTCGTAGCCCGGCAGGCGGCAGACGACCAGCTGATCGGGATTTGCCTTCAGGGCGGCGTGCACCAGCCCTTCGATCAGCTCGTCACTGCGGTCGCCGGCCTGTCCCAGCAGCACCAGGCGCCGCTGCGCGGGCATCGCCGCCACCGTTTGTGCAACCGAAGAGAGTCCGTGCTCGTTGTGGGCAAAGTCGACAATCGCCTGCACGCCTTTGCCTCGAAAGATGTTGCCTCGGCCGGGATTTTCCGCGGGCCCGCCGCGGAAATCGCGTAGTCCTTTGCTGATCGCCCGATGGTCGCAACCGAGCACGTGGCCTAACGCTGCAGCGGCGAGCGCGTTCTGCACGTTGTGCCGAGCTTTGCCGAACAGCGTTACCGGGATGTCGTTGATCGGCATGATCAGCTGCTCGCCGCTGCGGTCCCGGTACGCGATGTGCCCTTTGCTGACGACAAACCCTTCGCCGCCAGCCATGCAGTGGCCTTCGATCAGCGGGTGTTCGGGGTTCTCGCTGAACCAGATAAACCGCTGCGCCGGCAGCTGGCGCGCGAATTCGACGATGCCGGCGTCGTCGGCGTTCAGCACCAGGAACTTCCGGTCGGCGAGACCCTTGTGAACAATAAACTTGGCGTCGCGGAGTTCTTCTACCGTGTGGATGCCGTATTCACCCAGGTGGTCAGCCGCAATGTTGGTGATCAGTGCCGCGTCAGCGTTGGTCACGCCGAGCCCGCGTCGCAGCATGCCACCCCGGGCCACCTCCAGCAGCGCAACCTGCGTCTGCGGGTGGCGCAGCAGGGTGCGGGCACCGCCAGGGCCGGAGTAGTCGCCGGTGTCGAGTGTCTCGTCACCGACGCGGATGTAGTCGGTGGACGTCACGCCGGTGGTTCGCCCGGACGCGGCCACAATCGATGCGGTGAGCCGCACCGTCGTTGACTTGCCGTTGGTGCCGGTGACTAGGGCAACCGGGACCTCACCGTAGTGGCCCGCCTGGTCCCAGTCCACCTCTTCGGGTGCCGGCAGGTTGCCGCTTTCCCAGATCTGCGCCCGATGACCGTAGCCGACCGAGATTTCATCATCGTCAGCTAGGAAGGGGGTCCCCCGGGCCGCGGCTGCCGCCTGCAGCGCGATGAGCATGGGGTTCTGCTCCTCCGCGATCAGCGTTTTGAGCCGGGTGACGGTGTCGTCCAGCGGCGGGAGCGCGGCGTTTTCCAGCTCGCAGCGGGCAAACTCAAAGGCCGCTTCGTTGACCTCCGTGGCGGCGTAAAGCGCATCGATGGGGGCGGTGATGACCAGGCATACGCCGGTTTCGTGGAGGCGATGAAAACACTGGCTGTTGCCCCAGCCGACCGCCTCAAGCAGGTCTCCGACGTGACGCCGCCAGGCAAACGCCAGGTCGGCCTGGCGATGGCGGTCGATCAGAATGTCGCAGATGGCGCCCGGCAGCTGGCTGAACAGGTTAGGGCCGGTAAGTCGCCGCGAGTCTTCCAGCACCATGTTAGTCAGTCGCCGTCTTCCACTTCCCTGGCGGCCAGCCTCACGCCGCGCTCATCGCGGATCAGCTGATCCTCATCTGAGAGCTCGAAGGCCTGCGCCACGAGGCTGGTATTGCTGACGGTCGGGGCGGGCTCGGGCGGTTTGGCGCTCTTTTCGCCGGCAAACTCAAAGTGAATGATCTGCTTCCAGCAGCGCGTGATCTCGTCTCCGAAGATCACGAGCAGGTCGCCCTCGGCTGCCTGAAGCAGCGCATTGTCCACCGCGAGCTGCTCATCAGCGATCATTTCGATCTGGCCTGCGTCTACCCCGTTGGCCTCGAGAGACGCCTTCAGCATGCGGGGCACCTCACCCTCTGCGCGACCGCGCAGGTTGTCGTCCGCTTTGAGAATGTAGTGATCGAAATGCCCGGCGGCCTCCATAGCGATAGCGGCGATATCTTCGTCGCGCCGGTCGCCGGGCGCAGCCAGCACAACAATGCGTCGGCCTGCAACGTCCAGCCGGTCGACCGTCTCGCACATGGTGGAAACGGCAGCAGGGTTATGGGCGTAGTCCAGAATCACCCGGAACGGGTGCTCGTCGAAGACGTTCATGCGGCCCGGCGCCTGGAAGAAGCTGGTGCTGAAGGTGCGCAGACCGTGGCGGATGTCCTCGAGCTTTTTGCCCATCGAAAAAGCCAGAGCGCTGGCAAACATGGCGTTTTGCACGTTGTGTGCCGCCTTGCCCTCGAGCGTGGCCGGAATCAGGTGGGTCCAGACCAGCGGGATGTGGTTGCCCCCTTCATAGATCGTGATCATGTCACCGTTCATGCCCTGTTCCAGCACCACCGCCCGGCCGCCGGCGCGGGTGTGCTCCCTGACAAGCGGGTGAGCTGGGTTCATGGTGACGTAACACAGGTTGCGGGCCTTCGTGTAGTCGGCCATACGCAGGCAGTGTTCGTCGTCGGCGTTCAGCACGGCCGTATCCTCGGCCACCTCTACCACCACGCGCTTGATTTCAGCGAGCTGCTCAAGCGTGTTGATGCCCTTCTGGCCGAGGTGATCGGCGCTGATATTGAGGCAGGCGGCAACGTCGCTGCGCCGGTATCCGAGTCCCGCACGCAAGATGCCGCCGCGAGCCGTCTCCATGACCGCGACGTCGACCGTTGGATCCCGCAGCACAATCTGGGCGGCCGAGGGTCCGGTCATGTCACCCTTGACGGTCAGGTGGCCATCGATGTAAACGCCGTCGGTTGAGGTTGACCCAACGATGTGCCCGGCGGTTTTGAGGATGTGGGACAACATCCGAGCGGTGGTGGTTTTACCATTGGTGCCCGTGATGCCGGCGATGGGAATGGTGCTCTGTGAGCCCTCCGGAAAGAGCATATCCAGCACCTTTCCCGCCACGTCACGGGGCTCACCTTCTGACGGCGCCACGTGCATGCGAAAGCCGGGGGCTGCGTTCACCTCGACAATCGCGCCGCCGATGTCTTTATAAGACTGGGTGATGTCGTCGGTCAGGAAATCCACCCCGCCCACGTCCAGGCCCACCGCGATCACCGCGCGCTCGGCCATCGCGCGGTTGTCCGGGTGGACTACGTCGGTAACGTCCACCGCCGTGCCGCCGGTCGAGAGATTGGCCGTCGAGCGGAGGTAGAAGACTTCGCCGTCAGGCAGGACGGTGGACTCGTCATAACCTGCGTTGCTCATGAGGCGCTTGGCCTGCTGGTCGATCTCGATTTTGGTCAGCACCTTTTCGTGACCGATGCCGCGCCGCGGGTCGGCGTTGACCCGGTCGATCAGCTCGCTGATCGTGTGTTCACCGTCGCCAACCACGTGGCCGGGCACCCGCTTGGCAACGGCCACGAGGTTGCCGTCAACCACCAGCATCCGGTGATCCATGCCGGAGATATAGGACTCGATCAGCACCGCTCGTGAGTTGCCACGCTCACGCGCAACCTTAAAGGCCTCCTCTACAGCGTCGTCTTCGCTGAGGTTGATCGACACGCCCCGGCCATGGTTGGCGTTCAGCGGCTTGACGACAATGGGGTAACCGATGCGGCGCGCGGCTCGGACGGCCTCGCGGGGTGAGTACACCATCCGCTGCTGCGGCACCGGCAGGCCAAGGTCGTTGAGCAGATTGTGGGTGTCTTCCTTATCGCAGGAGATCTCGACCGCGATATGGGTGGTTTTGCTCGTGATGGTGGCCTGGATCCGCTGCTGGTACTTGCCGTGGCCGAACTGCACCAGCGAATAGTCGTTCAGGCGCAGCCAGGGAATGTCCCGTGCCTCCGCGGCGGCAACCAGCGACGCCGTGCTCGGACCCAGCTCCTTGCGCTGAGCAAAGCGGATGAACGAGTCGCGTTCTTCCTCAAAAACAAAGTCTTTGTCGATTTGGTCAGCGAGAGACTCGCACAGATGCTCCGGCAGCAGCGAGAGGATGAGCTGGCGGCCGATTCGGGCCGCCTCCAGGCCGACGTCCCGCTGGTGGTACTGAAAGACCACGTTGTAGCAGCCGGGCTGCCCTTCGATGGATCGCGTCCGCCCAAAGCTCACGTCTGAGCCGGCAATGGTCTGCAGCTCGAGGATCAGGTGTTCCCACAGGTGCCCCAGCCAGGTGCCTTCGTCCTCGTGCATGCGCCGCAGAAACCCGCCGGCGACGCCGTAGGAGCAGCCGTGCTCGGCAAGGCCGGGGAGGGCACGGCTGATCCCCTCGAGAAAGTCCGTTCCCAGCTTGGCGGAGGGCCACTCTTCCAGGATCCCCAGATCGATCTGGTGTCGGATCACCGGAAAGTGTGCGTACAGGTTGGGGCCGCGGTAGACGTTCGTGCTGAGTATTTTCATGCCGATCCTCTGCTGGAGGCCTGCCATGCTAGCAGCCCGCAGGGCGGTGGGAAACGCGGTTGCTCAGTTGAGCGTAATGGCCTGCGCCTGTCGCGTCTCCAGGTTGAAGTGGTCGCCTGCCGTGAGGATGTGCAGCGTCAGGCCGATGAGGCTGATCGGGTCCTGGTCGGAGGCGTCGTGCATCGACGAATGCTGCAGCCCCGACGGGTCGACCACCGTGATGGCGCCGCTGCCGACGACCTCGAGCGTTCCCCTCGGACTGATGAAAGCCGCCGTGTCTTCATCGATCCCCAGACCGGTAGCAAAGGGGTTGTAAGACAAAGCGGTCAGCAGCCGGCCAAGGCGGTCGCGCTGGCGAAAGTGCTGATCGACGATCGCCTTGTTGGTCAGACCTAGGCCCGGCGCCATCGTGACGCCGTTCTCCGTGGGTGTAGGCCCGGTGGGGCCGCCGGCGATCATGTGCTCACAGACGATGGCAGCGCCGGCGGAGGTGCCGGCCACGTGGACACCCTTGGCGAATCGATCGCGGATGGAGCGGGCGACCGGGGTTCCGCCGAGGATGGTCGAAAGCCTGAGCTGATTCCCGCCGGTCAGAAAAATTCCGCTGGCTCGCTCCAGCGTGGAGACGATCTCTTCAGCGAAGCAGTCCTCCCGCTCATCGATCGGAATGTAGCGCGAGCGCGCGCCCATTTCTTCGAACAGGGACACGTAGTTTGGTCCGGTCTCAGCCAGTTCAGAGGCGGTGGGGATTACGAGGATCCTTGCGTCGCGGCCGCCGCAGAGCTCCATAAACCGGCGCAGGATCAGTGCGTCCGTGGAACGTTCCTCAGCGCCGCCGATGGGAATCAGCCAGCCGCGTTTTGATGTGTCGCTCAAATCTTCTCGCTCCCGTGAAGCCTGAAAGCCGGTTAGGTCAATAAAACCGCGGCATTCTAGCTGCTGGGCGCAGCAAGAGCCATCGTCCGCGCGCGAGTCCGCTTGCCGTGCGAAAAACTATCGGAAATTCTTGACTGTGGCTGCCCTATCGGTAGCCTGCGCGACATGATGAATAAATCCATGATTTTGACGCTGCTGCTGCCGGTCCTGCTGCTAAGGGTCTCCGTTTCCGCAGCGGAAGAAGTCGACAGCCGCAAGCTCTACGCTCAGCTCGGCGCCTATGCACACTACAGTGACGACGAAGACTTTTCGGGCGCGCCGCTGATGGCGTCTTTTGAGATCCGGAACAGCCGGAACCGACTTTACGGGCTGTCGCTGTTTAACAACTCTTTCGGACAGTTCTCACAGTTTGTCTACTACGGCTGGGAATTCCCGCTGCCTCGTCTGCACCGCTACGCGCGTGCGAAGCTCGCCTTGGGCATTGTGCATGGGTACCGCGACGAGTTCGAAGACGAACTGGCGCTGAACTTCGGAC
Organism: Lysobacterales bacterium; assembly: GCA_028285525.1. GTDB lineage: Bacteria > Pseudomonadota > Gammaproteobacteria > Xanthomonadales > SZUA-38 > JANQOZ01. The sequence continues at coordinate 25,278 of JANQOZ010000044.1, forward strand.
GATTTGCACCGGGGCTCGTCCCAGCCATCGGGTTCAAGAAAGACGGACTGGGCGTGGACCTGGTGGTGCTCAGCAACGCGGCGCTCATGATTGCGGTCGGCAAAGACTTCGATCTGTAGGCGCAAACTTTTGGCTTTATAACAACGAGGAGTGCTCGGCTATGCCGCGAGACGTTCAATATGGAGAGATCGAGTCGCTGGTCGGTGAGGAGTTGGGCGTTTCCGACTGGCTGACCATCGATCAGAATCGGGTCAACGCGTTTGCTGACGCGACACTCGACCCGCAGTGGATTCACGTAGACATTGAGCGAGCTACCCAGGAAATGGGCGGCACGATCGTACACGGCTTTCTGACCCTGTCCTTAATGGTGCACCTGAGCGAACAGGTTGTCGCCTGGAAAGGGGTTGCCCGGGTGATCAACTACGGGTGCAACAAGATCCGTTTCACCGGGATGGTGCCTACCGGATCCCAGGTACGCATGCGCATCACGCTCCCGGCGGCCGAGCCGAAGGGTGACGGCATGCTGGTGACGCTCAACTGCGTTGTCGAAGTCGAGGGCCAGGAACGCCCGGCGCTGATCGCCGAGTGGCTCTGCGTGCTGTTCCCCTAGATCGCTTAGCGGCTGGCGTAGTAGTCCGCAAAAGTCTGGATGAAGCGATCCAGCTGATCGGGCGGTAGCTGGTTGATGCCGGCCGCCGCCTTGCGGCCACCCCCGGTTTCGAACTGCCGACAGATATCGTCGGCGCCGGTACGGCGGTTGACCGGCGCGCGGACGCTGACCAACAGTCCCCGGTCGCCTTCGGTGACCACCGCGTGGGCGCAGTCCGGCGCCTGGTTGGCCAACTCGTTGCCAAAGACGCCGCTGACGCGGCGAGACCAGGCCGCGTTCGGCAGGCCGACCACCGCTGCATGCGGGAGGTCGAGCAGGCGGCTTGCGCCCCTCGCCCGGGCCAGATCGTCCTCATAACCCTGCTGCAGCTTGGGGAACGTGTCCGCATCGTCGTCGACAAACGCCAGCGGATCGGGGTAGGGCAGCAGCCGTTGATAGAGGTCTTCGGGAGGAAAATGAAGGTCCTCGACCGTGGCGCCGTAGGCGTTGTAGTTGATGCAGGTACCAAGAGTTTTTAGTTTGGCAAAGGATTCCGGTGAGACCTCGGCCTTGTCCGCCAGGGCCTGCGCTGATGTCGCGAGGTTGTCGCCGAGCGTGCCCGCGATGGCCCAGTTGATGTACTGACCGCTTAGCTCCCGGTTGACCAGCATGCTGGTGCAGACGTTGGGCTCGGTGTTGATCCGAGTCGTCAACCCCGGATGCTCGGGGACCTCGCCAGCGAAGTGGTGGTCCACATAATGGACCTCAGCGCCGCGCTCCAGCAGTACCTCTAACGCCTCCCGGTTCTTGTCGAGCGAGATATCGAGCACGGTGACCTGGTCACCAGCGCTGGCTGAGACCCGCTGCAGAAGGCTGATGTCACGCTTCACGCCCGTGACGTTCACGGCGTCTGGCTCGGGCTTTGCCAGCCGAAGCTGGATCAGCGCGCAGATGCCGTCCGCGTCACCGTTGAAGACGTCAAACGCGGTCAAGACCCGTAGCCACCGTAATGTCGCTTGTAGTCGAGCACCGCGGCGTTGACCACCGCATGCGCGTGTTCCTTGCCGTAGGGCTCAATCGACGACACCTTCTGCGGCTGGTCGGGAGGTGACTTGTAGGTCAAAAAGTAGTGTCGAAGCCGCTCGGTCATGATGTCCGGCAGTTCGGTCAGATCCTCGGTGTCCGCCAGCACGTGGTCACCCTCCAGCACCGCCACAATCTTATCGTCGGCCTCATCGTCGTCGATCATCTGGAGCCCGCCGATCACCCGGGCTTTCAGAATGATCTCGGCGCGGGCCACGGGTCGCTCGCTGAGCACACAGATATCGAGCGGGTCGAGATCACCTCGCTTGGACTTTGGGCTCAGCTTATGCACCTCCTCCGCGCAGTAGGTCTGCGGCATAAAGCCGTAGAGGCACGGAAGCTGTGAGGTCGTCCGCTGCGGCCGATCGATTGAGAGAAAACCCGTTTCTTTGTCGAGCTCGTACTTGACGTAGTCAAACGGCGTCATCTCGACGAACACCGTGATGATCTCCGGGGATTTCCTGCCGGGGTTGAGCCCGTGCCAGGGGTGAGGGCGGTGTAGCGCGTAGCGAATGCTCATGTCAGCGGAGGTATCCCATTTTTTCCAGCGTGATCAGAATGCGATGCGCCGCAAGGTCCGGCGACATCTCGGCCGTATTGATCACCACCTCGGCGTTTTCCGGCGCTTCGTACGGGTCATCAATACCGGTGAAACCTTTGAGTTGACCGGCCCGAGCTTTGGCGTAGAGCCCTTTCCGGTCTCGCGCTTCGCAAACCTCCAGCGGTGTCGAAACGTGAATCTCCAAAAATCCGCCCAGCGGTTCGATCAGCTCGCGGACCGCCCGGCGCGTCTGAGTATACGGCGCAATCGGTGCGCATATGGCAATTCCGCGGTTTTTTGTGATCTCGCTGGCGACGAATCCGATCCGCAGGATGTTCAGGTCGCGATGCTCTTTGGAAAACGACAGCTCGCTCGACAGATTTTTCCTGACCACGTCGCCATCCAGCAGGGTCACCGGCCTTGAGCCTTCCTCCAGCAGCTTGACCATCAGCGCGTTGGCGACGGTCGACTTGCCAGACCCGGACAGACCGGTGAAGAAGACGGTAAAGCCCTGCTGATTCTTAGGGGGATAGGCGCGACGCAGCTCCTCAACAATTTTCGGATACGAAAACCATTCGGGGATATCCAGACCCTCGCGGAGCCGCCGCCGGAACTCGGTGCCCGAGAGATTCAGCACCGTATCGCTGTCGCTCGTCTCGTCAGCCGGCAGGTATTCGGCCTTGTTCTCCACGTACACCATCATCTTGAAGGGCACCATCGTGATGTCCAGCTCCTGCTCGTGCTCTTTGAAAAGCTCTTGGGCATCGTAAGGGCCGTAAAACGGCTGACCGTTGCGATCGTTCCCGGGGCCGGCGTGGTCGCGACCGACGATAAAGTGGGTGCAGCCATAGTTCTTTCGAATGATGGCGTGCCACAGCGCCTCCCGAGGACCGGCCATCCGCATGGCGAGGTTGATGAGGCTCAGCTGGGTGGTCTGGTCGGGATACTGCTCGAGCACGTGCTCGTAGCAGCGGACCCGCGTGAAGTGATCGATATCACCAGGTTTGGTCATACCCACAACGGGCTGGATCAGAAGATTTGCTTCAGCCTCGCGCGCTGCACGGAACGTCAGCTCCTGATGCGCGCGATGGAGCGGGTTGCGGGTTTGAAAGGCGACAATCTTGCGCCAGCCCAGCTTGCGAAAGCGACCCCGCAGCTCCGACGGCGTATCGCGGAGCAGCTTGAAGTCGTAGTAGGTCGGTGGCTCGATGCCGAGGATCTTGCCGCCGAGGTAAACCGGTCCGGACTGGTTCAGCAGGAAGTTGACGCCGGGATGCAGATCGTCCGTGCTGCCGTAGACGCGCTGCGCCTCCCTGGCGAGATCGGGTGTCCATTTATCGCTGACTTCGAGAACGGCAATGAGTACACCCTCAGCGTCTCGCAAGGCGACCCGGTCGTCCAGACTGACGCCTTCGGCAAACGTCTCTGAGACGTCGAGCGTTATCGGGATCGGCCACAGAACGCCTGAGTCAAGCCGCATGGTGTTGCAGACGCTCTCGTAGTCAGCCTGACCCAGAAATCCTTCCAGAGGCGAGAAGGCGCCGTTCATCAGCAGGTCCAGGTCGCAAAGCTGACGTGCCGATAGATCCCATGATGGGTAGTCTTTCGCGCTGGCTTTCTCCTGGTCCGCCTGTCCTTCGGTGAGGTAAAGGTCCTTCAGCTCACCGCCATGTGGCTCTTTAAAAGCGCCCATCGTTATCTCCTTGAATGGTTTCTTGCTTAGTCGGTGGGTTGTTCAGCGAGACCGTTGAACAACAGGTCATTACATTTCTGCGCGAGCGTGACGACATCGAGCTTCGGGTCTCGAACGATCAGTTCGCCCATCGCGTTGCCAATACCGATGACAGCCTGCGCGGCAAAGTGCGGGTCCAGCTCTCGAACCTCACCGGACGCCATCGCATCCCGGAACATCTGCTCCAGCATTTTCCGATAGCGGCTGCCGAGTCGCTTCAGGTCGGCTCTTCGGTTCACCGGAAGGTAGAGACGTTCGTCGTTGTATACCTTCATCGCTTCATCTTGCTCCCGGTAACGAAGCAGGTGGGCACTGATGGTTGCCTGCAGCTTGGCCGCAAAGGGTTGCTGGCTTTGAACGATGGCCTCCATCCTGGCGACGTAGTCTTCCAGCGCGAGCAGGCATACCCGCTCGAGCGCTTCTTCCTTCGAGCTCAGGTAGTAGTACAGGCTGCCTTGTTTGATGCCGAGTCTCGAGGCTATGCCCGCCGTACTGGCACCGTGATAGCCGTGACGAGCAAATTCTGCCGCCGCGGCTCTGACGGCGCGATCGCGCTGCCGGGCAAATTTGTCACTGGGTGCAACCATGGGCGCGCACTGTACGTGCAAGGGTGGAAAAAATCTATAGATCTATAGAATTAAATGCTATATCGATATAAAAGTTTTCAAAAACAGCCTAATAAGGTCGATCAACTTATCCTTTTTTTTAGGGTTTTAGGTCGGTGATTGCCGTGAGAGACTGCCTGTTTGTCTGTGAGGGGGTACACGATGCCAACCATTCATCATCTGGGTTTTCTTGTTCGAGACCTGGGCGCGGCCGTCGAGCGCTACACCCGACTGCTCGGGCAGGAGCCGGTCGCCACCGAAGCACTCAACCGTCGTGGCGTTCTTACCGCCCGGTTTTCCCTGGGTGGCGTGTGGCTGGTATTGATTGAACCGGTGACCGAAGACAGTGTTCCGGCACGTCACCTGAAAGAGAACGGCGAAGGTTTTTTCATGCTGTCGCTCAACAGTGCAAGCCTTGAACACACCGACGAGGAGTTGAACGATCGAGGCATGTCGTTGAACTGGTCAACGCTTCGCCGTGGCTTGAGTGATTGGCGCGTTGCCGACCTGAACGATTGGGAGAGCTTCGGCGCCGTGATTCAGTTTGCAGAAAGCGATTCTGATAACGAGGAATACTGACGCTCACTGCGTGCGCTAATGCCCGGATGAACAACAGCGCATGCTCGATTCGCAGCGTATGCTCGTTTGCGTGACGACGTCTTTGTCGAACGCGTTAAGGCATTTGTGATCAGTGCCGAAATAAAAGACACAAAAGGTGACGTAGCTGCTGTGCGTATTGCGGCGCTTACTGGTATAGTTTGCGCGCAGCTTCGGGTCGACGTTTTCTTGGGGGAATCCTCGATCATCGACCAGCTCTGCGAAACGCGTCATCGTAAGGAACGCGATCCAGGCAACGATGCTCGTTGGGTGGAAACTGTACGGACTAAATCTGTCAGCAGAAAGAGGAGAGATCCAGTGGCGAAGAAAGCGTCAAAGAAAGCCAAAAAGAAGGCGGCTAAAAAGGTTGCGAAAAAAGCAGCTCCCGCTAAGAAGAAGGTAGCGAAGAAGGTTGCCAAGAAAAAGGTAGCTAAGAAGGTTACCAAGAAAAAGGTAGCGAAGAAGAAAGTTGCCAAGAAAGTGGCTAAGAAAAAAGTAGCCAAGAAAAAAGTCGCTAAGAAGAAAGTGGCGAAGAAAAAGGTTGCCAAGAAGAAGGTAGCCAAGAAAAAGGTAGCGAAGAAAAAAGTAGCCAAGAAGAAGGTGGCTAAGAAAAAGGTCGCCAAGAAAAAAGTAGCCAAGAAGAAGGTGGCTAAGAAAAAGGTTGCCAAGAAGAAAGTGGCCAAAAAAGCGGCGAAGAAAAAAGCTGCCAAGAAGACCGCTCGACGGAAGAAGTAACGCCGTTTGAGCAAGCCGGCGCCGTCAGCGGGCCTTAACCGCACTGCTGCGGCGCCGGTGCTTTACCTGTTGTTTTGTTTGCTTGTCATATCGGTGCTGGATTCCTCAGCCAGCGCCGCGGATATCCATCGCTGTACCCTTCCCGACGGCTCTGTGGTTTACCAGGATCAGAAGTGCCGATCTGGTTCGTCGCAGGTCCTGCGATCTGGCGGCTCATCCGGGTCAATCTCCGAATCACGCTTACGCCAGTGGTTAAGCGATCAGCCGAAAAAGCCTGCACAAAAACCGCCAGCGGTTTCAGCGCGGCCGGCTGCCCGCACTATTTCTTCCCTGTCGCTTCCGCCCCGACCTGCGTCCGAGCATCTGCTGGCGATGTGTTCCGAGCGTGTGTTGGCCTGTGCGGGTGCCGGAACGGCTGGCATGGATGACTGCGTCTCTTCCATTCGTCGCTGTGGTGAACAAAGTCGACAGAGCTGTTGTGCCGACTCGTTTGTCGAACGATACGAGCGGTTGCGACAGGCCAACATTGAGCAGCGAGATGCGGTAAGCGGTGCGCTGCTGGGCGTTGAGGGAGAACGCGACAGCCGCTAGACGTCGCACCTAGTGAAACAGCAGCTGCCTGATGTTTTCGGCTTCGCGCATGGCGTCCTGATACCCGAGATCCATCAATGCCCGGCAGTAGGTAGCCTCGAACAGCAGATAGCTGGCCAGGCGATGATCTGAACGCCAGGCACCTACGCCGGCCAATAACGTTTTGACGCTGGCCGGCATCAGCGAGACATGCTCCGACACCAGTTCCCGCAGATCTCTACTCGGTCGGATGACCAGGGTCTCGATCGGGCGCAGCGTGCTTTGCCGACGATGCGGTTCCGGAATGAGCGCCAGCGTTTGATTGATTCGGTGAAGGCGCTCCAGGTCCGCATCAAGGTTGTCCATAAAAACGATATCGAGGAGGTGGCCGGCAATCTCACCGGCACTCGGTGTCCTGGATTCTGCGGCGGGCTCGGGATCGTGCCGAGCATCTCTCGCGGTGACGATCAGGATGCGGTCGGCGCCGAGATGGATCGCCGGTGAAAGCGGGGCCGTTTGGCGCAGGCTACCATCGCCATAGTATTCGTGACCAATTCGGGCTGGTGGAAATAACAGGGGCAGGGCGGTCGACGCCATCAGATGGCTGACGCTGATCGCGTCGCTGCGGCCGCGACGTCGACCGCGGCGCCACGGGGCGTCGTCGCGCGACTGGAAGAAGGTGACGGCCCGGCCGGTTGCGTAGCCGGACGCGCTGACGGCCAGGGACTCAAGCCGTCCAGCGTCGATATGCTCAGCGACGCGCGCAAGGTGTGTTTCGCGACTCAGAAGTCGATCGAGTGGCGCCGTGTCGAGCAGCGCCGCTGGTGCACGAACGCCCAGCCGTCCGAACAGCACGGCACCGAGCCAATGGCCGACCGAGCGGAGAACGCTCAGCCAGTCGGTGCGGTAAACGTGATGACACCGCATCTCAGACCAGAAGGTGGAGAGCCGCTCGACGCCGTGACTGAATCGGTCGGCGTGAGACGCCAGCACTGAGGCGTTGATGGCGCCGGCTGATGTCCCGGTAAAAATCGGGAATGGGCATCGCTCCGGGCTTGGGTTGAGCTCGCCGATCGCGCGCATGGCGCCGACCTGATACGCACCCCGGGCGCCCCCGCCAGGCAGATGCAGCGCAACTCGTGTAGCGTCAGCTTCGACCCGCTCGCCGCCGGAGCCGGCGTTGGTCACGGACGCCGGGCCAGCATCGTCGGATTGAGTTCGGCTAGCGATCTCGCGCCCATCAACATCATGTCGCGATGGACCTCATCACGCAGCAGCGTTGCCGCGCGCAATACGCCTGCGGTACCGCCGGCCGCGAGCGCGTAAAGATAGAAGCGCCCTCCAGAGCAGGCAGTTGCCCCGGCCGCCAGCGCTTTCAGAATATGGGTGCCGCGCCGGATACCGCCGTCCAGAATAATCTCGATCTGGCCGCCGACGGCATCAGCGATTGCCGGCAGCTGGTCAAAAGGCGAGCGCCCGCCGTCGAGCTGACGGCCGCCGTGGTTGGAAATCATGATGGCGCTGGCGCCGATGTCCACGGCGCGTTTGGCGTCGTCCACCGACATCACGCCCTTAAGAACGAAGGGACCGCCCCATTGCGCAACCATGTCGGCCGCCTCGTCCCAGCTGATGCTGCTTTTCATATGGCTGTCGATATAGTCGATGATCGACGACGATACGCTCGAGCCGGCGTTGAGGTACCGGCTGACATTCGGCAGGTCGAAACGTTCGCGTAGCAGGTAGTTGAGCGTCCAGCCCGGCTTCGCGGCAAACCCGATCAGGGTTCGCGGGGTCAGCTTGGGTGGCGTGGTCATCCCGGTGTGATGATCGCGCTCGCGATTACCCGCCACGACCGTATCCACGGTCAGGGCGAGCGCGTTGAAGTTTGCTTCCTTGCAGCGCCTGATCAGATCGCGAGTCATTTCCGGATCGTTGTGGATATACATCTGAAACAGCTTCGGCGCGTCGAAGCTCCCTCCCAGCTCCTCAATGCTGCGCGTGCCCATCGTGGATACACCAAACAGGCTGCCCAGCTCCTGCGCTGCAGCGGCAACAGCGCGCTCGCCGTCGTGGTGAAACAGACGCTGCATGGCGGTCGGTGAGAAGAAGAAGGGGACTTTGAGCGGCTGCCCTAGCACCGTGGTCGACATGTCCACCTGGTCCATGCCGGCCAGCACGTTGGGAACGAGGTCCACACGCTCAAAAGCGTCCGTATTGCGTCTCAGCGTCGACTCATCGTCAGCGCCGCCGTCGATGTAATGGAACAGGGCCGGCGGCAGGCGCCGTTTGGCCATTCGCCGGAAGTCAGCAGTGCGAAAACAGCGATCGATGCTCAACGGCCGAGCCTCGCTGGCTCCGGCCTGTCTGCCTTAAAAACCATGCCCCATTATAAGGACACGGACCGAGTGGGTCGCTTAAAAAGAAAGGTAAGTTCAGCGAGTGCGCTATCAGCCCATAAAGCCGAGCGTCTGCTGATTGAAATTCCCGAGGTTGGGAAACACCGTGTTGAGCTCACCGGTTGGAACGCCGAACCAGCGGGACAGCGTGGCTGCGTATTGATCGACACTCAAGGTCGGGATAATGCGACCTCGGTTGATGTCCTGCGGACCCTCGAGCGTCAGGTCGGGAAGTTCCCCATAGATCTGGCCGCCCTGGACCGCGCCACCCATGACCAGCTGGTGTCCGCCCCACCCGTGGTCGGTACCGTTGCCGTTGCTGTTCAGGGTGCGGCTGAACTCGGTCTGGGTGAACGTCGTGACGTTGTTCTGGACGTTGAGCGCGCCGAGCGCCGCATTAAAGGCTGCCATGGCCGCGTCGAGCATCTGCAGGAGCTCCGGGAGATTTTCGTTCTGGCCGTCATGCGTATCCCAGCCGCCCAGCTCCACGACAAACGTCTGGCGCTCCACCTGCAGGACGTTGCGGATGGCGATCATCCGCGCGACGATCTTGAGCTGATCAAACAGCCAGTTCTCCTCGGGAAAGCCGGCGGCCACGCCGGCGCCGAACAGCGCGTCGTCGTCGCCCAAGGCGTTGAGCGCCGCATCGATCAGATCGAAGTTGTCCTGGGCGCGCTCTTTCACGACCATGTATTCGTCGGCAAACAGATTGTTCGAGGTCGCCATGATGGCCTCTACGACGCTGAGCTTTTCGCCGTCCGGATCCCAGCCGGTTTCGATGCCGATCGGCCCGCTGGTGCTGATGCTGTAAGGCTGAACCGTTTGCCCTACCTGGAGCAGATTGCTGCCGACGACGCTGATGTTCATCGACGGGGACTGCTGCGTGTTGGACGGCGCCAGAAGGTCGGCGACGCGGCCAAACCAGCCGCGGTTCTGCTGGCTGTCGGCGTACGCGCGTTCCCACTGCATGAACTGATCGGAGTGGGAAAAGAGCTGCGGTGGAAGCGCGACGCTGCCGGCCTCGATGCTCGCCTTGGTGACGGGTTCGACCATCGTCCCGACGTTGGCGACCACGGCGAGTCGGTTGCTGTTGTAAAGCCCCTGCAGGCCGTTGAAGTCGGGATTGAAACCCATCACGGTATTGTTGAGCGGCAATACCGGTGCGGGGCTCCAGCTCCCGCCGCCGGCTTCGCTGTAGCCAACCGCCATATTTTGCCGCGTCTGCGCGTAAGTGTCGTAGTCAAGCGCCGGGTTGGCGTTGCTGCCGGTAGGGACCAGCATGTTGTAGCTGTCCGCGCCGCCGTTCAGCATGATGCACACCAGCGCCTTGTAGTCGGAAAAGCCCTTCTGGTGCGAGACCGAAGCATGGGCTCGCTGCAATAGTCCGAGCGTTCCGAGGCTTGAACCGCTGACGGCAGAAAAGCCGGCAGCCTTGAGGAAGTCTCGTCGACTGAAGGGTCTGCGGTGTGTCATGGCGGAATCCTTGGGCCGTTTCATCGCTGCACCACGCTTTGGGGCGACGTAATGATGTAGTAAATCGTCTCAGCGACGCGCCGGTCTGCTTCCTGCGGCCGGATGTCGCTGATCCGGTCGATGATCAATTGCCGTGCGGTGGGATTGAGCGTACCAAACAGCAGGTCGCGATCTACTCGTTCGACCAGGGCCGATGGATTTCCGGCCAGTGCCAGAAGCTCGCCGAGCTGTAGCTCATGTTGGGTCTGCCAGGGAACGGGAGCACCCCAGCCCAGGGTGTCGAAAAAGAAATTCGCGAGCTGCACCACCTGCGTTTCGGTACTGATCTGAAACTCGGGCGACACCAGCCTCTGATTCTCAATGGCGCCCGGCTGCGCAAAATCCGGCCTGAAGAAGTTGAATACCGACGGCGAGCGCAATGCAGCCTGTCCGTAGTACCACTGTGGCTGGTAGATTGCCCCGGGCCAGCAGCAGTCTGGGTTGTTAGCAAACTCCTGGCTGATACGGGCGCTGTAGACCCGGTTGAGCTGGAGCTGGAAAAACAGCGGCTCGCGGAGCTTGCCAAAGGTCGGGTTGTTGGCTGGACCCGCAAGGGCCTCGCCGTCCATGACAATCGCCTTGAACACGGCGCCCAGGTCACCGCGCACGCCGGAACCGTTGTTGTTGAAAACCGAAGCAACGCGGGCTACGTACGCGGGACTCGGATTGCTGGTCACCAGGCGCTGAATTAGACGATAGGCCAGGAACGGGCCGACGTTCGGGTGACTGAACAGCGTGTTCAGGGCCATCTGCATGTCCTGCTCCGCTGTCTGGCCCGCGGGCAGCACCACGTCGCCGACGATCGTTTTAGCGCTGGTGACGTGATAGTTGTCTGGCTGATTCTGGTTGGGGTTCGTCACCAGGCAGGGCGCCATCGGCTGAAGCCAGTTCGGCTCGGGCCAGCGCCACTCCCAGGGTTCGCAGTCGCCGTCCCCCTGGTCAGCGCCGGCGAAGGTCCAGCCCGTAAATGCTTCGGCCAGGGCAACGATATGGCGTTGCTCGTAAGTGGGAATCGGATTGCCGCCACTGAGTCTGGGGGTACCGTCGATATTGAGCTCAACCAGCCCGATCGAGAACAGCTGCATGATCTCGCGAGCATAGTTTTCATCTGGCTCGATGCCGGTTACCGTGTCCCGGGTGCTGCCAAACATGCTTAGGTAATGTCCCATGACGGGAGTGAGCGTGACCGACTCCAGCAGGTCGCGATAGTTGCCGAAAGCGTGTTCGACGAGCAGGTCGTAATATTGGGTGACGGCCATCGGCTGGCCCTCGAGATCGCCGTTCAGGTCCGAGACCACTAGGATTTGCGACAGCGCAAAGGCCGCCCGCTGGCGGAACTGGTCGTGCGCGTCCTGCGCCACGTTAAACCAGACTCGCTGCCGCTCACCCTGACCGATTTCGACGCCGAAGTCGTCGAGCTGGGGCAGGTGATACGTCGGGGGCATGGCCTGCTGCTGATCGACCCACCCTTCAAAGCCAAGTTCCTCCACGGCGTCGATGTCAGCCTGAGTGGGACCGTAGGTGACGCGCCAGAGAAACGCGCCGGCCTCAGCACGACCGTCCGGTGCAGGGGGTTCAAAGCCGGTCCGGAAAATCAGGTCGCCACCGGACTGGGCTGCCGCGGACTGGACCAGAACAACCGCGATGAGCAGCCATCGGTTCATGGATAATCCCCTTCGTTGAAACGCCGCCAATGATCCCACGATGGTGCCAGGCGACTGTGCTATCGTTCGCCCAATTGAACCATCTGTCGGCGTCGAAAAGTGTGACCTGCAACATAGAATACCGTCCGTTTATCGCCTCGTTCAGCCTTCTGGCGGTTAGTGCCGTCCTGTTGCTTCCGTGGTTCGCTGAAACGGCTGCAGCCGGCGAAAAAGGGACGCCCTCAACCACTGTCGTGCTGGAGCCTGCCGCTGACAGCTCAATCTTTTCGGAAGGCGTGCTGAGCAACGGTGGTGGTGTGTATCTTTTTACGGGTCTGACGGTTGTTGGCACCGAGCGTCGCGCGCTCCTGGCCTACGATCTGTCGGCGATACCGTCCGGCTCAACCGTTCAGTCTGTGTCCCTGGATGTGACCGTATCGCGCACGATCTCCCAAACGATTACCGTCCGCATGCACCGGCTCCTTGCTTCCTGGGGGGAAGGCACGGTCGACGCCGACGGTCAGGAAGGAACCGGTGCTCCAGCTGAGGCGGGCGACGCCACATGGCTTCAGCGCCGGCTTGGCGGCGATGCCTGGATCAATCCCGGCGGCGATTTTGTGCCCACCGAGTCCGCGCGAACCGGGCTGCGCGTGAACGGGACCTATACCTACAGCAGTGGGACCCTGGCTGAGGACGTACAGCTCTGGCTCGACGATCCGTCGCAGAATCACGGATGGATCCTGATCGCGAACGCGGCGGCGGGTTTCGGTTCAGCCAAGCGGCTGAACAGCCGCGAGAATGCTGACGCCGCGACAAGGCCACTGCTGACCGTGACCTTCTCCGGTCCTGTCGCGGCGCCCGCACCGCCGCAGCAGGTTCCGGTCGCGGGAGGCGCGTGGTTGCTGATTCTCGGGCTCGCGCTGCTGCTGCTGGGGAGACCGTTTGTTCGCCGCTGAGCTCCTGGTCGGCTGGGGCATCACGCTGGCAGGGCTTCAGCCCGGGCTGAGCGCAGCTGATGCCGAGTATCCGCTGCAGGTCAGCGCGGGCGCGCCCGCGATTGCCTCGGGCGTTTTTCGGCCACAGCTGTCCGACGACGGCCGCTACGTGCTGCTCACCACCGACTCCGACGAGCTCGATCCGGCTGACGGCAACGGCCAGCGTGATATCTACCGTCTGGATCGGCGCAGCGGCAGCAGCATACGAATCAGCGACAGCGCCGGGGTCCAGGGCAACCGGGGCGCGGCCCGCGCCGCCTTCTCGGCTGATGGAGCTACGGTGGCCTTCCACAGCAGCGCGGACAACCTGCTGCCGGCAGACGACAACGGTGTCACCGACGTGTTTGTGTGGCAGGCCGACCGAGGCCTGAACCAGACTCTGGAGCTCGTTTCCCGCGGCGCAGACGGGGGCCTGGCGAACGGCGGGAGTCTCAACGCTTCGGTCAGCGGTGACGGACGGTGGGTGGCCTTTTCGTCGACGGCCAGCAACCTCGTACCCGACGACAACAACGACGCGTCGGATATTTTTGTCCGTGATCGCCTGACCGCGGAGACCCTCCGCGTATCGATTGCCAGCGACGGCGATGAGGGTGACCGGGGCAGCTTTCAGCCAACGATTTCGGACAACGGTCGGTTCATCGCGTTTACCAGCGAAGCCACCAATTTTTCAGACAACGAATTCGACGAGCTGCCGGACCTGTTTCTGCACGATCGCAGTACCGGCGAAACCACGCTGATCAACGTGTCCACCACCGGCGTGCGGTCCAACGCCGACAGCGCCAGCGCGGTCGTTTCGCCAGACGGCAGTGCGGTGGCATTTTACAGTCGAGCCACCACGCTGGAGCCTGGGCAGGAGAATATTTTCTTTGACGTTTTTGTGCGGGACCTGTTGCGGGTTGAAACCCAGCTGGTCAGCGCACCCGTTGACGGCGCGGCTGACGCCAACAGCTTCAATCCTTCGCTGTCGAGTCGTGGTCAGCTTGTGGCGTTTCAGTCCGAGGCGCGCAACCTGACCGACCTGGACGGCAACACCTTCAGTGACATCTATGTCATGGACCGTTTTGCCGGCTCAACGTTTATCGCCAGCCGGCGCGCGAGCGGCACCAGCGCCAACGCGGGGAGCTTCGGTGCAAACATCAGCGCGGACGGCACGCTGCTGGCTTTCGAGAGCGCCGCAACCGATCTGGACACGCTGAGCAGCGGCGCAACAGCCGGCTTTCTTGCCGCGGGTGACAGCGGTGGGGTGAGTCGGCTGGCGCTCGTGCCTCCAGCCGCAGCGCCTCTCAACGGTCCGTTGCTGGACGCCCGGCTGACCGGAGACGGCCGCTTCGTATTGCTGATCAGCACCGCAACGAATCTGGTGTCAGACGACCTCAACGGCGTCGCGGATGCTTTTGTGCTGGATCAGCAAACCGGTCGGGTTCGGCTGGTGTCCCGTTCGGTCGACGGCCAGTTTGTTGACGGCGGCGGGGCCACCACGGCCGGTGACGTCAGCGAAGACGGCTGTCGAACCGCCATTGCCAGCGACATCGACGGCGTCGTGCTCGGCATCAATCCATCCATCACCGACGCCAACGGGCTGAGCGACGTCATTTTGCGAGACGACTGCGCCGTCTCACCTCCGCGGCTGGCGTCGTTAGATGTTGCCGGAACGGCCTCCGGTTCTGCGCCGGCGCGCGAACCCGTGCTGTCCGCAGACGGCGAGTGGTTCGCTTTCACCTCTGCGGCGCCCGAGCTTCAGCGCTTGGCCGGCGCGCCGGGCGTCTCCCAGGTTTACTTTGGAGACTTCGCCGGCCAGGCGGACCTGCGTCAGCTCAGCGTGTCGGCGTCCGCCGGTGGGCAGTTTGCCAGCGGTCAGCCTCGGCTCGCGAGCGATGGATCGAGCGTCGTGTTTGTCAGTGCTGATCCGGCGCTCGATGCAGGTCTCGCGCCTGGCGAGCGGCCGTTGCCGGGCCAGGACCAGGTCTATCGCTATGACGTTGCGACAGACACGGTCAGGCTCCTTTCCCGCGCTGCGAACGGCGACGCGCCCGACGGCGCCAGTTTCAGTCCTCAGGTTTCCGCGGACGGCAGCGTCGTGCTGTTCGCCAGCCGGGCAACGAATCTGACGAGCGTCACGGGGAGTGGCGGCACCGGGCTGTTCGTTTGGCGGGCGGAAGAAGTTGGCAGTAACCGCATCGTCGAGGTACCGAACTCACTGAGTGCGACCGGCCTGACGCGGGACCCGCTGCTCAGTGATGACGGCAAGCTCGTGGTGTTTGCGAGCGAGGACGACACGCTCGCGACCGACGACAGCAACGGCGTCAGCGACGTGTTTGCGGTGGATCTGGACACCGGCAGCCTGTTTACGGTCAGCCGCGATTCGGCCGGCAACCTGCGGCCGAACGGCGGTCTGCGACCGGTGGGCGTGTCGCGCAACGGCGCGCAGTATGAGCTGGCGTACCTGACGCTGATCGACGGCGTGGAACAGATGGTGACCCAGCCGGTGGTTAGATCTCTGCCCGAGCTCGCTATCGACGCCTTCGCGAGGTCGCCACTGCAGTCTGTAGAGCGCGGATCTTTCCGACTGCAGGTGCGCAACCTGGGACCGATACCGGTGACCGCAGCGCAGGGTCTTAGCGTGACGCTGCCCCGGCTCGACCATCCCCTGGTAGACCTGGCGGGCACACCGCGCTGGCAGTGTGAAAGCGGGCCGCCCGTAACCTGTCTGTTCGTCGGCGACGCGGTGGTGGGTGACAGCATTCCACCGGGTGCTGCGGAGATGCTGGCGTTCGAGTTCCAGATGTTTGCCGGGGACGAGACGCTGCTCAGCATTGCTTCGGCAGCCGTGGCGTCGGTGCCTGAGGTTGCTATCCCGGATGCCGAGCTGACGACGGTGCGCGTCGACAGCGGCGTTTTCTGGGAGCCTCAGGCGAGCCAGACGCTCAGGCTTGGCGAGCTCGGGGTGTCGCGCGTGTCGGTGATCAACGGCGGGCAGGTGCCCGTGACTGACGTTGAGATCGATATCTCGCCGCTGCGCTTTGGCGACCCCTATCACCTTTTCGATCCGGATCCCGGTGCCCCCTGGGCCTGTCAGGCCCTCGATGATCCCGAGCTGCGGCCTCTGACCCTTCGCTGCCGCTACACCGGGCCGGCGCTGCAGCCGACGGCGGAGGTGTTTCTCGATAGCCCGCTGGTCTTGCCGTCCGGCGTCGGACAGCTCACGACCCTGATCGGTCTGGTGAGCAGTGCGGAGGTGGTTTCACCGGCGCCGCTGCAGCTGATGATCACCGAAGCTGAGGGCTTCCTGTTTCGAGGATCATTCGAGGGCTGACCGAAGCCGTGTGGGATGGTCGGTAATCACGCTGTCACAGCCGAGCCGATCCAGTCGCTGCAGCTCGAATGTGCTGTTGACGGTCCAGGCGCTCACGTGAACAGGCAGGCGGCGCAGTGTACTCATAGAGAATCGGTTCAGCAGGAGGTGGTGAACACAGGCCATCGAGCAGCCGAGTCTGGCGATCTGCGAAGGATCCTGAGAGCGGGTGACGACCAGGCCTCGCGGGAGCTCCGGCGCCGCTGCTCGAACCGCGGCGAGGAGCATCGGGTCGCTGGAGGTGGCGCAATAGCGCGAAAGCGGAGCGCCAATCTTCTGTAGCGTCCCAGCCAGTCGTTGGGCGATAGGTCGACGCTCCCGGGCCGGCGCAGGCTTCAGCTCCAGCTGCAGATGGGTGAGTTCCGGGCATGCCTCCAGCAGCTGCAGGAGGCTCGGTATCGAAAGAGGCTCGCTGCGCCTTGCGAGCGCTGCAGCCGACAGCGATCTCACCGGCCCGGGTATGCCGTGGGTGCGGTGTATCGAACGATCGTGGAGGACCACCAGCTCACCGTCGCTGCTCAATCGAAGGTCGATTTCCACCCGATACAGGCCAAGCCCGATCAGGTGCCGGACACCGGCCACGGAGTTCTCCGGGGCCTCCCCGGCGGCGCCGCGATGACCGTAGATCAGCAAGTCAGGTTTGAGTCAGCAGGGTGGGCTCACTTGCGGGCTCGGGTTCGGCAACGCCGTGTCCGCGCATAAACAGCCGATAGAGGGTCGGCACGACAAACAGCGTCAGCAGCGACGCAAAAGCGAGCCCCGCAACGATGCTCGTTGCCACCGGACCCCACAGCAGCGACTTGCCCCCAAGCCCAACCGCCAGCGAGAACAGGCCGGCGATGGTGGTGGTGGTGGTCATGATGATCGGAATCACCCGACGCTTGGCCGCGTAGACGGTGGCGTGCAGCGGCCTCATGCCGGCGCGAAGCCGGCTGTTGGCCGCGTCGATCAGGACAATGGCCCCGTTGACGGCGATACCGGTCAGCGCCACCACGCCATACAGGGTGTAAAGGCTGAGGGGATTTCCGGTTAGGAACAGCCCGAGCACCACGCCGGTGAAGGCCATCGGCACGGTGACGATAATGAGCAGCGGCTGGAAGTAGCTCTTGAACTGCGTCGCGATGATAAGATAGATCAGCCCAAGTCCCAGCATAAAGAGCCCGGCCATCGCTCCGAGGCTCTCGTTCAGATCGTCCAGCTCGCCTGAGAACTCGAGATCGGTGTTGGGGTACTTTGCGGCCACCTTCGCCCATTCCGCCTTGAGCTCATCGTTAGCCTTGACCGTGTCGTTCAGCTCATCGTTGAGGTCAGCTGAGACGGTGATCGCCCGGCGAAGGTTGTAGTGAAAAATGGTGCTTCGCGTCGCGCGGACGGTGGGATCCACCAGCGCACCGAGTGTGGTCGGTTCGCCGGCCGCACCCAGGATTGGGTCGCGCAGAATATCGTTGATGTCGTCGACGGACCCGCGCTCAGCGCGAACCCTCAGCTCAACCTTTTCGCCGTCATCGCGGGCGAACGCGACGATATCGCCGTCGACATGCAGCCGGGCCAGGCTGGCCACTTCACCCGAACTCAAACCGGCCCTGGCGGCTGCGCCGTGGTCGATATTCAGCGTCATCTCCGGGCTGCCGGGCACGTCGTTGTCGCGCACGTCCTTGCTGCCCGGAATCGCGCGCACAATCGCCAGCACCTCGTCGGTAGCTGCGCGCAGCTCCTCGAAGTTATCACTGCGCACCTTGACGTTGATCGGCAGTCCCGAGGGCGGCCCGCCGGAGATTTCCAGATAGCTGATGTCGGCGTTGCCGGCAATTCTTTCCAGCTCCGGGCGAAGCCGCTCGATCAGCTCCCGCGGCTGCTCGGGATGGGCTTCGGAAACGGGATTCAGCGAGACCTGCAGCTGGCCGTACTGGTCGCCGTAAACAATCTCCGTCTCTGTGAACTTGATGCCCGCCAATGCCGAAATCGCCCGAACCTGTTCGCGCTCGAGCAGCTCGTCGGTGCGCTCGGCGACAAGCGCGGTTTGCCGAAGCGTTTCCGGCACCGGCGTGCCTGCCGGCATGTCGACATTGACGTAGAACAGCCGGAACGGGTCAAAGGTGAAAAAGTCCATCTTGACCAGGCCGCCCGCCACGGCGACTGCGGCCAGCAGCATGCCCCCGGTGATGGCGCCAAGCCAGGGCGCGGGGCGTCGGATTACGCGACACAGCGCCTTGGCGTAGAGCAGGCGAAGCTTGTGTGTCCAGCGGGCACGCCGGTCGCGCACCTTGCCCCCGCCGGCCGGCGGCGCGGCAAAATCGATCATGTGGGCGGGCAGGATCCAGAAGGCTTCGATGAGGGAGATCAGCAGGCCGACGGTCACCACAAACGGGATCACGAACATAAACTTTCCGATGACCCCGGGCAGGAGCATGAGCGGCAGGAACGCGGCCATGGTCGTGGCGACCGCGGCGGTGACCGGCGCCATAACCTCCCGCAGGCCATCCTTGGCGGCGTCAAGCACGGCCATGCCGCGCTGGATGCGGTAGTAAATGGCCTCGACCACCACCACTGCGTCGTCGACGAGCATCCCGAGCACAATCACAATCCCCAGCAGTACAGACTGGTTGACCGTGTTGCCGCTGATCGAGACCACCCAGAGCGTTCCGCAGATCGCAAACACCAGTCCGAGGCTGACGAGTGCGGCGACTCGCAGACCGAGAAAGACCCAGCACACCCCAAGGACCAGCAGCAGGCCGAGCAAGGCGTTGGTCTGCATCGTGCTGACCGCCAGCCGGGTGGGGATCGTCTGGTCATCCGCCAGCAGGATCTCGGTGGGGCCGCCGGCCAGCAGCTCGTTGCGCTGGGCGATGTATGCGTTGATGCGGTCCACCAGCTCCAGCGTGTTGGCGCCGGAGGCTTTGGCCACCGAGAGAGTGATCGCGGGGCGGCCGTTGACGGATACAAGCTGCCGCGGCTCGCTGCGCGCGCGTTCGATGCGCGCCAGGTCGCCGGCTGCGCTGGGCGCCATCCCCGGTATGGGGGAGGCCAGCTGATAGCTCGCCAGGTCTTCGAGGTCTGCCGTAGCGCCCGGGATCCGCGCGATGTACCGGGAAGATCCAAGCTCGAAGCTTCCCGCGTTGACGTTGCGAAACGCCTGCCGGAAAAAATCGGAAAGCTGTGTCGCTCTAAAGCCTTTGACCGCCAGCGTCGCGGGGTCGAAACTCACGTGGATCTCGGGCTCATGAAGACCGAAGGCGGTGACCTGATCAACGCCGGAAAGCCGCTCGAGATCGGACTTCACCTGGTAGGCCTCGCGCCGCAGCACCTCGTCATCCGCTCGGCCCAGGATGGCCACCAGAGCCGTAGGGAAGCCGTTGGACGTGGTCAGCTCCAGCACCGTGGGGTCGATAATTTCCGGCGGCAGGTCCGAGTTGACGGCGTTCTGGACCGCTCGCCGGACGTCGTTGACCCGTTTGTCAAAGAGCCGGTCGGAGAGGTCCCGAAAGCGAACCAGGATGTTGGAGCTTCCCTCCCGCGAGCTGCTGCTGATCCACCGGATGTTCTGCACCGTTCGCAGCGAATCCTCCAGCGGACCGGTGATCAGCGTCTCGACATCCTCGGCGCTGGCGCCCGGGAAGGACGTGTTGATGTTGATCCAGTTGAAGTTCACCTCCGGATCCTGCTCCCGGGGCATCTGGAGGTAGGAGAGGATGCCCATGAGCACCACCACAACAAACAGAATGTTGACGAGCGGGTGGTTGGTCAGAAGGCGGGTGAAGAGCGACATGGCTTCAGGGCGCCTCGGGACAGATGCTGAGACGCTGCTGACCGCTCACGACAATCGCCGTATCGAGCGGGAGCTGATGCGGGGCAGGGCGGCCTTCTTCCGCGGCGGGCAGCGGAACAAAAGCGGGGCAGTCGTCCGCCTGGACGAACACCCCAAGCTGGCCGTTGCGGCGGACAACAAGATCCACCGGGATCAGAGCGCCGGCCACTTCCCAGGTGACGGTGCCGGTCGCGCCCGGGAGATCGGTGGGGCCGGCGAAGGCCAGCCGCGCCGGGCTGACCCGGGAGGCGGCGTCGATCGCGGGTACCGCGGAGATCAGTTCGAGCGGAAAGGTGCCGCGCTGGGTTTCCAGGGCGAAGGTGTCGGCGAGCCGCAGGGTGGCCTGGTCGCGCGCCGGAATGCTGGCAATGACGTGGGGTCGGGCCAGGTCGACGAGCGTCATGACCTGTTCGCCGGGGCTCAGACGCTGCCCGACCTGGGCGGTGCGCTGGGTCACGGTCGCGGCAAACGGCGCGGTCAGGCGGGTGTAGCCAAGCCGGCGGTTGGCGAGGTCCCGAGCGACCTTGAGCCGCTGCCGTTCGGCCTCCTGAATCTTGAGCTCGGTCTGGCGGTCGAGCAGGTCGTCCGCCGAGATAAACTCGCTGTCCCGCAAGCGATTCGCGCGTTCGAGGCGCACCTCAGCCTGCGTCACTCTGGCCGTTGCCGCCGCGAGCAGCGCTTCAGCCTGCGCAAGCTCCAGGCGCAGGTCCGTATCGTCGAGCTGCAGCAACAGGTCGCCCTTGGCCACCGTTGAGGCCACGTCCACCGGGATGGCCTGAACCACGCCGCTGACCTCCACCGACACGGCGCTTTGGTTGGGTGGGACCACTTCAGCGAGGGCTCGGAAGCTGGCGTTCACCGCGACTTCCGAAATCGGCCTGGTGACGATGTCGAGCTGGGCGTGGGCGGGCAGGGTAAGCCAGCAGATCAGCAGCCACCCGCAGGCGCGCGACCATTTCAATGTTGATCTCCGAAGGGTCAGCGGAATTAAGTCCCCTATGGTAGCGAATCGAGAAGAAAAACGGATGATGTTTGCGATCAATTTGCGCGCGAGGTTTCGCGTCTTGAGTTAAGCCGCTGCGGGACAGGCCCGATACCGGAAGAGGGAGCTCAAAATGTTGCGAAAATGCAACAAAATCAGCCTGGTCCGTTTTACGGTTAATTAACGGCGCTTAGGCTACAGTTTGTTTTGAGGCTCGCGACCCTCCCCCCTGCTTCCCCCTTTCTTCCGCGAGCCTCACCGACCCGCCTCCCCTCCGGAGGCGGGTTTTTTATTGGCAACTCTCGCTTTTTTGGGCTTTTGGACTTTTGCCTCAGCGCGTTCCAGCACCGTTAGCGCCCGGTTGACGACGCGGACCTCGTCATCGCTCAGCGAGCCGAGCCAGTCCGGCGCTGATCGCCCGTCGCGGCGGGCTGCCGCGGTGCTGCCCTCGCGCGTAACGATGACGTAAACCACCCGACGATCGCGCTTGTCGCGGGCGCGGCGCACGAGCGCCTTACGCTCAAGGTTCAGCAGCATGCGGGAGATGGTTGCGGCGCTGACCTGCTGACGGTCCGCCAGCTGGCCCACGGTCTGCGGACCTTCCGTGTTGAGCTGGGTGAGCAGGATTTCCTGCGCGGGTGACAGCGCGGATTCGCTGCGACGAAGCAGCCGGTGCAGGCGTGTGACAACCGCCCGCAGCCGCTCCATGGCCAGCCGCTCGGTCAAGTCCTGCGGCCCACCGGTGTCAGTCGGTGTTCAGTCGCATCGAGAGGTCGATCGCCCGGATGTTCTTGGTGAGGGCGCCCACCGAAACGAAGTCGACCCCGGTAGCCGCTATCTGTGCCAGCCGGTCAAACTCAATGCCGCCAGAGGCTTCCAGTTCCACTTTCCCAGCGGCCTGCTTGACCGCTTCAGCGGTTTGCGCGAGGTTGAAGTTGTCCAGCAGGACGCGTTGGGCGCCGGCGCTGATCGCTTCGCTGAGCTGCTCCAGGTCCTCCACCTCAACTTCGATGAGCTGGCTCTGGCCCAGCGACCGGGCGCGCGCAACGGCGGACGTGATGGATCCCGCCGCCGCAATATGGTTCTCCTTGATCAGGAACGCGTCGTACAGCCCCATCCGGTGGTTGACGCCGCCGCCGCAGGCCACAGCATATTTCTGCGCCAGCCGCAGGCCCGGCAGGGTCTTGCGGGTATCCAGCACGCGCGTTGGCCCACTGGACAACGCCTCGACGTAGCGGCGGGTGACCGTCGCCACCGCGGACAGCAGCTGCAGAAAGTTCAGCGCCGCCCGCTCGGCGCTGAGAATCGATCGCGCGGCGCCTCGTACGCTGAACAGCTCGCTGCCGGCGGCAACCTTGTCCCCGTCCGCATAGTTCCAGCTCACCTTCAACGCCGCATCGATTTGGCGGAAGCAGGCGTTTGCCCAGTGTTTGCCGCACAGCACGCAATCCTCGCGAGTGATCACCCGACCGGTCGCCTGCGTGTTGCGGTCGATGAGCTGGGCCGTGATATCACCGGCATCCCCAAGGTCCTCCTTGAGGGCGCGCTTGACGTCAGCCAGTACTTCGAGCTCGGGGGGCGGCATATGACTCATGATTCGGTCTCCACTCGGGTTTCCTCGAGGCGCTGGGCGATGGCGTCGAGCGCCCGGTCGAACAGCGGAACGGTTTCCAGCGCGATCGCCTCACCGCTGGCCAGCTCCTGCGCCAGCTCGGCGACAGGCTTATCCGCCAGCTTGATACCCTTCTGGTCGACAAACAGATAGTTGCCGGTGATCGGGCTTTTCCACGACAGTTTGGCCCGCTGCTCGCCGCCGTCTTCCGTAATGAACTGGAACCAGGTGCCGGGTTCCAGCGACTCGACCTGGCTGCGCAGGGCCGCCTCAAGCTGCTCCAGCGGAACGGGTTCGGGCTCGCTGTCGAGATCGTCGAACACGCCATCGGACAGCTCCGCGGCGCCGGAAATCGGCAGCTGAACCGGCGCCACCGCGGCCGGCAGCGACATGGTAGAGGGCGTGGGCTCGTCCGCCGCCAGCTTGACCTTTTCGCGGAACTGCTTGTCCAGCATCGACTGGTACAGCTTCTTGAGACTCTTGAAGACGTCCTTCACGTCGTCTTCGTGATAGGCCACCATCTCGAGACCGGCTCGCAGCTGCGCTGACAGGCCCGGCAACAGCTTCTGCAGCTTGGACACTTCAGCGGCGTCATCTTTCGGCGCCACGCTCCAAACCATCTGTTCGACGAAGCCCACCGCATCGGAAAACTGGGACGAGTCCTCACCGTGCCTCAGGCAGGTCAGCACCAACACGTTGGCCCAGGGTTTGTTCAGGATTTCCTCCACGATGCGCGGCAGCTCCTGGTCGGCCAGGCGCTCCTCGATCACTTTTGCGGCCGTGCGCCGGGCCTGCTGCAGGCGCTGCTTGCCCTCGGTGGCCTCCGTGGTCCGTTTCTCGGCGACCTGCGCCCGCTTTTGGAGTTTAGCGACGTAGCTGTTCAGCTCCTGGCGCAGCTCGTCAAACAGATCCAGGTCGTCATCGAAATCGTTGATGACCCGGTCGACAACGCCGGCCATAAAATCGTGCAGCCGATTGCCGCGGTCGGTTTCGGCGGCCCACCCCAGCGCCAGGTCGGCCAGCGTATCGAGTAGGCGACGCGCCGGATGGCCACGGCTGGCAAACAGCTGCCGGTCGATTAGCGCCACTTTGATATAGGGAATCTGCAGGCGCGACAGCATGACCTGCATGGGCTGCGGGAGGTTTTCGTCGCTCAGGATGAAGTCGAACAGCATCGCCACCAGGTCGATGGTGTCCTCGTCGTCGCTGCTGGCCTGCGTACCGGTCCCATCGAGCCGGTCCATTTCGCTGAGCAGCATCGACTTCACGTCCGCCGAAGTGCTGACTTCCGGCGGCGCGGTGCTCTGCAGCACCGACAGCGCGTTGAGCAGCTGCTGCGTCTGAGCGATCGCGTTGGCGGAACCGGCGGTGGAGCCTGCCAGCTCGGGTGCCGGGTGGCGCTGTCGTCGCGCGGACAGCAGGCTGAGGATGGACTGCATGATCCGCTCGTCTTCCGCGTCCTCGCCCGTGATGTGGGTGTCGACGTAAGGTGCCTCTTCCAGTGCAGCCGGATCCTGATGGTCGGGCAGTGGCCCCTCGGCGGCGGCGGGCGTCGGACCGACTCCAGCCGGCGGGGGCGTACCTCGGCCCGTCGGCGGCAGCGAATGCTGAAGCTGCGGCATGACGCCGTCCTGGATAAAGCGCTCGTTGATCTGCTGATACAGTCCGTCGAGCTGCTCCAGCACCTGTCGATCAAACAGCTTGTAAATGACCAGCAGGACGGGCAGCTCAACCTCAAACAGCGGGCCGGACTGGCGGAGCGCGCTGCAGATCGAAGCCGGCCCCAGCGGATTGCTTTCGTCATCGGGCGGCGTCCGGTTGAGCGCCTCGCCCAGGCGTTGAGCAAGCGCAAAGAGCGGCCGGGACAGGCGGTTTTCGCCCTTGGCAACCATTTCCGAGATGGCGAGGGATTCTTCCAACTCGGCTTCTTCGACCAAACTTAAAGACTCTTCGGAGACTTCCGGCGCGGGGGCTGACGCGCTGCCACCGTCTTTCTGGTACGTGATCAGGCTCGCGCGAAGGGACTTCAGAATCTCGTTTTCCACCGAGCTCCGGGTCTTGCGAACTTGCCGCATCCCGTCAAAGTAGTGGGTTTGCAGCGCGTTGCTGTCGGCTTTTTCCGCCATCTCAAAGAGCGCGTTGTCGACCGACTCGAACATGCCCTGCAGCAGCGAAACCATGCCGCGGAGAAAAATCCGGGCGCATTGATGGTAGGGCGTGTCCTGGCGGGAACTCCGATTCATGGCGGACGCGCCAGCGTCAGTCCAGCTGGGTCAGCCCGATGCCGCGTTCCGGGAGCAGCTGCGGGATACCGTCGACAACACGGTAAACCACGTGGTTGTCCTCGGTGACGAGCGCCTGCTCAAGGGGTTCGAGGACGGTGCTGCCGTCCACGTACTGTAGCGATCCTGCGGCGATCGCCGCATTGAGCTGGTCCAATACCGTCTGGCCCAGCGGCAGCAGCGCCGCTTTGCTGACGGGGCACGCCAGTATCTCCAATAACTTGTTTTCCAGCGCCAATGTATGAATTCCCCCGCGAACTGCGTCCATGTTGCTGTGCGCGTATCTTAGTACAATGGGGGGATGGACACACGAGTTGGGGTCATCATGGGCTCCCAGTCTGACTGGGAAACGCTCAAACACAGCGCCGAAACCCTGGAGGGTTTGGCGGTCGGGTTTGAGACCGCGGTGGTTTCGGCTCACCGCACGCCGGACCGGCTGTTTGAATACGCCCAGGACGCGGCGTCGCGCGGACTCAAGGTCATCATCGCTGGCGCGGGCGGCGCTGCTCATCTGCCCGGCATGGTGGCTGCCAAGACCACCCTGCCGGTATTTGGCGTGCCGGTCCGGTCGGCTGCGCTCGGCGGCGTGGACTCGCTGCTGTCCATCGTCCAGATGCCGGCCGGCATTCCGGTGGGTACACTGGCCATCGGTCGCGCCGGGGCGGTCAACGCCGCACTGCTGGCGGCCGCGGTGCTGGCGCTGACGGACGACGGGCTGCGCCAGCGGCTGGAACAATTTCGTTTAGATCAGACCGCGCGGGTGATGGAGCAACCCGATCCGTCCCGGGCAGCAAGCGGGGACGGCGCAAAGGAATAGGCGTTACGACATGAAAATTGGGGTTTTGGGGGGCGGCCAGCTGGGCCGCATGCTGGCGCTGGAGGGCGTCAGGCTGGGACAGGAATTCGTTTTCTTCGACCCGGCGCCGGACGCCTGTGCCGGTCAGCTCGGTCGGCATATTTGTGCCGACTACGACGACGAGGCCGCGCTCACCGAATTTGCCGAGGCGGTGGATCTGATCACCCTGGATTTTGAGAACGTGCCGACGGCGGCCACCGACTTCCTGTCGGCATTCAAGCCGGTTCGGCCCGGTTCGCAGGCGCTGAGAATGGCTCAGGATCGGCTGACGGAAAAGACGTTCTTCTCCGATCTCCAGATCCCTTGCCCGCTCTTTTCGCCTGCCTCGGACTGGCAGCAGCTCCAAGCGAGCTGCCGGGAAATCGGCTATCCGTGCGTCATCAAGACCCGGCGCATGGGCTATGACGGCAAAGGGCAGGCGGTGGTCCACAACGACGATGAGCTCGCCAAGGCCTGGGAGACGCTCAAGGATAACGATCTGATCGTCGAGGCGTTTGTCGAGTTCAAGCGCGAGCTGTCGATCATCGGCGTCCGTTCCGTCAGCGGTTCGACCGCGTTCTATCCGTTGACCGAAAATCGCCACAAAAACGGCATCCTCATCACCAGCTTTGCGCCCGCCGTTGCTGATGACGTCAGGGACGAGGCGCAGCGTTACGCGGGGAAAATATTGGATTCGCTGGAATACTGCGGCGTGCTTGCGCTGGAGCTCTTCGACATGGGCGGCAGGCTGATGGCCAACGAGATGGCGCCCAGGGTCCACAATTCCGGCCACTGGACGCTCGATGGTGCCGTCACCTCACAGTTCGAAAATCACCTGCGGGCCGTCATGGACTGGCCGCTGGGGTCCACCAACGCCATCGGCGCCACCGCGATGATGAACTGGATCGGCGCCATGCCCGATCCGGCCAACGCGCTCAGCTACCCCAACGCCCGCTGGCATGATTACGGCAAAAAGCCCCGCGCCGGCCGTAAGGTGGGGCACGTCAACATCTGCGCGGACAACATCCTGGCGCTCCAGGCGGAGCTGGGTAAGTTTGCGATGGCGCTGGGCGAGCAGCTCAAGAGCTCGGGCGCCGACGCGTTTCTTCGTTAGTCTTTGTCGGCGGCCTCTGACGCCTGAGGTCGCAGGTCGACAAACACCTTGCCGAGATTGCTGCCGGCCAGCAGCCGATCTGCAGCGTCGGCGACTGACGCAAGCCCGGTAAACTTTTCGGCATCCAGCAGCGGCTTGAGCGTCCCTTGTCGAACCTCCCGGAACAGCCGCTCGCGCGCTGCCGGGAAATGTTCCGCAAAGCGGTAGTTCATGAAGCCCCGCACAGACGCCGCCTTCCAGTACAGCCGAGTATACACCCGCTCCTGGGTGACCCTGGCCGGCGGCAGCCGATCACTGCTCTGACCGTAGACCACCAGCCGACCGTGCGGCGCAAGCTGCTCAAGTATCGTGTCAAAGGTTTCTCCGGCCATCGAGTCCAGAGCCAGATCCAGCGCGTCGGGGTACTCGCTCTGCAGCACGTCTGCCAGCGACTCCCGGCGGTAGTTGATGACTCGAGCGGCGCCCTGCTGCGTCAGCCATGCCGCCTTGCGGTCGTCGCCGCAGACCGCCACCACGTGATTGCCGGCGTTGACCGCCAGCTGGGTCGCGATATTGCCAAAACCGCCCGCCGCCGCGGTGATCAGGACCGTATCGCCAGATTTCATCTCGCCGGTGAGCTCAAGCGCCAGCAGTGCGGAGACGCCGCTGGGAATCAGGGCGAGAATTCTTGCTGTCGGTTCGGGAACAGCGATCAGCGCTGACTGGTCGCAACACTTGTACAGGCAATAGCCGCCGCCGATGCTGGCGACCGGGTCCCCAACCTGAAAGCCGCTGACCTCGCTGCCGACGGCGGTGATTGTGCCGATCGCTTCGACGCCCGCCGCCATAGGCGGCTTGACGTCCAGATGGTCGACGCGATTGGCGCAGAGCATCTGGTCGTAGATGGCGTTGACGCCGGCATAGTGGTGCCGGATCAGCACCTCACTGGGCCCTGGCTCGGGCACCGGCAGAGTTTTGATGCGGGTGCAGTCGCGAAAGGACTCGCCCAGCTGCTCGATAGTAATTTGCTGGTTATGCGCCATGGGGCGGCGGCTCGTGATTCGCGACGCTGGGTGGTTTTTGAGGCTGCCCTCAGGCGGCTCGCGCGGTGTGCCAGTGGTCGACGCAGTCAGCGACCACCGTAGCCAGCGTTTGGAGCTCCTCGTGGCTGATCACCAGGGGCGGGAGCAGTCGGATCACGCGGCCGCGGGTCACGTTGAGAAGCACGCCCAAATCCATCGCCATGGCTTTGATCTCCGGGCAGTCAGCGATCAGCTCGATGCCGACCATCAGACCCCGCCCACGGATCTCGCTGACCGCCGGGTGCCCAGCCAGGCGCTCTTGCAGCATGGCGTGGAACGCATCCCCATTGGCCGCCGCCTGCCCGGCGGTATCCTCACGCGCCATGATGTCCAGCACGGTAAGGCCAGCGCGACAGGCGAGCGGATTTCCGCCGAAGGTAGAACCATGGTTGCCGGGCTGAAACGCCTCCGCGACCTGTTCGGTGGCCAGGCAGGCACCGATCGGCACGCCGTTGCCGAGGGCTTTGGCGCACGTCAGGATATCGGGCTTCATGTCCTCATGCTGGAAGGCGAACCAGCGGCCAGTCTTGCAGATCCCGGACTGGACTTCGTCTAGCACTAGCAGCACCTCATGGCGATCGCAAAGCTCGCGCAAGGATTTGAGGAAACCCAGCGCAGGGACGTTGATGCCGCCCTCACCCTGGATGGGTTCGAGCATGACGGCGCCGATGTTGGGATTCGCTTTGAGCGCCTGCTCAATCGCGTTGAGGTCGCCGAACTCAACGGGGACAAAGCCGCCAACGATCGGGCCGAAGCCCTCCTGGGATTTCAGGTTGTCGGTTGCGCTGATACAAGCGAGCGTCCGGCCGTGAAAGCTCCCCTTGGCCACCAGGATGTCGATGTTCTCACGTCCCCGGCGCCAGTGATAAAGGCGCGCGAGCTTCACGGCACACTCCATCGCCTCGGCGCCGGAGTTGGTGAAGAAGGCGCGTTCGAGACCGCTGATTTCCGCCAACCGATCGGCCAGCTGCTCCTGCAGAGGAATCCGCGGAATGTTGGAGGTGTGGATCAGTTTCCCGGCCTGGTCGGCGATGGCCTCAGCCAGCTCCGGGTGCCCGTGGCCCAGGCTGCAGACGCCAATACCTGAGATGGCGTCCAGATACTCCCGGCCGTCGTCTCCTGTCAGCCAGACACCGTGACCGCTGACAAATCCGACCGTCAGCCGTCCGTAAACATTCATGAGGTGATCCAGTGACACGAGCGTTCCTGTTGCAAGCTAAACGACTATTTTGCGGCACGATGCCGGGCTGTGTCCACGGTCGAAAACCCCTGGTGGCAAGGCTTCCGGGAGGCTGACAGCGTGACGTTGCAGCCGTCAGAGGGCGTTGTTCTGGCACATTGTTTTACGGTCAGTTAACGAAGCATGTGCTTTAATTACCAATTCAACGACGGCTAATCAGCCGCCTTTGATACCGAATGAGGGAGGAAACTGCATGGAAGTGAGCGCGAGGCTCCAGCAGCTGCTGGACCGCTATCCGGTCTGTGTGTTTATGCGGGGCAGTCCGGAAGACCCTAACTGCCGAGAATCCCGCGAGGCGATCGAGGTACTCGCCGACGCTGGCGTGAGCTTTCACAGCGTCGATATCCAGCGGGACCCCGAGCTGCGAGCGCTGCTGCAGAAGTCGCCTGACTACTCTGAGCTGCCGCAGGTTTTTCTTAACGGCCAGTGCCTGGGCGGGGCCACGCTGCTGCGCGAACTCCACGTGCAGGGTGAGCTGGTTCCCATGGTTGAACAGCTGGACATTCAGTATCAGCTGACCGGCTGACGACGGCCAGCAGCCGGCTCAATCGGCGGGTTCCGCCGCCGCTGCATCCGACCAGGGAATGCCCATTTCGCTGTGCCATCGGTTAACGATGGCACAGAACAATGCGGCGGTCTTTTCCACGTCATAAATTGCGGAGTGGGCCTCGTTCGCGTCCCAGTCGATGCCGGCGGCCCGTGCAGCCCGTGCCAGCACGGTTTGCCCAAACGCTAGGCCACCCAGCGTAGCGGTATCAAAGCTGCTGAACGGGTGAAACGGCGAGCGCTTGTAGCCTGTGCGACTGATCGCGGCGTTCAGGAACCCAAGGTCAAAAGAAGGGTTGTGCCCGACCAGGATTGCGCGACCGCATCCCGCTGTTTTCATGGCCTCACGAATCGGCTGACAAAAGGTCTGAAGCGCCACCTTCTCGTCGACGGCCTGCCTCAGCGGGTGGTCCGGAATAATGCCCGTGATTTCCATGGATTTGGGATCCAGCACGGACCCGGGAAACGGCTCGACGTGTACGGCAACCGTTGGGCCCGGTTTGACGACGCCGTCATCCGTCATTTCGATCGGGCAGCCGGCCATTTCGAGCAGCGCATGCTTCTGACTGTCGAAGCCCCCCGTTTCGAGGTCCACCACAACCGGAAGAAACCCGCGAAAGCGCCGGGCAATAGGTGATTTTTGCTGACTCAACGAATCTGTCCTGGTTTCCGCGGGCTTGCAGGGAGTGCCAGAGCCGAAGGTTAGCACGCTGCTGTCAGCGACAGTTTGAAGCTTTGTAACGGTTGGTCAGGTTGACGCTGCGGTGCCGAGAATCACTTCGCGCTTAGCGAGATCGGCCAGAATTCCGGTGCCGGCTTGAACAATCGTTTCCGCGTTTTCCGCACCCAGCTCGCCGGCGATTTGCTCCAGGTAGCGTCGGCCGGTTTGTCCCGGTTCCTGCTGCAGCAGCTGCAGCAGACGGGCGGTCACAGCGTTCAGCTTAAGAAAGCGAACCTTGTCGTCGTGCCGTCGGTAAATCACCAGATGGGTGGGTTCCTCCGGCGGCGCGTCGGGCTGAAACTCGGGCTTGATCAGATGCACCGGGTATTCGTAGCTGAGCAGCCACGCCAGCGGCGACAGGACGGGTACGCCGCTGATCAGGTCGCCATCGGGATCGGCGGCGACGTCCGACTGCTCCGCCTCGTCCAGGGACAGCGCTAGTTCCGCCCATTCGTAGTGCGCGAGCTCCAGGATGAACGGGGGGTCGCCCTGGTCCGGTCCTCGGTGGTCCTGCACAAACTGCAGAAACTCCCGCGGCAGCTCCGGGAACAGCGGCGTGTGGGCCCGATGCCTGACAAAAAAGTCCCGCACCAGCTTGTTCCAGCGCTCTTTGGTGTAGAGCTTCCGCAGCACCGGAAAGTTGTTGGCGATGAATCCCTGGATGTTGTTGAAGAACAGTTCTCGATAGATCGCCATCCGGCGATCCTCGATGTCGCCGGGTGCCGGCGTCTGGCTGGGATTACGGATATGGCCGGCGAACTGCCGCTGCAGCTCGCTGAGCCGGGACATCAGGCGCTCGCCTGGACCGCGGGTTCGCCGCGCTCGTTTCGCTTGGGCGCCTGCCGCTGGATGCTGCGAATGGTTTCCACCTCGTCGAGCAGTTCGGCGATGGGCGGGAAGTTGAAGTCGCGCTCCACCAGCGCCGGGAGCGGGCCCCAGAGCTCACGGGCCTGCCGATACAGATCCCACACCGGCGCAATGATTTCAGCGCCATGGGTGTCGACGATCAGATCTTCCGCCTCGTTGTAGTGTCCGGCGACATGGCAATACGTGACGCGTTCGCCGGGCAGGGCAGCCAGAAACTCACCGGCGTCATACCGATGATTCACGCTGTTGACGTAGATGTTGTTCAGATCCAGAAGGAGATCGCAGTCAGCGCGATCGATCACTTCGTTGATGAACGTGATTTCGTCCATCTCCTTACCGGGCGCCGCGTAGTACGACACGTTTTCGATCGCGATGCGGCGATCGAGAATGTCCTGGGTGCGACGAATGCGGGCGGCAACGTATTCCACCGCCTCTTCGGTGAAGGGAATCGGCATCAGGTCGTACAGATGACCGTCGTCGCTGCAGTAGCTCAGGTGATCGCTATAAGAGCGGATCTGGTGCTGATCCAGAAACGCCTTGAGGCGCTTGAGAAAAGTCTCATCAAGCGGGGAGGGGCCGCCGATCGACAGAGACAGACCGTGGCAGACGAACGGATACTTTTCCGTGTAGCTGCGAAAGGTGCGTCCGAGCCGGCCGCCGACGTTGATCCAGTTTTCCGGCGCCACTTCCCAGAAGTCGACTGCCGGATCAGCTTGGGTTTCGCTGGCGTGGGAACGCAGCGGGCCCAGGAGGGCCCGCCGCAGCCCAAGTCCAGCTCCTGCAACCGGATGGTTACTCATGGAGTTGGCAGGGTGTTACCGGGTTCAGGCAGCGCCGCCGCACTTGCCTTCGCCACACTTGCCTTCTTCGCCCTTGTCGCCGCCGCAAGAGCCTTCTTCACCCTTGTCGCCGCCACATGAGCCTTCTTCGCCCTTATCGCCGCCGCAAGAGCCTTCCTCGCCCTTGTCACCGCCGCAGGAGCCTTCTTCACCTTTGTCGCCGCCGCACTTGCCTTCACCGCAGGCGCCTTCTTCACCTTTGTCGCCGCCGCACTTACCTTCGCCGCAGGCGCCCTCTTCACCCTTGTCGCCGCCGCACTTGCCTTCGCCACAAGAACCCTCAGCGGTGTCTTTCTCGCCGGCCAGCTCGTAGCCTGCGTTCAGATCGGTCAGCTCGAACGGGTTATCAGCCGCAGCCGCCGTACCCAGGGCAAAGGTGGAAACAAACGCTGCGCCAACAGCGGCGGTCAGGGGCTTGATAACGATCGATGATTGCTTGGACATGCTTGTAAATCCTCAGTTTTTAATCGTGGCCTTCAGGGCCGTCATTCACCGGGCGTTCGCGGCCAAATCCGCTGGCGCCCCTCTCGATGAAACTCGGTTTTCAATCAGTGCCCGGTTACTTCGCAAGTGTGGCGGGTTGGGCACAGCTCCCGGTCACGCTCTAAGAGACCCGGGCCTCGAGAAAACGCTTTCATCATTTTTTCATGCAAATCGTTTTTTGTCGATTTTTGCATACAATTGAGTGGCTTAGCGTGCGCTGCGGGGCTTGCCGACGGGCTGAAATTCGCGGTTGCGGAGCCCGAGTGGTCGCCTGAGGGCACGGTTCATCCGGCGATGGCCTTATTTTGCACCGTCAGACGCCGGCGCCCGGAAGTCACAGTGGTTTGCATTTACCGCAGATCGGCGCGAAATAAGACCCTCGTCGACGCCCCTCCACCGCCTGGAACACAATAAAAACCGATCATCGGAGATCGCTTGAGAGGGCGCGGCCGCTCACCTATTAATACCGCCCATGAACAGGACATCTGGATTTACGCTGGTTGAGCTCATGGTCACCCTGACCGTGCTCGCCATCATGATTGCCGTCGGCGTGCCGGGTTTTAACCAGTTTGTGCAGGGGCAGCGCACCACAACGCAGGTGAACGCCGTGATTCAAGCGGTCAACCTGGCGCGGTCTGAGGCGCTCAGCCGCGGCCGCCCCACCGCACTGCGATCGATGGACGGCGACTTCAACACCGGCTATGAGCTGTGGGTTGACGGCAACAGCGACGGCGACTTTGTTGACGCTGAAGATGAAGCCCTGCGCATCTATGAGCCGATTCAGCAGGCGAGCTATACCTTTTCTGCCGACCCGCTCAACTTTCTCGCTTCCGGCTGGCTCGGCGGCGCCTACACCGTCAACGTGCTTGCCGATGGCTGCAAGCAGCAGAACGACCGCAATATCTTTATCACCCGCACCGGCGGGATCAACGTTGTAAGGAATAACTGTCCATGATGATCTCACGTTCCCCGAGGCAGGCGCAGCGCGGCACCACGCTGATCGAGGTGCTGATCGCGGTCCTGGTCCTGTCGCTCGGGCTGCTTGGCCTGGCAGGGCTGCAGGGCATCTCGCTGCGCTCGAGCGGCAACGCGTTCATGCGTACCCAGGCCACCAACGCGTCGTACGAGATCCTCGACCAGATCCGGGCCAACCGGCAGCAGATCACCCTGAACGGCGGGCCGACCGCAGCGCAGCTTGCCCAGTGGCAGGCGTTTGTGGCGGGTGTGCTGCCCAACGGCCAGCTTCAGGTGACCGGGCCTGACGGTGCGGCCCTCAACTGCGATCCGACTGACTGCCGGATTGCAGTTCGCCTGAGCTGGGCGGACACGGTACAGCGCGGCACCGATGCCGCCACGTCGACGGCGGCAGGCTACGACACCACCGATGCGACGCTGCAGTGGTTTGAAATGGATACGCGGATATGAGTCGTTTCACCTTTGAACAGGCACGACGTGCTCAGGGATTTGGCCTGATTGAACTGATGATCGCGCTGCTGCTGGGCATCGTTGTGATGGGCGGTGTGGCGCAGGTGTTTTATTCGACCTCCCAGTCGTATCGCGCGCAGCAGGCGCTGTCGCGCGTTCAAGAGTCGGGCCGGTTTGCCATCGAGATTCTCAAGCCGCGGCTGCGGCCTGCCGGGCGCACCAATTTCTGCGTCGCGCGGCTCCAGACCAACGAGGTGCTGGACAACGGTGCCCCGGGGTATGAGGCGGCGATCTACAACCCGAATCTGCCGGTTGTGGGCTTCGAATTTAGCGGCACGGACCTGGACGACACCTACGCGCTGCCCGCGACGCTCGGAACCGGGGCGGTCAACGCGGGCGACTACTCGACGGCCTTTGGCGCTGTTGCGGTGCCGCAGGCGGCGGTAGACAACGCCGTGCCTGGCAGCGACGTGCTCATTATCAAATACGCTGATCCCGTCGATCAGGTCACCGCTTGCGGCTATGACGCCGCGTCAGCAGACCTCAATCTGAACTTCCCGGTTGACTGCGGCACCACGCCGGCGGCGCCCTACAGCCAGACCGAGCTGGACGAAATCTTTCCGCGAGGTGGCCTGGTCATGGTGACCGACTGCAATACCGGCGGCGATCTGTTTCAGCGGACCAACTCCGGCTCAGCCGCGTTTTCTCTCAACGACGGCGGAACGACCCCTGGCAATCTCGCCGCCGGGCTCAGCCGCAGCTACAACGATGAAGCTCAGGTGCTGCCGTTTCACTCCATCATGTTTTTTATCGGCGTGAATGCGGGTGGTCAGCCGGCGCTCTTCCAGATGGATTACGGCACGGACGCAACGCCAGAAGAAATTATTGAAGGCGTGGAGAACATGCAGCTCCTGTTCGGTGAGCTCGACGGGCTCGGCAACGTGACCTACCTCGAGCCTCATCTGGTGACCACGCCAGCCAACATTGTGTCGATGCGGGTCTCGCTGCTGCTGCGCTCGACCAACAACGCTGATCTCGAGACCGACGATCAGACGTACAACCTCAACGGCACCACGGTGGACCCGGTAGACGACTCGCGTCTTCGCCAGGTGTTCTTCACCACCGTCGCGGTTCGCAACCGCGTCAACGTAATTTAGGACCGCTACCGATGAAACAACTCAATCAACCCTTTCCCCAGCGTCAGCGCGGCGTCGCACTGCTGATGGGCATGATGATGCTGCTGGTGCTGACGCTGATTTCCGTTACCGCGATGCAGGGCAGCACGATGCAGGAGCGGATGGCGGGCAACGTCCGTGAAGCCAACCTGGCATTTCAGACCGCTGAAGACATTGTCCGGCAGGTTGAGGATCAGGTTCGGCTGGCGGCAGAGACAGGCACCTTCGGAGGCATTCTTCCGCAGGGCTGGGTCGATACGGGCATGGGCGTTTACGATTGCGCCGGCGCCAAGCTGCTGGCCAACGCGGATCAAACCACCTGGCCTCAGCCGGCGAGCACCTACACCAACCGCGGCGACATGCGCTACCAGGTGGTAGAGATGAGCGGCGTGGGTGGTCGATCGGTCGCCTGTAAGCCGCTGGAAGAGGAGCCGCTGGTAGGGGCCGGCAACCGCTCCTCATACTTTCTGGTCTTTGGCTATTCCGAGGGACCCGCGTCACGGGCCAACGACATGGTCGTAACCACTTATTACTACGAAGACTGAGACGGAGTTCAGTTTCATATCCCGAACAGGGAGCTGGGAGTTAGACATGAATAATCGCTCTGCCAACACAAAAATGTCGCTGCTGCTGGGACTGGCGGCGACCTGCTTTCTGAGCGGCAACGCCTGGGCGCAGCTCGACATCGCCAACCAGCCGCTGGTGGTCTTTCAGAACGTAAAAAGCAACGTCATCGTGGTGCTCGACGACTCGGGCTCCATGTCGTTCGAGACCATTACGCCCACCAATGACGGTTCGCTCTACTGGCAGGCCGGGGCCACCGATTCGTTTGTCCAGGCCGACGGAACCTTTTTCTTCGGCACGGCGGGTCGAAAGTACTCCTACGTTTTCCCGTACACCGAAGGACCCAATGGTGGGCACTTTGTCATCCCGCCGTTCCCGCAGTTCGGCTTCATGTGGTCGTCGGCCTACAACACCGGCTACTACGACCCGACGCAGACCTACGAACCTTGGCCCGACTTCGGCGCGCTGACGTTCAATGACATCGACCCAACGGCGGCTCCGTCCGATCCTTCCGGGTCGACCGGCAACGCCGGTCGTCAGCACGATCTGACCCAGAATCTGGCCTTTACCAACGAAGGTTTCCACTTCAACGACGGCATGGTCATTCCGGGTGGAACCCGTTATCGCAACGGCGCCAACAACGCCTGGATCGATCAACTCGGTGACCAGGTGTGGAACGGCGGCGACGTTCAGGAACGAGGCGTTGACTACTATCCGTCCTTCTACTACACGCCGGTTGATACGGGCACCTACACGCTGACAATCCCGGGCGTGAATCCGCTGCCGGACGTGGTGGTTAACGGCGACTGCGCAACGCCGGTGCCTGCAAACTACAAGATCTTCGAGCGGGTACCGAGCGGCATCGCCGGGGATGCTGACGCACTCGGCCCGGACGGTTCCTGCCTGGTGCGGACCGACATCGCTGCCGGAACGCCGGAAATGCAGAACTTCGCGAACTGGTTCAGCTACTACCGCAAGCGCCACTTGGCGGTTCGCAACGGTATCGCCGGCGCTTTTGTCGACCTGCCGCTCGGCATGAACGTGGGCTACTTCACGATCAATAACCGCAACACGGTCGCGATGCGGGAGTTCGACAACAACCCCGCGGTCGACGAGCGCGATCTATTCCTGACCGACATTATCAACGAGAACTTTGGTGGCAGCACGCCAAACCGGCAGGCGCTCAATCATGCGGGCAATCAGTTTCAGCGCAGCAATAACCCGGTGATCGAGTTTGAGTGCCAGAAGAACTTTGCGGTGATGTTCACCGACGGCTTCTCAGCGCTCGGTGGCATCCCGACGCCCGGTAATGTCGACGGCGCCGAGGGGCAGCCCTACGCGGATACCTTCGGCAACACGATTGCCGATATTTCGATGGACTATTTCGAAAACTTTGACGCGAGCGGCTTGACCTTCCCGGTCGAGAACCAGGGTGAGGTTTCTATTCCCCGAGCGTGTGACACCGCCACGCTGCCCACGCCGCTGGACTGTAAAACCGATCTGCACATGAATACCTATATGGTGGTGCTC
Source organism: Lysobacterales bacterium (assembly GCA_028285525.1). Classification (GTDB taxonomy): domain Bacteria; phylum Pseudomonadota; class Gammaproteobacteria; order Xanthomonadales; family SZUA-38; genus JANQOZ01. Next base: position 62,709 of record JANQOZ010000044.1, read on the forward strand.
AACGGCCTGGGTACGATCTTTGGCGTTACGCACTTCGAAATCGAGGATGCCTACGCCAATCCGCCGACTTGGCCCGACGTGAACGGCGCTCGCGATCCGTCGCAGATCGACGACCTGTATCACGCGGCGGTCAACGGCCGTGGCCTGATGCTGAACGCCGCAACGCCGACCGAGATCGCTGAGCGATTCCAAACGGCGCTGGCCGACATCGTGGCGCGCTCCCGGCCAACGACGTCGTTGACGGCAACCTCGACTCGACTGACCACGGAGAGTCGTCTGTATCAGGCGGCGTTCGACAGCTTCGACTGGTCGGGTGACCTGGTGGCGGTTGATCTAGAGGGCACCGTCGAATGGTCCGCGGAAGAAGAGCTGCAGGCCCGGACGGCCGACCGGCTGGTCTTCACGATCAACGACACCGGCGGCGTGGAGTTCGACGACTTCACCGACCTGGCGGGCAACGTTCAGACGGAGCTGGCCGCGAACCTCGATACGGTCCTCGGGGTCGACATCAACGCCGCCTCGCCGGCCTTTACCGGCGATCAGTTTCTCGACTTCATCAAGGGCGACGACGCGCTGGAGGGCACGGTGTTTCGCGATCGCGAAAACCTGCTTGGCGACGTCGTTAACTCTGAGCCGATCGTCGCAGGTCCCGGCAACGAGGGTTGGGCGCGTCTGCCGGCAGGTGCCGGCGGCGGCGCCACCTACGTGAACTACGTTGACGGGCCCAAGCAGAGCCGGCCGCTGACCGTTTACGTGGGTGCTAATGACGGCATGCTGCACGCTTTCGATGCGGAAGACGGCGAAGAGTTTTTTGCCTACGTGCCGCGGGCGGTAACCCCGAAGCTCGCTGAACTCGGCAATCCCGGCTACCTGCACGAGTTCTACGTCGACGACACCGCAACCGCGGCTGACGCGTTCAGCGGCAGTTGGCGCACGGTGCTGGTCGGCGGGCTGGGAGCCGGCGGTCGAGGCGTGTACGCGCTGGACGTGACCAATCCGGGTACGTTCAACGCTTCCAACGTGCTCTGGGAACTCACCTCCGATGATGATCCGGACCTCGGCTTTACGATCGGACGTCCCGTGATCTCCCGTACCTCGTCGGGTACCTGGGTTGCGGTCTTCGGGAACGGACACAACAGCCAGAATAACGACGGCTTCCTGTTCGTGGTAGATCTGTTCAACGGCACCGTGCTGGCCAAGCTGCCTACGGGGCAGGGTTCCAACGCTGATCCGGCGGGGCTTGCGTCGCCGAGGCTCGAGCTGAACGGCGCCGATGGGCTGTCGATCGCTAACGCGTATATCGGCGACCTCAACGGCAACATGTGGAAATTCGACCTTTCGGACAACAGTCCGGGTAACTGGGGCTCCGCTTTTACCTCTGGCGGTAACCCGCAGCCGCTGTTCACGGCACGCGACCGGAACAACAACCCGCAGCCGATCACCTCGGCGCCCACGCTGGCGCGCACGCCGCAGGGCGATCTCGCGGTGTTCTTTGGCACCGGTAAGTTCTTTGAGACCATCGACGCCACCGTCAGCTCCAACCCGTTGCTGGAGACTTTTTACACGGTCGTTGAAGATCGTCCGGACCTGGATCCGCTGGCCGACTTCAATATCGGCAGTCCGGGAACCCGCGCTGACCTGGTTGATATCCGACTCGGTCAGGAAATCACGGACAACGGTTTTGTGGTTCGGCGCATCGACACCAGCACCGTACCCGGCGAGCTGGGCCGCGGCTGGTTTATCGACCTTGCGCTGAACGTGAACAGCCCCACCGGTGAGCGGGTTGTTGCAACGCCTCGGGTGAGCTTCGGAACACTGATTTTCACCACCTTTGAGCCGACCAACACACCGTGTCTGCCGGGTGGTATCCCGCGTCTGTACGTCCTGGATGCGGTCACGGGTGGCCCGAGGCTGGCCAGCAACGTGCTGGACTGCACCGACTGTGTGGGTCTCGAGCTCACAACGGGTGCGCCGCTCGTGCCGCCGGTGGTGATCGACAAGACGGGTGAGGAGCGTTTGCAGGGTTGCTACGACGATCCGACGGCGCCCGGGTGCTTCTGTATTCTCAACCCGGGTGACGCCGCCTGTACCAACGAACCGGTGGACCAGATTCTGTCGGCCTGTGAGCTTGGGTCGAGGCCCGTGGTGGTCATCGATCCGGTCACCCGAAGCCGTATCCCGATCGGCTGCATCAAGGAAGGCCGGACGGTCTGGGGTGAGCGAGAGCCATACTGACTTGGCTCCCGGCGGTCTGGCTGGGCTAACATAGGACTTGTTTCCCGCCCACCTGGGCGGGCGCTAAGGAAACACACAAAGCGGAGAGAGCGGCCATGCGCCAGCAAGGATTTACTCTGACGGAAATGCTGATCGTCGTCACCATCGTGGCGATCATGGCCAGCATCGCCATCCCGACCTACAACGAATTTACCCAGCGTGCACGCCGCACCGAGGCCAAGACCGCGTTAACCCAGGCCTCTCAGGGTCTCGAGCGCTGCTTCACGCGTTTCGGCGTCTACAACAACGTCAGCTGCGACACGTTTGTGCAGGTCAATGGCGGGTTCAACTCTGAATCGAACTGGTACACGATCACCGGCGTCGTCAATGCGGCGGACTATGTGCTGACGGCCAACGGTCTCGGCAGTCAGGCCACCGACGCGAAGTGCGGCGACTACGGTATCGACGAGCTGGGGCAGAAAACTCACACCGGCTCCGAAGACTTCGAGTACTGCTGGAGTCGCTAGGCCGGCGCCGGGCCTGCCTGGGACCGGCTAAATATCCAGCGCGTCGAATTCCGCCAGATTTACCAGAATCTGGTAGACGCTGCGCTCGAGCTGCTCCCGCTCACCGGACTGCGTCAGCTGGCGCATGGCGTCCGAAATAGCGATCCACCAGTGCATATGCGCAGCGCTGAGCTGAGCCGCCACGGGAATCAGGTCGCGCGTCAGCGGCAGACTCTCGATCGCCGACTGCTTGAGCAGCACCATGGCGTCCAGCTCAAGCTCGTTTTCCTGCAGCGAATCCAACAATCCCTGAATCACCTTGGGTTCTGACTCGAGCGCGAGCGTGTTGGCGGGCTCAGCGTTCGCCGGTAAGAACGCAATATCCAGATGGCTCAAGATATCGCGCAGCGATCCGCGCAGGCTGAGCCAGAGGGCTCTGCGTCGCTCGTGCTCACGCGACTGCTGGAAATAGGATAGGATCCCGACCAGAAAAAACCCTTCGATACAGAACCCGATCAGCTCGGGCAGCAGGTTGTCATGAAAAGCGCCTTCCAGACCGGGCTGAATGAACCACCAGTAGAGCGATAGTCCGGCGATGCCGAAGAAGGCCAGCGGCGCAATCAGCACATAGCGTTTCATTGGCTGGTTTCGCTGTCGGTGCCGGCGTGCGCCTGGATAATTCGCGCGATTTTGGCGGCCTCATCGGTTGTCAGGTCCAGCGGCAGGTTCTGCACGTAGACCACCAGCTCAGGCCGGATGGGTATCGGCAGCAGGTCAGGGGGCTGCTGCACGGTTGTCAGCTTGATTTGTTCCAGGGCCTGCTGCTCATCGGACGCTGCCTTGCCGGTGGTCTCGGATCGACGTCGCAGCTGGCGCGTTTCCGAAGAGCTCGGCACAAACGCCTCGGGGTTATCGCTCCATGCGATAAAGTCCTGGAGTGCTGCCTTCAGCCGCTCGCCGTAGATGCTGAGCGTTTCCGCGCGAATCGAACTGCCCTGGAGCTTGTGGAAACGCGCACACAGCTGATCGACGTCCAGCTCGCGCAGGTCCGCGGCCTCATCCTCGCCGAGTTGAGAAAGGAGCTGTTCGGCCGCGTTGCGCCGGCTGCGCGCTGTCGCTGGATTCAGCTGACCGGCCATGGCCGACTGCTTGAGAAATTCGAGCAGTCTTTCAGAAGAGTAAGATTTTGACATGCGAATCGGCGCGTCCTGGACAGCGCCGATTCTCGACCAATTTCTGGCCGCCGGCAACCAAAGGTTGCCAGGCTAGCGGGACTCGGTTTTGTCGGTGATGGCCCAGACGGAGGCGCCGAACCACATGACACCGGTCCAGCCGAACAGCAGGTTGAGGACGGCTATCGCCCAGAGGCTATTGGCGTGTCGATAGGCAGCGATGAAGGTGGGCAGCAGATAAACCGCGCCGACGATGAGCCAGAAGGTTACCCAGGTTGTGCCGCTCATACGCTCTTCCACTCCTGTTGCGGGCTGGTCCCAACAGTCATTTCCTACATGCACCTAAGCTTAGAGCATGAATATGAACATGCACTGAAGACGACTGAGCGGGGCCTAACCCTCACCTTTGAGTTTACGACTCAATGCTGACAGCCTTTGTGACAGACGCCCGGAAAGCGTGGATGACTTTTCTTCTTCATATTCCAGGTCTGCGATCTCGCTCTCGAGCATTTCGAGGCGTTTGGCCTCCTGATCCTTCTGGATGGTTTCGCGAATCTGCTTTTTCACGCCGCTGGGAAGCGTTTCTGAGAAAAGGCTTCGGTCTTCGCCGATCAGGAACTTGCCCAGCTTGTCCAGAAATCCGTCGTCGATCTGGCGGGGGTCAGCCCGCCGGCGATGCTGCATGAGCCCGCCATAGTTCACAAACTCAAGCTCGATGTGCTCTTCGCTGTAGGCCGCTCGAACGACACCCTGCAGGAGGATCTTGCCGTGGATGCGAAAGGTGGCGCCGACAACCTCCCCGCTGGGCGATTTCAGCACGCGTTTTTCGCCGTGAAGCGAATAATCGCGCACGAACGTGTCCATGACGTCGACCTGCTGCGGGTTGAGCGTGATATCAGGCGATTTAGCGCGGTCGATGTGCCCGGTGGCGACAATTTTGATTTCGCTGCGCACGCCCTTTTCGCTTGAAAGGGCGACGGTAAACTCGGGATCAACCTTGGCGGTGACGTCTCCGTAGTGGGGGATGTGGTAGTCCACCGTCTGCTGATGGTCGAGATATTCGAGGTGCTGGCTGAGCTTCTTGAGATATTCGAAGATCGCGCGCATAGCCGGACCCGTGTAGGTCCGATAAAAGGCACCTTTCTCCTGGGCCAGCAGATTTTCCTGCTCCTCGCGCTCCCGCCGGTCGCGGGCCTGCTGCTCTAGCTGGTCCAGCAGGCTCATGGGAATTTATGACCGAAAACGTACACTCGCCGATTATCGCAAGCCATCAAACAAGTTGCCACAGGCTGCGGCTGACGGGGGCATCGGAAAATGTCGTCCGCGGGTGCACGGAAAACTGTGCCGGTTGCTTTGTCTCGCCGCCAACACGAATCGCTGTTCGCTGCCGACGGGGGATCGCTCATCTTGGTGGCTGTGGTGCGGGTTTGCGTCCGAACATCATGTAGTTGACGTCGAGCCGCGGCGTCAGCGAAAAAAGCCGAGTCATAGGATTAACCCGCACGCCGGTTGTGCTGACGGTTTCCAGGCCCCCGTCTGAGAGCAGCGCCTCAACCTCGTCGGGCTTTCGAAGCAGGCTGTAGCGGTGGGTGCCCTTGGGAAGCCAGCGCAGGATGTACTCAGCCCCGACGATGGCGGTCAGCCATGACTTGAAGTTGCGGTTGATGGTGGACACAAACATTCCGCCGCCGGGCTTCACGAGACGGCTGCTGGCGTCCATGAACACCGGGAAGTCGGCGACATGCTCGACCACTTCCATGTTGAACACGAGGTCGTACGAGTGCCCTTCAGCGGCCAGGATTTCGGCGGTTTCCAGGGTGTAGCGGATCGCGAGGCGCGACTCGGCCGCGTGCGCTTTGGCGCACTCGATGTTGCGTGCGACCACGTCCACGCCGTGCACCATGGCGCCGAGGCCGGCGAGCGATTCGGACAGAATGCCCCCGCCGCAGCCCAGGTCGAGAACCCGAAGCCCGCTGAGCGGCTTTTGCCGGTCGTCGGCGGCCATCCCGGTCTCCCGAAGCTGGGCAACAATCCACTGCATTCGCAGCACGTTGAGCCGATGCAGCGGCCAGAAGGGCCCGGAAGGGTCCCACCAGGAGCCAGAGAGCTTGTCGAAATTGTCTGCCTCACGCAGATCCACTGTCGCTGCATCCAGCGGCGGTGACATTTTGCGTAGTGGCGATCGATCCCGAGAAGTAAAGTTGTGGATCAAACGTTTGATGGCTGGGGCCCTAGCAGCGGTCTTCCGGAACGGCGTGCGTCCTTTCCGTAGTCGTCAGGTGCAGACGGGTGTTGGACGGAAAATCCTCCATCTGGACCTTTTTGCGGCTTGCCAGAATCACGGCGCTGATCAGCCCAAGCGGGATCAGCATCAAGCCAAAAGAAACAAGATAAGTCATCATCATTCCCCACCGGAAACGCGTCATGTTAGTCAGTAGCCGTGACCTGCGGATAAAACGTCGGTGACGAAAGGGTCAAGATCGTTCAACAACCCTTCATATCAACGATTTCTCGCCCGGTCTAAGCCGATGTCTAAGATTATTCCTGCGATTGTGACGCCGGCGTATACGAGCTGGAGGGGTGCAAATGGCGCTCGAAGAAGCGAATCATCTTCTTGAATGAAAACCGGCGAACGGCGGCCGCTTCGGCATCCCAGCCGTGGCCGACCCCCGGCAGCGTGACCAGCTCGAAGTTTTTCTCCGCATCGATGAGATCCTGGGTGAGGGCAACCGTGTCGGAGTAAAGGACCACCTGGTCGCGTGTCCCGTGAATGATCATCAGCGGATCGACGAGTCCCTGGCTGTGAAACAGCGGCGACTGGCTCTCATACCGCCCGGGCTGATCGTCCCCGGTCTCGGGTCCCATCACCCATCGTTGCGCCGGGTAGGCGTGCGCCACGTTGCTCGCCGGTGCGCCCGCGATGCCGGCCGCATAGACGCCCGGCTTCTTGAACAGAGACATCAGCGTCATCAGTCCGCCATAGCTGGACCCCCAGATGCCCACCCGCTCTGGATCCGCAATACCTTCGCTGACGAGGTACTCAACGCCGCTGTGCAGGTCTTCGATATCGACCACGCCATAGCCATGGCGCTGCGCCTGGTTGTGCGCGCGACCCTGGCCGAAGCTGCCGCGCACGTTGACGCTCAGCAGCACAAAACCCCTCGCCACCAGTGCCTGATCCAGCCCCCAGGTTGGATGTGCCTGACGGCCACCCCACTGATTGGTCACGCTGTCGGAATACACGGAGCCGACGATCAGCGGATAGCGCCTGCTGGAATCGTAATTCGCCGGAAGACTCAGGCGACCGACGAGCGGCGCGCCATCCAGCCGGCTTGGGAACTGCACGTAGCGCACCTCGGCCCAGATGAATCCGGCGAACTCCGGCCGCGGGGAGCGGGTGATGGGTTGAACCGTCAAGTCAGTCAGATCGACGTGACTTAGCTCATGCGGCGTCGTGTCGTTGGAATACAGGCTAACGGCGTGGCGCATGTCCGGTGAAAAGACCGGGGCGTGCGTGCCCTGGCCTGTGGTAACACGCTCCACGTCGCCGCCGCTGAGCTTTACTCGGTAGAGCTGGCGATCAGCCGGGTGAGAGCGGTTCGCTAGAAAATATAGCCAGGTTCCGTCTGGATGACTCCAGAACTGGGATATTTCCCAAGGTCCTGACGTCAGCGGCCGCAGCGCTGATCCGGGCTCAGGCTGGAGATACAGGTGTGAGAACCCGTCTTTGTCGGTCAATAGCACCACCCCGGAACGCCCGCTTGCCCAGGCCGCGCGCCAGTCGGGACGCAGATGCAGCGGATCGTGCTCGGCGTAAAGCTTCCGGCGGCGGCCCGTTGCGACGTCATAGCTGTCGATCTGATGGTGCTTGATAAGCAGGTCTGAGCTGTTGACCAGCAGCCGGTCTCCGGCATCGCTTAGCGCATAATTCCACACGTAGTGTTTGTCGCTGGGCCGATCCAGGTAGCGCAGGGTGCCGGTTGCCACGTCTGCAACGCCGAGTCGAAATCGCTCGGTATCGTCGCCGGGAAAAGCTCGCCGGACCTGCGAGCGCTGGTGTCCGTCGCGCGTGTAGAAATGCAGCTCGCGTTCCGGCAGCGCGCTGCGATCCACAACAAGAAAGGCGATTTTTGTGCCGTCGCTAGACCACTGGTAGCTGCTGATGGCCTGCGTTTTGTAGTCGAGCTCGACCAGCGGCCGGGCCTGGGGGCGGTCAGCGTCCAGGTTGAGCGCCAGCAACGCGTCGGGTTTTACCATGGCGAGTCGCGTGCCGGTAGGGGACGCGCTCAGCTGGCGCAGACCTTCGGACTCAAACAATTTCCGGCTGGCGCTGTCGCCCGGTGTGCGCAGCAGCAGGTCATTGCCGAGCACGTAGGCAACTGCGGGCTCGGGGGCCTTAACCCACGCCACGGAAGTCACGCCGCCGGAAGACCGGGCACCCTCGCTTTCGTGGTGGGTCAGCCGGGTTGGCGCAGCCTGACCGGGCGCCCAGCTCCAGACCTCTCGGAAACTGCCTCCTTGATCGTTCCAGGTAAAGGCGATGCGGCTGGAGTCAGCCGACCACGCGACACCAGCCGGTCGGGTTCCGATCAGCGAGGGTTCGCCGTACAGCGTATCGATGTCCAGCGGCAGCGCCGGTTCTTCGGCTGCCTTACCTGAGCTGGTGAGCAGCAGGTTGGCGAGCAGCAGCCCTGAAATCGCAACGGCAGTGCCACCAAGGTTGGCAAACGTCATGGTTAGATCCCCGGCGTGCGGCACGCCAGCCTGTCAGTCGTCGGCAATGAACGTCATGGAAAGCGAATTGACGCAGTGGCGCGTGTTTTTGTCGGTCAGGCGCTCGCCCTCAAAAACGTGTCCAAGATGAGCACCACAGTTCTGGCAGAGGATTTCCGTGCGGCGCCCGTCCGCGTCCACTTCACGCCGAACGGAACCCTCGATTTCGTCGTCAAAAGCGGGCCATCCGCAGTGCGCCTGGAACTTATCGGACGACCGATACAGCGGGGCATTGCACCGTCGACACACGTAGGTGCCGGCCTCGAAGTGATTGTCGTACTCTCCGCTGAACGGCATCTCGGTGCCTTTATGAACGATGATGCGCTCCTCTTCGGGCGTCAGCGGGTTGTGGGTTGAGTCCTTGGTCATGGTCAGCGGCTCGCGAGTGGATGAACGGTCGCCCTCGGCGTGGCGGCCCGAGAGTTTAGCGGCTGGCCGGAATGAGTGTCTACCGTGACCCCCCACGCCGATTGGCCGCCTGGACCGTCCATTGACTCCCTGAGCCAGCTATCAAAAATTACCGGGATCTTCGGTTTGCTGCGGCGGGGGCTTTTCGACCTTTCTCAAGGATTAACGCCCGATACTCGGGCGGGGGTAAACCAAAAGTCAGAATTCAGTTAGAAATCCGTTGAGACAGCTCTCGGATGCTGAGCGAAGGTAAACCCAGGCTTGGCAAGGGGTGCTGTTATGCGAAACCAGATCCTGACGTTAGTTCTTGTTGGTCTTCTGCTGCCGCTGTCCGCTGCTGCGCAGACGGTGACCGTGGAGGCAAATCGGCTGGCGACCGCCGAGATTGGCGGCGACCCGGCCAGCATCACGTTCCGCCGTACCGGCAGCACCGCCAGCGCCCTGGTGGTCTTTTTTACCGTATTGACCGAGTCGACGGCACAAACCAACGATTATGAGGACAACATCAACGGCCAGTTTGAATTTTTGAACAGCGTCACGTTCGAGATCGGGGCAAGCGAATTCACGGCTCTGCTGACCGCGAGCCCGGACAATCTCGTAGAGGGGCAGGAGACGCTGATCTTTGAACTGGCGGAAAACAGCAACTACACGGTGGGCACCGAGGAGTCGTTTACGGTGACGTTCGACGACGATCCGCCGGTGGTCGAGATCCGACCCGCCGACATGGACCCGGCGAATCTGACGGCAACCGAGGGCGGGCAGCCCGCGCTGCTAGACATCAGTCGCACCGGCGGTGATCTGGAATCTTCCCTGCTGGTCAGGACGCAGATCGATCCATCCAGCACGGCGAGTTTCTCCGACTACGAAGACAACCTGAACGGTCAGTTTGACACCCTGAATTCGGTGACCATTCCGGAGCAGTCGTCATCGATTCGGCTGGAGCTTACGGCGGTCGCCGACAACTTCGCTGAGGGCGAGGAAACGCTGGATATCCGGCTGACCGGCAACGGCTATGTCAACGGGGCTGCCAGTCAGGCGGTTGTGATCATCGCGGACGACTCGCCGCTGCTGACGGCGACGGTCCTTAACGACGTGGCAGCCGAGGGCGGCGAGCCAGCGAGAATTCAGTTTACCCGCGCCGGCGGCCTGATCGATCAGGCGCTGCGGGTCAACACGGCGATTGAGGTCAGCTCGACGGCTGCCGCTCGGGATTTTTCTGACAACGTGTCCGACTCGTTTCTGGTGCTCAATTTTCTCACTCTCCTCGCAGGTGATACGACCCTCACGCTGGAGCTGACGGCGGAACAAGATGGATTGATCGAGGGTACGGAGGTTCTCGATTTTTCCGTGATCGACGGAGAGTACGAGTATGCCGGTCCGGCGCCAATCTCGATCACCGTGCTCGATACGCTCATTTTTGAGAATGGCTTTGAGGGTGGAAGTTCACCGGGGAAATGCCTGCCCCTGGCCGAAAGCCAGCAGACCTCAACCGACGGCGCGAGCATCGAGCACCGTGGCCTGGTCTGGCGTCGCTGCGGCGCCCGGACCAACTATGACTGGGGCGAGAAGGGCTGCGTCGCTGTCCCCGACCTGCCGATGCCCAATCCAGCGACTTTCGTGACCGACTTCAACGAGGGGCGGCTCGCCGGCAACGATGGCTACCGCTGGCGGCTGGCCACGAAAAGCGAGCTGCGCTTCGCGCAGGTATCAGGCAACGGCTGCCTGGTTCGGTCGGTCGACGGCGGTTAGGTGCCTGCATAAAAACGGGTATCGCCTGAAAAATCGGCGCGTCGATCCGCCGGAATTTTCGTGTTGTCGAAAAAACGGCGGAACGGCGACAGAAAACCCCGCCAAAACGGTTATTCCTAGCGCTTATCGTGGTTGGCACGTGCCTTGCTTTTCCATTTTCCAAAGAAACCCTGGTCGAATGACAGGAGTGAAGAGAAATGGAAAGTGTTGTCTCCAGACTGATCCGACGATGCCAGGCGCAGATTGCCGGCACTTTGCTGTTGGCTGCAGGTGCCGTCTCGGTGTCTGCTTATCTGACTACGGATACGTCGAACTCATCACCGTCCGAGGCGGTCGCGACCGGCGATTTCTTGCTGCAGGGGCCTAACGCCGCCGCCCTGTCGTCCGTCGCTGAAGACCGCGGCTGGGAGATCACCCACAAGCTGCCGATCATCAACGCCATTGCGGTTCGCGGCCCGGCCGAGGAAATCACCTCGATTGTCGCTGAGTCTGCCTCCGTACTCCGGGTGACTCCGAACTTTGCGGTGTCGTCCTCCAAGAAGCCGCGCGACGATGACGAAGGTGATAGCAACGCAACAACCTCCCCCGTGGACAATGACGATGTTGTGACAGAGCCGTTCCTTACCTTTGTCGACAAAGAGTTTTCAATCAAGCTGCGCAACACAGGGAGCAAGAAGCTTGAAATTGAGGCAATCGATCTGGTTTGGCCGGGATCGAACGGTGAGCTGGAAGAACTGAAGCTCGACGGGAAGAAAGCGAAAGATCTCGGCAAGCTCCAAAGCGATGAGGGTGATCTCTATTCGATCAGCATCCCGGGCAGCAAGCTGGGAAAAAAGAAGGACCGCGAACTCGACAAGGATAAGGTCGTCGAGCTGGAGGCAGAGTTTGAACGTTCCCCTGAAACCGACATGGCCGTGTATGGCCTGACGCTCCACTTCAAGGGCGGCACGTCAACCACGTTTGTGCCCGGCAGCGGCAAGGTCTTCCAGGAGGAAGAGAGAGATACGTTTTTTCCCAGCACGGTTGGTGCTGACGAGCTTCATCGTCTCGGTGTGCTCGGTCGGCGTGAGGTCTCAGTCGCCATCATCGACTCTGGATCTATTGAGAACGACCTGCTGGACTACGATCCCGGCGAGGAACGGCGGACCGTCGCCTTTTACAACGCCATGACCAACGAGGAAGAGTCTGATACCGATAAGAAGCACGCGATCAAAATTGTCGAGGACAAGTTTGGGCACGGCTCACACGTCGCGTCCACGGTTGCGCTCTCTGATCCGAGCATCGACTACGTAACCGAAGAATTAACGGGTAGCTACAACGGTATTGCCCCAGGTGCCGGGTTGGTGGTCATCAAGGCGCTCGACGATCGCGGCAAGGGAACCTATGCAGACGTCATCCGCGGCATCGACTACGTGGTCAGCAACAAGGACCGGTTCGGTATTCGGGTACTGAATCTGTCGCTGAGTGGGGCGGTTCGTTCCCACTACTGGGAAGATCCACTCAACCAGGCGGTAATGCAGGCCTGGGCGGAAGGAATTGTTGTGGTGGTTTCAGCCGGCAACAGGGGCCCGGACCCGATGACCATCGGTGTGCCAGGTAACGTCCCCTACGTCATTACCGTCGGCGCCATGACCGACGGATTTTCACCCTCTGACCCAAGCGACGACCGGCTTGCCGAGTTTTCGTCCACCGGGCCGACGGTCGAAGGGTTTGTTAAGCCGGAAATCATTGCGCCGGGTGGGCACATCCAGGGCATCATGGAGAAGAACGCCCGAATCGCCAAGGACTACCCGAGATTTCACGACACCGAAGACTGGTTCATGATGTCCGGCACCTCCCAGGCGGCGGCGGTGGTCAGCGGCGCCGTGGCGCTGATGCTGGACGTCGATCCACAGCTTACCCCCGACGACGTCAAGTGTCGGCTGATGAGCACGGCACGACCTGCCATGGACGCCAACGGAAACCCGGCACTGTCGGTCTTCCAGCAGGGGGCCGGACTGATGGACGCCTACGCGGCGACGTTCTCCACCGCTTCAGGCTGTGCAAACGTTGGTCTGGACGTGCAAGCGGACCTCGCCGGCGAGACCCACTTCGGGGGCCGCGCGAATCGGGATGAAAACGGTCGCTACTACCTGATGGGTATCGAAGACCAGAGCTACCTCTGGGGCCGCAGCTACCTCTGGGGCAGAAGCGAGCTGGCGCCAGAGAGCTATCTTTGGGCCGATAGCTATCTCTGGGCCGACTCCTATCTCTGGGCTGACAGCTACCTGTGGGCCGACAGCTACCTGTGGGCCGACAGCTACCTGTGGGCCGACAGCTATCTGTGGATCGACAGCTATCTCTGGGCCGACAGCTACCTCTGGGCGAACAGCTACCTTTGGGCTGACAGCTATCTCTGGGCCAACAGCGCCATCGGCGCCAACGTGTGGGTCGAAAACCAGTAGCCTGTTTTTGTGCTATCGACCTGGCTGTGTTCGGAGCGTCGGATACGCTCCGACGTAGACCAGGTCGGTGTCTTTTGCCGGCAGGTGGCACCCCAGGCAGTCAGTCTGATAGTTGGAGGCGACGTTGGTGGCTGGATCATCGGGCTTGAAAAGGGCCCAGCCCCAGCCTTCACCCCAGAGTGCGTTGCCCGGGAACCGGCCTTTTTGGTCCTTGACCATCACAAACCATTGTTTGATTTCTGCGCTTGCCGCGCTCACGTTTTGTCCGGTTGTATAGTCGGCTGAAGCGGCGCTTCGTAACTCCTTCACAATCACAGCCCCATCGGGAAACTCACCGTTGGCTCGATAGTGCACAACTGCGTCGCGGTCGGTGTAGACATCATGGAATCCGCTTGCCGGCCCGTTGGGCACAAACCAGGATCCCAGGTGGACCATGGAGTGTCGAAAATCTTCCGGCAGCGAAATGGTGCCTTGCTCACCAACGACCTGTGCGTGTGCCTGCGGGGCAAACGACAACC